>NZ_VSWH01000001.1:1975000-2633333 GCF_009602705.1 Chryseobacterium vaccae | reverse complement strand
CTTTTTATTAATGGTTCCTAATTTAGCTACAACATCACTTCCTTCCGAATGCCCAATCGTCACTATTTTTTTAGGATGTTTGATCTTTTTGCGGATCACATCTTTAATCACCTGATCATACTGCCAGGTCCTGTAGCTTAAAGATTCGTTTTCATAAAAGCATTTTGGAGCACGATATTCTTTATTCACCGTTACAAAAGGGACACATTTTTTTGAAACCATAATAAAGGCATAATCCTTTGGCAGCTTTTCCAGATCAAACGGCATGGTGGAAACTTCAGAAACGACTCCTTTTTCTTTGGTTACGCTGAACATCGGAAAAGCACCGGAACCATGAATGAACAACAGGATTCCGGTAGTATCTGTGATTTTCTCAGGCGAATAGACATAATAGTTAATCGTATCATTCTTTTTGAATACTGAATAATGGCTGAACCGTTCATAAGAAGCTTGTGACTGTGAAAACGCCCAGAAAAAAACAAACAGAGAAAGTCCGGATACTATTTTTCTCATATGATGGATTTTTTATTTCTCTACTTTCAGATCAATATGTATGGCTGGTCCGGCAATAGTGGTTTTCATCCAGGGGCTGTAAAATTTTCTGTAATACATGCTTTTAAGTAAGGCTCCGCTTAAGTAAATCCAGCCGTCGAATCCGTTCATCACCTGCATCGATACGAAGAAATCCTGTTTATCAACCCAGATGTTTTTATCGCTTACGTCAAAAGAGAATGTGTTATCCACAATCTGATCTTTGGTCAGTTCTACGCTCAGATCCTCTGTAATGATGGATTGTCCCGGAAATTTATCGTTTTTTGAATAGACATTAAAGGTAAGCAAAATAGGTTGATCCGTTTTGATATCAACAACATTAAGGTTGATTTTCTGAAGCTTTATTTTTTTTCTGTTATTAAACAATACAGCCAATTCTTTCGACTGATCCTCTTTGGTTCTTGCCGGATTGTATCCGAACAGAATTTTTTTTGTTTTGGCGGTAGTCCCCCAGTTTTTATTGGTGTATTTTTTAGGATTGATGGCCACAGGCTGCAGCTCGGTAATTTTTTCGCGAAGGAGAATATCATGACTTTTGGCCTGAATGAAATCCTCTATTTTCTGATTAAAGTTAACATATCCGCCCATCTGAACGGTGATCATTTTGTTTTTGTCTGCATTCGTAAGATCAATGGAGTAGCTGCCTGCTTCATCTGCTATCGCGCCAAGTTTCTCTTGGTCTACGCCTATCCGGGCATAAGGGACAGGTTTGTTCTCATCAGAAAGTATTTTTCCGGCGATGATCTGTGCATTCGTATGACTTAAAATCAGTAGCAGAGCACTACTTAAAATTGTTTTCATGGGTATTGTTATATGGTTTTTGGATAATTTTTTAATCCTCAATTTATTTTTTGTGAAATTTATAAGCTTTCTATGTATTTTTCATAGCCACTTTTTTTCAACAGATCTTTGGCTGTTAGATGATAAATGTCTTTCCAGGAATCCTTGCCGTTCTTTTCCACATATTTTTCGATAATTCTGAATCCCATCCAGTAATTGATATTTCCCGGGGCATCTGGAAACAGTTTGACTTTATCGTTCTGCAATAAAGGATTTTTTCCTGAAGTATCGGTAAAGTATGCTTTTAATTGGGTGAAAAGTTCTTTTTCATGCTGAATAAACCAGTCCCACTCTTTTTTAGTCAGGTGTACAGTTTCATGTTTTTCAAGTTTTCCTTCAAAGAATACATAGGTAAAATAGCAGGCAAATCCTTCATCAATGGTCTGGTTCAGGGCAGAGGCATGATCCGGATCAGCATTTCTGGATTTTTCATAAGCCATATGGTTTAATTCGTGAGGAAGGTCCATTTTAAGAACAGAAGGAATTTCTATTCCTTTATTATTAAGTTCTAAGGCAAACTGTTCGTTGTTGCATCCGCCGAAAGCAATTCCTGTAATAGGGGTAAAAATTAAACTTATTCTTGCCTTAGGCTGATAGGGAACCAGCTTGCTGAATCTGACAAGCGTTTTCTTAAATGTTTTTTTCAGATTAATGTTTAAAAGAATGTTGGTTTTCTCTTCAAACATCTGTCTGTTTTTCAGATACAGGCTGTTATTCCATTCAGCCATCCCCTTAGTGGTATTGAACTTTTGGGCATTTTCATCCCCGAAAATCACTGCATAGCAGCTATCCCAAAGTTTTTGATGGGGTTTATAAACATTGTTGATGATTCTTGCCGAATCGTACTGACCTTTTTTATGGGCAAGCATCTGATGCTTAAATGAATTAAGGATGACAATGTTCCCTACTTTTACACTGTCTTTTACCTGTTCCAGCCTGTTGTAATTAAAATTCTGATCATAGGCTGCCCGGGTTGCACAGGAAAAAACGGCCAACAGGGATAAGATCGAAATAATGCTTTTCATTGAATTTTTATGGTTAGCTTTTTAGTTTTTTTAAGTTGGGATAATTGGTTTTAATTTTTAATCCTGTTTATGTCTCATCGTGTTCTCCGTCATTTTCAGGATAACCTGTAAATTCGGTACTGCCTTTACAGCACAGGGGATGATCCGGCCTCTGCAAAAATAGGGAATATCGGGAGTTTGGCTATATTTCCGCATCAATATTTCTTTGAGTTCAAAAAGCTATCCCGTTTTTGCTGGTTATTTATTGGTAATATCAATCTTCAATAGCTTCAATGCCCTGTCTTTTTAGTTCTTCAAGATGGTTTTTCATTGTTTGAAGCTGTTCTTCAGAGTGCCCCTGCCATTCCATAACTTCTCCTATTACTCTGAACGGATGCAGCGAACGGTAAGATTTTGTAGGATTACCCGGAAATTTTTTATCGGTAAGGTTGGGATCATCTTCAATGGGATCGGTAGGTTCAACGATATAAATCCTTTCTTTTCCCTCTCCCTGTGACAGTTCCGCGCCCCAGGTTGCAGCTTCCAGCGTAGCGGTAAGGTAAATGTATTTCGCTTTTCTGTTGGTTCCGTAGTTGGAATTGAAACCGGGTTCAATAAGATCACCTGTTTTCAGATCTGCCTTGGTTCCGTGATAATAAATAACAGGATCCTGAATGGTATCGGAATTCATTGTATTACTATTTTTATTTCTGATCTTTATAAATATTCCAGAAGTTGTAATCTGTCATAGGCGCATCTGTAATACCGATATTTCTTCCCATGGTTACAATTTGTCCTCTGTGATAAGTGCCGTGGATGATGGCATGCTGAATGTATTCATATTTGGAGAAATCACACTGAAACCATTGGGATTCTATCTTCACGTTTTGGGCAAGATCTTCTTCTGAAAGCCCTTCAACATATTCCATTAATTTCCTGGAATTATCTTTGATGGCATTGAAAACTTCATCCTTTGTGACTGCCGCTGTGGTGGCTTCAAAATCAAAATCGTTGCCTTCGGAGATATGGCTCCACCAATATTCCTGAGTTTGCCAGATATGATGCAGGGTTTTAAGGATAGTCGGAAAGCTTGAAGGGGTTTCCTGATTGAGCTGTGCATCAGATTTTGTGGCCAGCCAGTCGATGTATTTATTGACTACCCAATTGTTGTACTGTACAGTGTGAGTGATTAATGTTTTAAGGTTCATAAGTATTGTATTTTGTGGTTGGATTTTATTTTGGTGAAATTATTTACAGTTCAAAATGACGGTTGTGATCATAATTTTCAGGGTTTATCAATGATTTATTGCAGTAGGTTGCGGTTTCAAAATCATTAATGCTGATGGATAAAAATGAGATATCCGGAAATAATTCCGTGAGGCTGGTGATAATTTTTTGTGAAAGATCTGCTTTCTGTTCCGTACTCCGTCCTTCCATGATGTATCCGAAAATGTGGATAAAATTCTTTTTATCTCCTCCGAGCCGGTAATACTGATAGGGCTGTAATCTTACTTTGATATCATTTACGGCAAATAATCCGGTAGATTCTGTGGTTTTGTAAACGACATTCATCATTTCATCAGGCGTTTTCAGCTGAATAATATCCTGTGAACAGTCTATAACAAAGTGAGGCATGGTGATCTGGTTAACGGGTTGAATTTCGCAGTATTATGCTTGATAAGCCTCGTCGAAATTAGTAAAAAAGATGGTATGAAAAATACAATATTGAAAAAATATTTTACAGGATGTTCTAATGGCCAGGTTCGGTTATTCCGATCATTACTCCGAAATCCCCGTCTTTTTGAATCCATTTCTTTTCAGGAAGGTAAGTTCTTGAAACAAATCCGTCAAGATATAAAGCATTCTGACAGCCCATTTCTTTAAAAAGTGAAGCAAAATCATAAAAATTAACCTCTTTTTTGGACATCGCAAAAATGATTTCCCCGTTTTCCTTAATTCCGACACCGTTTCTTATATTCAGATTTTTAGAATGCTGCTGAAAAGCCGGGTTTATTTTCCCTTTGATAAGAAGCATGGGGCCAGATTGGGTAGCATATTTAATTTCCGGGGATGGAATGAATTTTTTAGTTTCAGTAATTTCCGGTTTATTATTTTTGGTGATATAAAATACTCCATTGGGTGGAAGATAAAAGTTTCCGTTTCCTTTTGAGGTGTCTATAGGGTGGAGGGTTTTAAAATTCTCAATATAAAGGCCTTTGGGAGCATAATCGGGATCAAACATGCCTCCGTTCATGGCGAAGATTAACTTTTCATTTTGGGAAGCTGTATAATTTTCCAGATTATTGAGGCTTCTGATAATTTCATTTTTACCGTCTTTCCAATACATCCGGATGTTTTGTTTTTGAGGATCTACCTGATAGATCACAAAGTTTTCTTCATTCCCAATCTTTTCTTTACAGGAAAGCAGAATGAAGAACAGGAGAGATAGATAAAAAACGGTATTGAGTTTCATAGAAATATCGGAGGATGAAATAAAAGTTGTTGATTTATTCTGTGTCAGTTAAAAGCCATTCTCCGCTATCATATTCATAGGTTTTTGAAATGGAACCCGAATTGATCATTATTGTTACCTGTACTTTATAGCCGGGTAGATTTCTAAATTTGAAATAAAGCGTATCATAGGAATAATTTAATACTTTATTGTAGATAAAATTAGTTTGTAACACTAGGTCTTTATCCTGTTTTTTTTCGGTGAGGTAAAAGAATTTTTCGTTCCCTTTGTTTACTTCCTGATCCTTCACCATACCGATTTTGAATTCTTTATACGGACTAAATTCTTTCTCCTGGTCTGCGCCAAATAATCTGTTGGAAATACTGAATCCGAAATTTTTTTCACTGGGAACAATAATTTTTTCGTTGAGAACTTTCGACAAGGAAATAAGATCATCATACGTCCAGTTCCGGCCGCTGTAAAACGGATTGGTTGTATTATATTCTTTTTCACAAATGAATTTGTCATCATCCATATTACCACATACTGTATTGCTGTAGGTAACATAGAATAATATAACCTCTCCTTTGAAATCAGAATTACTTAAATCATTAATAATGACAGACGTTAATTTTTTAAAATCGGTATTTTTTGCTTCTTCAGACAGCTGGTCAAATAATTCTTTATTTTTTTTCTGTATTTTCTCACATTTTCTCAACTCAGCTTTTGTGGGTTCATAGCTGTTATAATAGGAAAGGGTATCTCTTTTTTTCTGGGAAAAGCAGGAGAGTGAAGTGGTGAAAAAGAGAAGGATTAAAAAGTTTTTCATAGGTTATATTGATCTTTACAGGAGGTTTGGAAGAAAATCAGGGATGAAATAATAAAAGCTGTATTTAATTTTCAAGGCAATAAAAGTTGATGTTTAATATTGGTTTTTTATTGAGTATCAATTAAGCTCCATTCTCCGTTATTATATTCATAGGTTTTTGAAATAGGTATGAAATTGATCATGACAGTTACCTGAACTTTATAATCCGGAAGGTTCTTAAATTCGAAGTAAAGTGTATCATAAGAATAATTTAATACCTTATTGTAGATAAGATCAGTTTGTAATAGCCAATTTTTATTCTTCTTTTTTTCAGAGAGATAAAAGAATTTTTTGTTTTCCTGATGTACTTCTTTATCCTTCACCAGACCGGTTTTGAATTCTTTATACCGGCTTATTGCCTCTTTCATATCTTCTCCGAATAACCTGTTGGAATTACTAAATCCGAAATTTTTTTTACTGGGGACAATTATTTTTGTATTGAGAATTTTCGATAAAGAAATGAAATCATTATAGGTCCAGGATCTGTTATTATAAAATGGATCAGTGGTGTTATGCTCCATGACACAGTTAAATCTATAATCATCATCATGACCACATATGGTATTGATGTAGTTAACATAGAATAATATAACCTCTCCTTTGAAATCAGAATTTTTTAAATCATTAATAATGACAGACGTTAATTTTTTAAAATCGGTATTTTTTGCTTCTTCAGACAGCTGGTCAAATAATTCTTTATTTTTTTTCTGTTTTAGTCCGCATTCTATTAATTCATTTTTTGTTGGCTCATATCTGCGATAATAATAGGAGGCGGTATCTTTTTTCTGGGAAAAGCAGGAGAGTGAAGTGGTGAAAAAGAGAAGGATTAAAAAGTTTTTCATAGGTTATTTTTATGTTCAAAATGGATAATAAAGAGAGGTATTTCAGGTACTCATTTCAATATCATCCCAGTCGGATTCTTTATTGATCAGCCATTCCAAAGCTTTTCTTCTTTCGTATACCAGGCCTTCATTGATCTTTGCCTGCTGCCCTTTAAGTCTTTCATCTACGCAGTACCAGTGCAATCGGTAATATAGATCCAGCATTTCGTAAATTTCATCATCGGTTTTTAAGGTTGATAGTTGGTTTATTTTTTCATTGCTGTCATTTTCTTCTAGGTTAGGAAGCATAGAGGCCATTTCATCGCTGCACCATTGGGTTTCATCAAGATGGTCCACCAGTCCGGTTGTCCACATTAAAGCCCAAAGGCCTTCAAGATACCATCTCAGGGAATTAATTTCATACTCTGTTAATTCGTCATTGTCTTTTAGCAGGATTTCATGTTCCCAGTTGGAAAGATGCTGAGTCAGTCCGTTTTGATCGATCCATTTTCTGATGATGGTGACAGGAGCCTCAAATGAAATATTAATCAGGGCATTCATCACACCCATTCTGCCTTTTATTTCTTCTATGGTTCTGGTATTGGGATCTTCCAGAATGGGCAACCAGGAATTGAATCGGTATTGCCGGCTTTCGATTAACTGGTTATTGCGTTCTCTCGTTTTAATTTTTTGTTCTTCGGTCATTGGTGATTGTTTTTAATTAAAGCTTTTCAACGATAAAGATAAGCCACAATTTTTTTATACTTAAATTTTTTCAGGAACAAGCATTACTGAAATGAAGTACCAATTATTCCTATGATTCCCATAAGAAATTCCGTACCAATTTTTTTTAAAAGACTTTTGTTTTTGAGCATGATGATCGTGCTTTTCGGGGTAGAAAATTACAGAAAAAAGATATACTCTATTTTATTTTATCAGTTTTTTAACAGCCTTTTTATATTCCTGTTCAAAATTCACCGATTCACGGTCCTCAATGATGTACTTTAAATCTTTGACCTTGTCGCCGGTGATTTTATATAAGTTCAGATAATTTGTTCCTGAAACCACATAACTTTCAACCCATTGATATTTCGGATTGTATACAGGATTTTTAACGGATTCAAAATCCAGAATTTTCTTAAACGTTTTATTTCTGTTGTCGAATACATAAAGATAATAGGTCCAGTTGCTTCGTACATCTGAAATATTCTGAACAAGAAGGTCTTTTATTCCGTCACCATTAAAATCTTCAAACTGAATTTCTCCTACTTTGCTATAAACCTGATCTTTTAAGATTATTTTTTTGTTTTTATAAATCGTTAGGTTATAATGGGGTGTTTCATCATTAAAGCCTTTTACACCAATTAAAGAGACCTCGATTTTTTCTTTCGGATAGATGTTGTCTGTTTTTATCTGCTGATTATTTTGCGCCCATAGAAATATGGGGAAAAATACGATTATAAAAACAGGTACTTTCTGTGAAATTTTAATCCTGAAATTCTCCATAAACCAGTATTTCTGCAATGTTTTTAATGCCCAGATTATTTTCTCTATTTACTTTTTCCAGGTGACCGGAAAAATCTTTCAGTTCATTCTTTGCTTTTTCAACAGCGGCTTTAAGTGCTGATCTGCTTATTCTGACTTCATCAAAAGGTACAGGAGGACAAAAGCTTTCCTGAATTTCAGAATTCACAAAATCAAAAAGAATATCATCATCTATTTGGGTAACTTTCGGTGAGGGGTGGCCGCAATAGAAATACGTATTCTCCTGATCATCAATTAAGTCCTCCCACTCTGTAATGTCGGTTAAATCAGAGCAGCACTGAGGAAACAAAATGTCCCGTCCGTTGATTTTCAGAATATAGCCGCCATAGAAAGAACGTGTCAGTTCTTCAGGGCTCTTTTCTTCATCATCCTGCTTTTCCATTTCAACTTTAAGAAGATTAAGAAGATCCTGATGAGAGATCGAATGGGGTTCATAAAGTGAAGAACCTGAGAGGTAGGCCTTCAGTGCTCCTGAAAATCCGGCAATCTGATTACAGGCGTTATTATAATTTTCCCATTCCTGCTGGTATTTCCAATAAGGCCCGGTTTCAGGAAGTTCTGTTTCCTCATTGGATATTGAGATTTCAACAACGGGTATGAGTTCTACGATTTGTTGTTCCATAAGATTTAAATGTAAGCCGTATATTATTCAATTTTTCCTCTGAAATATCCCCCGGCCTGATAAACAGAATCATTAATATTCGATTGTATCTCTAGTTCTATTTTTCCAAAGATACTGTCGCCTTTCTTATATTCCGGTTTATTTAGAATGAGTTTTTGCTTTTTGATAGAATATTGATCCCTGTCCAGAAAATCAAAAGGTTTTACGTTGTCTGTGTAGGTTTCAATGGAGGAAGAAAACCAGCTGCCTATTTTCATGACCTCTATATTTAGCCCGGAATATCCGTCTCCACTATTGAAATTCAGGCTAAGTCTGTTTTCTGAATTCTCATGTAGAGAAGGGTGAAAACTAAAGCCTATGGTATCATTTTTTGCTTCACGGTCAAAACTGAAGTCAGTACTGATTGCTGAAGAACCTGTATTTAAAAATCCTGGGGCAAATACTTTTTTATTGAGTTTCTTTACAGCCGTTGAATTCGACACAGAGCTTTGGTATTCAACTTTATTAAATTTTAAAAAGAAAAATGCGGTAAAGATAAAAGCCAGCGCTGTAATAAAGATTAAAAATATTTTTAAGATGTTTTTCATTTTACAGACATTAATTTCCCCAGGAGTGCAGGAAGCTTGGTTTCAGGATTGATTTCATCATTGTTCCAGTAGCTCATTACGCAGCTTACATTTTTATCCCTTACTACGGCGGCCACATAATAAACCGTCAGATTTTTTCCTCCCGACATTCCTGCTAAGACTCCTGCAACTCCTGTAAAATCATAAAGTATTTTTTTAGCTTTTACAGGAACGCCTTCAAATTCTATATCCACCATTTCTTCGGATACTACTTTGCCCATTTTTTTCGATTTTGTGATGTTGAACTGATTTTCTACGGCTTCTTTTGCGTCATCCAGGGTTCTGTGAACACTCCAGTTCATTTCCCCGGCGTACGGACATTGAACAATATTGATGGAAGTCCAGTAACAGCCGTTTCCCAATTCAATTTTTCGTCCGGCGAAATTGATCGAACTGATACTCATTGGAGAAAAGTTTTCTTCAGGAACTTTCTTTTCCATGATGGCATTAACGAGTTTTTCTTCAGTTTCCTGATCTGTTTTTCCGATTTTGATAAACCAGACCACAGTGATGGTTTTGTCCGGATTTTCTACAAAATAATAATGGTTGGTCTGGGAAAAATCTGCGGCAACCTTTTGCTGTTTTGTCACCAATAAGTTGTTGAAATTGATTTGATTGTCCTTTACTTTTGCATCAGAATCCGAGATCTGATGTTTCCGGAATACTTTTTTTAGCCCTTTTTCATCAAATGTATTGGAAAAAACTTCGCTGGTTACGCTGTATCCGTCAATATTGTACCAGATTTTTCCGTTATTTTTTAAAGTGGTAAGTCTTTCAAAGATGTTGTTTTCCTGTGAGAAACAGACAGAAAAAACAAGAATGAACAGAAGATTTACTATTTTCATGATATTGAGATTGGGTTATTAGAAAACTAAGTTAAGTAAAAAATGAGTTGAAAAATCAATATGAAAGAAGTTTTCACAGGCTTAGTATAACCGGAAATCTTCTGCAATAACAAATTGATTATTAATCATTATCATTTTGTGATGAAAGACGGTTTTTTCTCCAAATGATTTTAGTTTTACCTGATGTTTTTCGCAGACTTTTTCAATATTTTCAACCACAGAAAAGGGGGCATTCAAAAATTTTCCACTTCCGTTTTTTATATTTTGAATAAAAGTATGTACGTTTATCCCGGCATTGATTTCTATATAATCTTCCCAATTTCGCCAGCCACCTGTAGCTGTTTCAATGGTTCTTTTGATTTCTTCAATAAATACATCAGGGTTTTGTGGCTTTGAATTGATAAAAACATCCAGATTACTTTGATTATGGTTGATCAGCAGGGGATGTTCTGTATACACTTTTAGTTTTCCGGATTCTTTCTTTTTTAGAAGGGCTTCCCTTTTGTTTTTAAAATCAAAACGCAGCAATGTATTCTCTACATTAAGGATGATAAAAGTGGTTTTAAAATCTTCAATATAAACTTCTTTATTCTGCAGGTTTTCTATGGTAATTTTTGTTTCCACTAATTAAATATTTCTAGCCTTTTTTATTTGATACAATAATCCTGCAGCTAACCCTATAATTCCTCCTATATATCCGAAATTATGGATGGAACCTACATTGATAAAACTCCGGATGTTCTTAGTTCCGGTGGGAATATACCAGTCAGTATTTTCCGGTGATAAAAATAAAACGGAAAACCCATAGCCCAAAATCCCTGAAATAAATGTGATGCAGATATTGATCAGGATTGATTTTATGGTTACTTTCAGAACTTTTTCCGCATCAAGAAATAACGAGATGAAAGCATAAACTATTCCTAAAAATAATCCTACCCACCAGGTTGCCAGAAATCCGATGATCCCTACTTTTATCCTTACATTCAGATTGAGGTTTTCAAATCCGAACTGTTGGAATTTAAGAAGCGTATAATATTCGGATGAAATGGTGTATGTAATCTGATCGTGTACTATTCCGTAAACTCCTGCGGATAGAGTTGAAATGATGATGATCAGGATAAAATTGATGAATTGTTTCATTGTGATTCGGGCTTCGCTTTAAGACATTATACTTATAAAAAAATCTTTGATTTTTTCCTTAATTAATCTTAATACTTAAAAGGATCTTAATGGTTCAAAAATTTGAACATGTTCTTAAAATCCGTCAAAAATTGCGCCTATAAAATCTCCGATTCCTTCAAATATATTTCCGAATACTTCTCCAAAATCCAGCCATGAGGAATCAATATCAGCATCGGGAAGATCCGGAATTTCAGATCCACTTGATACAGATAAGCCCTGCAGCATTTCTGTTTTCATGTCAGCATAGTCACAGGTTTCCCCTATTTGTTGATGGTAGCTTGTGAAATCAGAGTGGGAAGAATATACACTCATAGCCCAGCAGGAAAAATCAAAACCTTCATTCCATTTGCTTTTTTCATGGGCTGTTTTTATCTGTTCCGGTGTATAATACTTTTTTTTACCATGTTCGTGAACAAGAATTTTTCCAATATCGGTTATGTATTCTTTTTTATTGGCCGGAGCCGTATGACAGCCTGTGCTCATTGGTTAAATAGATTTGTGTTTTTGATGATATGAGTTTCCGGGTTCCCATTTACTCATTTGAAACAAATGGTTATACAATATCTTTCCTTTTTTATTGGGTTTTGAACAGGTTAATCGTATAATCCAATAGTTTTTGATCTCCATATTCTCCATGTCCCGGAATGACAATCTTTACATCGGGATATTCTTTTTTTACTTTTTCAACGGTATTGGACCAGGCGGAAACGTTAGCGTCTCCAAGATATCCTTTACCGGCTTCAAGTTCTTTGAGCAGACAGCCTCCGAAAAGGATATGTTCTTCCGGTAAATACCCGACTACATTATCTTTGGTATGGCCTTCCCCGAAAAATTTTGCAATGGTTTTTTCATGACCTGCTTTTAAAACGACTGAATCCTTAAAACTGTTTTCAGGAACTGTAAAGTTGTTTTCTTTAGCCAGTTCAATGGTTTTGGAATAAGCGTAAGAGGGAATATGATGGTTATGAAATGCCTGTAATCCGCCCATGCTGTCATCATGAAAATGAGTGGGAACAACGGCATTAATTTTAGAATGAAGGGCTCCGTTGATCCATTTAATCAGCTCTTCTGATGTTTTATCGTTGACAGGGGTATCAAAAACAACCGCTTCATTATTATTTTTTACCACCAATCCGTTACAGGGAACATTGCCAAAATCATTGGTCTGTTTAAAAGACGTATGAATAAATGCATTCTCTGAAATTTGGGTAATGATCAGTTCGGAAGATTTATATACTTCTTTCGCTTTAAAATGGTCAGTTTTTTTAGGGCTGCAGCTTAGAATGACAAAGGAAAGCAACAGGAAGCCGATATTTTTACTATTGATTTTCATGGGGTATTCTTTTGAAAGTTCAATTCTTCTAATTTACATCATATTGTAATGTTAGCATGAAATTAAAATTGTTCTGTGCAGATTGGCGAATGATCGTATGCGGAGTATTATTGAAGCTGCAGCCTTATCCAGTTTATGATAAACAGTACAATTGTTTTTTAAGCGCTTTGTTCTGCTCCGTCCTGTATTGCGGCTTTAAGTATTTCAAGGTTGATATCTTTCAGGGCTTTAAACTTAATGCAATATCCTGTTACGTTTGCTTTACCTATTTTTTCTCCATACATTTTGGCCAGGTACGTTTTGTCGCTGATGCCTAAAATATAGACAGAGATTCCTGTTTTGTTCGCACTCATCCCAATCTGATAGAAGTCTCTGCTTTTTCCATCAGCATAGGGTATGGTGTAAAGTCCATATCCGATATTGGGATTGGATACCGTTTTATTTTCACTGTTTTTGCCATTCAGAAACCATAATTTACATTCCGGCATGAGTTCCATAACAATATGGTGCAGCTCCTGCATATCGGTACGTTTGGGTTCAGGCTGGCCGGCAATATATTCTTTGATGTGTTCCTGGATTGTCATTGTGTCTGGCAGTATTTTGACTTTTAAATTTCTTTTTTAAAATGAAAACCATGGGATTGCAGATATTCGTCGATACCGATTTCAAAAGGAAGTTCATAGCCGTTATCTGCATCATAAGTTCCATCGGAGCCGTCTGAAGATTCCAGGAACCCCAAAGTCTTAGCCCCTGTTTTTTCCTTTGCATTTTTCCAGCAGTGCATTAGGAAGTTTTGTTCAAGGTCGGTTTGGTTTTCCCAGTAATTGGCAAGTTCCAGCTCATCATCTTCATCAAGATACGCTGAATAATCAATCCTGTTTTCATCCAGGACTTTTCTGCCTAATTCCTCAATATCAATATATGTATAATCTTCAAACGAATGTTCTCTCAGATGAAGCTCTGCGATATGAGTCGTTTTATCCTGTGAATAATATTCATAATGAGGCATGGCAAATAAAAAGCTTAACGGACTTGAAGCATAGTAATACAATCCCATGACTTCAATTTTTGTGTCATCTTCCCTGAATTTATATTTTGACTGTAAAACATCTATAAAAAAATCCGTGACTGTCTTTTCTCTTGGCAGCAGGAATGTATTTCTGAAGGCTTCATCGATTTTGGCTTCTATGGTCATGCTTGTTTATTTTTTGTGATGGTAAAAATAGAAAAACAAGTGCAAAAAAAGGAATCTGTTACGGCTTAATATTAATTGGTGTTCCTATTTTTACGGACTGATACAATTCATCTATTTCTTTGTCAGTTACTGCGATGCAGCCTAATGTCCAGTCGGACCAGCGATGAAATTTTCCGATAAAGCCTCTTCCGTTTTTCAGTGCATGTATTTTAACGTCACCACCTGCCGGCTTACCAAGCTGTTTGGCCTTTTTAATATCATCTTTATTGGGATAAGAAATACCCAGGTTTTTGTGATACCCGCTGTTGGCGTTTTTTGCATTGATGAAGTATTGCCCTTCAGGTGTTTTTTTATCGCCTTCGAGTTCTTTATGTCCTACTGGCTGCCCTCCCAATGAAATTGTATAAGTCTTTACCAGCTGCCCGTTTGAGTAAGCCAATAGCTTTCTTTTGGCTTTATAAACCACGAGTTTATCAATTTGTATGTTAGGCGGAAGTTTATTTTCAGGATAAAAATAATAGAATACCAGTCCTAAAAATAGGAGGGATAGTATTAGCCCTATTGTTTTTCCTTTTATCATTGTATCTATTTTTTAATATTCATCATAGAATTTTGATCATTATATACTGATCTTATTTTTTTATGAATTCCAGAATTTTACCAAAACTTTCTAATGTTTCTGAGGGATTTACGATCAGTCCTGTTATCATCCTGGGAAGAATCCCTAAAATTTCAAGTCCTACCGCCATTATGGGTAAGATCAGATAGGCCCAGAAAGGATATTTGAATTGAGTGGTCAATCCCATAAAAATTGCTTTAAATGCTGTAATCATCCTGTCTTTATAATGCCAGAGAATTAAGAAGTCTAGTAATAAATAGTAAGAAAGACGCCAGTAAAACCCTGTCATTTTAACATAGGTGATATCAATAACCAGAATATTTAAAAGAATCGGGATGGCTATCAAGGCTCCTAAAATAGCAGTACGGTTATAAAGAAAAAGAAGTCCGGCAATGATTTGTGAGATCCCGACAAATGTTTTGAACGGTTCCTGAGCAAATAAATACCAGGAAAGCTTGAATAGTCCCAGATCCTTTACGGGGATGGCCATTTCTTCTGCTGAAATTCCAAACTGTCCTTCTGTCAATTTACTCCAGCCGTAGCCTAATAGGATCCAGGCAAGTAGAACTCTTGCGCAGAGAATAAAATAATCCCAAAGTTTTTGTTTTTTTTCTGTCATGGTTATTAATGGAGTTAATCTATGAAAATATCTATACTTTCCGAAATAATGACACCTTATTTTGTTATTTCAATAAACTCAGGGTGATTCCACAGATTTTGCAGCTGTGGGAAATTCTTAGCATCTTCTTTAAGTTCGGGCTCCAGACGGAACGTTGTTTTCAGCAGTTCCAAAGATTCATCTGTTTTTCCCTGCAGGTTTTTCATGATTCCCATCTGGTAAAAGCTCCATGAAAACTCCTGAATTTTATTTAAATTATCATAAACCCGGATAGCATCATCATATCTTCCGATTCCTTTTAAGTATAAGCCTTTGTTGTAGTGTAGCTGATATTTCGCTTCGTCATTGACTTTACTTTCAAGAATATCAAATTGCTTTAAAGCCTGTTCAACGGGTAACCTGTTGAATGTATCAATCATTAGCTGAATGGTAATATCCTCAGAATAATACTTTGGAAATAATTTTTCTACAGATTCTATCGCATGATCCGTCTGATTATTCCTTAAATAAAACTGGATAATATAAATTAAAGCATTGGGGTTTTCCGGATCTTGCTGTAAAACATCTTTAATATTGGCTATAAATTCAGATTCACTGATCTGATGTTCTACCAATAATTCATATACTACATCAACTTTATTGTCCAGTATCTGCGGATGGGAAGGTTCAGTTTCCAGGGCCTTATTAACAAATTCCAAAGCCTTCAGATTGTCGTTTTTTAAGGAATATAATTTTCCCATATTGGCATAGGCTAAGGTTGCATTTTCATCCAGCTCAATAGCTTTTTCGAAAAGTTCCAAAGCATTGTCCAAATCTCCACGGTCCATCTGATAAGCTCCATAGGCAATATATCTGTCCACCTGATCTTGGCCTGTGTTTTCTTTGGTGTGATCAGGGTTGGGTTGAATTTTGATCTCAGTAATTTCCCCGGAATCAAGCTTATCCTGAAATTCATTCACCATCTGTGCATTCCTTTCCTGAAGTTTATTAACGATTTCATCTGCCTGGATGGTATTCAGACCTTCCTTCAGAAGGATATCTTTTACTGTTTCGTACTGATGATGGTTCTGAAAATATACATTTTGGGCGTAGGTTATTATTTCATTCTGATACTCTTCACTTCTGAATTTAATATCATCTATTCCCGGATGGGTAGAGTGGGGCTGGTCTGTATTTCCCTCCTGAGGAATAAATTTCTTTACTTTCTCAAGAATAAAATTGACCTGTTCATCATTTAAACCTACTTTTTTCAATTCAGAAATGGCAACGTCCGGCTGTAGATTATGATCTTTCAATTTCCATAATGCCAATGCACAGATCTCGTTCTGAAATTGAACAGAATTAAATTTTGTGTTTTCAATTCCCTGCTTCTTACTTTTGAAAAAATCAAATAGTCCCATAGTCTTAGTTTTTTATTTTCTAAAGGATCAAATCTACGTGTAAAGCTCGTGTTGTGCAAATATTTAGAATGGAATGCTGTTTTGCTTTTGTGTAAAATAGCAGTTTATTATATGAAGAGACTTTGCGCAGCAAGTTTTTTATTTTGGTTTTTTGATAAGCAAAAAGTCCAAGGGCGTAACGGTAAATGGTGGTTTAAACTCAATCCAATATTGTCGGTCGTCCGTTTCACAATCATTCATAATGCGATAATCGGTAAAGTAGCCGGTTTTCATCCATGGAAGCTCTACCCATTCGTAGTGGGTAGGATATTCCAGATGATGTTTCTCAATGTTTTCCAGCCAGGCAATGGCTTTGTCAATGTCTTTCTTTTGCTGCAATGTTTCGGGTATGCTTGCATTTTCGTTCCGCAACTGCTCTATCAGTTGAGACTGTTTTTCTTTCAGAAATTGTATTGTGAAGTTCATTATTTAATTTTTTTTTCACAGAAAAAGACTGTTTCATTTCCGCAGGTTTCTGCCAGTTGCTAAATATCTGCCGGATCCACAGTGATTATTTTATGAATCTCAGAATTCACTCTTGTGATGATCCATTCTTTGTCATCGGGAGATAAATCGTTTAAAAGATTGGCATTGTTTTCATTAAAATCTGTGATTACATCTTCTAAAAATTCTTTTTTAATTTCAGAAACCCGGAGTTGGTTGTTCATATCCAGCTCACCTATTTTGGAAATTGCACTTTTTAATCGGTTTAGAGTAACATAGTTTCTCAGTTCCTCTACAATAAAAGATAAATCTTCTGTTTTAGAGGAAATATTAGGAATAAAAGACCACTTTTCGGCCTCATGAAATTTATCCTCTTCATCAAATTCCGGATTTTTCAATTTAACGACCGGTCTTGAAAAGAGACTATGATCTGTTTGGTTAAAAGGTTTTATCACAACGCCTTCAATTAAATTATCCTGCAGTTCCGGAAGATTAAATTCTTTAGGAACGGTTGAGTTCATTCTGATGTTAAAATTCATCGCTTCATTGAATTTTCCAATGAATAACGGCTGTGCGTGAAATATTCCGAACTGCTTGAAATAGGTGACTGAGGTTTCATAATCCAGATAATATTTGGAACCAGAGCCATCGGTTTCAATTGCAATATCAAAAGCACAGAATTCAATGGCCGGGGTATAATATACTCCGGTTTGGATGGCATGCACATCTTTTACAGGACTGACTTCCGGGTGAGGATATTTACCGCCGAACAATTCACCATAAATAATATATTTCTCTGCGGTTATTTTGCTGTTTATATGTTCAAAAAGACGCAGGATGTTATCTTCCAGTTTGTTGACAACCAATTGAAAACCGAAAAAATCGTCGGCCCAGTTAAGGTATTCTTTTCTTTTGGCGAATTTTAAATGACCGTTTTCATAGATGAAACTGAAGTTAGCGCCGTGAACTTTTTCGGTCACCACCCACTTTAATTTTTCCATCTGGGAAAAATCATTCTCGTTCAACCCTAATTTTTTTAAGCTGTTGGGCATTTTTTCATACCCTGAAAATTCACTCATGATTTCATTTTTAATTAAATGGTATGGAGGTCCGGAGGTTTTCATAAAATGCTCTCGGAAATCAATACCTGTTATATGGGGTTTAGCTTTCTATCAATTGCTTGTCAAACCCTATTTTTGCATTACTGCCTTCCCAAATCACTTTAAATCCCATTGGAAGAGCTGTAAACTGGACGATTTCCGGTCTTAAAGTCATCAGCTGCCCTACAGTCATTTCTTCGAAAGACATGGTTTCTTCATTAAAGCTATCGCTCATAGCTACCCACCCGGAATCCGGGTAATCTCCTTTCCAGCGGAATAAATTGGCCTGTAGCCCTGTTTTTAGTAAAGGATCTACGGTAACGATCTCGTCAAAATCAGGAAAATTCGGTTCTACTTTTAGCTGATTACAAACGGAAAGCTGCTGCTCCAGTATATGAAGCGTGCGGCTAAGCCCTTCGCCAAATCCCTGCTGTTCCGGGATTACTTCAAGAATTTCGAAAAAGTCCTGATCTTCATGAAATAAAATACACCATGAGAAGCAGGTTATTTTTTCTCCGTTTTTAATATCCGGTTTTTCATCCTGAATAAATTCCACAAGATATTGCAGAATGGGTTTTAACTGCTCTAATGTAAGATTGTTTTTTGAAATTTTTAACTCTTTCTTAATAGAAGGTTTTAATCCTTTGGAATAATGATCATTACCCTCAGAATAAAATTCTACATCTCTGATTTTAAATGTTTTTTTTCTGCTGAAAAACCCCATGGATATTGTGTATTGGTTATTGTTATTTTTATTGCGGATTGGCTGTTGTCCTTATTTATTTTTTTAATATTTTTTTCAAAAAGAGGCCTACTTTGGATTCCGCTTTCTGTTCGTTGAAAAAAGGAAGGGGAATATTAATTTCACCTTCGTCTTTTGTCAGGGCTCTGATACCGTTATATAAACCCTCCTCAGCTTTTGAAACCGGAGGTACAGGAGCTAAGGGGTAAAACTGGTTGTGTGCATCCATTCCGACGGGGAAGTTGGTCCTTTCCAGCCAGGATGGTTCCAGCAAATCACTGATTGGCTCCTGGTGTATTTTATCATCCAGACTTTTTCTTGCTTTTTCTATAAAGTCTTCATCCCAGTTTGAGTTGATGCTCTCAAAATATTTTAAGCCTCTTGCAGGGATGTGCAGTAAAAAAATCTGAGTTTTGCCTTCAAGATGATACACATCAAGCACCTTGAAATAACTGTTGACATTGATACAGCAATGCCCAAACCTTTCATTATCCGGATTTACTTGATAGAGTTTTGCTGCTTTTGCAGAAGCGATTAAAAATCTTGTATTCAATTTCATTCCGCCGCCTCTACAGCTTACATCAAGATAATATCCGTTTCTGATGAGTTTACCCTTGGTGAATTTTTCGGCAATAGCTGGTTCTAAATCACAATCTTTATAATATAATGTAGCTCCGGGATAGGTCCAGTTGATAATTTCCTCCGAATTTTCAAAAATGCCGTTTTCTATTGCCTCCATATCTTTTATCCTGTTTTATTTATCTTTATATGCTTCTATTTTTTCTGATAATCTTTGGGCCAGATAGTCATTGCCTTCTTTTAAATGCTCATAGATCACTTTGGCTTCTTCCAGATATTTTTCTTTCTTCGCCTGTTTCCAGAAGTAGGGTGGGGCATATAGATTACAGATCCTGTCGGCCATTTTAACAGCCCAAACCTCTTTGGGCTGTGCTTTGATCCGGTTTAAGCTGTCTATCATCTGATGCTCCTTTTCAAGTTCTGTGTTTTTCGTTAAAGCAAGGACGCCTTCTTTCACCTGTGTGCCATATTCTTTTTCCAGATCTTCTGTGCTGAAGCTGGTATCTTCTATGGTATCGTGCAGAAATGCACATTTTACAGCAAGTTCTGTGTTAAAATCAGGGGTGTTTTTAGAAGCGTTCATGATTTCAAATACAACGCTGCCGATATGGTTGATGTATTCAATTTTTTCGTTTTTATGCTGCCCGCCGTAGGTTTGTCCGCTATGGAGAATGCTTACCTTCTGCCATATATCCTGTAAATCATCTATCGTAAAAGTATCGTTCATTTTTGTTTTATTTTTTATTTAATATTATTCATTAATCTGGGTTTTCAGCCAGCCTTCCAATTTTTTAAATTCCTCCGTTGAAATGTGATTTTTATAGTTAGAAATTTTACTTAATAAATCTTCATAGTCCTCTATTTCGTAATACAATTCTTTAGGATCATCTCCGTTTTCAATCATTTCATTATGCCGTGCTACCATGTCATGGGTTTCTTCAACATAAAAATCAGCTATGAGCTTTGGGGAAGAAGCATAACTGTCCAGTACATATTCCTCAAAATTATATTTCCAGCGGGCAAAATCTCTTGTAATTCTGAGCTCTAATGTTCCATTTTTAATTTCATACCGGTTGATGATAAAATCCCAGATTACATAAAATATGGAGTCTTCCAGATAGGGCGACATTTCACTGAGAAATTCATCAAAATCCTTTTCAAAGCCATACTTGGTGCCATCCTTTATGGATACGTATATCCCCGGATTCTCAAAATCAATTATTCTTTCCGCAGCATACATTGCATAATTTTTGATCTTTCCATCACTGGAATGCGTCACTTTTATGTTGGAAAAAATGATCTGCTCTTTATGATAAAGGCTTGGATCAACAGCATATTTTTCCGAAAAGATATTCTCTCTGTCTTTGCGGACCTTTAAGACGGCGCCGCAACTAATGACTTTCGGGGTAAGCTGATATACTTCGTGTAGTGTTCCCATTCTTGGATTATTAAAGTTTACTTATAAAACTGCCGTTCCATTTTATCTCAACCGAATTGAAATCTCTATTGACAGTGGTTTTTAATGATTGAAACTGCCAGATCTTCTTTGTTGAAAATATTTGAATACCAAAATCCTTTTCCCCAGGTTCCCTTTCCAAAAAATTCTTCAGGGTATTTTGAGCGTAAGAGTGATGAGGTGATGCTTTTTAATCTTGAAATTTTCTGAGTGATTGATTCTGTTGGAGAGAATGCCAGTATTTCAACTTTTGATTCTCTGACGTTGAGCATTTTGATTTCAAGCCCGTCAATAATTCGGTCTCCGTTTTTCCGGCAAACCTTTTCAATATCAAGTTTTAACTGGGCCATCGATTTTTCATTGAGCAAAAGCCGTTCCTCCCGGGAACTTTTGTTGATATATCCGGCTGGCAGTTCATGGGATAAATTACAGTTTATATGATGATCCTGCAGCACTGTGTAAGCATCCACAAGCTTTTGCCAGTTTCCATTTTTATCCCATACAGGATATTCCTGATACGTGGTCCAGATGATATGAAATAATTGTTTTTTGCCCATCATTGTTAGTAAATTTCCTTACCGGTATACTATTTTAGCTGTTTTAAAAACGTTGATCATATCTTTTTTCTTCTCTTCTGTAAAAGCGTCATCTCTGACTGACATAAAACAGGAGTGGAAAAAGTTTTCTCCCTGCGTAAGGTACCAGACTTGTGATACTTTAGATTTGTATTCTTCATTCACAGCGTTTTGTATCGAATACATGATCCACGGTTCTTTGGCCTTTAAATCTTTCGCGATTACGTTCAATTCTGCATTTTTTGATTGGTCTTTTGCCCTTTTGTATGAATCATTCATTGCTTTGGTTAAATCGAGATTTTTCATCCCTGCCATTGAAGTTAAACTGAGGTATTCGGAAGGCTTTTTTAGGGTGTCAAATGTATTCGCTACTAAAACGACATACTGATTGTTTTTATAGTTTTCATAGGTTATTTTCCATTTTTCTATGTCGGGAATTTTTACAAAAATACGTTCCTCCATCGGTTTTCTAAATCTGGAGGTTTGCAGGTGCTTCTCACTGTCTGCTGCTCCTGACTTTCCTGTTGTTTGTGCGGAGACAGAAAAACAGCTTAATAATGTGAACAATAAAATTACAGACTTCATTTTAATTTCTGGTTTTTAGTTAATCTATTTCGTGAAGGGTTCCCATTCATTCTCTGATCCCGGATTCTCTGAAATTATAAACAGGCAAAACTGTCCCAGTTGGGTCTGTTGATTATTTTACCTTCATGCTCTATCGGAAGTAAATGATCCAGATATTTTTGATCTGACATGGTGATTTCAACAACAGATTCAATGCTGTATTTTTCAATTTCTATTTCGTAAGCATCTTCCCATTCATCGGAACACATTTCCAGACCTCTGGATTCTAACGATTCCGAGACTATTGAATCGATATTTTCTTCGTTTTGTTCACTGATCATTTCAGTAGATTCAATATACTGGTGAACTACTTTTTCAAGATAATCATTATCACAGGATTGGGAGGTGCTTATCTCGGTCAGAAGAGTTCCTTTCGGAAATTCAAAAGTCTGGTGTGAACCCTGTAAACAGGCATCATGGATAATCTGAATCATAAACACGGGTTCTGTGGGGATACTCCCGTCATTACTATGTACATTTTTAATTTTTAACGTACATTTTTTATCTTCCAATGATAATAACTGGACATTCCAAAGTGCTGACATATTTTTTTAAAATTAATTAGGTTAACATTTTCTGAAAAATACCTTTCGTCTGATACAAATCCCGTGTTTTATTTGATTAATCTTTTCTGCATGAACGGGAAAACTTCATTAAATTCCCAGTTTTCTATTGAAGCAGAATAATCTGTTCCTGCATACATAGCAATATTATGATCTTTTTTACCAAAGACAGTCTGATTCCAGAACTCAAAATAATCAAAGTAAAAAACATGAGTGTGATCAGGATGATGTGGAACTTTGTTTCCCTCTGAAAATAATTGCAGAGCCGGCGGAATAAGAGTCTTCATTCCTAAATCGTTCAGCTCAATAGATTCATTATAAAATAAAAAATCTTTCAATTTATCTGGATCTGACAGCCGGTTATTGAAAGCTGGTTCATCAAAGTACAATCCTATTAAAGAATGAAACTCATCTTTTACTTCTTCTTCATAGGCTTCATTTTTAATCATATCGGCATAACTCAAAGTATCCGGATCTATATCAAATTCATCCCAGTCAGTGATTTCGTATTTATCAAATTCATCCCAAACCTTCGCCGGATTGATATACCGAAATTCAAACCCATCAAAACAGTGATAGAATGATAATAATTCAGCATCAATTTCTTTGTTAAACAATTGTTTGAATTGACTTTCTAACATTTGAGCATTTTCTGCCGATCCCTGAGGAATATATAAATGTGTGATGAATAGATTAGGATTCTGGATGATGCTTTTTATTTTGTCATAAATACGTTGTCCTAAATTTTCCAATCTGCTGCCTGGCAGTCCTTTACAATCTTTCAGGTACTCTATCTGGCTTAATATGTCGTTGTTATTCATATTTTTATACTTGGTTATCTGTAATTTTTGCTAAAGTTGATCCGAATACTGTTTTCTCATCAGTTCAATGATGGGAACAAAGAGATCGATATCTTGTGTTGAGGCTCTCCAGGTGTAATCAATGTTTTTATTACGTAAACTGACACCGAATTTCCATTCAGAACCATCCAGAACTATGGCTTTTTCATTCCGGATGCTTTCAGGAAGCTTTATTTGTTCTAACCTCGACAATTCTTCTTTCAGTATTGCGGTATCTGTATCAGGAAGCATTTTTTCATCCGTGATGATTCTCAGTCTGTCCAGGTTGTAAATTCCAAGATTCCATTGGGTTAAGTTGTACGCTGTATCCCACTGCCTGAATGCCGAACGGATTGTTCCCTCTGAATTTTCAGTTAAAATTATTTTATATGGAAATCCAGCAAGGGATGGGATTCGAGAAAAATAAGCGATTATTTTTTCTCCGGGTTTTAAATCGAAGCTTTCTATTTCAGTTTCTGCCGCATTCATCAGGGCTTCCATGCTGTTTGAAATTCTTTCCATTTCTTTTATCTAATGCGTTCAGATGATATTGTTTTCAAGATCGTTTTAATATATTGCTTCAATGATCTTTCCTAATTTATCCGCGATATTACTCTTCGTCATACTGGCTATTTCCCATTTTTCGCCATCAAATTGTGAAATGGTAATAGAATGATCTTCGCCAAATTTAAACGTGTAATATAGAAATCCTTCTATTTTGTCGAGATTTACGGTCACTTCAACGTTGTATTCTGTATTGTTGAAATTTAAATTAATGATTTTATCAGGTTTCTTCATTTTTTTAATACTTTTTCTTATAGACTAACCGGGGATGTACGGTTTCAAGTTTTCCTTCCTTGATTAGCTCAGTAATTTCTTCTTCATCCCATTCGTACGGGTAGTCTAAACCTTTAGCAATACCAATCACATTCATTGTATTTAAAACGGTTGTGATCAGGTTTTCAAAAGCAGTTTCATGAGGATCGAATATATAATCTCTTATCGTGATGGTAATATATTCAATGGTCATATTATCTAATGACCGAAACTCAACGCCAATATCATAAGGGGGCAACCCTTCAAATTTTCCTTCAATTCCTCTGTAATTAAGCAGTCCTCCGGTCCTGTGATTTCTAAGCCTTTCAATGGCATTGTCTTTTTCTTCCTTTGATGCGGGATAAATGCTTTCAGACTCAAATATATAATCTTTACCATCATCAGTATCAATATCACAAAGAACAATTACATCAAAATCTCCTTCTTCAATTTCAAAATGATTCTTTGTAAAACTATTGTGTATACTGTCAAATACATCTTTCATGTCTGAAGGAGGGACGGCAATGATGATGACTTCACTTAAATGAGACATTTTTCTGTTTTTAGGTTTTTTATTCTTTTTTATAGACTAACCGGGGGTGGACGGTTTCAAGTTTTCCTTCCTTCATCAGTTCAGTAACTTCCTGATCACTCCATTCGTACGGGTAGTCTAAACCTTTAGCAATACCAATCACATTCATTGTATTTAAAACGGTTGTAATCAGATTTTCAAAAGCAGTTTCATGAGAATCGAATACATAATTTCTTAAGCTGATGGAGATACATTCAATGGTCATATTATCTAATGACAGAAACTCAACGGCAAGATTGTAAGGAGCCAGTCCTTCAAATTTCTCATCAATTCCACTGTAATAAATCAGCCCTCCGGTTCTGTGATTTCTAAGCCTTTCAATGGCATTATCTTTTTCTTCCTCTGATTCGGGATTGATTCTTTCAGACTCAAATATATAATCCTCGCCATCATCAGTATCAATGTCGGAAAGAACAATTGCATCAAATTCTCCTGCATCAATTTCAAAATGATTCTTTGTAAAACTATTGTGCATACTGTCAAATACATCTTTCATGTTTGAAGGAGGGACAGCAATAATGATGACTTCACATAAATGAGACATTTTTCCTGTTTTAAATATTGAGAATTTATAAATCCCGGTTTCAGAAATCTAAGACTTCAGAACGAATTTTAACGGATTTACTTTTATTGTATAAGATTAAAGCCGGGAGACTTTGTGCAGCTGAAATTAGTTGTTGCTCATGATTTACAGTTTTCGTGTTATTAGTTCTATAAGCTTAATCATTTTATGTAATTCATAAGCCGAAAGACAAATATACCGAAAACTATTAAAGAAAAATGAAAAATAGGGGATATTCTTTTGCTCTCCGAAATCTCCTGACTTCGGAGGTATATTCTTAAGTCGGAGGATGGTACAGTAAAACATAAAAAAACTGCTCCGTTTCCGGGGCAGTTATCTCAAAAATTTATTTTTCAGCCATTATTTTATCTTTTTCTTTTTGGAATTCATCTTCAGATAAAACGCCTGAGTCTTTTAATTCCTTGATTTTTTTTAACCGGTCGTATTTTGTTTCCGTATTTAGATTTTGAATTTTTTCTTTGGGCAAAAATTCTTCCGGAACGATTAATTCTCCTGATTTTATTGCATTTTCAAGATCTATTTCATAATTGATAAGGCCGCTTCCGATTTTAGCATAATAAACAAAACCATTCCGTTTGTTTCCTCTCTGCATGATTTTCTTTACTTTAAAGATCAGTCCTGAATTACTTCTTCTGAAAGAATTCGCCTGATTGGCCAGCCCCTGATATCCTGTAGTTGAAGAATAGTTGAATAGCGAAGAAGCATTGGTCCGGATAAATTTAAAATCCCCGTCATTCATGGAACCCGTCCCGATTTTTAGATCTAAACCTTCATATACTTTAAAGCCTGTTGAGGTAGTGAGCGTATCATTTTCAAATTGAGGTGCATTTTGAGAATAGGAGAATCCAAAAATCAGAAGGGTAAAAATTAATAGTTGTCTTTTCATTGTTTATTTTGATTGTTAAAAATTGAAAATCAAAAGTAAAATAAAGAAAAAGGCCTGCCTTACGGGAATCCTTAGCTGTGAGCGGGAATTATTGGCGCAAAGTCAGGAGACTTTGCGTAGCATGGGGACTATTTTTGCGTAATTCTATTGGCTGTCTTTTGTTTCATCTTCCAATGGTTGTGTGTCTCCAGACTGCTATTACATTGGTGTCTGCATGATGTTCATTGGGGTTGTTTTCTAAAAGTTGTTTTTTTATATCATATGCTTTTTCAAACTGGTCAATAAGGCCTTTGTCGTTCAGGTCTTTCGGCAGGAATGTTTCGTCAAAAAATCCACCGCAATTCGTTAAGGCACTAATATTGAAATCCTGGTCAAGCAGATCATATCCTATAAATTCAAATCCGTCGATATTTATTTTGTTGCATTCTCGGTCCGGTTCTAAAATAACTACCAGAAGATTAAATTTTTCTTTTTTGTTTAATCGTTTCAATACAAAATCAAGTGTGGTAAAAAAGCCGGTTTGATATTGTCCAATCACGTGGATGTAATTCCAGTCATCAGCATTGTCGAAGTCCGGCTCAACTAAAATTTCATTGAGCATTCCATCAAGTGAAACAAGTTCTGCCAGATGGGTCAATTTAGACCATTCAATATACTTGTTCCAGGAAATTCCGTCTTCAGAATAATTTTGATCATATGTTCCTCTTGCGGTATATAAAAATGTCATTGGTTTCTTCTGTTATGTTGCTGTGTATATTGGTTGGTATGCAAAATTGATACAATATTATTCGCATTTTTTTATTTACCTATTTTTTCAACAAGTTTGCAAAGTTCAGCATATTCTTCTCCGTTATAATGGTCTGGACTGTTTCTTGTTACCAAATGATATTTTCCATCAATTAATGCTTCAAAAATCCATTCTGAACCATCTGTTATTTTATTTGAACCATGAGTTGGAATATTCCAAAAATTAATTTTATCCATTTTTGTTATTATTTTATTCCATTCTTTCTGACTTATTTCTTTTGTTTTATGACTGGTCCTTGTTCCAGGTTCGTAACCACCTAATCCATTTGTTTTATTATAAGTTAAAATGAATTTTAATCCGACTTGTTCTATTCGATAAGAATAAGGATTTGACCAGGTTCCTAAATGCGTAAATCTTATTATGTTTAAATTTTTGTCTTTTTTGTGGGATAAGACAGGTTCTTTTAAAGTATATAAATGCCTAGAATACCACTTGTTTGTAAATTCTCTTAACGAATCATTTGGGCCGGTATTTATGGAGTCAATTTTATACTTTTTGCTGTCGAAAGAGGGAAAGTATAATTCTCCTTTATCTGTATTTTTATATTGATGTTCTGCTGAAATTGTAGTACAGCTTACCACAATAATTATAAGTAATAAGAAGTAGAGTAGTTTCTTCATAAACTTCAATTTGATACAGATTTTTATAGAATTAGTATAAAAATATTGACAGCTAAAGGAAATAGATTGTTCTTAACCTAAAATGTTATCTGCGGATATATTTAAAAATCCTGGAAATACAGCAATATCAACAGTTCCTCAGGTTTATTTTTAGAATGTGCGTATTGAGGAAAGCTTAAATTTTTCATGATTATTTCTTCAATTTCTTCATCTCTGGTTCCTACTTTTTTTATGGGGACAATATGGTCAATTTTCATCTTATCATTTAAAATGACTTTATAAAACCCGATTTTGTCGGAAGGATCTCCTATTTTTAGTTTTGTAAAATCTGATTCCAGCTTATTTGTTTTATGATTCAGTCTTAAGGTCTTATCGTAGAGATTGACAAACTTTAACGTGGAAAACTGTTCCTTATATTTTTCAATGCCTGAGAATAAATTTGAATATGAATTAATTTTCTCTGATTCATCACTTAAGGGATTTTGTTCTGAAGATAAATAAATTACCCGGCTGCACATGCTCGCCCAATACTCATTATTCTGGTTTTTCTTGAGGATTACGAGGTATTTTTCTCCTTTTTCAACATATAAATCGCAGCCTCCGAAAAGTAATGGTTCATCATCTGTCACATTAGCTTTTCCATAAATGTTTAAAACATCAAATTCATTTCCTTTATAAATTTTTTCAAAAGCTAAATCTGCTTTATAAGTACTTCGCTGAAAGTCTTTGGCAAGCTCTACCGTTTTATTGTTATAAGTTTTTTTAATAGAAACAATACCTACGAAATCGGCTTCCATATATTCCTGAGCAATGTTTTCAAAAATACATGAACATGCCCATGTTTTTATACTGCAAAAGATTAAAATAAATAATAATATGCTGTTTTTCATACACTGTTGTTATCGTTATCCTATCAGTTCAACCGGTTTTAAGGTAATTCTATCTGAATCCACGGTGTCTGTTTTTGTAATGATAAATGTGATTTCTTTTTTATTTTTGGTGTAAATATCTATATTGTTTAATCCGGTTTCCAGGTTGATCTGGGGTGAGTGTTCATAGAGTTTCTTTTCATCTTCATCACGGAGCTGAAGCCTTTTTTCCAGTATAGAATTCGGAGTAAAGGTTATTTCTTTGCCCTGTTTGGTCATTATTCCCTTTAGAAATTCAAAATTATCAACGTCCTCATCAGTTAATGTATCGCTTTCGCCCCAGGCCCGGCACATTCTTGTAAAAGTACCGTGAGGAACCAGAAGAACTTTGTCTCCTTCATCCACATTCAGATAGTTATATGATTCCCTGTATTTCCATTTATCTAAGTCAATTTCTGCTTTATTAAAAACAAAACTCAGGTTTTTAACAGTTTCCTGTGTTGTGATGATATGAACAATGCCTTTCATCATTAATTCGGATAGCCCTTCCGGATAGGCATAATCAAATTCCTTATCGGAATAGTATTCCTTGCATTTTGTCATATTGGCGATGATTAATACACCTTCAGTGTTAAAATTTTTTATTTTCATGGACTGTCTTTTGTTTTTGTAAGATGGGGTTGGCTTTAGCTGTAAATCGGTAAAATCAAAGTTAGCTGATGTAGTTTTTTAGTAGGGCTTCCTCATCCATTTTCATTTCAGTGAGTTTTTTTATCTGATAAGCTTTTTCTGTTTTGTTGACAGATCCTGCCAGATCAATGATATTGCCGCTTTCATTTTCGTTTTTCCATGGAAATAAGGTGGTGTAAATGTCTGCAAACGATTCTTCCGGGTCCGGTTCAATATCATCAAGTTTTCTTTCAAGTAAGGCGAAAAAAACATCTAAAGCATATTCAAGATTTTCTTCATCGGGAATCATTTTTATTTCATGGTAGAGTTCCTTAAAAGCGATCCCTAAGTTTTTCAATCCTTGATAAGCGAAATGAACGGTTCCTGTTGCTGTGGAATCAACTTCCCAGTTCCTGTCAAAAAGAATTTTCCTGAAATAGGGTTTTCCCTGTTCTCCGCAAAGCGAAAAACCAAGTACAATCCCTGCATTACAGTCTGTGGATGCGAATTGATTTCCTAACTCAAAGAGCTTATCAAGTATGACATGAGGATCTTCCAGTCTGCTCACCAATGCCGGAACAAATTCAGGGAATAAATTTTTTCCATAACATTTTTCAATTTCTGTTTCAATCTCTTTTTGATATTCGGTACAGTCAAAATTTAATAGTCCCAGAACGGCAGATCTTGAAATATAATAATCGGTTTCTTCGCTGTTTCCAAAAAGATAGTCAGCTAAAATAGGTTTTATCTGTTCATATTTTAAATGGCCCAAAACTTCTAAAATTTCCGGGTCTACATTTTCAACCAGTTTATTTTGGTGGATAGATATATTGAAAATCTGTTCTGCAGTAGAATGGGTTCCCAATGCTTTAAAAACAGGCAGTAAATAAGTGTAATCAAAATCAAAAGGATGGTTTAGATACTGATTTAAAATTTCATTTACATCACTTTTGCCACCACATTTTACAATAGAATTTACCAATGAACATATAATAGCGGATTCTCTTTCTGAAGAGGGAAGTTTTAAATATTCAATGAGTTCGCGGGTTGTTTTCAGCATGTTATTAGCAGTTTTTTATAAGTTATTTAGTTTTTTCATTTCAAAATAACAATCTTCACATACTAATTTTATTTTTGCAAACTTTTCTGACTCTTCATCCCATCCATCATATTTAATTCTTATTTTTTCGCAGTCGTTACACCAGGCTTGGAAATCTTCCTCATCATCCAATTCCATCCCTTTATAAGTATCAAATGCTTCTTCAAATCCAACAGGAGTTTCCAAATTCAAATGTTGACAAACATAAGCCGGTCTTTTAAAACCATGGTTTCCACAATCCATTTTCTTCTGTTTTAGCATTTTAATCTCTGGATTGTTGTCAGCTTCAATTATTTCTGTTAAAAGCAAATAAAAATTAAGTTTTTCTGTTGATGCAATATAAACACCAATTCCTCTTAAAATTTTAAAACTTATTGCGATAAATTCATCACTATCAAATTTATCGCTTGAAAACGTTCCTTCATATAACTTTTTGAAAGAATTTTCTTGTCCAAAATCTTTGATTTTCAGTGTTTCTGATTTGTTATTTTCAGTTAAGTAATTGTTAAACCAGCTCCACATCCAGGTTTCAGATGTTAAAGAATAAGTTCCTATTGGAATATATTTAAAGAAAATTTCGTCATGATCATTGTTATACAATCTTAAAATTTGAGAGTCACTATCATAGAACCAATTCGTAAAAGAATTTATATTGTATTTATTTATAAATTCCTCTTGAATAGGAATGAGTTCGTTTAATTCAGATTGAGCAAATTCGTTGTAATCAAGCATTGTCATAAAATTACATTTATAGTTGACGGTTTTATTCTGCAGTTCTAATTTTTTGATCCTTTTCTATGATAAATTGGCTTAATAGAATTGCTATTGCCATTTAATTCACGCTCGTTATTTTTTAACGAAGATTTAATCCTTTTAATTTTGTTGTTAACTAATTGTTCTTTGAAAGTTTCATTTTCAATTCTTATTTTTTCTTTATATTTTTTTTGTTCTGAATTATTTTTTTCAATACTTAGTTTTTGTTGTTTTTTTATTTTATTTTTTTGTTCTGTACTTAATTCTTCCTTTTTTGAGAAATTCGCCTCTATTAATTTTTGCAGATCATTTTGAAAGTTATCAAGTTTTCAAAACTTTGATATTTTTAAAAATAACCAACCGCCAATAAATGAATCAATTGTAAATTCAAACTTGTCATTTAATTCTAATTCATTCATTTTTTCAGAATGAAGTTTAAGGTGTTTAGATATTTTTTTTTGAATTTGCTTGCCACAAAATGGACATTTTAATATGATTTTCACTTACTGTTAGTTTTTGGAATTACAGCTAACTAAAAAAAACAATAGCGGATGAATAAGTGGTGTAATTTAGCCCTTTGTTTTATCCGTGTTTATTAAGTTTCTTTGAACGCATTTTTTATTACTTCAGGAAGCCCGGCTTTGTTTTTTACCTTTTCATAATATTTTTTAGACTTTTTCATCAGCTTTTCATCAGAAGTTTTTATTGCGATCTGCTTCAGGCATAATGCATAACATCCATTAAAAGTATCTTCTTTTTTAAAATTGGATTCCACCTTTTCAAAATACGGAATGGCTTCTTCATATTTTTCCCGTTCCTGATTAAACAGACAGTTTATTTTTCTTATGATTAATTCATTATTTTTTATTTCAAAGAATGCCACATATCCTCTCCAGCAAGCACTAAACCCTCCTGTATTTTCCGGTTTTCGCTCAGGGAATTCGTTAAAATAATACTCTAAAATTTCATTATTCAGATAGTATTCTTTGTCCTTATAAAGTAATGCATCCCGAATTTGTTGTGTCATGACTATTGGTATATTATTTTAGTTGCTGCTTATCGTGTTATTCCAAAACGTCAGGAGATTTTACGGAACTGCATTGTTGAGTTTAGCAATACAGCTGATCATCCTTTTGATGTAAAATTTGTGTCGGATTTTTCAAATACCAATCAACAATTCTCTCTGTAATTCTGTCGTAAATGTCGTCCTCTGTGTAAGGCTTATTTTCAAAAGATAACCTATCTAAGTCGTCATTTATTTCATCTGTTATTTCTTTTTCAAAAAGATTTTTACCTGTTAATTCGCTCCTTAAAAAGTCAATGAGCAGACCGTGGCAGTTTTTATTGAAGTTTCCATTTCCATTTCTCTGGGCTTCGTCTCTTAACTTTTCAATTGCTCTCAATAATTCACCCTGTACAGTGTCTGCCTGCCCGGATTTTGGAACCAGTTTTTTCCAGATTATTTTCGCGGTTTCAAAATAATTTTTGTTATTAACAACATGGTGTATATGTTCTATGTCAATTGAAGTGTCAATTTTTATTTCTTCCTCCTGAACGGTGTCTTCTACAGGTAATGAAATATTTCCCGGGTCGTAGTGGATGGTTTTTAAAAAATCGGTAAACCTCTCTTTATTCCAGGACATTCCCATATTAATAACTCTGTCCGTAATCTTCGCACCTTTAGAAACCAGATAATCTGCACTTGGAATTGGATCGGAAAAAGTATTGGTAAATATTCTTGACAGCGGTGTCAAACCAAATCTATCTTCCTGTTCCAGGCCAGCACCTGCTTCAACCAATAGTTTGATACTTTCCAGACGCCTTTGTCCGCAAGCTTCTAAAAGGGCAGTTTCTGTTATGCTTCCCTGCACTTTTTGGTCAATGTTCTGGGTCTGTTGAATGATTATCTTTAATATTTCTATTCTTTCTAAGTAAGCCGCAATGATCAAAGGGGTCTCACCAATATCGTTGGTTGCATCAACTCCGATTTCATTCAATATTGAAATAGCTTTTTCGGGATTGAATTTTTTGCCATCATAACCAAGATGGTTTTTAAAGGTGTCAAGTTTATTTTTTGCCATAATTTTCTGTTGATGTAAGGTCTTAATATTTTAAATAAATTTAAAACATTAAGACCATTTAAGTGCTAAGAATAATTAAGGAAAAAATCAAAGATTTTTTATAAGCATATCGTCTTAAGGTAACTCTTGACTTAATATCCTGTTTAAAATACTTCCGACCAATCCTCAAAACTAAAGTCTTCGTCTGAAAACTCAAAGCAATAATTAAAGATTTCTTTTGTATCTCTTTCCTTTACCGAGTAATCCGTTACCCGGTATTTGTGTATTGCCAACATGTTTTTTTATTTAAGAATGGTTCTGTTTACGATTTGTTGAATGAAAAATAGGTTACATAAGTCCAGTATACAGATAAAGCATTGATATCTTTTTTCAATTCCTGCAGCCATAGAGAATCTTTAAAATCAAATACATTATCCGGTTTTTTCTCTAAAATATCGTCAATGTCTTTGGATATTGAGATAATTTCATCGTAAAACAATTCGTTCTGCTGCTCAATGGGAGCAATATCTCCTGCCATGTCAAAAACTTCTCCTGCTTCCAGAAAAAACAGATCCAACGCTCTTTCAGGATATTTTTCGAAGAAATCTATTGTGTCCTGTCTGATCCCGGTTATTACCTGTGTGTCGATATATGCCTGTGTTTCCAGGTAATCTAAAAGATCATAAAATTTCTTTAATCCGTTTTTAAAATCGCCCTTGATGGCGATGGGATGTTCAAAGTTCCATATTTTAGAATTAGACATTTGAGTTTCAGAACCTAAAACTATTTTATGGAATAAAGGAATTTCATAGTTCCATTCCGATACATCACGCAGCCTGGTTACTTCTGTATTTGCGCTGTATAGATAAGATCTGTTCGCCATTAGTTATTAGTTTTTATTAAATGTTGTAATCTCCCAAATCTACGTATTGCACCAATATCCTGCAAGTTGAGGTTTATATTTCCAATATTTTCGTTTCTGTATTTTCATACCTTGTTTTTAAGTCTTTAATTTCCTCTTCAAAATCGTTATAGATATCCTCAATTTCTCCGGGATAAAAATGAAGCCAGCGGCTGTGGTTTCTATACATTTCCTGTCCATCAGCAAGTTTTTTGTTTCTTTTGGATGGGTTGGGGACTAAGATTTTGTTGATGGTTAATTCGTATGGCCTCAAAATCTCAGAGATGATATCAAAGTCCATCGTACTTAATCCGGTATTACAGATTAAAATAGGATCTTCAGAATTAATGATCTCTTTAGAAATGTATTCAAGTTTCTTTAATTCAGAATCCTGTGATGAACGATAATTATATTTTTCAAGCAGTTCATAACAATTTACAATTTTAAAACCTGCAAATTCGGAAACGTTTAAATCCGGCTCAGAAATCTGTAAAGTTAAAATGACGCTGATCTTGTTTTTGATAAGTGCTTTTTTATGAAGTTCATGGTTATTTCTGTATTTAAGTAGCGATTCCGGGCTTTCCTTTAAGCCATTTTAAGCGTGAAAACTGCATTTTGTTATTCAATATCGTCTAATTTAACCGGAATTAATTCAATAGGATTTTTTAGTATTTCAGATAGCGCAGGCATACTCTTTTTACGTCCGTATGCGCCTTCAAATAAATAACTTCTGTGGGAAAAGCCATAAGAGTTAATGACCAGTTTTAAATAATCGGAAAAAAGCATGGGTTGACAGTCTTCAAAAGTTACCCCGTAATCATCACCGATATATACCAAGGGATTGTCATTCTCAAGGTCAAAAGCAGCCATATGATAATCAGAATAGTAATCAAAAATCTTTAAGCTTTTCCCTGATGTCAGATGAACGGCATGTTCATGTTTGGTCCAGTCTTCAAACAGGGCCATTTTTAGATCCAGGATCTGAATGGAGCCGTACATTTCTCCACAACTGTTTGTCATAAGGTTATAAACATTTTTGTCATTATAAAAGCTTCGCTGAGTATTGATGCTGCAGTAGGTCCAGATCAGTTTCAGTTGTCCAAAGATTGAATAAAACTCTTTTATCGCTGCAGGAATATTCTGATTAAGCTTTTTTTCAATTTTTTGAAAATCATCGGGTCCATAAGGCCGGCCCACTGAATAGTAGGCCACTAAAATGTCAGGATGTGAAAAAACAGCTCTGAACCTATCCATACAATCTTTGAAAAAAGACTTGAGATATCTGTTTTCTTCCTGTGATTCCATGAGGAGTTCCTGTTCAAACAGGATTTTAGCTTCAGGATATAATTCAAGATGTCTTGAGGCTTTATATCCAAAGTCGTTAACCTGGGTTCCGATAAGGATATAATCGTATTCTTCAGGGGTATATTTATCCCGGATAACATAGCCTCCATGAGCTTCAATATATTCTTTCACTTTTTGTTTGGAACCGAGTGAATATTTTTTAATATCTGATGGTAAAAGGAATCTTTTATCTTTAATTAATCTGTTCATGATGTTTTTAATTAGCCGCTAACGTCTTGATTTATGCACAAATATTCTGTAAATAGACATCTTTGCGTGTTCAATAGGAATTCAGTAAGCTGATGTTATTTTCTGGGACTATTTTTTATGTATTTCGATCGTTTACATTCCCCATATCAGCCCGGATAAATTCTGCAGTGTCCAGGTTTCTGGTTTTACGGTCTTATTGCTGGGCAGCGATTGTAATATCTCTTCTCTCATATCAACCCCCATAATAAAGCCAAGTTGGTTAGTGTATGCTATTTCAAGAAGGGTAAGAAAGGCCCCTGCTATTTCATTCTCGTCATGTTTCAGATTCTCCTTGTCAAGATAAAGGTATTGAAGATCTTCATAAGACATCCAATTGGTAATTCCCATTCTGTCGAAACACAAAAAATTGTTCCAATCATCAAGGTCTTCAATGATTGAATAGGCAAGCGCTTTTTCAGATACTTCAAAATTCCGGGACACTCCGCCTTTTCCAAGGCCTAAATGAGGGAAAAAATCAGCGCAGGTCTTAAAGGTATAATATTCAAAAAACTTGGAAAATTCATAATATCCTTCTAAATTATTACAAAATGCCACCTCAGTGTTTGTATTTTCTGCTTTCTGATATTCGCTGTTTATTTTGAAAGTTTCATCTAATGAATTTGATATTGAAACAATATTTTCAATAGTTTGATTGACGAGCTTTTCGAGTTCCTGTTTAGACAGATGTAAAGTGCTTCCGATAACATGAGATTTTAAAAATTCCTGGCAATCGGCAGTTAAGTCGCCTGTTTCTCCTTTTAATGCCGGAACAATGTCTTTATAAAATTTTTTGTCATCAAATAAATGCAGTGTGCGCCAATATCCCATTCGTAGTGTTGTTTTGTGATGATTATATAATCTGATTATGCGTCAATGGTAACAGACAATTTTCTTTATGAATGGTATTCCAGGATTGGGGAATGTATATATCCTGTACGGTATAGATTGTTGTTTTCATGCTGTATTAGTTTTTTATAATCCCAACCTAAAGATTACGATCCGGTTTTCGAAACTTCCTGACTTTGGATGATTTATTATTATGTATGCATAAAGTCAGTAGACTTTGCGCAGCAGGGGGTGAATTATTGCGGATTTGAAAGCACAAAAGTTCAACTTAAACTTAACCTTCCATTTTGCAAAACCTATGTTTTAATCTTCGTAAGGTATTCCGTTTGTTTTACAATATTCTTCTATTTCTGAATCGGTTTTAAAATATTCGTCGCAATATTTATTGAAAATTTCTAATGTGCCTCCTAAAAACTTATCTGAAGCACTTAATAACGCTTCTGTTTGCGAAATAAATTTTTCAAAATCAGGATTCAATTCGCAAAGTTTGTCAATTGTCTTGTATTCTAGATCACGATATTTTGATACAAAATGAATTTCACTCTCATAGGGATTGGACTTCAGCTCAATAATTCCAATTCCAAAAGATTGAGATAATCTTTCCATTTCTCCCAGCAAATTTTTACTAATTTCAAAAGCAACCAGATATCCATAATTTGCCCAGCTTGAATTTGAAACAGCTTGAAAGAAATACTTTTTTAATTCATAATCTGTATTTATTTCTTTTTTGATTTCATATGAGGTAATATTAAAAGCATCAGCTTTATTTACCAATTTCATTAAAGCATTTGAGTTTTTATTTTTCAGATTAACAAAGTCAATCGCAACCATATCAGGATGAACCCATTTTTGATGGTCATCTTTTGTATTCAATGATTTTTCATGAAAAATTGTTTTAGCATAAATGCCTCTACTTTTTAGGTAACTTACTAATAATTTATGAAGGTGTCTTTCGTGAAATGATTTTTTATCTTTTCTAATAACAGATTCCTTGATTTTTTCAATTGGAACATCTAAATTAATTTGATTTTCGTTTTTTGAAGAATAATATAGAAAACCATTTTTAGACTTAAATCTTTTTACACGAGTATCATTTTTTCTAATAAAATGTCCTAATTGTGCTCCAATTGTATCGGTTGGTGTTTTTGCATTGGACCAATCAACATAATTTTTAGCGTTAACTAAATCATGGACTTCAATATATGTAAATGCACCGATATTATCTTCAAGTACTTTTATTATAGCTTCTTTAATGGTCATTGGTTTTGTGTACTGTTATATCTCCAAATATACACAAGTTTTCCCTATGTTAAATAGAATATTGGACAATGCTAATAGCTCAACTCGTTCTGTATACTTCCATTGCTGCCGAACGAATCCTTTCATATGGTTATAGTGATCTTACTTGTTTACCGTTGAAGAAAGCACACTTTCATTAATATCAGCTACCTGGGTACTTTTAATTGATGATTTGAGTAGAGACGTTGTACTTCCACCAATGATGTATAATTTATTGTTATATACTTCCGCTGTAGGATATCTTCTGGGAATCATATTGGAGGATAGCTGATATAGTTTATTGGTTGTAGTATCAAAATACGCGAGAAAGCTTTGATTATTAAAACCACCTATAATGAAAATATTATTACCGGATACCGCTAATGAGTGTCCGGCTATCCCAACAGGCATGGTATATTTATCGACCCAAAGATTGGTTTTGAGGTCGTAAACATTGATCAGACGGGATGGGGTACCATTAAAACCACCAATTACATAAAGTTTATCATTTACAATTTTGCCCTTTGTTTCTCTGGCTGTGGGCATATCGGGTAAGGGATTCCATGTATTTGAAGCAATGTCATAATACCGGAATTTATTAGAAAATACCGTGGTTTCAGCTCCATTTAGCCCGCTGCCGCCAAACACATATATTCTGCCATTATAGATTGCAGAACCTGCATTTCCTGTGTAGGAGCGATTGGTAGCACCCTTCGTTATTGTATTGGTTGCAAGGTCTACAATTTCAAGATGGCTGTTTCCCCAGCCGTTAAAAATATAAATTTTATTATCGTAAGTCTCCGAATTGGCAAATCTTCTGGGAAGCAGAGTAGAATTGAGAACACTCCATTTGTTATAGGTAATATTATATTTTTCAATAAATTTTGCATTACCGCTGTCTTCCTGATACCCGTTGCTCACATAGATATTGTCATTCACAATCACACTGGCAGTGCCACCTCTGCCTACAGACATATTGGCGAGAGTTTTAAATTGAAGTGTTTGTGCATGAACTAGTATTGAACCTAAAAATGAAAGAATTAATAACTTTTTCAATGATAGTAGTATTTATTTTTATTTAAGTCTCTTTAATTGAATAGCGTGGTTTAAAGATAGGAAAAAGTTGAAGAGAATTCTTTGGTGTTATTTTTGGTATACTGCTGCCGCACGAATCCTTTAGTGCGGCTATAGTATTATAAATTAAACATTCTAATAATATAATCGTGCGGTAACGGAGATATTAAAACTTAAAAATTTATGCTTTGCGTGGGGGAGGAGAATAAAGGATTGAACATTATTTAAGTCTATTCAATGTTACTACACTTTGAAAACCTCCAATTGCTTCAAAAGCTTCATTCTGATGTTGTATGTCTGACCATCCTTTTTTAGCAAGTTCTGCTCTTACTTCTTCCTCTGACCTATCTTTTAACAGATGATAAAATGTGAAATCAACGACTTCTGGCGGAACTCTTTCAATAACATATTTTGTAAGTACCCTAACTAATTTAAGGTAAACAAAAAGACCAGTTAACCCAAGTTGTATCACCCAAATAACGATCCAGCCAATCCATCCAGTATTTATTTTGTTTACTATAAAGCCTTGTGAAAATCTTATTTGTAAAAAATTAAAAAATCCAATTCTCTCAAGATTATTTGTATTTAGAATTATTTCATATTGAAAATATTCGTTTGAGATATAGGTTAAAAGGATCATCGCACCAAAAAGGTATTGCAACTTATTTAAATCAGTATAGTTTGAAAATCTAATTACATACTTCATTGCAAAGACAAGGGCTGTTGCCACAAGGAATTCAAATAATCCAATGAAGTAAAGTCCTTTTACCGAAAGCAATGCCACCAGAAAACTGGTTAGTAACGAAATGAATATTCCACCCATAATGGGTAATGTTATATTGGGTGTTTTTGTTGGTGTGGGTTGTGGTAAAGTTTCAGGAATTATATAATCATCCCAATTGTTTTTCCTTTCTATTTCCTTTTCAAGATCCTTAAGAGTTTGCAGGTTGAACGTTTTTAAAGTTTCCTGATAAGCATAAATAAACAGCTTAACTCTTTTAGAATTTTTTCCATTATCCCAGATTTCGCTTCCTAAAGATTCGCTTTTTACTGATACTGCACCGTTCTTATAAGTAGCGGTAATAATTTCAGTCCAACGCTCATTCATCCAACCTGTACATTTATATTTTGCTTCTATATTGTAATCATCTTTATACACAAGATCCCAACCCAGTCTTTCAAATGTTTTTTCTGCGATGGCAATGAAAAGAATTTCGCTGACTGGTGTTCTGAATTCTTCTTTATAGGCAGGAGTAAAACCAAAGCTGTGTTTTTTGGATATTTCTTTTTCGTAGCTTTTAAAGATCTCTTCCATTTTAGTTTTCAGATGTGATTATTAGTTTAAAGTTTTATGAATAAGCAGTCAAAGATAAATCATTCTTTAATGTTCTGAAAATATTTAAAAATAGTATTAAGTTTTCGGAATCTTCTGAAGAATTTATGAAGAGTGTCAAATGCTATCTTTTTTAGATCAAACTTTTGAACTCTTTCCTTTCCAGAAGAAGGTACGCTGCATCCAGCATTTTGGTGAGATGAATGTACGGGCTTATCATATTCCTTTCCGGAAGATGGTCATAGATGCCCAGTGAGAAATAGACCATTCCGGAAATAAAATAATCAAACTCCTTGATGCTGTATTCCCTGAATGCTTTTTTAAAGACCAGCAGAGGATTTTGGTATTCTTTCTCAGAAAGCAAGCCCAGAACCAACGGAGAGACTTCTTCCAACTGGGTATTGAGAGCCCATTTCTTTTCCTTCAGCATGATGAAGTAGCCCGCACGGATGAATGACCGCATCGCCTGGTGAAAATGAAAGATAACGGATGGATCTTCTTTTATCCAGCTATTTCTTTTAACAGCATAATTCATAATGTGGTTTAGCAGCTCTTTGGATGCTGTAAGGTCATTGAGCTGGAAAAACGTCTCCATCTGCTGTAATCCGCAATGCTTCTTCCGGCCTTTCCCCAGCCGGGATGTAAAGTCTGTTCTGGTTTTTTTCATGAGTCTGTATTTTTTTAGTGTACGATTTTACTGACCGTAAAGGAGGAAGCCTACCTGAACTTCCTGCCGATACAAGCCTAATGAATATGATAGAATTTGTGTTTTTCTAAAAGCCCGAAAGCCGCAATGGATTGTACACCCCATTGTACCGTATCATGATACTTTATGTTGTAAAGCAGGCTTAGAAAAAATAATTGCAGAAAAGCAGAACAGCATGAAAATAAAACGGCATGAGACTCTACAATATCTGTACTAGAGGTACTGGTATACCGTGCAACAGATAAAAGAGCCCACGCCTAGGTCGTGAGCTTCTTGCTTATCTTCTCGTTGCTTTTAAATTACCAGTTTTCAAGTCGAGATTCTAAGCAATAGCTTCTATATTTTTTTGAAGTATCGCAAAATTACTCTAATGAATAATCTTTTCCAAATATAATAAAAATATCTTTGTATTACCGAATTCGGTAATGATAATTTATGCTAATAATTACAATTTGCACTAAACAGTGCGATTATGAACGAGTTTAAGACTGATGAAATCAAAAAAATGGTCTCAGAAAAAATAAAAGAAATAAAAGGAGAAACTCCTTATTCTAAAGTTTCTGAAAGATGTAATGTAACAGCTGCAAGGATTAGTGATGTGGCTAATAATAAGATTGATTGTCAACTCAGTACTTTCATTGAAATTGCAACCGGACTAAGAATACATCCCAAAGAATTATTTGATATTATTTTTGATTTTGAAGAATACTATTCCGAATTAGATAAATAAAAAAAGCTCTGAAGTCTTCAGAATTCGGAGCTTTTTTTATTCTGTGCAAGGTTAGGAGATTTTGTATAGTGGGGTAATTTTTATGATTTATATATTGATTATCCATTTGCTATTTCTTCTGCAGCTATATCTAAAAGGTTTAAATATCTTTCTAGAACAGTCTGTAAGGTAGGCATACTTCTGGGATCATTATGAAAAAGTAATTTATAAGCTGTAAAATTTACCGATGGAGTTCCTAATATTCTTGTAGCTACACCATCTAATTTCGTTGTAGTGGTCGAAGACAAATGAGCCGCAGAATTTCTTATTGCCTTCATATCCATTAAATCTGCATTTATGGCGGATAACGCAGTATCAAATACATAGCCTTGATGAAAAAATATTTTACTTATTTTTCTAATTGTTTCTGGATTCGACCAATCCATATGCTTTTGATTGCCAATTATTATTTGATTTGCATGATTAAAATCAATAGGGGTTGCCCATTTTGCCGGTCTACGATTTAGTATAGATTCCTCATTGATTAAATAATCAATGAAACATTTTTCAACAAATGTCTCCCACGCAACAAAAATTTTTAGGAAAGCAGATTCTGAAATAAATTCTCTCAAACTTACTGCGATTTTATAAGAACCACTAGCATATTTTTGGTGTGCAAATTGAATATGTTGATTCAATTCTATTATAGTAGCTCTAAATTCTGTCAAATTTTGGTTTAAAGCCATTATACACCATTTATTTTATTGATTAGAAATTCAGTTCTTCTCATTCTAACAACTGTATCTGTAGTAGCTCTTCTACTATCATTTAAAAATTGTATTTCATTTTCAGGTAAACCTATAAGAGTTTTTTTACTGAACAGATCATTAAGATTTGTTAATGAAATTTTTATTCTTTCATATTTATTTAGATTTATAGAATTCATAGCAATTTTGATATCTTTTAATCCAAACAAAGAATAATAGAAAGTAGTAAAAAGAGAGTAAAATAAATGAATACGCCTAAATTCAGTGGATTTTAATCCTTCATCAAAAACACTTTTAATTAACTCTATAGTTGTATCAAATTTTTGTTCAACTTCAGAAACATTAAATTCAAAAGATTTTTCATATTTACTATAAAAATTTTTGATTTGTTTCTTTGATTGAATACCTTCTAACATAGCAACTACTAAATCTGCAACTAAAGTTGCATCTTCCATTCTCAGAATTTTTTGATTTGTTAGAAGTTTACTATCAGTCCAGAAGTCATTATATTTATGAGCTAATTTATCCACAAGGATTTTGAATTCACTAAAATGGTTTGCATGAATTTTTTCTTGCTCATTTAATGTTACAGAATAAGAATTTAATCGACTAAAAATATCAAGAATTTCCTTATCAGGTAAATTTACTAATAAATCTACAGCTAATTCATAATTTAAAATTTGGGCTTGTATTTCCGGATCTATATTACCTAGTTGACTAAAATAATAACCACCATATTTTTCGTTATGCTTTTTATTTATTACAAATCCATCATTAATATATGAAAGTATTGTTCTAAGCCTTTGTTGTCCATCTACAACCTCTCTAATTGATTGCCTTGTCTCAACATTTAAAGTTTGTCTAATAAAAACTTTTGGAATTGGTTTGCCTCTAATTATTGTGTCCAATAAATATGACCTAGCATCATCTGTCCATACTGATTTTCTTTGAAATTTTGGTGATAATTGCAGTTGCTTTTTGTCATTCCATTCTAGAAAATCGTTAATACTGTAAGTCCTACTGTCAAAGTTTTTCATTTATTGTAATTTTCGTTTGTTGTAATTTTGTTAAAGAAAAGGTATTAGAAAATTCGTAAGTCAGATTAAAATATTGTTGTTGCCTTTCAAAAAAGGAATCTTGTGCTTTGCAATATCCATGTATACTTTCATTGGTTATGAATTTTTTAGTATTAATTTATTAAAATGTCAATAAAAATAGCTAATTAATATTATTTATAAAACTATATTATTAGATAAAATTATACTATTTCAAAATTGATTTCTTACGGGAAACCATAAAGCCAAAAAACCGCTCCACAAAAGCAGAACGGTTTATATATTAAATTGTCTCAGCGACACGCTGTTACATCATTCCCGGCATTCCGCCACCCATTGGCATAGCTGGTTCTGCGCTCTTCACTTCAGTGATTACACATTCTGTTGTAAGAAGCATACCAGATACAGAAGCTGCGTTTTCAAGGGCAACTCTTGTTACTTTGGTAGGGTCTATGATTCCTGCTTCAAGCATGTTGACGTACTCGTCAGTTTTTGCGTTGTATCCGAAGTCACCTTGTCCTTCAGCTACTTTAGCAACGATTACGGAACCTTCACCACCAGCGTTGGCAACGATTTGTCTTAATGGCTCTTCAATAGCTCTCTTAACGATTTTTACTCCTGTTGTTTCGTCTGCATTAGCACCTGAAAGGTTTTCTAAAGACTTGATGGCTCTTACTAAAGCAACACCACCTCCGGCAACGATACCTTCTTCAACCGCTGCTCTTGTAGCGTGAAGGGCATCATCTACTCTGTCTTTTTTCTCTTTCATTTCCACTTCAGAAGCAGCACCTACGTAAAGTACAGCAACACCACCAGCTAACTTAGCTAATCTTTCCTGAAGTTTCTCTCTGTCGTAGTCAGAAGTTGTAGTTTCCATCTGAGCTTTGATCTGAGCTACTCTTCCTTTGATTTTAGCTTCGTCACCACCACCATTTACAACCGTTGTGTTGTCTTTGTCAATCGTTACTTTTTCAGCAGTACCCAGCATATCCAGAGTAATGTTCTCCATTGTGAACCCTTGCTCTTCAGAGATCACCTGACCTCCTGTAAGGATTGCAATATCTTCAAGCATTGCTTTTCTTCTGTCTCCGAATCCTGGAGCTTTTACGGCAGCAATTTTAAGAGATCCTCTTAATTTGTTTACTACCAATGTAGCTAAAGCTTCCCCTTCAACTTCTTCAGAGATAATTAATAAAGACTTACCACCTTGTGCAATTGGCTCAAGAACAGGAAGCAATTCTTTCATAGAAGAGATTTTCTTCTCAACCAAAAGGATATATGGGTTTTCAAGTTCAGCTAACATTTTTTCAGGGTTAGTCACGAAATATGGTGACTGGTATCCTCTGTCAAACTGCATACCTTCTACAACATCTACTGTTGTATCGATACCTTTAGCTTCTTCTACAGTGATTACCCCTTCTTTACCTACTTTTCCGAAAGCTTCAGCGATTAGAGAACCGATTGTTTCGTCATTGTTAGCAGAAACAGAAGCAACCTGCTTAATTTTATCTGTAGAATCACCTACAGCCTGAGACTGGGATTTAAGGTTTTCAACAACAGCAGTTACTGCTTTGTCAATACCTCTTTTAAGATCCATTGGGTTAGCTCCGGCAGCTACGTTCTTAAGACCTTCTCTTACGATAGCCTGAGCAAGAACCGTAGCGGTAGTAGTACCGTCACCAGCAATATCATTGGTTTTGGAAGCTACTTCCTTAACCATCTGAGCCCCCATGTTTTCTACTTTATCTTCAAGTTCGATTTCTTTTGCTACAGAAACACCATCCTTCGTCACGTGTGGAGCACCGAAAGATTTTTCGATTACTACGTTTCTTCCCTTAGGACCTAAAGTTACTTTTACTGCATTAGCCAATGCATCTACACCTCTTTTTAAAGCGTCTCTTGATTCAATATCGAATTTTATTTCTTTTGCCATAATGTTAAGCTTTAAGCTTTAGGCAGTAAGCAATAAGCTTTTGCCTTGAAGCTGTTAATTATTATTTAATAATTTTTTTCTAAGTTGTATAAGTTTTTGTCTGATTAAATTCAGTTTAGGATTAAGGCTTAATAATTTTTCTTCGGTTGTAAAACCCAGATCACAAGAGAGAAGAAGTAAATATTCTGTTTCGTTTGTAGAACCAATACTTATTTCTAAAAATCTTGCAAATTCTTTATCTGTAGATCTTCCACAACCTTCGGCAATATTTGTTGGGATAGAGACGGATGCTCTTCTTATTTGAGACGTAAGACCAAAAAGTTCAGATTTTGGAAAGTTTTCAGAAGTAGTATAAATTTCTTTTACCAACTCATGAGCAATTTTCCAGATATCATATTTTTTGTAGTCTCTCATTGCCTATTGCTTATAGCCTAATGCCTACTGTATCTTATCCAATAATTCCTAGTAGATCAGCCTCTCTTACAATTAAATAATCCTTCCCGTCTAGCTTTAATTCAGAACCTGAATATTTTCCATAAAGAACTTTGTCACCTACCTGAACAGTTGTAGGCTCATCTTTTTTACCAGGACCTACTGCCACTACAGTACCTTCTTGCGGTTTTTCTTTCGCAGTGTCCGGAATAATAATACCTGAAGCTGTTTTAGTTTCTGCAGCAATCGGCTCGATAAGAACTCTGTCTGCCAATGGTTTAAAGTTTACTGACATAATATATTTATTTTTTAATTATTTCTCTCTAGTAATTCTCTAAATGTATGCCACAGGCAGGGGGTGGATGAAATGGCAGAGTTTTATTCCTCAGTGTGAAAATTTGGCAGAAAAATAAAAAGCCGGAAAATTTCCGGCTGATGTTTTACATTGAATGATTCCTTAGATTAAGGACAATACTGTCCCGGCCCGATCCATAAGATACATTTTCCCTGATTGTTGTAATCGCAGCAGACAATTCTTCCGCCGCCATGAATAGATTTTTGGGCTTCTTTGCTTAATGATTTTAGATTTTTCATACCATATATTTTATTGTTCTGTATTCCTGAACATTTAAAGTCAATCAGGAGCTTTGACATTTGGTGTTATGAAGTATTCCAAAGGTAAAGCTTTTTGCCCTGCATGCCGTGTACAGTATGTAGCCCCGTTCAGGTGATTGGTATCTGCTGGATTTCTGGAAAATCATTATCGCTGAATAGGTTCCATCATCATTTTTCTTCCGCCCATATCTATTTCCTGCTTCAGGACTTTTCTTGTTTCGGGATCTATGTAATAAGTGACGGTTGATGTTTTATCACTAATATCATCCGTTGTTTTTACAGCCCAGACTTTCTTTCCGTTGAGATCGGTTTTTTGTACTCCTGATATGTACGCTTTTATGATTCCTTTTTTGGCAGCCGGGTTATAATCAAAAATAGAAAGTTCCGCGGTGTAGTTTTCTTTAAGCGGCAGATACCGGAGAAGAGAAGGATAGCTGCTGCTGTCGAAATAATTTTCCCCCGGCATATCAATAGTTTCTTTCTGTTGTGTTTTTTTGTCGAGGTAATATCCGGTGATTTTGTTTTTCCCGGATTGAAGTACCATATCTCTCATCGGATTATAAGAGGAATGATAAACCGGTTGAAAATCCGCTGTTTTTACGATCGTGGAATCTATCCAGCTTCCATTCATCTGCTTCATTTTAACAGTAGTTTTAATGAGCAGATCTGTTTTGTTGATTTTTTTTAATTCATTAATGATACTCCCGATCTCCATTTTATTTCCGGCATTTTCAGCATACCATGAAAATTCTGAAACTTCATCTTTGATCAGTTTCGGATCTATCTTGTTTTGTTTAGGAGTAAGCAGGCTTTGAGAAAATAAATTAGCACTGCTTATGATTAAAAGGAAAAGAAAATTTTTCATAATTTTTTTAATCAATAAGTAGTGCTAGGTATTGTAAAAGTTACAAAGTGCTGGCTGTTAACTTTTTCCGGCGGCCTGCATTGGGTTGGTTTTGCCGTTTGAGCCACCTCTTACAGGGCCGTCCTGCTTCTGTTTGAATAACTGGAATTTCGAAACCTGACTGTCTGTACCATTGCTGCTCCAGAAATTATTGGAAGTGTCAATATCAGCAGTTTCTCTCATAGGATCAAGCTGGATTGATTTTACTTTTTTGTCGAAATAATACGTCTTCGAAACCTTCTGTTCATTATGTCTCCAGATCTGGGCAGATGATTTGTCATAGGCTTTAGTACCGTCTTCAAACGTAAATTCAAGGATGATTGGCATTACCAGTCCGCCTTTATTAACGAAATCAATCTGGTATCCGGTCATATTTTTAAACCTCTCTTTATCTTTTGTATCCAGGGCAGGAGTTGCTTCAGTTTTGGTGGTATATTCTTTGTCCTGATTTACTTTTTCCTGGCCTCTGTCATATCGATAATAGAAATCCTGTGCTTCCTTATCTTTATCTACATAGAATGAAATATTTTTATCTTCCCTGTTTCTGATCTTTGAAATATCTTCAAACTCATTCTGCAGAGGTTTTTCTACTTTATATTTTGTTTCTTTGGCCTCTTTCGGAGGGGTATTCAGATCTGGTGCAGCCATCGTTACTTTATCAATAGCAATATCTACAGGATCTGTTCCGTAGAACCATCCTCTCCAGAACCAGTCAAGGTCTTCACCGCTGGCATCTTCCATGGTACGGAAGAAATCGGCAGGTTCAGGATGTTTGAAGGCCCATCTTTTGGCATATGTTTTAAAAGCTTTGTCAAATAACTCTCTTCCCATGATTGTTTCACGAAGAATATTAAGTCCTGTAGCAGGTTTTGAATAGGCATTCGGCCCAAACTGAATAATATTTTCAGAGTTGCTCATGATAGGCTCCAGCTGGTTCTTTGGAAGCTTCATATAATCCACGATCGTCCAGGCTGGTCCTCTTTTTGACGGGAATTTATTATCCCATTTTTCTTCCGTAAGATATTCGGTAAACGTATTCAGTCCTTCATCCATCCAGCTCCATTGTCTTTCATCGGAATTGATGATCATTGGAAAAAAATTATGACCAACCTCGTGAATGATTACCCCGATCATTCCGTTTTTAGTACCCTCAGAATATGTTCCGTCTTTTTCCGTTCTCCCGAAGTTGAAACAGATCATCGGATATTCCATTCCGTTGGCCGCTTCTACAGACTGCGCAACAGGGTAGGGGTAAGGAATGGTAAATTCTGAATAGGTTTTAATCGTATGGGCAACCGCTTTGGTAGAGAATTTTCTGTACAGACCATAGGCTTCTTTCGGATAAAAACTCATCGCCATTACTTTATTATTGTTTTCAGGAATGGTTACTCTCATTCCGTCCCAGACAAATTTTCTTGAAGAAGTCCAGGCAAAATCTCTCACATCGTTAGCTTCAAATACCCAGGTTTTTCTTTGCTTTGAATGATTTTTCTCTGCTTTTTTAGCATCTTCCAGCGTTACAATTTCAATCGGTTCTGCAGCATTTTCAGCTTTGCGGTATCTGGACATCTGGTCGGAAGTCAGTACCTGCTCGTAATTCTTACATTCTCCGGTTCCGCCAACAATATGATCGGCCGGAACATTCATTGAAACTTTAAAATTTCCGAATACCAAAGCAAATTCACCTCTTCCCGTAAACTGGTGGTTTTGCCAGCCCTGGAAATCACTGTAAACACACATTCTTGGGTACCATTGGGTCATGGTATAAAGATCATTGCCGTCTTCCTTAAAGTTTTCATAGCCTCCACGGCCACCCATCTGGATACGGTTCGGGATATTGTAGTTCCAGTCTATTTTGAAGACAATTTTTTCACCCTTCTTTAAAACCTTCGGAAGATCAATACGCATCATCGTTTTGTTGACTGTATATTTCAACGGGCTTCCGGAAGCGTCTGTTATTTTTTCAATATTAACACCATAACCGTTGTCTTTTTCCGGAAGTTCGGTTACTTTCAACTGGTTGTCATTCATTGATGAAGGAAGGGTAGAGGAGGTTGGGTAACCTGCATTTTTTACTGTAGACTGTTCATTTTCGTCCAGCTGAAGCCAAAGATAGTCCAGATCATCCGGAGAATTGTTGTAATAGGTAATTGTTTCAGATCCTTTCAGGTTTCTTTTATCCTCATCAAGGTAAGCCGTGATATTATAATCTGCCCTGTTCTGCCAGTATCCATGACCCGGTGCTCCCGAGGCAGTTCTGTAAATATTAGGCGTAGGAAGAATAGTTCCCAGCTGCTCAAACTTATTTCCATGGTTGCTTCCCGGATTATTTAGGATATTCTGTGCGGTGATTCCTGTATACGTAAATACAGCAAATGAAAGGACGGCTGCTTTTAGCTTCATGACCGAAATGATTTAAGGATGATCAAAGATAATAATATTTAAATGAGAAATTGAAAGCTTAAAAAGGAATTCTTTCTAAAGTCATCTTCAATGAGAGCGCAAATACTCCGGAGGATACAAAAAGAATCCAGTCTTTTTTATTGACCTTAAAAATATGGAGAAGCATAAAAAGAACAACCAGAATTGCAGCCACAATAACAATCTGTCCCAGTTCCAGACCAATATTAAAACCTAATAAAGGAACCGCAATGCTCTGGCTTTTGGCAATCATTACTCTTGCTGTGTTGGCGAATCCCATACCGTGAACAAGCCCGAAGATCAAAGCAAGATAATAATTAGCCCGCATCAGGGTCTGTTTCTGGTTTTTCATGATGATATTATCCAGGGAAGTAAGGACAATCGTGAGCGGGATCAGGAATTCTACCCATGCAGAAGGAAATCTGAAGACATCCAGAATGCTTAAAGCAAGGGTAATGGAATGTCCGACTGTAAATGCAGTCACAAGGATCAGAATTTTTTTCCAGTCACTATAGGAATATACGGCAATCAAAGCCAGAACAAATAACTGGTGATCCAGAGCATCCAATGAAATGATATGCTCCCAGCCAAGGTTTAAATAGAATAGAAAATCCTGCATCATAACGTAAAAATATAATGCGTACGAAAATAATGATTAATTTCGGAACAAATTTTAAATGTCCGGATTTATGAAGATTTTGTGGCTGTTTGTGCTTCCTGTTGTATTCCTGTTTTCTTTTACAAAAGCGAAGCATCCTTATCACGTGGGTTCAGTTGAGATCAATTATAATGTAAAATCAAAGACTTTTGAGATTACAGGACGGTTTTTTCTGGATGACCTGGAAAACGGACTCAGCAAAAAATATGGAGGCGCTTTCCATTTTAATGATGAAAAATATAAAACAAAACTCAATGAAGCCTTGCAGAAATATTGCGCAGAGTATTTCAAATTAAAAGGAGACGGGAAATTTCTGAAAATAAATTATGTTGGCTATGAAGAAGACAGTGAATCCGTAAACGTTTATATGGAGTCTGAAACAGTCACCGTTCCCAAAAAAGTAGAAGCTGCGGTAAGTTTTCTTTATAATTTATTTGATGATCAGATCAATATTGTACACATCATCATACAAGGGAAAAGAGAGAGTGAAAAACTAACGTATCCTAACCGTTATCTCTACCGCCAGTTTTAATCAGATGTTAATTTTTTATTTCTGTAAAGGTCTTCTTCAGGTATTTTATGTCTTTTTGAGTTATTAATGAAATATTAAATCACTAAATATTGATTAATAATTTTAAATGGATTTTATTTTCGAAAATGAATTATTGAATTATTTGTATTTTTTCATGCATTTTGTTGATTAATTATATGTTATAAATTGTTTTTGATTTATTAATTTATATAATATTTGTTTTTTGTTTAAAAAAAGCTATATTTGTTTATGCCTAGTTGGAGATTTCTGAATCTTGTTTCTTGAGGTCATACAATCTGAAAAATGATAATTGACTAATAAAAAAACAACGGGGTGAGAAGGAGTAAGGAAAACAGAAGAGTGCTGTAAAAAAAACATTCTTTACTGCGATTTTTTTAATAACATAAACCGCTTAGATTAAGTAGGGATAAAAACTTATGGATGAGGTTCATAGACCTGTAAAAGGTGGTTGAGACAAAATAAAAAACATCAAACGCAAAATAAAACCACAGATTAAGAAAAAATTTAGTTCGAAGAGTTAAATAAGGTAAAAAAGTTCCCGTTTTACCGGATTTAAGGTCGAAGATTCTAATAAACACAATCATTTAAAACACTTACTTGCAGGTAGGTGTTTTTTTATTTATGATCCATTTGAAACTGTGTATTGATCTCTTTGGTATGATTAAGCAGATCAGGAAAAAAATCGTTATAACATTGCTGAAGAAAAGATTTGTTTTTCAGGAAAGCTTCAAAAACAGGAATGTCTTTTTCCAGATATCGGGCTTTATTCAAAACGTTCCGGATACTGAATTTAATCCCCCAGTCTTCACGGTAATTATAAAGCCAGTCATCTTCCTCCATCTTTTCCAGCATTTTTTTAAAATTTTCAGGGAGCCATTGCTCATGCTCATGAAGAACTTTATATACGTTTAAGGAGTGAGCTTTCCAGCCTTCCAATGAATGTAATGTAAGATCATTGGCTACAAAATAATCCATGGCAACATCTACAAAAGCTCCGGCATACAGCCTCACCAAAGGAGAAAATGCTTTTTTTGCCTCATGAATGGCAGGGTGGGAGTCTGTGAAAGTGTCTATTGCCCGGTGCAGGGTAATACCGTCCTGGATTTCCTTCGGAAAAGAAAACCGGTCCCTGTTCCGGATAAAATCTTCCAGAAACTGTCCTACAATTTGTCCGTCTGAAAAGGTGAGAAAAGAATGCGCTAAATAATTCATAATCGAATATAAAAATTTTTAAACAATAACCTGCTGTCTGCAAAAGTTTCCACCCAAACACCCTTTCCTGTTTCATTATATTGAAAATTGATTTCATTCAAACGAATGTTTTTCGGGGAAATTAAGACAAGATGAAGTTCGTGATCATGGATAAAGCTCCGAAACTGAACAGGAAACGAATAGTTGTTCTGTATCTGAAGGTCTTTATAGCCATAAACTACAGTACAATCGGACCCCAATGGGGTAAAACGTTCATGTTCCTTATAAATATCAACCGAATGTGGATATCGTTCCACAATTTTTAACCCGGATTGAAGGGCTGCATAATAAAGAATAGAGGAAAATTGACAGATTCCGCCTCCTGTTCCGCTAGAAATATTATTCCGGATAAGATTTCGTCCTTCTTTAAAATTATTTTCCGAAGTAGGTTTTCCAATCAGCTTCCAGAAAGATAATACTTCGTTTGGACGAATCACAAGATTATTAATTTTTTCGCTGACTACTTTTAAGTTGTGAATCTTATTTTCAATAAATTCTCCTTTTTTGATGCTTTGTCGGAATTCATTTTTGTAGAATCCAATGTCTTCCTGCCGGTATTCTTTCACGTACTGATGCCTGGTCCGTTGTTCATGAACGTACCGCTGCAGTAATTTTATCTGCAGCTTCCAATGATCAGGAATTATTTTTTTTAGCAGCCGTTTCATATTTTTTCAAGTACAGTGATATGGTAGGAAGCCCATCGTTTCAGAAAAGTCCGGCAGAGCAGAATATCAATGGGAAGGAAAAACTTTCTTATGCTTTTTGGAATCCGATGGACAGGGAAAAGTAAAATGCCTGTCGTGCTTTTGATTTTCCAGTCGTCTTTTACCAACTGTGAAATTTCCGGAGGGGTAAAACTGTTGCCTGCATGCCAGTCTTGCTGAGGCGAAACTGTTTTTCTTCTGGCTTTTGTAGGATAATCAAAGATCAGAATACTGTTGTTATTTAATTTTCTCCTGCATTCATCAAGGAATTTCCCGGTTTCATCTTTCGTCTGATGCATGATCACATGAAAGCAGAATATACAGTCAAATGAAGTGTCAAAAGGGATTTTTGAGATTTCTCCTGCTGAAATTATTTTATCAGGATGTTTCTCTTTGGCAATACTGAGCATGGATTCACTGAAATCGGTGCCGTGCGTTGCAAAATCAAGAAGCCTGCCCGTTCCGCAGCCCAGATCCAATATTTTGGAATATTTTGTATGACGGAAAAATGAATTTAAAAATACCTTCTCCTGCCGGTCAATATAGTTCCCGTAAGAATTCCCGAAACGGTTTTCATCGTAGGTATCTGCGAGGTTATTGTAATATTCCCGGATATTGGTTTTCATGATTTTAAATTCTTTTGTGAAAATAACTAATCCGGAGCATTTTATCAACCTTATTTCAGATTATTTGAAGGTCAGGATTTAGGCTGGGGATCTGCATGATGTTTTCTGAATTCAGACGGTGTCATATCAGTCATCTTTTTAAAAATTGTATTAAAAGCAGTCTTTGAATTGAAGCCTGATTCAAAAGCAATTCCTAATATAGACCATTTCTGGCTGGAGTCATCAATAAGCATCTTCTTAGCGTGCTGTACCCTGTATTTATTAACAAAATAAAAGAAATTTTCATGAAAGCCGTTATTGAGCAGATAGGAAAGCTGATGGGCATTGATCTGAACCATATCAGAGAGTTTCAGTAAATTAAGATCACCGTCCAGATAAGGCTTTTCTGTTTCCATTAAAACAGTTAACCGCTGTTTCAACATCTCAAATTCATGATCAGAAATTAACTTTTTTCTTATTGTTTCTTCCTCTTCACTTTCCATTTCAATAGAGAGCAGCTCTTCACGCTGGCTTTTATTTACAGGATAAATCTCTTTTTGACGGAGAACGTAATACAGCGTGCTGTACACGATAAATAAAAAAAGCAGATCCATCACCACGTGCTGATGCATTTTATAAATAAAAGCATTGAACAGCTCATAGCCAACCGTTATAATGATGGTTATAAAAAGGAGAAAACTCAGTTTGATCAGCCACTGCAGGTCAATGGGTTCCGTATCAGCTGAAATGGTTTCAATTCTTTTCTGATGCTTCCTGATCCTGAAATAAATAAGGGCGATATAAGGAAGATTATGAGCTATATTGATAAATAATACGATATGATAAATGACCGGATGTTCTTCTGAGCAGAATAATAATATCCAGCAGATCAAAGGAACGATCAGGCAGACCAGATCAGTTCTCTTAAATCTATAATCCGGATTAATAAAAAATATAACACTGAAAAACAAAAAGATAGGCGTAAATATCTGTATGGAATACACGAAAAATGAAAACCAGGTCTCCGGATTAATTTCGCAGATGCGTAAAACATCCAATACCCAATAGCTGGACCATAATAAAAGAAACAGTCCGAAAAATAAGTTGGCCTTTCTGTTGGCTTTCATAGGATTGATCAGCAATGTAAATGAAAGCAGAGTCAGACCGCCATAAAGCAGGACAAGGACAAACTTCTGAATATTTTCGAGCAGCATATTTATCGGATATTAGAAGAGCCTTTCGTGGAAATCTTCAATTTTACTTACTTCCTCTATTTTGATTCCGAATTTTCTTTTCGGAATTTTGTTGAGGTTGGATACAAAAATCTTTTCGTAGCCTAATTTTTCCGCTTCCGTGATTCTTTGCTCTGCCTGAGCAATAGGACGGATTTCACCACTTAACCCGATCTCTCCTGCAAAACAATAATGTTCAGAAATGGCAATATCTTCATTAGAAGAAAGGATGGAAGCCACCACAGCAAGATCTAATGCAGGATCATCTGTCTTAATTCCTCCGGTTATATTTAAAAATACATCTTTTGCTCCCAATTGAAATCCTGCGCGCTTTTCAAGAACAGCCAGAAGCATATTCAGTCTTTTAGCATCAAATCCGGTGGAACTTCTTTGCGGAGTACCATAGACTGCCGTACTTACCAGAGCCTGAATTTCCAGCAGCATAGGCCGGTTTCCTTCTAAAGTTACAGCAACGGAATTGCCGGACAGCTCTTCAAATTTTTTGGTAATAAGAATTTCCGAAGGATTTTTGATTTCCTTCAATCCCTGGGAAACCATTTCATAAATTCCGATTTCAGCAGTAGACCCAAAACGGTTTTTATTGGCTCTCAGCAGTCTGAAAAGATGGTTTCTGTCACCATCGAAATTCAAAACAACATCTACCATATGCTCCAGTACTTTTGGCCCGGCAATCTGACCGTCTTTGGTGATATGGCCTACCAGGAAAACGGGAGTATTGTTTTCCTTCGCAAACTTAATGATCTCATTGGAGCATTCCCGGATCTGGGAAACAGTGCCCGGCGAACTTTCTATTAATTGAGACTGAAGAGTTTGAATAGAGTCAATAATCATAAAATCCGGCTCCAGCTTTTTAGCTTCGTGAAGAATCTTTTCAAGGGATGTTTCTGTAAAAAGAAAACAGTTCGGGTTCTGAAGATCCGTTAACCTGTCTGCTCTCATTTTGATCTGGGAAGCACTTTCCTCTCCCGAAACATAGAAAATTTTCTTCTTCATTTTCAAAGCCAGCTGCAGAAGAAGCGTAGATTTACCGATTCCCGGTTCACCTCCGATCAGAGTTACTGAACCTAAGACAATTCCGCCGCCCAGAACACGGTTCAGTTCCTCGGAGGGGGTTTTTATTCTCGGTTCTTCACTGGTTTCAACCTCAATGATGTTGATGACGTGTTGTTTTGATTTTGAGAAAGGTGGAGTTTTAGATGACGTTTTTTCAACGACTTCTTCCACCAGGGTATTCCATTGCCCGCAGTTTTTACACTGCCCCATCCATTGGGAATATTGGGTTCCGCAGTTTTGACAGAAATATGCTGTTTTCAGTTTTGCCATACTGCGAAGTTAAAGAAAATGAATTTTGATTTTGAAATTTTAATTAATTTTCAGCAATGAAAAATATCTTACTGAAAAGCATTCTTATTTTAGGAATTATAACCTTTCTGAACACAGGGCTGGTTGGGGAATCGGTGAAGCTGATAGGAATGCCGCCTTCAAGTCACACGTTACACGGTTTTGCCGTATTTGTAGGAGGCCTCATCATCAGTGGAATAAGCTTTGCAACCATCCTGATCTTTAAAAGAAGCTACGATGCCATTTGGAAAGTGGCTGTTCTGTTTGAAATTCTTTATCTGGTGATGCTGTTGTGGTCTCAGGTAAATCCATTGGCCTATTTTACTCAACATACTGATGATAGTCTTATTGACCTGCTGTTGTATGTGAATTCAATCATTGTATTTCTTGTCATCCTTCTTTTTGATTTTGTTTTTTCTAAAATAAATTCAACAAAAATTAAAAAATAACATAGATCAAGCAGAAGATTTCTATTATATCTTATCTTTACTCAATAAAATTAATGTAAAATTATAATTATAATGAAAAAAGTATTTTTATCCTTCGTATTTACGTTGTTAAGCATTGTGGGATTTGCCCAGAACGGATGGGTAGTGGACCCAATGCACTCTTCTGTTAATTTCAATATCAAGCATATGGGAATCAGTTTTGTGCAGGGACGTTTTGATAAATTTAGTGGAAAAATAACCACAGAGGGAGCCAACCTGGATAACGCCTCTTTCAATTTTGCGGTAGAGGTGAATTCCATTAATACCGGTGTGGAAATGAGAGATACCCACCTTAAGAGCAAAGATTTTTTTGATGGTGAAATGTACCCGGAAATAACATTCTTCAGCTCGTCTATTACCAAGGATAAAAACGGGTATATTTTAAAAGGAAAACTAAGAATTAAAGAAGTGATAAAAGATATCAGTGTTCCGGTAACATTGGGAGGGATCACCAAAAACCAGAAAGGAAAAGAAGTGATGGGAATCCAGTCTAAATTTACCATTAACCGTCTTGACTATGACATCAAATATGATCCTACAGGAGCAGGTGTTGCCAAAGATGTAGACGTAAACGTATATTTTGAGCTGGTGAAACAGTAATTCATACAACTTATTAATAAAAAGGTTTTTCAGATAACTGGAAAACCTTTTTTATTTGGAGGTATTACTCAATTTAATGGTATTCAAATCGTATTGATGGCTCTCACAGATCTCACAAATTTCTCAGATGTTTCTTGTTAAAAAAATAAAGAGGATCTCTATGGTTTTGTATTAAAAAAATACCCGCAAAAATCTGTGTCATCTGAGAAATCCAGGGCTGTTCAAGTTATTAAATTCAGGAATATTTTCATTGATCAATGGCTCTGCAAAGATTCAAAAATTAACTTTACCGGAGGAAACCGTAAAGATTCCAAAATCATCAATCAGCATATTCTCTTTCCGTACTCCATTGTAAACCATAACTCTGTCGAGTTCCTTCTGCGAACGCCTTCTCATGATCCAGTCTTTATTCTGATGATTGTTCAGAACATAAGCAATCATTTTCAGCTGCGGATGCCACGGCTGTCCCGTGTAAACAACAAAAGAATTCTTTTCAGAAATGGAAACCGCTCCACGGATTGCTCTGGAAGCTGCTTCATTATCACCAAAAAGTTCTAGGATCCCGGAAATAATGGTGATATTCGGTTCAAAATCCAGTTGGTGATACGTTTCAGGATCAAAGCAGTCAAAATTGGTAAAACGGATGTTCTGATAGTTTTTTTCACGAATTACTTTTTCACCGATCTCAATATTGCTTTTTACAAATTCATTGATCACGATTTCAGCATCGGGATATTTTTCTTTGATATCGAATAAATAATTTCCTGTTCCGCCGGCAATGTCAAGAATTTTGATCTTTCTGCCTTCCTGTTTCAGAGACTTGATGTTCTGTTCCAAAAGCTGAATCAGGTGCTGTTTTCTGATACGGATCCCTTTCCAGCCGATGGCATTGAGGTAATTCTTATCCATCATTTTACCAAAACCGAATTTTCCGTCCGGCTGATTCTGGTAAACATAATCCAGTGAAGCTCCGGAATCAAAACCGTATTTCAGACCGATGGCCATCCCATTGCTTATATTTCCGATTTTTCCCAGAGACATTTTCTGAAGCTTAAAATTTAGGTTATTGCCTACATTATTTTTAAGATCTTCATATTCTTTTAATGAAAACGGATCGGGAGAAAGAGAGGCTGATTTTTGAGTTTTACTAAAAGATTTTTCCGCAAAATCTGCGATCTTATCATAAACTTTTTCTTTTCCGGTGTCAAATAAAATACCATGGAAGAATCCGGGCAGGACTTCATAATTTTTCAGGTCCGTATCCAGGCGGTCATGGAAGATTTTCTGATCTTTATTGAACACCACATGATCTTTTTCTGCAGCCAAAATCAATGTTGGGGTATCTATGGCTGTAGCATCTTCTACCAGGCGCTTTCCGGCTTTGGCCAGGTCAATAAGAAGTTCTGCGTCTATAGATCTTGAGATCAGCGGATCTGTATCGTAGGCATTCTGCTGAACGGGATCATGGGTTAACATTTTAGATTTTACATAGCTTTTAATGATTAGCCCTTTTTTAAGCTTGGTTCCCAGCGTGATCATTTCATTAGCTAAAGGAACAATAAGGTTAATTCTGAAAGCAGGGGCCAGAAGAGCCATTCCTGCAATAGCCGGTGCAAAATCATGGGCCCAGGCTGAAGCAACAACCCCGCCGATACTGTTGGCGACAATAAATATATCAGAGATATTGATACCATATTCTGATATGATAAATTTGGAAAATGAGTCCAGATCCCTCACGTAATCCATAAAAACAGATGAGGTTTTGGTTTCTGTATGGCCGTGCCCGCGAAGATCGAAGGCAAAAATATTGTATTTTGAAAATTGTGGAGCCTGTGCAATATCATTCAGCCTTTCTGAATGCTCGTGTCCCCGGTGGATGATAATGATGCTTTTCTGGCCGGGCTGATAATTCCATTCACGGTAGAAAATAGGACTGTTGCCAAAACTTTTAAAATGTCCGCTGTTCATAATTTAATTTTTTTTCAGAAACTCCTGAAGATAAGGATGAATGACAGCATTCTTATTCAGGGCTTTCATTGTGGTTATTGCTTCCTCTAAAGGTAAAGATAAAATATTTTTCATTACCAGAATTCCTACCATCGAACTTCTGGTAAAGCCCATGGTACAGTGGATGAGGATTTGCCCGTCTTCAGGAAGTTTTTTATAATGTTCTGTGATTTCTGCAATTAATGTTCTGGCCTGTTCAATATCAGGAATCCCAATATCCAGGAATGGAGCAGAATGATAGCCGGGTAATACTTTCAATTTAGAAATTTCCTCCATTTCTGCAGACAGATCGTAGATTATAGTGTGATTGTTGATGTTAAAATAAGAAAGATCCTTGTAACCAGGTCTTGATGAAATATAAATACCCGGAGCAATCAGTAAGGGCTTTTTGTTTTTTCGGAAAAACCTCCATAATACCCAGTATATCATAAGGTATGGAGCGTAAAAAACTTTTCTCCACAAAGAAATAATTCCATTTTTATCTTTTAAAAAGCGGACAGTATTTTTTTGATAATGATAACCTATTACAATTGACATAATAGCAGGCCAAAGTATCAGCAATCCTGTAGCACCAGAGTTTTTGTAGAGTATGAATGCTGCTGAAGCCATGATCCATCCCGACAGAAAATAAAAATTGGCGATTTGGAAGTTCCGGTATCGAAAATCATTTTTACGATAGGGAAAGAGGATAAAACTGAAATGAGCAAGAACTGATCCTGATAGGATATCAATAAAATGATGCTGATATGTGGTAAGGGTAGAAAGTCCAAGCAAGAGGAGCCACAGCATAAAAAAAGTGCGCAGTTTTTTTACGTTTCTGAGAACCGGCCAAAAAATAAACGCATAGGCAATATGCAATGATGGTGCCTGATTAAACGGAGAATCAAAGATTTCTAAAAACCGGAAAGGGTAGCCCAGTAAGAAACGATCTGTTGGAGGTTTTTCCAGAGAAAATTTCAATGGGAACAATAGGAAGCAAATCCCAGCCATAATGGTTACAAAAAGTATTCTGTAGGTGAGAGCTGTAAGCTGTTCCTTATTTTTACAAAGAAAAAATACCAGGACGAAAAATAATCCACTGGTCATGTAAGGAATGATTGTCCATGGCAGGAACGGAATATATTTTTCAAAATCAAAAACAAATGAAGGAATTGCTTCCTGCTTTGAAAGATGCAAGGCTGTATAATTGTATACTACTGTAAAAACAATGGCACAAAGTATAAAAGCCGAAAATTTTTGCTCTATTTTCAGTCGTTTTTCATCCATTTGGCTTTCCTGAACATGATTAGATTAAGGAACGAAGAAGGGAGAACGGATAAGGATTTCATCATCCATTTCATTTTTGAAGGAAAAATAATGAAATTTACTTTGCGTTCTATCGCTTGGGTAATTACGGAAACGGCAGTATTAACATCTGTGAGAAAAGGTTTTTTGCTCAAATCATGATGATTGAGCTGTCTTAATTTTTCAGTGTCCACATAGCCGGGCGCAATAGTCGTTACAGAAATTCCAAAAGGTTTCAAGGCTCTTCTGTAGGCATCCGCAACCTGAATCACCGAACGTTTTGTTTTGGTATAAAGACTTGAATTTTCATAATTCAATATCCCTGAAACAGAGGCAATAACCGCAATACTACCTTTGTTTTGCCCCTTCATCATTCTTCTTGCTGCTTCAAAACCATTCACCGTTCCCAGAATGTTGGTTTGCAGCATTGCTTCTGCTTCTTCATAGGAAATTCTTCCGGCAACATCTTCTGCATAGCTTCCTGCACAGTTGATGAAAATATCAAGATTATGGTTATCCACAAGAAACAGTTCCAATGTGGATAAAATTGAATTTAAATCACAAACATCTGCCTGAAATGATTTTAAACTCTCATCATTATTATTTTCAGGTATTTTGGACAGATCTCTTCCGCAAACCCCTACATAGTGGCCTTTTGAAAGGTAATGACTTGCCAGCGCATAGCCTATACCGGAAGTTCCGCCTGCAATAAAAATGTTCATAAGCCTTTTGTGATGTTCAATATTACGTAAAAATAAATTTTATCTGCCAAACCAACGAATTTTAATAAATTTTGGTAAATGTAAGAGTGTAAATTTTTATATAACCAGATATAATAAGCCTTAACAGATAAATAAATAGATAAGGTTTTTCTTAAACGCAAAGTGCCAATTTATAGGCAATATGATTTTAAGTGAGCAAAGAGTAGAGTCAATAAAGTTGATTCGATAAAGCGAGCGTTTTAACCATTAGCTTCATCAGCGATAAAGTCGCATTTCTTTGCTCTCTAAAATCAGCGGTATAAATAGAAATCTTTGCGTGAATTTTATTGTTTCTGGCTCGCAAAAAAATAAAATTTTCAACAGTTTTAGCCAAAATATAAAAGAGAAACCCTATTTACCTTCTCATGCTTTTCATCGTCTGGTCAAAACCATACTGCCATTGCTTTTCCATGTCTTCCTTAAACTGCTGATGCGTTTGTGGAAAAGAAAATCCAATTTCAAATTTACTCCAGTTGATGTTTTTCTTCAGATAATGTCCTTTCAGGCTCTCTTTGATGGTAAGGGTATCAATTTGAAAATCAGGATGCATGCTTTGGACTTCTGAAAGACGTTTATTTCCGCTCAATCCAAAAACGGAACGTACTAATGCTTCTTCCGCTAGGGTATACGATTGTTTTTTTTCCGTGATTACAATATTAGCGAGATGTCTGGCCAGTTCAACCGGAATAAGATCAACAGCTCCTCCGGCAAAATATTTTCCCTGAAGAAAAGCTGGAGCTACATAAAACATATCGGAAACGGAGATTCTCACACTTTCAAGAAGAGAAACATCTGTTTTTACCAGAGGAAGTTCTGTAATTGTACTGTTTTTAAAATTAGATGAATTAATAATTATCTGTTCGGGAATGATTTTATCGGCGGTTTCTGTATCGGTGAAAATTATTTTTTGATACAGTTTTCTGTTATTTCGGGGTTGCCCGGTTTCTTCCGGAGTAAAAAGAATTTCTGAGCCGATGATTAAAGTCGGGATTTCTTTTGAGAATGAAATGTTTTTTAAGGTGGGGAAATTTGTAGATAGATCCTGATGCATTTCAACAAGATACCGGTTGAAAACATCTTCAATATAAGGGGCGTTCCTTGTGTCTAGTATTTTTTTCAGCGTAAAAAGTCCGATTTTTGAAAGTTTTTTATGCTGTGTTAAAACGGTATTGGTTACAAACCGGAAATATTCCTCTGATTTCAGATAGTTCTTTCGGGAAAGATGATCAGGAAAAGCATTAATAACCGCAGCTGCAAAAGCTCCTCCGCATGTGGCGATCAGAACATCGGGTTTCATATCCAGTTCTTCCAGTGCAGCATACATTCCGAGGTAGATCATCATTCTTGTTCCGCCTCCTGAGAATATCAAAGCTTTTTCAAATTTTCCATTCATGGCTTAACTTTTTAGGAGAATGGGAAGGATCCAGAAAAAAAGAGGAGCATTGAAGATCAGGCTGTCCATCCTGTCCAAAAGTCCGCCGTGCCCGGGAAGAAGCGTTCCGGTATCTTTTACGCCTGCTTTTCTTTTCAGATAAGACATCAGAACATCACCAAAGAATCCGGAAATTCCAAGAATCAGACCCAATATTGTGTTGATGAAAAAATCTGTTTTCAGAATAAAAAATCCAAGAATATTGCTTAATATAATGGTAAGAAATACCCCTCCTATAAAACCTTCCAATGTCTTGTTGGGACTGATTTTAGGAGTAATCTTATGTTTTCCGAAGAATTTCCCCATCAGATATTGAAAGACATCATTCAGTTCTGTAACAACCACTAAAAAGATAATAGAATTGAACCCTGAACTCATTTTTCGAATGAATAATAAATGCGGAAAAACAAAAAGACATATTAAAAGAGCCATAAATACTCCTGAGATTTGTACAGCAGACTTTTTTAACAAAATAAAATAGAGTAAAATGATAAAAGCCAAAGCAGTGCTGTACAAAAGATAATCATTGATATTAAAAAAGTAAAGCAGGATAAATTGAGAAATACCTAAAAATACAGATGTTGATAAACGCTGTGATTCAATTTTAAAAAGTCCCAGAAACTCAAAAAAACACTGAAAACCAATCCATGAAACGAAAATTTTCATGGCTGTAGGATGTGATATTCCGAGGGTAAAAACAGCGATGATATACCCCCATGTCTTTACTCTCAAAGGAACATCTGCAAATTTATTTTCTTCAGGCTTCATGCAGTGATTTCTTTAAACGGGTATAAGTGCTGATGAGGAGAAGGGCTATAATCAACCCGAAGATATAAACAGATAACCCTGAAATATCAACGCTAAAGAAAACCAGAAGTCCATATAATCCTAAAATAAGGGCACGATCACTTTTCCCCATCGGCCCGTCGTAACGGCGCTCTTTCCCAACTACTTTTCCTATCAGCCCTGCAAATTCATTGATAACACTTAAAATAATAAAAACAATGATTAAGTATAGACTTTCCGGCTGAAATTTAATCAACGGGAAAAATATAATGACGTCTGAAACAATATCACCTACTTCATTCAGAACTTCACCCAGTTTGCTGGTCTGGTTGAATTTCCGGGCCATCATTCCGTCTAATGCATTCAGTGCCATTCTTATTAAAAGTCCGATTGGAAGACTCAGGAAAAACCATTTTGAAATGTCAGCATTCCAGAACAGAATTCCGATCACTACAGATAACAGGACAGAGCTGATGGTAATCTGGTTGGCTGTAATCTTGTTTTTATGTAAAAATAACAGAACCGGAGTGAGCAGCTGCTGAAATCTGGGTTTGAGTTTATATACCGAAATCATGGTTGTTATGGCTTTTTGTCATTTGCTGAGATCAAATATAGATAAATTTTTTAATCAGTATTCATAATGATTGAAAGGGGGATTTTCAATTTTCAAAATGTAAAAAATTGCTTTGTATTTCTTTTTCCCCTAACTTTGCACAAACCTAATCTAATGAGTAAAAAGAATACAAAATACATCTTTGTGACAGGAGGTGTAACTTCATCTTTGGGAAAAGGAATCGTGTCTGCTTCTCTGGGACTTCTACTAAAATCACGCGGTTTTAATGTAACGATCCAAAAACTAGATCCTTATATCAACATCGACCCAGGAACACTGAATCCTTATGAACACGGAGAATGCTATGTAACCGAAGATGGTGCGGAGACGGATCTGGATTTAGGTCACTACGAGCGTTATCTTGATGCTCCTACTTCCCAAAACAACAACGTTACCACAGGGAAAATCTATCAGACTGTAATTGAAAAAGAAAGAAAAGGAGACTTCCTTGGAAAAACAGTTCAGGTAATTCCTCATATCACGAATGAGATCAAGCGCAGAATCAAGATCCTTTCAAAACAGAACTACGATATCATCATTACAGAGATTGGAGGAACTGTAGGAGATATTGAGTCTCTTCCTTACATTGAAACCGTTCGCCAGCTGAAATGGGAATTGGGTGAAAGCAATTCTATGGTAATCCATTTGACATTGCTTCCTTACCTGGCTTCAAGCGGTGAATTGAAAACAAAACCTTCACAGCATTCCGTTCGTCAGTTGATGGAAAGCGGAATTATGGCAGATGTTTTAGTTTGCAGAACAGAACATAAAATACCAAAAGATCAGAGATCGAAACTGGCCCAATTCTGTAATGTTCCTTTGGAAAACGTGATTGAATGTAAAGATATGGAAACCATCTATGAGGTTCCGATGTATCTTCAGAAGCAGAACTTTGATGATGTAGTATTGAAAGAGCTGGATCTGAAAAGCGATAAAGATGCAGATCTTAAAGACTGGAAAAATTTCCTTAAAAAATTCCAGAATCCTAAGAAAACAGTAGAAATTGCCCTGGTAGGAAAATATGTTTCTTTACAGGATTCCTATATTTCTATTGCTGAGGCATTTAAACATGCCGGTGCGGATCTTGAAACTGAAGTAAAAGTAAGATGGGTATACAGCGGTGATATTACAGAAGATAACATTAAGGAAACTCTGAAAGGGGTAAATGGTGTTCTTATAGCTCCGGGATTCGGAGACAGAGGAATTGAAGGAAAAATTCTTACGGCGAAATACGCCAGAGAAAATAAAATTCCGATGCTTGGAATCTGTTTAGGAATGCAGATCATGACTGTTGAATTTGCCAGAAATGTTCTTGGACATACCAAAGCCAATTCTGTAGAATTTGATACTGCAACTCCTGATCCTGTAATTTCATTGATGGAAGAGCAGAAAAATGTAATAGACAAAGGAGGAACAATGCGTCTGGGAGCATGGAAATGTGCTTTGAAAAACGGTTCTAAATTATCTGAAATCTACGGAAACAAAAATATTTCCGAAAGACACCGTCACCGTTATGAATTCAACAGTGACTATCTTCAGGAATTTGAAAAGAACGGTTTCCTGGCAACAGGTACGAATCCTGAAACCGGATTGGTAGAAGCCCTTGAGCTGCCTGAACACCCTTTCTATGTAGGAGTGCAGTACCACCCGGAATACAAAAGTACGGTAGCAACACCGCATCCTTTATTCAGAGCTTTCATCAAAGCTTGTGAAAAAAAATAAAGAAGTAAGGTAATTTTTTATCATAAACGTCTACATATAAACTCAGGCTGATTATTCTCAGCTTGAGTTTATTATATAGTAACGCAGTAAAGCATAGAGTTTTGATAAAAAAACAGTATTTTTGTCAGCTCAAAAAAGTAATATTATTATTACGGATTAAAGTTTAAAATTTTTAATAAAAATAAAATGCAACAAAACAACGGAATCGATAAAAGTCAAATGATTAGTTTCGCGGTTTTATGCCTGATTCTCTTCGGTGCGATGTTCTATTTCCAGAACAAACAGTCGAAAGAAGAGCAGTTGAAAGCCCAACAGCAGAAAACTGAACAGGTGAAAAATGCCGTAAAACAGACTCAGGCCAGCAATATCAATCCAAATGTCACTCCGAACGCAATTCAGACAGCAGCTCTGTCCAATAAAGAATTGAATGTTGAATTCTCAAGTCTGGGAGGGCAGGTTTCTAAAGTACAGCTTTCGGAATATAAAGCATACGATCATAAAACAGATAAAGCAGATCTTCCGCTTTACCTGATCAATAAAAATAATTCAAACTACGGTTTCCAGTTTAAGGATAAAACGGGAAAAGTTATCAATACTAAAGATTTAGTTTTCTCTCCTGCGGTAAATGGTAATGCTGTAACAATGACAGCTAATTATAACGGAGCTGTTATTCAGTTCGTTTATACGCTGCTTCCAAAATATACTCTGGATTTTAAAGTAAGAACACAAGGCCTCGCTAATGTTACCGCTGACAATAAAGCAGATTTCATCTGGGATTACAGTGTAAGAAATTTAGAAAAGGGTAGAGCTCAGGAGCAGTCTCACTCGGAATTCTCCTATGCTTTCAATAATTATAAAGACTATGATTATGATGGAAGAACAACCATGGAAGAAGAAAAAGAAACCCTTAACTGGATTGGAGTAAAACAGCAGTTCTTCTCTTCTGTAATTGAAGCTAAAAATGGTTTTACACACAGTAAAGGAAACCAGGAAAATATTGAAGAGGGGGAATACCTGAAGAAATTGAATTTTGAAGGATTTGTTCAAATGACAGGCAGTGAACTGAATCAGGATTTTACCTGGTACTTCATGCCATTGGATTTACCGCTATTGAAATCTTACGACAAAAACTTCGACGAAATTCTTCCTTTGGGATGGTCTTTCATTGGCTGGATGAACCGAGGATTCTTTATGCCGATGTACAATATTATCGCAGAATGGGGATTAACAGCGGGTTGGGTAATCTTCTTAATGACTATTATTGTAAAGCTGATCCTTTCACCAATCATGTATAAGCAGCACAAATTAAGTGCGATGATGAAAGTGATCCGTCCCGAAATTGATGAGGTAAATGCAAAGCTGAAAGATGCAGATCCAATGAAGAAGCAGCAGGCTACGATGGAAATCTACAGAAAAGCAGGCGTAAATCAGATGGCAGGATGTCTTCCGGCATTGGTGCAGATCCCTATTTTCTATGCCTTATTCCGTTTCTTCCCGAACTTTATCGATCTGAGAGGACAAGGATTCTGGTTTGCAAAAGACCTTACCGCTTATGATGATTTGATTAAGCTTCCGTTTAAAATTCCATTCCTTGGAGATCATTTAAGTGTTTTCGCATTGGCGTGTACAGTGGTGATTCTTATCTATACGGTAATGACTTCTGGAAATATGCAGCAGCCTCAACAGGAAGGAATGCCAAACATGAAAGTATTAATGTATATCTTCCCGATTACATTCCTGTTCTTCTTAAATACATCAGCATCCGGTCTTTCATGGTATTATTTTGTATCGAATGCCATTAACATCCTGATCATTCTGGTAATTAAATACTGGATTCTGGATGAGAAGAAAATTCATGCACAGATTCAGGCTAATAAAGAAAAGCCTAAGACTGAAGGGAAATTCCAGAAGAGAATGCGTGAGATGATGGAAAAGGCTCAGGAGCAGCAAAAAGCTCAGGAGCAGCAGAGAAATAAAAAGAAATAATCTATATAAAAAAGAGAAGCAAAATCTGCTTCTCTTTTTTTTGTTTATAAACGGACCTCCAGTTTAAATGGAGGTCCGTTTTTGTTTTAATCGTACTTCAATCTGAAAGACTGACGGTGGTATTTTGTTGGGCCGTGTTTGATAAGAGCTTGTTGGTGGGCTTTAGTAGCATAACCGAAATTGGTTTTCCAGCCGTATTCAGGATGTTCCTCGTGAAGCTCTATCATCAGCTTATCTCTATAGTTCTTTGCTAAGATAGAGGCCGCCGCAATAGATAAAACTTTTGAATCTCCTTTAATGATGCATTGATGAGGAATATAATTGTATGGATGAAATTTATTTCCATCAACAAGGATCAGTTCAGGGGTTATGGTTAATTGATCCAAAGCTCGGTGCATAGCATGGATGCTCGCATTAAGGATGTTGTGTTCATCAATGAATGAAGGAGGAAGTTCAGCAATAGCGTAGCTTTTCACGTTATCTTTTATATAGCTGTCCAGATCCATTCTTGTTTTAAACGTAAGTTTTTTCGAATCATTAACGAGGTCCTGCTTAAAGCTGTCATCCAGAATAACGGCTGCTGCAACAACAGGTCCGCTTAGGCATCCCCTTCCTACTTCATCACACCCTGCCTCAATATAGAGGTCTGTCCATTTTTGCAATAATTCCATGAATAGTATTTGTATAGAATGCATGTAAAAGTAATGAAATTATAAATTCTATAAAAATGCAGGTTGTATTTTCGAATTGGTGATTTATAGATATAATGTTTCATTTTGGGTGAATAATTGTAATGTTGATAAATATTGAGTTTTTTAAGTATTTAACGTATTGTTTTTTTTATTGATAAATCATAAATATATTTTAATTTTATTATGTATAATTATATTAAATTAAAACTTTTTAACTAAAAATTTTTTCTTTTTAAGAAACTTTTACATATTTGTAAATCATAAAAATAATTAACTAACTATGAAGAAATTAACTACAAGTGTTTTAGTTATAGTTCTGACTTCATCTTTTGCAGTAGCCAATGCACAAAATACTGAACAAGGTGATACGTTGAGAACTACCGAGATCCGGGAAGTAGTTGTAACAGGAGCATTAGGTATCAAGAAAAGACAGGATGCTGTTACCTCTTCCAATCAGGTAGTGAATGCTGCTGAAATTACTCAGGCGAATAACCCAAATGCGGTTCAGGCTCTTACGGGAAAAGTTTCGGGCTTGCAGATTAACACAACCAATAACTCTGTTAACTCTACGGCAAGAGTAGTTTTAAGAGGTCCAAGATCAATTTCCGGAAATAACCAGGCGTTGGTTGTCATTGATGGTGTAATTTCCACAATGGGGATTTTCCAAAATCTTCCTCCTGAAATTATTGAGAATATTAACGTGATCAAAGGAATGCAGGGAGCTGCTCTATATGGAGAAAAAGGAAGTAACGGGGTTTTGGTTGTAACCACCAAGAGAGGGTCAAGGTCAGAAAAATTACAAATTTCATTAACGAACTCTGTAGATTTTTCTTCAGTGTACAAATTACCTATTTTCCAGAAACTATATGGACAAGGATGGCCTGGAGATGCATTTGATACTACAGAATACGGAGGAACAACATGGACCCCTTATGAGAACTCTGCCTGGGGACCTGCTTATAATTCTGCACTGGGAGGCCAGGATTTGGTGGTTGGCTTACCTCAAGCAGATAATCAGTTTCTTAGAACAACATTTTCGCCAAAGAAAAACCATGTAGGCAATTTCTTTAAAACAGGAGTATTGTTCCAAAATGGAGTTTCTGTTTCTGCGGGAGGATCCGATTCTTATGTGTTTTTATCAGCCAACAGAACACAAAATGATTTCGTAGTTGAGAATGATAATCTTAAAAGAAATAACTTTATTTTAAAAGCGGGGAAAAGATTAGGCAAATTCAGAATTGATGGGAATGTTAACTATTTAGATTTAAGTACTTCTGAAACTTCAGGGGGGTTATATGATCAGTTATTACAGACGCCTACCAATGTAGATATCAGACAGTTCAGATATTCTCTGCCGGATGCAGGACACTCAATGTATATTACAAACCCTTATTGGACCATCGATAATGAAAGGTATAACAATAAGAGCAGGATGTTCACCGGATTGATTAATCTTGAATATAATTTAAATAAAAATATCTCCTTTACTTATGCCGGAACTATAGCGTCAGGATCTTCTATTGCTGAAAGCCACCTGAATGCATTTGCCTATGACAGAGTATATGAAGGTACTGGAACATATTTAGATGGGCACTCTCCAAGTGATGGAACTTTTGCCAGAGAGCCAATAGTATCTAGCTATTATAAGTCGGTAGGTTCTTCATTTAGGTATTATGGAGACTTAATGGCTAATTTTGACTACGAGCTTACGGATGATATCAATATGAAGCTTAATGTAGGACACAATATCCAGGATAATACAACATCTTCTACACAGGTAGGGGGAACAAATCTTAAAATTCCGGGATGGTATCATATCAATAATGTCCTTAATCCGGATCCTTTCTATAAACTGGATAATGGTAAAACCCAAGTGAGATCTTATGCCTGGTTTGCTAACCTAGACCTTGCTTACAAGGATTATTTATTTTTAAACACTACATTCAGGTATGAAAAAAGTTCCCTGATCAGTTTAAATCCTAGAGATTTTGATGGAAATCAATTACCTTTTACCAATAAAGGATTTGCTTATTATTCCGTGGGAGGATCTTTTATTCCTACAAAAGCATTTGCAAGCTTAAAAGGGAAGATATTGAACTATGCAAAAGTAACAGTGTCATTGAGTAGAGTTGGAAATGTACAGACTATTCCTGTTTATGGTCTGGACCGTGTTGGTGCTTTCCCAACGGGATATCCTTTTGGGAATTTATCTTCATCACTGCCAACAACTTCATTCTATGCTCCCGATATCGAGCCTGAATTCTATAATTCTAAAGAGGCCGGGTTGCAGTTAGGGTTCTTAAATGATCGTATTACTTTTGAAGGATCAGTCTTTAGAAATGATACCAGCAATATGATTACTTCTGTTACTACTTCTTCTGCGTCAGGAATTTCCAGTATTCTAAGCAATATTGGGGATAGCCGTAACCAGGGATTTGAATTGGATCTGGGCTTTACACCAATCAAAACAAAAGATTTTGAATGGAAGGTAAGAGGATCATATTCCACCTACAGAACGAAAATTCTTTCCTTAGCAGATGGCTCTGAAGAAACTCCGTTAAATGTAATTTCAAGACCAACAGTAGGTATTTATGCTGTAGTAGGAGAAGATTTCCCAATGATCAAAGGAACAAAATATCAAAGAGATCCAAATGGAAATATTATTGTAGACCGAAATGGTAATCCTTTAACAACATCAACTTTAGAGGTCTTAGGAAAAGTTAACCCGGATTATATTTTAGGTTTCAGTACTTCATTCAAATTTAAAGGAATCACATTAAGTGCTGTTGCTGATTACAGAACCGGAAATAGTTTTGTGCCTCTTTCTAAAGAATTGTTAGCCTATGCAGGACATCTTGAACAGACCGCTACATTTGATAGAAATCAGGGATATGTGGTTCCTAACTCAGTTCAGTTAGTTAATGGGCAGTATGTTCCTAATACAACACCGGTAGGAAACGATCCTTCTTATTTTGGTACCAATGCTTATTTTACGGATGGTAATTTCCGAAGAGTGGGTGAGGAGCATGTAATTGATGGAACTGCATTTAAAGTAAGAGAGATTGCACTTAGCTATGATATTCCAAAATCAATATTAAAAAGCACATTTATTAATTCATTGACTATAGGAGTTTATGCCAGAAATCCTTTTGCGATTTATGCAAAGAGCAACAGAAACTATGCTGATCCGGAAACAGCTACAACCAGTGGAAATGCTGCAGGTTTAGCCTCTACAGGGCAGTACCCTACGATCAGAAACTTTGGTTTTAACTTAAACGTAACTTTCTAACTATTGAATAAAATGAAAAAGAATAAATTTTTAACAACTCTGTCAGTTCTTGCATTAAGCATAGCCGTGGCTTCTTGTTCCAATGATTATCTGGATGTTAATGATAATCCTAATGCAATACAGGCAGAACAGATTACTCCGGACCTAATGCTTCCGGGGGCTATCAGTACGGCATATAGGACACAGGCTGGAACAATGGTGCAGTTTGGAAACTTGATGATGAACAGCTGGGCTGGAAATACCTATAGTTTTGGAGGTGCTTTTTCCAGAGAGTTTAATTTGGGATCAATAGATAACACTTTTTATACGGGAATCTGGGGATTGTATCCAAGACTGGCCAACTTTAATCAGATCGAGAACTATGCTAATGCTGATCACAAACAAGATAATTATGTTGCTATTGCCAAAATTATGAAGGCATTTTATATGCAGTATATTGTAGATCTTTATGGAAATGCACCTTATTCAGAAGCTTTCAAAGGAAGAGATAATATGACACCCAAATATGATTTGGATTCAGATATTTATAAAAGATTGATTACCAGTCTAGAAGAGGCGAATGCTATTATTGCTGCAGAAGAAGAGAACGCTGAAGATCCTGATACTGCAGATATTGTTTTTCATGGGGACATGGATAAATGGAAAGCATTATCAAATACAATTAAATTAAGGTTGCTAATCAGAATGTCTAAAGTTACAGGAGATCTGGCTACTTATAGAGATACAAAACTGCAAACTTTAGTTGGTGCTGATTTTATTAATGAAGAGGTAGTAGTGAACCCTGGATATAGTGCTTCTAATGACGATCAAATGAATCCTTATATACTTACCTGGGCCAGAACATCAGCAGGAACACAGGTTCAAAACTATGGGCTTGTTGTTGCTTCAGAACACATAGCCAATGCTTTGGAAGGAAATGTAATATTGAATGATCCTAATTATTCTAAATTCACAGGATTAAAAGATCCTAGAAGAAGCAGATTATTTACCAATGTTACATCTGTAGATTCCAATGGAACTCCTTTTACCGGGTTGAAAGGAATTAGACAAGGAGCTGTCCCTGGCCAGCCGGGAGCACCTATCAGTAATACAAATACCTCGAAGTTGGGGATAGGTAATTTTGCCGGATCTGCAGCTGTGGGAACCTGGGATGATGTAATTGAAGTAAACAACGGACGTGGTGGAGTACTGATGTCAAGTGCCGAAAGTAACCTGTTACAAGCTGAAGCAGCGTTGAGATGGCCTGCTATTTTTACATTTGGGGCACAAGCTAAGTTTGAAGCAGCTATTAGATCTAATGCTACATGGTTGGGAGCAAGTGCAAGTACAACAAATACATATATAACTGCTGCCAATGCCAGACCTGGACTAGGATGGACAGGCTCTACCCAGCAAAAAATTGAGGCGATTATGACCCAGAAATGGATTGCATTAACCAACATCAATCCTACGGAAATGTTTATTGAGTATAACAGAACAGGATATCCGTGGACACCAATGGCGGTAACTGCTCAACAGCCTAATAAACCATATCGATTGATCTATCCATTCTCGGAATATGCGGCTAATGCAGCTAATGTTCCTGCTATGTCAGGAGGAGATGTTTTCGTTAAAAACCAGTTTACTCCGTTTTGGAATAAGAACTAATTTTATAAACAAATTTTACATATTTTTTTGCCGCCTTCGGGCGGTTTTTTTGTGTCGTAAAGACTTCTCTGCACTGTTTTTTATTGGAAAAAAATCATATGCATAACATTGTTTATTTTTCACATCAATGGGAGTTTGGGGTGTTTTTATGAATTAATGCAATGAATTTCAGCTCGTTATTAAGTTGATTGATGAATATTGGGTATAGATAATATCAATAAAAAACACATTGTGGTATTGTGAAAAAAAATATTACTAAAATGATGTGTCTTTGTTAAATAATTTTATTTTAACATAATTTAATAATTTAAAAGTTGTAAAAAATAATAAATTTTGAATAATTGATATTTTTTTCACATTTTGCTTTGTGATTTTAATAAAGTTTTACAAATTTGTACAGTCACAAAATAAATTTGATATGAAGAAACTAACAACAAGTCTTCTTGCTTTGGTAGTATCCTCTTCAATTGCTGTAGTTCATGCTCAGGAGAAGGATACCATAAAAGCAAAGGAGATCGAGGGTGTGGTAGTAACCGCACTCGGGATTAAAAGAGAGAAGAAATCTTTAGGATATGCTTCAGAGGAAGTAAAAGCTGCAGAATTAACCGGTGGGACAACGAATACCGGGAACGTAGCATCACTTCTTTCAGGTAAGGTAGCCGGCCTTCAGGTAAATACCAACAACAACTTTGGCGGATCTGCCAATCTACTTATCAGAGGATACAAATCATTGTCCGGTGGATCTCCACTTATTGTTATTGACGGCTCACCGGTAAATAATAATACTGTGGCAGGTTCCATATTCGATTATGGTAACTTTCTGTCAGATATCAATCAAGAAGATATCGAATCCATTAACGTACTGAAGGGTGCAGCGGCATCTGCTCTATACGGGGAGAGAGGAAGTGATGGGGTTATCCTTATCGTTACAAAAAGTGGAAGAGGAGGTAATGATGGCAGCTGGGGAGTTACTCTAACTTCCGGAATCACAGCTGGATTTATTGATAAATCTACTTTCCCGAAATATCAGACCAAATATGGTGCCGGATATGGAGGAGAATCCTGGAATGAAGATCCGGGACCTGGAGGATATAATTATGCCAACTTTGTTGATGATGCCTCTTACGGACCTGCTTTCAACCCTAATCTTCTGGTTTATCAGTGGGATTCATATGATCCTTCATCACCAAACTATGGGAAAGCAACCCCTTGGGTAGCCGCTAAAAACGGCCCGATCAAATTTTTTGAAACACCAGTCACATATGTTAATTCCATCACCATTGAAAAAGGAAACAAGACTTCCAACTTGTCTTTATCTTATTCAAATATGCTTTCCAATGGTCTGATGCCCAACTCCGAGTTGAAAAAAAATACAATCTCTGCTAAGTTTAACCACGACTTTACAGACAAACTTCATGCTTCCGTATTCACAACGTTAACCCTTCAGGGTACCAAAGGAAGAAATGAAACAGGGTATTCAGATAATATTGTTTCAGGTTTCAGGCAATGGTGGCAAACGAATGTAGATGTTGTAGCACTAAGAAATGCCTATGAAAACAATGGACATAGCAATTTTTCATGGAACAGATCGGCATCTGATGATCCAACACCACAATATTGGAACAACCCTTATTTTCAAAGATATCAGAGTTACCAGTCTGACGATAGAACAAGGATATTCAGCTATGCACAGTTAAAATACGACGTTTCCAAGAACTTCGGAATTACAGGTAAGCTGTCTTACGATGATTTACAGATGGTTGTAGAAGAAAGATTAATGAACGGCTCCCTACCTCAGGTGTTTGGTGCATCCGGATTGAACGTAGGTTCAGGATACTCAAGAACCAATGTAAAGAATACCGAGATGAACTTTGATTTATTTGCCAATTACAAATTTGACATTACTCCTGATCTGAATGTGAGTGGTATTGCAGGAGGAAACGTGAGAAGAAATTTAATTGACAATATATTTATGAGCACAGAAGGAGGCCTTTCAAAGCCTGGTTTGTTCGCCATCTCTAATTCTGTGAGAACAATATTACCTCCTGATGAAAATTATGCCAAATTTGTGACTTCAAGTTTATATGCGACAGCATCATTTGGTTATAAAAATTTCTTATTTGTTGACGGAACATTCCGTGTCGACCAATCATCTAACCTGCCAAAAGATAATAATAGCTATTCATACCCTTCTGTTACAGGAGCTATTATCCTTTCAGAATTTGTTAAACAGCCATGGTTAAGCTTCTGGAAAATCAGAGGAAACTATGCTGAAGTAGGTTCTTCTACTACCAATTACAGATTAGTAAATACTTTCAAAGCAAGAGGTGAAGGTTTATTTGATCAACCATTTTTCCTTGCTAATCCAAATTTAAAGCCGCAGAAGTCTAAGGAAGTGGAATTTGGAATGGAAGCTCAATTCTTCAGAAACAGATTAGGATTTGATGTGGCTATTTATAAAACAAAGACTCTTGATCAGATTATGAATTTACCGGTTTCTTCTGCAACAGGATATAGAACATTCCTGGTAAACGCCGGACAGATTGATAATAAAGGGGTAGAAGTGCAATTGAACGGAACACCATTCAAAACCGATAATTTTACCTGGGATGTTAATGTCAACTGGTCTAAAAACGAGAATAAGGTAATTAAACTCAATGGAAATTCTCAAAACTACTTAATGGCAACCTATCAGAACGGAGTTTCTTTGAATGCCCGTGTAGGACAAGCATTTGGAGCTTTGGTTGGGTCAGATTATCAGTATGATGCTAATGGGAATAAAATTGTAGATGCTACAACAGGTAATTATTTAATCAATGATAATCAGGTAATTGGAAATATTACCCCTGATTGGGTAGGAGGAATAAGAAACAGCTTCCGCTATAAAGATTTTTCTCTAAGCTTCCTTATTGATATGAAACAGGGCGGGGATGTATATTCTCCGGATATGGCTTATGGAATAGCAACAGGGTTATACCAAGAGACAGCTGATTACAGAGAAAACGGATTTGTGAATCCGGGTGTCAATCCAAACGGAAGTATTAATACTACACCTGCTGGAGATCCAACCAGTGCAGGAAGTGTAGACGGATACGATGTTATGCCAGATAAAAGGTTTGTTTATGATGCTTCCTATGTGAAGTTGAGAGAAGCGAGTATTGGATACAGCTTACCAAAATCAATATTAGCAAATACATCTATCAGAGATGCAAAAATATCTATCGTAGGGCGAAATTTATGGATTATTCATAAAAACCTGCCTTACGCTGATCCGGAAGCCGGAACAGGTAATGGACTAGCTGCCAAAGGACAGTCTATTGGGGTGCTACCTACCACTCGTGATATAGGGATAGATATAACTTTAAAATTCTAAAAAAATGAAAAAAATATTTTTAATTATAGGTTTTACTTCATTAGCACTGGCTTTTACTTCGTGTGAAAGAGAAATTACGTCACTAAATGAAGATCCTAAACACCCAACAGAAGTTCCTTCCGGTGTACTTTTTGCGAGTGCTGAACAAGTTCTGCTTGACCAGATATTGAACGTTAGTGTTAACCGTAATGTTACCCGGTTTTTTACTCAGCAATGGTCACAGACAACATATACTGGGGAGTCCAGATATGATATCAAAACCAGGAATATACCTAGAAACCATTATAATCGTATGATGTCATCTTCTTCTGCCACAGTTCCTTCACCAGGCGTACTATCGGCATTAAGGGATGCAAGAAGATTTCTTGAGTCAGAAGGAGGAAGTCCTGTGCAAAAAAATAATAACATTGCCATGATTGAATTGGTAAATGTATATGCCTGGGCTAATTTAGTTGATACTTATGGAGATATCCCTTATTTTGGTGCATTAAAGGCAACCGCTGAAAATCCAGGAAATGCTGAAATTCCTTATGATGATGCTAAGACAATCTATTTAGACCTGATTAAAAGAATTGATGCTGCTCTTGCTTTGATTAATACTTCTGAGACAGGATATGATAAAGATCTTATCTATAAAGGAGATATGGTGAAGTGGAAGAAAATGGGAAATTCTTTGAAGTTTAAAATGGCTGTTACGCTGGCAGATGTTGAACCTGCTTTGGCTAAAACATATGCCGAGGCTGCTTTTACTGGTGGTTTATTTGTTGATAAACTTGATAACTTCGGACTACAAACATTCCCTTCAGGGTTATTATCTAATCCTGTTTATCAGGACGTGATTCAATCTGGTAGAAATGATTTTGTTCCTTCAGATGTTTTAATTAACTTTATGAATGCTAAAAGTGATCCAAGAAGAGCTATTTGGTTTACAACAATAGGGGGTGATTATGTAGGAGGCAGATATGCCAGACAAAACGTGTTTGGTCAGTTCTCTCACTTTACAAATGCTATTTCAGGAGAAAATGCTCAGGGATTTTTATTAGATTATACACAAATTACCTTCTTGAGAGCTGAAGCAGCACAAAGAGGATTTAGCGTAGGAGGTGCTGCACCAACTTTGTATACTCAAGCTATCCAAGCGTCAATGGATGAATATGGGGTAAGTAATGCAAATGCAGCAACCTATATTGCAGCAAATCCATATGATGTGGTAAATTGGAAAAAATCTATTGGAGAACAGGCTTGGATTGCTATGTTCAATAAAGGTTTCCAGGCTTGGGATTTCGCAAGAAGACTAGATTTTCCGGTATTTGTAAATCCTTCAAACTCCAGAGCGGAAGCCGTTCCAATCAGAATGCTTTATTCCGATCAGGAGTACCTTCTGAACAATGCTAACGTTACTGCTGCAGCATCTAAAATTGGGGGAGATAAAGTATCTACAAAGATATTTTGGGATAAATTTTAAACTAAACTAATAATCGTCGGACAAATATTTTGCCGAAAAAACTTATTTTATGAAATATTTTATTGGAATTTTTCTTTTAATGGGAGTAATTTCCTGCTCCAGTGATAGTGATAATAGTGTTGTTGATGAAGTGGTAACTGTCAACGGAACCTGGAGACCCTATAAGTATGAATTCAGAGGCAAAAACATTATGCTGAATGATTGTGAGGATAAAGGGTTGATCGTAATTAACAATGACTTCTCAGGAGTTTATGATAGGTATGAGTCTTCAGCTACTACAGATGATTGTACGCTTGTTGATTCTTTTACAGGGAAATGGACTTATGATAAATTATATAACGTTCTGACTCTTGAATATACCGATGAAGAAGGTCTGGATAAAACCATGAGAAAGGAAATTAAAACCTATTCAACAACCGAACTTAGAATTCGTGATAATAGTAAGAACTTAGATAATCAGCCTGGTAATGATGAAGCTGTCTTAGTTTTTAAAAGAGAACTATAATAGATAAAACCACCTTCGGGTGGTTTTTTTATGGAATAAAACTTTTTCATTTTTTGAGAGTTCAGCTATCTTAGATACTGTTCTTAGAGAATACCGGAGATGGGATGATGGATGCCTTAATCCCTAATTCAAAAATTTAAAGACTTCGTCAATGAAGTCTTTTTTATTTCACTAAATTTGTATTTCGAAATTTTGAGATCAGATAAGGTGATTCCATATAAGCCTTTGGAAAAATCATTACAGACATGAATATTAAAAATAGTATAGAAGAAAAACTTTCGGAGGTTATTTTAAATGTATATCAGTTAAAAGACATCAATCTGGAAGTTCAGGAAAATAAAACAGAATTTGAAGGCGATTTTACCATTGTTACATTTCCCCTGGTAAAACAGCTGAAGAAAAACCCTGAAAGCATCGGGGTGGAATTAGGTGAGGCCTTAACGGAGCAGACAGACTTGTTTGAGAGCTTCAATGTGGTAAAAGGTTTCCTTAACGTTAAAGTTAATAACCAGTTTTTTGTGGATAACTTCAGATCCGTAAACAGAGATTTTGATACTGTGGAAAAGAAAAATTCTACTGTAATGGTGGAATACTCTTCACCGAACACGAATAAACCGCTTCACCTGGGGCACATCAGAAACAATCTTTTAGGATTTTCTGTAGCACAGATTTTAAAAGAAGCTGGATATGACGTTATCAAAACTCAAATTATTAACGACAGAGGAATTCATATCTGTAAATCTATGCTGGCATGGGAAAAATTCGGAAATGGAGAAACTCCGGAAACAACCCATACAAAAGGAGATAAATTTGTCGGAAATTATTATGTAGAGTTTGATAAAGAACTGAAAAGACAGGTAAATACGATCTATAAAGACTTCAGAAAGAATAGCTTTGACACTTTTGATACCAATAAGAAGGTAGAAGTTGCCAACTTAAATGATAAAATAGATACCCTTGAAGCAAATAAAAAAGAACTGCTCAACAGTCTGGATTATAGCGAAGTTTCAAATCTTCATCCCCAGTTTGAGATTCATTTAAAGGACGCTTTGGAAAATGATCTGCTTCTATCTAAAATACCCGGCTTAGTAGTAAAATCAGTAAAAGAAGAAGAAACTGAACTGATCAAAAAACAGGGTAATACCTTTCTTGCCATTTTCAGAGATGTTTTAGAAGCTGAGGGTAAACTTGAAGCTGAAAAGTCTAATCTTAAAGAGATCTGCAAACCTTCTTCCGAAGTAATGAAAGAGGCTCAGAAAATGCTTGTGGATTGGGAAGACGGTGACCAAACGGTAAGAGATCTTTGGAAAGAAATGAATTCCTGGGTATACAAAGGATTCAATGAAACCTATAAGAGACTAGGAGTTGATTTTGACCAGGTTCAATATGAGAGCAATACTTATCTGCTTGGAAAAGATCTTATTCAGGAAGGGCTTGACAAAGGAGTTCTTTACAAAAAGGAAGACGGCTCAGTGTGGTGCGATCTTACCGATGAAGGTCTTGATCAGAAACTATTGTTACGTTCCGATGGTACTTCTGTGTATATGACACAGGATTTAGGAACAGCAGTAGAGCGTTTTAAAGATAATGATATTCAGAAACTGATCTATACTGTTGGAAACGAACAGGATTATCATTTCCAGGTTTTATTTAAAATCCTGAAAAAATTAGGTTACGAATGGGCAGACCATTTATATCACCTTTCTTATGGAATGGTAGAACTTCCTGAAGGAAAAATGAAGTCCCGTGAAGGTACCGTGGTAGATGCAGATGATCTGATGCAGGAAATGTATGAGACGGCAAAATCAATTACCACAGAATTAGGAAAACTGGAAGGACTTTCTGATGAAGAAAAAGAAGCTTCCTATGAAGTTATTGGATTGGCGGCTCTTAAATATTTCATGCTGAAAGTAGATCCAAAGAAGAAAATGCTGTTTAACCCTGACGAAAGTGTAGAGTTTTCCGGAAATACAGGACCATTTATTCTTTATACCTATGCCCGTATTCAGTCTTTACTGTCAAAAGCAGAAGGAGATTACACGCAAATTTCAGAAGTGGCTTTAAATGAATATGAAAAAGAACTGATTATGCTTCTTGCCAATTATAAAGCAGTAGTTGCAAAAGCATCAGAAGCTTTAAGCCCTGCATTAGTAGCTAATTATGTTTATGATCTGGTTAAATCTTATAACTCGTTCTATCAAAGCAATATTATTCTGAAGCTTGAAGATGAAGAGGTGAAAAAATTCCGTCTGAATTTATCAGACCTTACCGCGAAAACAATCAAAAAATCGCTGGCCCTCCTCGGAATCGGAACCGTAAACAGAATGTAAAAAAATGAACCTCCTGATGATTTCGGGAGGTTTTTTATTTTTATTAAAACACTATTTAAATATCCTAATCATCCTAAATCCCCTGCATTCTCTCTTTTCATCCTCTCCTCATACAATTTGGCATCACTCCATTTTGCGTGTTTTGAAGGAACAATTGTATACCCTTTTTTATAAGCGTAGACTTTAGTAAATTCTGCCCCAAAGAAAACCAGCATACAGGAATAATTAATCCACATCATAATTAAGATCACGGTTCCTGCTGTTCCAAAAGCGGAAGTAGGTTTTGCCGTTCCGAAATACAGACTTAATAAAAATTTTCCCAGAGTAAACAGCACAGCCGTAAGAAAAGCCCCCTTCCATACGGGTCTCCAGCTTACTTTTACATCCGGAAGAACCTTAAACATCAGCGCAAAAAGGAGCATAACAAATCCGAATCCTGCTGCGAAATTAACGGTTTCTACCAGCATATACGTTTCAAAACCGAAATATTGGGTAATTAATTTATTAAAAACACTGATTAATGAAGACAGGATCATTGTAATCATTAATAAAAAGCCAAGAATAAGGATCATACCTAAAGAATTGGCCCTGTCCAGAAGAAATTTCACTAAAGCTTTTTTAGGAGCTGACTGTATATCCCACAAGCTGTTCAGAGAATGCTGAAGCTGGAAAAATAAAGTAGTGGAACCATAGACAAGTGACCCTACACCTACCGTTTTCATAACAATATTCTGTTTATCAATCAGGGCACCGGCGATCATATTTTCAATGCTTTTGGCAACATCTGTTCCCATAATGCCGCCGATCTGATGGCTGATTTCACCCCGAATCGCTTCTTCACCAAAGAAATTTCCGGCAATCCAGATAATAATGATCAATAATCCCGGAATGGAAAAAATAGCATAATAGGCCAGACTTGCCGAATCTTTCGATGCGGAAGACTTATTCCATTCAGCGAAGGTTTCCTGAAGGACCTCCCAGTAAAATTTTACATTATTAATCATATTAAAAAGGATATCCGATGGCTATATTGAGTACAAGATTATCTTTTCTCCAGCTTGGGTCTCCGAAATTGATTTTGTCAAATGCCCAACGGTTTCCTTTTTCATAATAAGGAACTCTCAAAGGCATGGCAAGATCAAGTCTTAAAATTAATATTGAAAAATCAAGCCTCAGCCCTACTCCGGCTCCTACGGCAACTTCACTCAGGAATTCTTTTGAAAATTTAGCTCCCGGTCTTTTGTCGTCATTATTGATCAGCCAGATATTTCCGGCATCTACAAATACAGCTGCATTTAAAAACTTATATAGATTCGCACGGTATTCAGCATTTAATTCCAGCTTAATGTCTCCGGACTGATCAAAATAAGTCCCTTCATCTATTGTTCTCGGATCAAAACTTCCCGGCCCTAAAGTTCTTGCACGGAAAGCTCTTATACTATTGCTTCCTCCTGAGAAAAACTGTTTGGAGAAAGGGATAAATTCTGAATTTCCATAGGGATAAGCAATTCCTCCGATGAAACGGGTTGCAAGGGAAGATTTTTCAGTGAACTTATGGTAAAACCTGAAATCATTTTCCATCTTTACATACTGGCTGAAAGGAATTCCGAAAATCTTTTTTTCCTTATCCTTTTTTACATCCGCTCCCGTAACTAATCCTGTGATGTTTCCTGCGAGATCAAGCGTTCCTTTATAATAAACGGTATTCTTTTTCGGATACATCGTATTCGTGTAAGTATAAGAATAGGTAGGACCAAAAATCAGCTGCTTCTTGACGATACGCTGCATGGCAGGATTATTTCTTGAAATTGAATCATACTCAGCGGTAACCTTAGCCGGAGACACTAAAGTAATGTCAATTACTTTCAGTTCATGTTCTTTTCTGGCGTTTTCTTTCCACACATATCCGAATGATCCGGTGAAATTATTAAGCGTATAATACTTTGTTCTGTTCTGGAATTCATAGCCTAAAGCAATATTCGTTCTTGGAACAAACTCGCTGGAAGAATGAAAACGGAATGGTGCTACAATTCGTGGAATAGAAAGCTGTACATTCGTTCCTCCACGGAAAATATTATTGGCATTTTCAGGTCCGCCCATCTGGAAATCAAAAGCTCCGTAAATAGATGCCTTAAACTGTTCTGCTCCACGGAAGAAATTTCTGTGGGTCCAGTTGAGGTTAAGCTCACTACCTGCATAATTCGCGGAGTTGGTTCTTCCGAGCGCTTCAAGACGAAGTGACTGGATCTGCCTTGGCGTCAGTAAATAATAAGCATCAAATTTATGACTCAGCGAATCAGCGACAATAAATTCATTCTTTACAAATTTGAAAACACCAAGACTGATTAACCGGTTTAAAGTAAGATTATGATTGGAACGGTTGTAAAGATCTCCCTTTTTAAAGTATAAAGCCCTGTCGAAAATTTTCGGTTTGAACTTATGCTGCGGATCAATAACGTAGATGTCATCAAAAGCATATTTGGAAAGAGAATCTTTATCCATCGGAATAGAATACTTTCCGGCTCTTACATCCTGAATATTATAATTAGGAAATACAACTACCTTATCAATGCTGAATTGCTGGGTTGCCAGATCCGGAGTATTATCTTTAAGCTTTACATTAAGTTCAACCTTATGGTTTTTGCTTACGGTACTGTCTGCCTGTACAATAATATTATCAGGGTGGAAATAATAGAAACCTCGTTCCTTCAAACCATTGTCAATTCTTTCACGTTCGGCTTTGATGACATCCAGATCAAAAGGTCTTCCGTTTTTAAGATAGGTTTTATCAGCTATATTCTGAATTTCCTGATTAACTAAAGTTGAATCTTTCTGGAACTTTACCCCTTCCACCAGATATCTGGCACCCGGCCTTACCTTATAGATGACCTGAGCTTTCTTATTCTTAGAAACCGTATCATAGGTGGCTTTCGCATTGAAATATCCTTTGTTCTCAGAATAATTAACGATAATATCTTTATTGAATTCACGGTCTACATCACCTAGCAATACGGGTTTTTCACCTACTTTATATTTAAGCCAGTAATTAAAGCCTTTATCCTTTTTAGGTTCTTTCGCAATATTATAAAAATACAGCTTAGGACGCATTCCCAGGAATGTAGAGTTGGGTTTGGGAATAAGATTCGCTTCCAGTGCAGACTGTAGTTCTTTTTTCTCCTTCTTAGAGATGGTATCACTTTCTATCTTTACTTCAGCGCCTGTGTAGAGCATCTGGCCCTCTTTCAGAAATCTGGTATTGCTGCAGGAAATGACTGTTGATGCCAGTCCGGAAATCAACAGATATTTACAATAGGTATGGAAGTTACGGTTCATTACTTAAATTCTACAACTTGATTATTCTGATTCTTTTTCGGTTTCTTCTCTCTGGTTTTCTGGAAAATCTCCCGGAACTTGTCATAATCCAGGGTAATGATAAATCCAACCCCGGTTTCTATGATCTGCCCCTGAAGAGCCACCTGATATTCATCTTTACGGTAAGCACGCAGCATATATCTTCCGTCTTTGGAAAGACTGTAATCTACAGAAACATTTCCTGCAATATTGGTCATATTTTCATTCTGGCGGGCCTGTCCTTCCAGTCCGAAATTGCTTCCTACAGTCACTTTCAGCCTGTCATTCAGTAATTTTTTGCTGATATCCACATTCAGGTCGGTTCTTGTATTTTTTTGTCCGGTAGAATAGTCTTCCGAAGATTCCAGACCAAAATTAAGATCCACCCCTTTTATTAAGCCGGAGGCCAGATTATTAAGCTGCTGGGAAAGAATCTTACTCACACTTTGTCTTGCCATTGTTTCAGCTGACATTCCGGCACCGCTTTCAAATGGATTTTCACCAATAAAACGATTCAGAAGAAGCAACGCAAAAACCTGTTTATTCAGTTCGGATTCCTGAGTTCTGAGCTGGATCAGTTTCTGATCGATAACATCTTTTACATTAGAGGAAATCGCGTTGTTTTTCTCGTCTGTGGTGATATCAAAACTTAGTTGTGGTTTTAGAAGTTCTCCTTTCATCTTTAATAAAGTATTGAACGGAACTCTCTGCTTATACTGGTTCATGGTGGAGGCCGCTTCACCACTGATCTGCTGTTCTACAAGATCAATCGGAGGAGCTTCTGTTTTATAAACGGCCGTAATATCCATGAGAGCCATTGTAGGTTCACCAGTCCAGGTAATCGTGCTTCCTTTCTGAATATCAAACTTACGTTTAAGGAAACTCACAGAAAGATCATAGCTTCCTTTTTCCACTTCATATACCCCAACCAATGTTGTTTTTCCTGAAGGATCAATTCCTCCGGTCAGTTCAGCCTCTCCCTGAAGCTGTACAAAATCTCCGTTGGCTTTGTCAATAATGATTGATAATTTAGCTTCCTTGCTCACTTCAATATTAACGCTCACATCCATTCCTTTGATACGGCTTTGCGCATTAAGAGAATCAGCTTTGATCGTTTTATTGAGAACCACCTGATCCTTATCAATGAATTCCACGATTCCGTCTCTTTCCTGAAGCGAAGGACTGGATTGCGGTAGAACAAAAGTAAAATCTGTATTGTCTGCCACGCTCAGCCTTCCGTCTACTTTGGGAAGATCAAGGTTTCCGCGGATGTGAAGCCCTGCATCAATAGCAAGAACACCATACATGATCGCGTCATTGGATTTTTCTGAATTTACAACTTTGAAATCTTTGGCATTCACGTTAAGATTAAAGGCAAAATCCCTGTAAGTCTGAGTGAGAACCTGCCCGTTAACGACTAAAGAATTGCCGTCCTTGTCATTGATCTTAAACCTGTTAAATTCAATACCACGGCTGGTAAAGTCAATTTCGTCATTCAGCTTTCTGAAATCACTGCCTGTTTTGGCAATTTCAAGCCCTGCATCATTGAATTTTACTTTACCTAAAATATTCGGTTTATCGGCTGTTCCGGTGATCTTTAAATTCCCGGAAAGATAACCTTCCGTATTTGTAATTGCATTCATGGAGAATCCCTGAATACTCTTCATCTGAATCTGATTGATTGCCATATTCAGGTCAAATGTGCTGGAAGAAGTATTGTAGTCACCCAGGATTTTTACGTCATTATTATTTCCGGAAAGGGCAATATCAGCATTTAAAATATTCGGTGAAGTATTATTGACTTTCACTGCAAGATTTCCTACAGGACTTCCATAAACGATCAGATCAGAAACGTTAAGATCCGAAGTGAAGGTCATATTTTTGGTCAAATTGCGAAGCTGAGCCGTTCCGTTGATCGTTCCGCGGGCCAAAACCGTATCTTTTTTAATCAGTTCCGTTATTGTTTCAATTTTAAAATCTTTCAGGGAAACATTTAACGGGCTTTCAGGGTTTTCACTTTCTGACTGAAGGGAAATCTCACTGCCCCCATTGGAAAGGATGAAATGATCCGCTAAAATTCCTTTGCTGCTGATCTGGATTTTATTGTTTTCTGCAACATTCCAGTCTGAGTAATTTAATTTTAAACCATCCGGCTTCAGTGAAATTTCTGTGATGTCATTCAATGATTTTGCATTTCCGGCAATAAGGAACTGCGTGGCATCTTTGGCGTCTTTAGTCGTAATATTGTAATTGATGATATTGTCTGCCACGTCACCGTTTACACTGACTTTATTCAGCGTGAAACTTGAACTTTTTAAAGCCGCTACATTAAGACCGTATTGAAGAGCCTGATTTTCATTGGTTACTTTCAGAGTGGCATTTTCAATGGTATTTTCACCATACAGAAGCTGTGGAATTGCTCCGTCAATCTCTATTTTCTGAGAATCCGCATCATAGTTTCCTGCTAAATTAATGGTCTCAAAACTTTTCAGTTCCGATACAAATTTCCGGATCAGATCATCATTTTTAATCTTAGCATTGAAGGTGAAAAATTGCCCCGGATCTACTTTCTCCGTTTTCCCCGGCTTCTGGAACTGGTAATATTGGTTGATGGTCTGCATTAAAGAGCCGAAGATCTGGGTAAGCTTATATTTTCCTTTTAAAGAGACATCCGCAATCTGGGAATTGAAAATGATTTGTGTTGAATCCTGCGTGGAAGAAGCCTTTACATTTACTTCCTGCACCGGATATACTTCTTTGGTATCTGAAAAGGCAAAATCTTTAAGGTTAAGATAACCGTTCAGATTGTTGGGATCAAGATTAGTGAAATCTCCGTCGATCTTTCCTGCAATAATCATCGGTTTTTCATAGAAGCCAAGCTTATTGACATCTAATTTGATGACCTCACCGTTGACTTTCACCGTAGGATTTTTGTCATCGTAAATTCCGGAAGCAGTTAAATTCAGATTGGCGTTCGGGTCTTTTGAGTTAAGAATAATATGGTAAGCTCCTTTTTTGATAGTACCGGTCAGATCCATATCCTGGTACCGGTAACCTTTATATACGGCTGAGGCAACATGGCCTTTCAGATCAGCATTAGCGTTTTTAAAATCAAAACTTTCTCCTTTGGCTGAAACCTGTGCGGTCACAGGGCCAATATCTTTATTCTGAATGATTTTCCCGATCTGTACAGCCTGAAGATTGGCTTTTACATTATATTTTTCATAATTTTTCCGCGTCATATCAACATCTGCAACCACTGCTGCATTTCCCAGAGTAGAGTAGAGGTTGAGGTCTGTCTTGATGACTTTGGTCGTTCCTTTTGCATTTCCTTTGATGCTGAAATGGGACGGCAGGGAAATCGTAGACGGAATGGTATTTTTCGGAACCAAATTGAAGACTGTTTTCGCGTCAGCAGAAAATTCCCCGATTCTCAGATCATAATACAAATGCTCAGGATTCATTGCATTTTTGATCCTTCCTGAGGCGGCCACTCGCAGCTGGTCCAGTCCGGAAACCTTTAAATTCTGTATCAGAAGATCATTTACAGTTCCTTTTACATTGGCATTTACATTCAACACTGCATTCGGATATTTGTTGAACGGAACTGTACTGCGCAGTGCAGGAACAATATTCAGAATATCGGAAAACCCTATTTTTGAATCTTTGATGTTGGCTGCAATTTTTACAACACCCAGATTAGACGTAAGCTGATCAATAGAGTCATAATTTAAAATCACCTCATCGCGGAGAATTGTTTTCGGGGTCTGAAGGTAGAGATCTTTCAGGTAAGCTTCTTTTTCAGCATACACAAAATCCGTATTGAATTTTTGAATATCCAGCCCGCGCGATTCCTGAATTTCCGCTGAATTGACTGTCCCTGCAAAAGTATTGTTCTCCATTTTAAAGCTTCTTACTTCCACATTCATTTTTGAAAAATTCAGATGGTTGAAATCCATTCCGGACTTTGTTGGAGCAATGGCGGTATTGTTGTAAACAGCTTTTACATCGTTAAGAACGAGTTTTCCAAGAATAATTTTCATCGCTTTATCCTTATCGGAAACTTTTGAAACTTCAGGTTCCTTGGTGTTTTTCGGATTGGCATTCTGAGCCGGAAGATAAAGGTTCGCATTGATATCTGCTCCTGAAAGCACGATATCTGAAATATGGTAGGCATTATTTTCAAGATCCAGTTTGTTGACCTTGGTACTCAGTTCCTTGAATAAGACCTTAGCAAAAGTTTTGGTATTGTCGTCTCCGTAATCAATATCGAAATTGGTGAGTTTAATTCCTCTCAAACCAATATTCATCGGTTTTTTGTCGTTCAGGGAATCTACTTTTTTCTCAACCTTTTTAGCAACTTCCTCTATGAGGTCCTGCTTTAATTTTAATTTCAGACCGTCAAGATTAATGTCATTAACAGCATAGGTATTTTTGCTGAGGTCAAAAGTTTTTACCCTTGTATCAAAGGATTTGAAATAAACTTTGATGTCATTTCTCGATTGCTGGTCGTTGAAGGTAACACCAATATCTTTTAAATTGATCTTGTTAAGGGAAATAATAAAAGGTTTGGAAGGGCTTTCCTCTTTGTCGCTGGTAGCAAAAGCATTGATGATATAATCGAAATTGAAACTTCCGTCCGGTTTCCGTACCACATTGGCGCGGGCTCCTTCAAGATCCACAGACGTAATATCTGCCGTGGAATTGATCAGCTTCAGCATATTTAAACCTACATCCAGTTTTCTGACAGCAAGAAGGGTGTCTACATCCTGACCTTTCAGATAAAGGTTCTGCATCACAAGGCTGTTGGGAAATCCTATGTAGACTTTTTCAAGGCTTACTTTGGTTTTTATCTTTTTTTCAAGATATACAACCAGTTTGTCTTTGATGAAATTTTGAATGGCTGGAAGTCTGAGGCTGAGTATCAGCAGGGTAAGTAAAACCAATATTGAAATAAAGGTTATTACAATACGCCTTAAGATTTTTCTTGTGTTGATTTTCAGTTTCAAATGCGATGAGGTTTGTAACAAAGATAGTAATACTAATTAATTAGTTCCTTGTTGTGGTACCATTTTGCATATGCAAAAATCCTGCCTTGGCTGTCCTATTATGGAATTTAGTTTAGTAGTCGTCAAGTGAATTAGTTGATAAAGACGAGCCAAGACTTGGATTTTATTCTTTAAAAGCCCCCTTTTGTATCATTTTTTAATGTTGAAAAGGTTAGCAAAAATGAAATTCAAATGTTAGTGTAATTTCAAAGGGGGCGTGGTATAGTTGATATATTTGAGATAATAAATTTTTCTATTCGTTTCCGTTGTCCCACTTCACTTCTTCACCCTGCGGAGCAGCTCCTCCCTGAGCTTGGGTAATTGGTGATGTTTCCTGGTTGATGTGGTAAACATAAGCAGCGATCTTTTCAGCATCTCTTCCCGTAATGGTTCCGTCTTTGATGAAAGGCCTCATGGTAGGATTATTTGGAGAACCGTTTTCAAGCATCCAGAATACATTTTTAAATAAACTTTTCTCTTTGATGTTGATCCAGTGCGTATCGGTAAGGTTCGGACCGATTCCTCCTTTCCCACCGTCACCATGGCAGGTTACACAGTTAGTTTTAAACAGTTCCTGCCCTTCTGCAATGTAATCTGCACTGTATTTTGCGGTTTCCAGATTGATCTGGGGAGCATTTTTCTCATATTCCTGAATGGAAGCCAGCATGGTTTTCGCTTCTTTGTCGTATTCAGCTTCCGGGTGGGCATAATCTGTGAAAGCAAAAGCCGTCATATACACCACACAGAAGATACATCCGAACCAGAAAAGACCGATCCACCATTTAGGAAGTGAATTATCAAGCTCTGTGATCCCATCAAAACCGTGATCGATAAGAATGTCTTTTTCTTCTGTAGCCGACTGTTTCTTAAAGGCCGAATTCCATAGTTTCTGGTAATACGGAATATTTTTTTCTGCCAGATACTGTTTTTTTTGTTCCTCGGATAACCTGTTGAAACTTTCATTTTCAACCAGATCTCCAATAGAATTCATAATCATCAGAAGGATAACGGCAATTAACAGCAGCGCCCAGAAAAATGGAGAAGAAAAGTATCCTGAGTCTCCGGCGAACATTTCAAACGCCATGATCGTTAAGCCTATCATTGCCGCGATATATACTGAAATAGGGGTTCTCGTTTTCATTGCTTTACATTTTAATAATTACTCAGCACTTGCCGTTTGGATCTGCGTTGTTTTAATATCGGTACCCAGTCTCTGAAGGTAGGCGATCATTGCAATAATCTCTCTTTGCTCAAGCGGTACAAAGCCTGCACCTTTAGCTGATCTTTCTTTTTCCATCTGATCTTTCACGTCCGTTGCCTCTGCATAAATTCTTTTTACGATCGCTTTAGACTGGTTATCTGCCCATTTTCCTGCAGAATCTATTTCTGCTTTGGTGTATGGTACATCGAAAGAATTCTTCATCAGTTTTAATTTATCTACCATCTGCGTGCGGTCCAGTTTATTGGTAATCAGCCATGGAAAACGCGGCATGATGGAACCTGCAGACGTAATTCTTGGGTTATACATGTGTTTGAAGTGCCATGAATCAGGGTTTCGGCCTCCTTCTCTGTGAAGATCCGGTCCGGTTCTTTTAGATCCCCATAAGAATGGACGGTCGTAAACGAATTCTCCCGCTTTGGAATACTGTCCGTTTTTACCTTCAAACCTAACAACCTCATCACGGAATGGTCTGATCATCTGTGAGTGGCAGGAATTACAGCCTTCACGGATATAAAGATCTCTTCCTTCCAGTTCCAGCGGAGTATAAGGTTTTACCGCGGTGATGGTTGGTACACTCTGTTTAAGCGAGAGTGTTGGAACAATTTCTACCAGCCCTCCAATAGCTATCGTAATGAATGCAAGGATAGAAAGCAGGGCGGGAGTTCTTTCCAGCCAAAGGTGTACACCTTCGCCTTCTTTTCTTGTGCTGCCAATATCTGCAAGGGCAGGCGCTTCAGCAGGAACTTCTTTCTGGAATGATCCTTTTCTTACAGTTCTCACTACATTCACCACCATCAGGATCGCTCCGTTAAGATAAAGAACACCTCCCAGGAATCTCATTTTAAAGTAAGGAATAATCGCAGTTACCGTATCCAGCCAGTTTTTCCATAATAAAGTTCCGTCCGGATTGAATTGTTTCCACATTAATCCCTGAGTGAATCCTGAAATATACATCGGAACTGCGTAGAAAATAATTCCTAATGTTCCCAGCCAGAAGTGCCAGTTGGCTAATTTTTTAGACCAGAGCGGAGTTCTCCACATGATTGGCACGAGGTAATAAACTACTCCGAATGCCATGAAACCATTCCATCCAAGAGCTCCTAAGTGTACGTGCCCGATTACCCAGTCGGTATAATGCCCGATTTTATTTAAAGATTTTGTGGCTAAAAGTGGTCCTTCAAAAGTGGCCATCCCGTAGCAGGTAACGGCTACCACGAAGAATTTAAGGATCGGATTCTCTCTTACTTTATCCCAGGCTCCTCTTAACGTAAGAAGACCGTTCAGCATTCCACCCCATGACGGAGCGATAAGCATAATAGAGAACCCTGTACCAACGGCCTGAGCCCATGCCGGAAGCGCTGTATACTGAAGGTGGTGAGGGCCTGCCCATAAGTATACAAAAATGAGTGACCAGAAGTGAATAATAGATAATTTGTATGAAAAGACCGGTCGTTGAGCCGCTTTCGGCATGAAATAATACATCAGACCCAGTACGGGAGTGGTCAGTACGAATGCTACTGCATTATGGCCGTACCACCACTGCACAAGGGCATCTTTTACTCCCGCATATACAGAATAGGATTTCCAGCTTGTAAATGATAAAGGAATTTCAAGGTTATTGAATATATGCAGCATGGCTACAGCAATCCATGTTGCCAGATAAAACCATATCGCTACATAAAGGTGTCTTACCCTTCTTTTGGCAATAGTTCCGAACATATTGATCCCGAAGATTACCCATGAGAACGTGATCAGAATGTCAATAGGCCATTCATGCTCAGCATATTCCTTGGAAGTGTTGATTCCCATTAAGAATGTGATCACAACGGTAACGATCATAAACTGCCAAGACCAGAAGTGGATCCAGGATAAGGTATCACTGTACATTCTTGTTTTTAACAGCCTCTGCATACTGTAGTAAGCACCGCAGAAAAACGAGTTACACACGAAAGCAAAGATAACAGCACTGGTATGGAGCATTCTGATTCTTCCGAAGCCCATGGCTCCCTGTGTATTGATCAGCCCCTGGATATTACCGCTTCTCAAACTCTGGATGGTAGTATCATCGGTTCCGAATAAAAATTCAGGAAGTTCAGGATAGAAAAGCATCAGTGCGGCCGTAAGTCCCAGCAGGAAACCTACCAGCCCGAATACGATTGTAGCATAGAGGAATGCTCTGACAATATTATTGTCATAATTAAATTTTTGCGTCTCCATAATTCCAAGTGTGTTGTACTGAAGTGATATTTATTCTCCGAAATCCGGCTTGAGCAGCGTGAATTATTGTGAAAAAATAAATATCATGTAACGTGTATAATGTTTTGCCAAAGGTATTTATTAACTTTGTTAGAGGCTAGTGGATAATCTTCTAAACTATACCAAAAACTACTAAAAGCAAAAAGGATGAAAGTATGTGGGCAAAACATCAGGAAAATAAGGCGGAGCAAAGACCTTACGCAGGAATATATGGCTTTTGAAATGGGAATTTCTCAGAAAGCCTATTCCGATATTGAAAATTCCAAGGTGAAAATCAATCTGGAAATATTGACTAAGATTTCCGATATTCTGGAAATTAAGCCTTCTGATATATGCAGTATTTCGCACAAATGCGGAACAGATGGGTATGAAGACCGTTATCAGGGACTTTTAGAGTATATGAAAAAGAATAATATCGCGGTTCCGAAGGAGTTTTTATAAGGGATTTTTGCTCTTTTTTCTTTTTAATTATTTAATACTGAATATTTTGTGTGTTCGGTAAGCGTCATAGAACGTGAATTTCTGTAAAGTTTTATATATTTAAGGCATAATTCATTCTATGAGCAGCGAAAATAAAACCGGACCAAATGATGGTACTCTGGTAAGAGGTTTAACGAACAGACACATTCAATTAATTGCCCTCGGAGGTGCCATTGGTACCGGATTATTTCTCGGGATAGGTCCTGCAGCTGTACTGGCTGGCCCTTCCGTTATTCTTGGGTATGCTTTGGCAGGAATCATTGCTTTTTTTATCATGCGCCAGCTGGGCGAAATGGTGGTTCATGAACCGGTTTCAGGAAGCTTCAGTTATTTTGCCTACAAATATTGGGGGAATTTTCCCGGATTTGCTTCAGGATGGAATTACTGGATTCTCTATATCCTGGTAAGTATGGCCGAGCTTACGGCTATTGGCCATTATGTTCATTTCTGGTGGCCGGAAATACCGCTCTGGGTTTCCAGTTTATTCTTTTTTATTGTCATCAATGCGCTTAATCTGGCTTCTGTAAAAGTATATGGGGAAACTGAGTTCTGGTTTTCCATTATAAAAGTAGTCGCTATTGTAGCGATGATCATTTTCGGGATCTACCTTTTGGTAAGCGGTACCGGAGGAGATAAAGCCAGTATCCAGAACTTATGGAATGACGGAGGCTTTTTTCCAAAAGGACTGTTTAATAAAACTACAGACGGGTTTTCCGGACTGTTTGCAGCTATGGCGATGATCATGTTCTCATTCGGAGGATTAGAGCTGATTGGGATTACGGCGGCAGAAGCAAAAAATCCTGAAAAAACAATTCCTCAGGCAACCAATCAGGTGATCTACAGAATCCTGATTTTCTACGTTGGAGCGTTGGTTATTCTATTCTCATTAAGTCCATGGAGAGAAATTACAGAAGGAACAAGTCCTTTTGTAATGGTTTTTCAGAATCTTAACGGACTTGAATTCAGTATGTTTGGAAAAGTAATTCAATTCAACACACTGATTGCTAATGTTCTTAACCTGATTGTATTAACAGCCGCTTTATCAGTTTACAACAGTAGTGTATACAGCAACAGCCGTATGCTTTTCGGATTAGCCCAACAGGGAAATGCTCCGAAATTCCTACAAAAACTGAATAAGAATTCAGTTCCGGTGAATGCCATTCTTATTTCGTCATGTTTTGCCGGAATCTGTATCATCATTAACAAGCTGGTCCCTGAAAAAGCATTTCAGTATTTAATGGCTCTGGTGGTTTCCACCTTAATTATCAACTGGCTGATGATCTGCTATACCCATCTGAAATTCAAGAAAAGCATTATCAGCTCAGGAAGTTCGTCTAAATTTCCGTCGATTTTCTATCCGGCATCCAATTATATCTGTATCATATTTTTATTGCTGATCCTGGCACTGATGTGCTTTACAGGAATGGAAATTCAGGTTATTCTGATCCCGGTATGGATTGCATTTTTATTTGTGATGTATAAAATATACAAACCCACAAAATAAAATGATCTGAAAATAATATATGAAAGGATGGACTTTGTCTATCCTTTTTTGTTGTAGTAATCTGGTACAGTCTTAAAATCTAAATAAAAAACTTTGTATTTCAAAAATAAGCGAAGCGGCTTTGTTTATCTTAAGAACGCTCCGCTATTATTTAGCCTTGTCTGCCTTTGCGATTAATAAAAAAATATTCACTCCAACTTTTGCAATTGATCCAAAATCAGTTGGGCCTGTTCCCTTTGGTGAAAATCATTTTTTTAGTACATTTAATAGATAAAAAAGAAAGCAGTGCCGGCAAACTTCAGTGAAATCCAGAAGATTGTAGATTATATCGAAGAAAACTTCGATCAGGAGATTACGGCTCATGAAATAGAACAGCGGTCTCATTATTCTTACCGTAATTTTCAGAGAATATTTTTTAAGATATTTAAAGAAACAATTTCAGGATTTCAGAAACGGCTGCGGCTTGAAAGTGCCTACAAAAAACTGATTTATACCGAAGAAAAAATTTCAGATATCGCCTGGCAGGTAGGGTATTTTACTATTCAGTCTTTTTCCAAAGCCTTTAAAAAACAGTTTCATATTTCTCCGGCCGAAGCGAGGAAGCAAAAAGAGGCGGTTTTTAAAAAGTTTATTGATAGTGGAAGTATAGATCTGAAATATGAAATAAAATACAAAGATGCTGTTTCCGTGTATTGTAAGTTCATTAAAACCAAAGATTATAATAATGAAGAAATCAATGATTTTTGGGGAGAAATTGAAAAGCAGAATGGAGTTTCCCCGTTTTCTTACGGAATAATCTGTGACCAGCCTCTTATCACCAGCCGTTCCCATTGCAGGTATGGAGCTGCTGTAAAAGAGAGAAAAGATATAAAGGGATTTCAGAAGAAGGAAATTTTTGGAGGGAAATATGTCCGGTTTGCTCATTCCGGAACGTATGAGAATATTCTGGAAGCTTACCGTGCTTTTTACCGTTTTTGGCTTGCTATGCCATCCCTGATGCTTGACGATTCAGAAGTTATTGAAGAATATCTGTTGTCTGAAACCGGAGAGAATGTTACGTATATTTATTTCCCACTGTATTCTTAGAGATGTCTTTTTGGGACAAGTTTTGTTTTTTTGAAGGGGTTAATTTTGCTGAAAAATCAGGAAAACACTTTATGAAAAAGAACACATTTCTTCTCATTTCATTATTTTCAATATATGCAAAATCACAGATTTCTGTTCAGGCGTATGCAGGAAATAAAGAAGCAGAGGTTCTTGGAATTTATGACAAAGACTTTGGAATCCGATGGAATTATTTTGTATCAGGAACAGCTTCCTACCAGTATGATACTAGAAAAGTAACTCCCGGAATTTATCAGAACCTTAATTATTTTATAGGGAACCATTGGGGAGTATCAGGAGGTGTTTATATTTCAGATGAAGATATGATGCCTTCTTTAGGTTTGGCTTACGCTAAGGAAACCCGCAATTTTGGGATCAATCTGTTTCCGGCGATTACTTATTCCTTTGAAACCGGGAAATTGGGATTAGGGCTTTATACTCTTTTAGAATACACTCCTAAGATCAATGAACATCTTAATCTGTACAGTATGCTGATGCTGGAATCTGATTTCAGTTTTAAGGAACATCAGGAAAGCAGTCAGATCATCCGTTTAGGTATTGAAAACAATAAAAGACTTCAATTGGGAATAGGAAGCAACATTTCCCAGACGGGGAATAGTCTTGAAACCGAAGTTAATTTCGGAATATTTATAGGAAAGAAATTTTAATCATATGAATAAATTATCAGGGCTCATTTTATTATTGAGCAGTATATTGAGTATGGCACAGACGTATCATTTTCCCGAAGAATCTTCACCGCATGAAGGAACCTGGCTTCAGTGGCCTCATCATTACCAGCATGGAATGACTTACAGAAAAAGGGTAGAGCAGACATGGATAGACATGACCAAAGCATTGCAAAATGGCGAGAAAGTATACATCATTGCCTATAATGATTCAGAGAAGAAAAGAATCATCAGTCTTCTGGAACAGAATAAAGTTCCGTTAAACAATGTTGATTTTAAAATTTATCCTACTGATGACGTTTGGGTAAGAGACAACGGGCCTGTTTTTGTGAAAGACAACAAAGGGAAGCTACTGATTGCAGACTGGGGATTTAATGGCTGGGGTGAAAAATATGATTTTGAAAACTGTGATCAGATCCCTCAGCGAATCGGAACAGATCTTGGGATAAAAGTGCTGGATCTGAATGAGAAAATGGTGAATGAAGGCGGTTCTGTTGAAACAGACGAAAACGGAGTATTGATGGCATGTAAAAGTTCAGTGATCAGCCAGAAAAAAGGTTCCATAAGAAATAAAGGAATCACGCAGGGAGAAGCTGAAGAGATGTTCAAAACATATTACGGAGTATCCAAAGTCATCTGGCTGGACGGAATTACCGGTCTGGATGTAACAGATATGCATATTGATGGGTTCATGAAATTTGTCAATTCAGATACAATGATCACCATGAATGAAGACGACCTTTTTGAAATGGGACTTTCTGATAAGGATATTGAAACCCTGTACACCGCTTCCAATGTAAAAGGAAAAGAATATAAGAAAGTATACCTGCCGGCCACTAAAAATAAGGTGAAAACAGCCTATGGAAAACAGCTGGAAGAAAAAGGTTCTTACGTCAATTATTATGTGGCCAACGGGGTAGTTCTGGTTCCTAATTATGGTGATCCGAATGATAGTACAGCCAATAAAATGATTCAGGAACAGTATCCGGGCAGAAAGGTGATCGGGATAGATGTAAGAAACCTGTATGAAAACGGAGGAATGGTACATTGTGTTACTCAGCAGCAGCCGGTTGCCAGATAGAAGTTGTGCTTAGGAGAAAGATATTAATTGGTGTTTCTCAGGTTTGAGTAAAAGATTTTCCGTAAATTAGTATAGGTTATATTTCAAATGAATGTGAAAATATGATCAGTTTGAAATTTCCTGCGGACAAGCCGAACACCGTGGTACAAAGTAGGCAGCCTAAAATACAGCTTATGTCGAACTTTTTTCAGACTCTTACGAATTCCGTGAAGCATTGGTATATTCCGTTGATCTTTGGAATTATCTTTCTTATCTGTGGTTTTTACGTATTTAGTGTGCCGTTGGCAACGTATGTAACGCTTTCTGTTATTTTCAGTGTATCTTTTCTGGTCTCCGGAATTACAGAAATCTTTTTTTCCATACAGAATAATAAATCCCTGCAGGGATGGGGATGGTTTCTGGTAAGCGGGCTGCTTACTACGGCTATTGGTTTGTATCTTGTGTCGAATCCGGAGATTTCCATGTCGGTTCTTCCGTTTGTGGTAGGATTTACGCTGTTGTTCCGCTCCTTTCAGCTTTTGGGATTTGCTTTTGATCTTAGGAGCCAGAAAATACTAAGCTGGGGAAATGTAGCATTAGCAAGTGCCGGAGGAATTATTTTCTCTTTACTGTTGATATTTAATCCGGTGTTTACAGGAATGTCCCTGGTTACGCTTACAGCGGTTTCTTTTATCTTTATTGGAGTGGCATCTGTCATGTTGGCTTTAGATCTTAGAAAGCTTAAAAAATTCCCTGAAAAAATAAGCGAAGAATTGAAAAACAAGATGAGGTCTGTTCAGGAAGAAATCGATGAACTGAAAAGACGAAAGTAGAATAGGAATTCTATATAAATAAATTAAAGGCTTCTTCGGAAGTCTTTTTTATTGCTTTATCTTAATATTTTCATAAAGTTTAATCTTATAGTTTGTTAAATTCCAAATTATTCTGCACACCCATGTAAATTATGCTTATTTTTCAATTATGTTACATAAAAACTAATCAACCCAATACAATATCCATGAAAAAAATTATACTTGCCAGCCTGATAGGCTTATCTACGATAGCTTTTGCGCAGAAAACGAAAGGAGATACTAAAATTGTCAACCGGTATGAATCAAGACAGCCGCAGGATCCTTCTGTACCGCCTCCGCCTGTTAATAATTTTCCGGCACAGTTTCCCGGAGGCAACAAAGCTTTTATGAAAAAAGTTGAGCAGCTCCTGAACAAAGATGCGGTGAAGTCTTTAGGAAAAAGCCTGAATACGGAGATCATTATAAAGGTGGATGATGGTGGCAAAGTATTAAATGTGTCTACTTATGGGAAAAACGAGGCTTTTAATAATGAAGTAAAGGCTGCAGCTGCAAAAGCAACAGATAATGTGATGTGGACGGCAGGTAAAAATAACCGTGGAGAAAAAGTAATTGATCTTGTGAAACTTCCGTTTCATTATAAGAATCAATAGATTTTGGAAGAGATAAACTATGAAAAATATTTCAGAAGTATTAATTCACTTTGATCATACCCAGACCAGAAGATCCAAACAGTATTTAACCCGTTTTTTCAATCAGAAAAACTACAGTATAGAACAAACTCTTGAAGTACAGAATATATTAAAGTTGTTTTTAGATAACTTTTCATTATTACAGAACTATAAAATTAATGATCAGACTGTTTCTTCCATTCATCAGTTTTCAGAGGAAATCGAGAGCCGTAATTATACTCATTTAACCAACTTTACCTACCGGGAGTTTTATAAAGAAACCAATTTTAATATTTCTTTATTTATAGAATTCTTCTACCGGCTGGGGCTATTGTTGAGAAATTTAAACCTTACCAATACCAGTGCAGAATACACTCGGGAAATTGAAAAGATGATCCTGTTTATTAATTCATTATCAATCAATGAATATTACAGTAAAGAGTTACAATTTAAGCAGAGAAAAGCCATTTTAATAAAGATTGAATCTGAAAAGGAAAACGGAAACTTCGCTTCCTTTTGGGATTTCTTTTATAGGTTTGATATGTATTGCGGGATTGCCAAAGGAATCAGAAAGTTTGATCTGGTATTTCCTCATTTTAATTATGATAATACCTTTACGATTAATGAATTTTATCACCTGAACCTCACCGATTCTGTGAAGAACTCAATCAACATTACTGGAAATAATACCGTTGTTTTTACTGGAGCCAATATGTCCGGAAAGTCTACAGCGATGAAATCCATCAGTATTGTTGTTTTGCTTGCTCATCTGGGGCTGGCTGTACCTGCAGAATATTGTAATATTCCGTTTTATGACAGGATATTTTTATTTTTCTCTGTGGATGATGATCTTGAAAAAGGCTACAGCTATTTTGCTCAGGAAATTATCAACTTAAAAGAGGTTCTTCTGGAACTGAAATCAAAAAACTGTTTTGCGGTATTTGATGAAATATTTAAAGGAACCAATATTAATGATGCGGCGCAGATTACCATAAACACTGTTGAAGGATTGTCCAGATACAAAAATTCAATGTTTATCCTGTCCACCCATCTGAATCTTATTGAGAAAGACCTGGCAAAAAATGAAAACATCCTCGTATTGAATTTAGAATCTTTTGTGAAAGACGAGCAGCTGCTGTTCACCTATAAATTAAAAGAAGGCTGGTCTAAAATTGAAATAGGGAAAATTTTGTTTGATAAATATGGATTGAATGCATTGCTGAAGGAGGGGTAAAAATAGTGATCAGTTTTAAAGTAAGGAAGAGTATTTTTATTTATTCATAAGAGAGATATAAAAAACAAAAACCATCCTCAAAAAGGATGGTTTGTAGACCCACAGGGATTCGAACCCCAGATGACTGAACCAAAATCAGTAGTGTTACCGCTACACCATGGGTCTTTGTTTATTTCAGTGGTGCAAATTTACAGCTTTTTTCTTTAGATACAAGAAATTTTTAAACTTTTTTTTAAATTTACGATCCTATTTATTCCAAGAAAATATGCTGATAGACTTCAATAATCTCAATATTAATAATTTATCTCCGGGAACAGAATTTGAGCAAAAAGCCAAAAATTTTCTGGAAGAATGGTTTTCGGAAGGGGAGACGGTTAATGTACAGACTTCCGGTTCAACAGGTCAGCCTAAAATTTTCGGAATAGAGAAAAAGAGAATGCTCAGCTCTGCGATGATGACGTGTAACTTCTTAGGATTAAAAAAGGGCGATAAAGCTTTACTCTGCCTTCCTGTGGAATATATTTCAGGGAAAATGATGCTGGTACGTTCTGTGGAGAGAAAATTAAAGTTAATCACAGCAGATCCATCTCTAAATCCGGTTGAAAATCTGAATGAAGAAATAGATTTCTGTGCCATGACCCCTCTTCAGGTTGAAAATTCCCTGGATAAACTGCATCTGATCAAAAACCTGATCATAGGCGGGGCCGCAGTTTCAGAATCGTTGAAGAAAAAAATCAGTGAAAGTGCCAATGCGGGCAGAATATTTGAAACCTATGGAATGTCTGAAACTCTTTCCCATATTGCCCTGAAACAAGTTTTTCCTGTTTCTGAAGAATATTTTACAGCCTTTGAAAACGTGTCGATTTCAAAAGATGAAAGAGGCTGTCTGAAGATTTCTGCTCCTGAACTGAATCCTGAAGTTCTGCAGACCAATGATCTGGTGGAAATTAAAAACGAAAAACAATTTAAATTTTTAGGAAGGATTGATCATGTTATCAATTCGGGGGGAGCAAAAATATTTCCGGAAACATTGGAAGCTTTAGTGAAAAAAGAAATCCCGAATGAAGTTGTATTTTTAGGCCTGAAAGATGAAAGCCTGGGCCAGAAACTGATAGTGGTTATAGAAGGCGAAGAATCAGAAGAGCTGATCAGACAGACTTCTGAGCTTCCTTTTGAGAAGAGTTTTCATAAACCCAAGGAAGTTATTTTTATCAGACAGATTCCAAGAACACCGAATGGTAAAGTAAACCGGATTGAACTTCAAAAAATAGTGGAGACCAATCAATAGTTTTTATCTTTACTCTTTAATTCATCATCTAAAAAAATGAAAGACTTTTCCAAAGAACTCAGTTTCAAAACCTCCCGCAGCAGTGGAGCAGGAGGGCAGAATGTCAACAAAGTGGAGACCGCCGTTACCGTTCTGTGGAAAGTGGTAGAGTCAGAGTTTTTCAATGATGACCAGAAAGAGCTGATACAGCAAAAACTGAAAAACAGAATTAACGCAGAGGGGTTATTATTTCTGACGGTTTCTGAAAGCAGGACCCAGCTGATGAACAAAAATAAAGCCATCGAAAAGATAATAGATCTTGTCAACAAAGCCCTGATTGTTCCTAAAAAAAGAACAGCAACAAAACCCTCAAGAGCTCAAAAACAAAAAAGGCTGGATGGTAAGAAAAAGCTTTCCGATAAAAAAGAAAACAGACGGTTCAAGTTTTAGTTGTCCCTTTACCTGAAAATAGTATTTTTGTTGGAAACTTTTAATCGTGATCAAAAAACTTATCCTATTAGGAGCTATTTCGGGCTCTTTACTTTCTTTTGCTCAGGAAAAAATAACCATTATGCCTGCCGTAGGATTCGGATGGAGGGTTGCTGAAACCGCTTCCGGGCTTTCAAGAGAAGAAAAAGATTACATAAAAGGACTGAAAAGCGGTGTCAATTTTGAAATGGCTGCTTATTATAACGTGAAGCATATCGGGATCGGGGCTAAGTTTTCCAATTACAGCGCATCGAGCAGTGGTTTGTTACATGGTAATAATATGAACGGACAGACAGTTTATGTATCGGTTAATACAAAAGATAATATCACTTTCTTTGGCCCTTCCGTGATGTTTTCCAATCATACTCAGCCTACAAAACACAAATTTGCAGCGGATGCATCGATGGGGGTAATCAGTTACACTACGAAGACAGGATCTGTAAAAGCTACCGGTTCCACTTTTGGTATAGAAGTAGGGGCAGGCTATCAGTATGCCGTTACCAAAAACCTGATGATAGGGCCAAAATTTGGGGCTACAGCAGGAACATTGAGCAAAATGAGCTACAATGGACAGACCGTTAATTTCGGGAATGATCAGAAAGAAGGGCTGACAAGAGTTTCTTTAAGTGCAGTGGCCGCATTCCGTTTTTAAGTCTTATATTTGTAAGAAATCAGAACAACTTATATAATGACAGCAACGATTTTTTTATCTGCGATACGCCGGCAATCAGGATTGCTGCTGTCATTATTGTATTTACATACAGATTCTTTTCTGAAAAGTTCCAAGGACTTTATCAATTAAGCCCTGTCAGGATCCAGGACAGGGAAATACTTCGGATTAATTTTATTTACTCATTGTTTTTTGCGGTTTTCTACGGGAAAGACCTTTTGGTCTGTATTCCTGCATTGGATCATAAAGAATAGCCGCATCATTTAATTTTAAAAAAGAATAAAAATGTCTGATCATATTACAGTAACCACCGGAATATACGATGCTATTAAAGATACCCTGAGAAGAAAAAAGGTAAGTAAGGAAGAAGAAAAAAGACTGACCGAAGAACTCAGGAAAGCAAAACAGGTCCTCAGAAGAGATTTGCCGGAAGACATCGTAACCGTAGAAAGAAAAGTAACCCTGAAAGATCATACTCTGGATTTTGAACATGAGTATATTTTTGTTTCTTCAGCTAAGTCAAAACCGGCTAAAAACAAACATTCTATACTTTCTGATATTGCGCTTGCTGTAGTAGGGTATAGAGTAGGAGACGTTATCAGCTGGCCTTTCAGAGAGGGTGAACGGAAAATAGAAATCCTGAAAGTGGAACCCTGGAAAGGATAACTTTTTAAGTGGAACAATACTAGAAGTGCAGCTCATTTTGGGCTGTACTTTTTATTTTCTGCTGATCACACAAATTGACACCGATGCCTTCTGTTACTTTCTCTCGCGGATCTGGCAGATTTTCAGATTCTTTATTGGTGGATAGATGAAAAAAAATGATCTTTGTGTTCAATGAAAAACGCATGAAAAAAATTGGTATAGGAATCACAGCTTTTGTACTTTTCACAGGATGTACAAAAGAAAAGTTATCAGACCGCCTGCTGGCTGAGCCGGATAAAAATGAACAGCTGGCTGCAAAAAATGCTTTAAAAATCAATAAAGGTAAGAATACCATCCGGGAAAGGTTTTCTCCACCCGAAGGCTATGAATGGATTGAAGAAAAAGCAGATTCATTTGGACATTTCATCGAACATTTTAAGCTGAAACCGTACGGTTCTGAGATTTTACGGTATGATGGCGTTCCTATTACTACCCAGCATCTTCATGAAGCTGTTTTTGATATCGATACCGGAGATAAAGATCTTCAGCAGTGTGCTGATGCCGCTATTCGTATGAGAGCAGAATATCTTTACAAAGCGAAAAGATTTAACGAGATTCAGTTTCATTTTACGAGCGGAGACCTGCTTTCCTGGAATGATTATAAAAATGGGGTCAGGGCTTTTGTTAATGGTAACTCGGTCAGTTTCCGGAAAACGGCGGCTGTTGATGATTCCTACCAAAGTTTCAGGAATTATCTGGATCTGATTTTTAATTATGCCGGAACCATCTCATTAAACAAAGAAACAAAGCCGGTAACGAAAAATTCTGATCTGAAAACCGGTGATATTCTCATCACACCGGGCAGTCCCGGACATATTGTTTTTATTTCCGGTGTTTGTGAAAATAAAGACGGGAAGAGATTATTTCTGTTAAGTGAAGGATTTACTCCGGCACAATCGGTTCATGTCCTTTCGAACCCTTTTAATCCGTATACAACACCGTGGTACGACCTTGATACCAATGCTCCGGAAACGAGAACGGCGAGGTATTTTTTTAAACCAACAAATTTCAGAAGCTTTTAATTATTTATATTCAAAACTCTTATGAAGTTACTGCCATTATCTGAACTTGTTTTTGTAAATTTGTGTTCGAAATTTTTTACTTGATGAAAGAGAGTGCTGTAAAAAAAATTGCAGTTCTTACTTCAGGAGGTGATTCTCCGGGTATGAATGCGGCATTAAGAGCGGTAGTAAGAACCGCCAATTATTATAATATCGAATGCTACGGAGTAAGAGAAGGCTACAACGGGCTCATCCATGGTGATTTCCTGAAAATGGGTCCCCGTTCCGTAAAAAATATCATCAACCAGGGCGGAACGATTCTGAAATCTGCCCGATCAGTAGAATTCAGAACAAAAGAAGGCCGTCAGAAAGCTTATGACAATTGTGTAAAGCTTGGAATAGAAGGCCTGGTATGTATTGGAGGAGACGGAACATTCACCGGAGCAAAAATATTCAGTGAGGAATTCGGGATCAGGGTAATTGGGGTACCGGGAACCATCGACAATGATATTTTCGGAACAGACAACACCATCGGATATGATACTGCCTTGAATACAGCCATGGAAGCTATCGATAAAATCCGTGACACGGCAACTTCCCACAACAGGGTTTTCTTTGTTGAGGTAATGGGACGTGATGCAGGTTTTATTGCTCTGAACAGCGGACTGGCAACAGGTGCTCTGGATATTCTTATTCCTGAGAAAAAAGACAGCATGGATGATCTTTTTGCCAATTTCAGAAAAGCTGAGAAAACAGGAAAAGCATCCAGTATTGTTGTGGTAGCAGAAGGTGAAAAGCTGGGTAGCATCTACGATCTTGCCAACCAGACCAAAGAGGAGTTTCCTGATTATGATATTCGTGTAACCATTTTAGGTCACATTCAGAGAGGGGGATCACCAAGCTGTGCAGACAGAGTTTTAGCCAGCAGACTTGGATATGGAGCTGTAGTAGGATTAATGGACGGAAAAACAAATGTAATGGCCGGAATGCGTTCCAACGATCTGGTATATACCGCTATTGAAGAAGCCATTAAAAAACATAACGAAATCAACAAAGATCTGATGTTGATCTCAGAAATTTTAGCAATCTAATTATTTTTAAAATCTAATAAAAACAAACTATTATGTCAACAATTAAAGTAGGTATCAACGGTTTTGGTAGAATTGGACGTCTTGTTTTCAGAGCAATGACTGAAAGAGACAATATTGAAGTGGTAGGAATCAATGACCTTATCAATGCAGAATACATGGCTTACATGTTAAAATATGACTCTGTACACGGGATTTTCCCAGGTGAAGTTTCTGTTGAAGGAAATGACCTTGTGGTAAACGGAAAGAGAATCAGAGTAACTGCAGAAAAAGATCCTAACAACCTGAAGTGGAACGAAATCGGTGCTGATTATATCGTAGAATCTACAGGTCTTTTCTTATCTAAAGATTCAGCTCAGGCTCACATCAACGCAGGTGCTAAAAAAGTAATCCTTTCTGCTCCTTCTAAAGATGATACGCCAATGTTCGTAATGGGAGTAAACCACAAAGAACTGACTGACGATATTAAAATCTTATCAAACGCTTCTTGTACAACGAACTGTTTAGCTCCTTTAGCTAAAGTAATTCACGATAAATTCGGAATCGTTGAAGGTTTAATGACTACAGTACACGCTACAACAGCTACTCAAAAGACTGTTGACGGTCCTTCAATGAAAGACTGGAGAGGTGGTAGAGCTGCTCTAAACAACATTATCCCTTCTTCTACAGGTGCTGCTAAAGCGGTAGGAAAAGTAATCCCTTCTCTTAACGGGAAATTAACAGGGATGTCTTTCAGAGTACCAACAGTAGACGTTTCTGTAGTTGACCTTACCGTAAGATTAGAAAAAGCTACTTCTTACGATGAGATCTGTGCAGCTATCAAAGAAGCTTCTGAAGGTGAATTGAAAGGAATTTTAGGATACACTGAAGATGCCGTAGTATCTCAGGACTTCGTAGGAGATAAGAGAACTTCTATCTTCGATAAAGATGCTGGTATCATGCTTTCTCCTAACTTCGTAAAACTTGTTTCCTGGTATGATAACGAAATGGGTTACTCTAACAAGTTAGTAGATATGCTTGTACACGCTGCTTCTTTGTAATCGGTAATGTGCGATAAGCAATGAGTAATATAAAACCTTCCCGGATGGGAAGGTTTTTTTGTTATTTTACTTATCAAATATGTTTTCCAATATCTTCAGATCTGTTCCTGCCCCGGGCTATTTCTGCCCAGATAAGCAAAGTAATGGTAAAAAATGAGTTTTCATGGTTATTGGTTTTTGTGTTATGCAAAGTTTATCATTCCATGAACACAAGTAAAGTACCCGTTCGGGTGATTTTAGATGTAAGATGAAGAAAGAAAAAAGCCTCTCTGGTAGTGAGAGGCTATTAAATTATTCTTTGTTAGCTGTATTACTTCTTAATTAAAGATTGAAACCAAAAATGGTTGCTGTTTGCCCTAACAATTTCGAATTCATTTTCATTTAAAGTGGATAAAAATGATTTGTATGCATCAATTGTAGATTTTTTAAGCCTTTCAGAACAATATGGATTGAAAACATTCATAGAATAAGGTTTTGCCGATTTTGCAACACTGCTTACACAAGAAAAAACATTACTCCAATTCATATTAATGATGCTGTAGCTGTCATTCCTGTAGGCACAGCTAACTTTCTGTGAAGAGATAACAATTCTTCCAACTTCGGAATTCACCATCTCTACTAAAATATTATTTTTCGCTTTATATTCTTTTACCTTTTCATTATATTCTTTTCGGGATTTTTCCAAGTCTGTTACAGCCTGTTCCTGTTTATATTTAGCATCAGAGATCTCTTTATCAAACACAGATTTAACTTTAGCAATTTCTTCATCCTGAACCTTATTCATCTTTATTGGCAGCTGTAATATCTCATTGTTGAATTGGAAATTTTGCTGTCTCATATTTTCTATTTTTGCTTCGGCTTCGGAAATATAATTGTTTCTTTCCGTTTCTTTTTCTGAAATTTCTGCTGCTAAATTTTCTATTTTCTTTTTTAATTCTGATTGAGTATCATCAGTAATCCCTGACTTTAGCAATTCACTTTCTACATCTGATTTTTGTCTCTTTTTTACGTTTATTTCTTCATTTATTTTTGTTAAGAATATTTCTTTAGTATTTTCAAGATCACTCATGAATTGATTATTCAACACAATTTTACCTAGTAAACCAAGCCGTTCTTTTTCAATAGCTTCTTTTACCTGGAGTTTAACTTTTTCACTTTCTTCACTGAATTTTTTAGCCAGAAGAATTTGTTGTTCATTGTATATCGAGATTTTATCCTGGTGTATTAACATCTGACACACATAGCTCATCAAATTATTGGCCCATTCTTCATGATATTTTTTCCCATCCTCTGTTACCTTTTTTTCATAGTATTCACTATGCTTTGTTATTTCATTACATAATTTGACATTTCCATCTTCAAGATTTTTGATCATTGCCAGCATTTTTGTGTATTCATTGTCACTCTTCTCCAATTTCTGAATCTGCACTTTTATAATTGCCATTTTCTCCGAATAGCGTTTTCTGACTTCCTCTAATTCGGATGTCGTGGCGGGAACGGCATATCCTTTCACTTCTCCAAGATGTTTCTGGAAATCCACTCCTTCTTTTTCGAATTCCGATTTCCACTTATTACATTGGCTGCATCTTGCCCCAATCTTCATATCTGCAATTAAATTGTCTCTTTCCTTTTGCAGTTGTAACAACTCATCTTTTAATTTCTGGATTTTTGCTTTCCATTGTTTTTCCAGTTCAGGAAGCATCATTTTATAGTCTGCCATTTTTTTATTGTTGCTTTCAATAAGAGCAGATTTTGTTTCTATAGAGATCACCTCATTTACCCCTACCGTTTGAGCTTTTGCCTGAAACAGAAAAAATAAGAGAAATAATATTCCGAGTTTCTTTTCCATATCTCAGTATCTTTAATCTCCAAAAGGGTCATCTTCAGCTTTATTCAAATCTCTTAGATATTCAAACGCCTTTTTTATTTTTTTAAAATTTGTAGGATCACCTTTCAAATAGTATATTGATATTTCATCTACAGTCAGATCATATATAGATCTTTCTTCCCTGTCAACACACCGCCCCATCAATACTCTACTATAAGCAGAAAATTTGCCTGAAGAGTGTCCGGTCTTAGGTAGTAATTTAATCTTTAGAGTACCCACAGCTTCATTTTCATTGTAATTCTTAGCCAGTTCAATAGTAACAATATGTGATACATTAAATTTATCCTCATCAAATAAATTAACATCTGGACAGTCAAGGTTTTCAAGTTTTGTTGATCGACTTATAGCTCTTGTGATAATTCCATTATTAGACATTTCAATTGTCTGCCAATTAATAGTTGCAGTAATTTTACCATCACTTACTGTCTTTTTATGTTCATTAGATTCTGCCAGTTTCTTATTGATATAATTTACAGTTTCTTCTTTTGTTAAAGTTGCACCTTGTGCTTTTACACCATATTCAACTCCCAAAAATGAAATCAACAAAAATGTTTTCCAAAAAAAATCTTTTAAAATTTTTGTTTTCATAGCTTAATTTTTCTACAAAATTCCCCAAATGGCAAGTCTTTTACAATACCGCAAAAAGGTGATTTTTTAAAATTGTTTTTTTTATATTTTTATGAAAACATTAACCATGGATAAAAAGAATCTGGATCATCCCAAAAAGCAGCATCCCCTCACACAAGTCTGGAACAGTTATCCTGATTTTTTTCAAAACAGCAGTACCAGTGTATTGCCGGTTCCCTCTATTGAGCGCATTATCGGAGAAATATTCGCCGCAGGCCAGTTTTATTATTACGTGATTAATTTTGCAGACAGTACTTTGTGCAACCATCATGAAAATATCCTAAGCATGCATGGTTTCAACAAGTACCCGGTACATCTTAAAGAAATCATAGACCTTATTCATCCCGATGATCTTGAATTTGTTATGGAAGCTGAAAGGATGTGTATAGAGAAAATGATGGAAATTAATGGATTTGATTATCAGCAGGAATTAAAGTCCAGTTACTGTTTCCGGATGAGGACAGCAAAAGGGAATTACGAATTGTTTCACCATCAGGCACTGCATACCTATAAAGATGAGAATGGAAAGCTTCTGCAGACTGTTAATATCCATACCAACATTGAACATATTACCCATCAGAATTCCTACACAGTTTTACTTTCGGGAATTAACGGCCGAAAAGACTTCCATCAGATGCAGTGGATAAATAATAATAAAACATCCGCGCCCTCTGTCATATTTACCAAAAGGGAAGTTGAAGTTATTACCTGTATCGCCAAAGGGTATTCTGCTGCGAAAGCTTCCGATTTCCTGAATATTTCTGAAGAAACAGTACGTACACACAGAAAAAATATTTTAAAAAAGGCTGATTGTAAGAATGGCTCAGAACTCGTTAAAAAGGCTTTTGAATGGGGATATTTGTAGAATAACATGAGCTATCATGACTACAGGTAAAGAAAAGATAAGATCAATTAAAATAGGCCTCTCCAGCAACGAGAGGCCATTAGTTTATCATTTTCAAACAACTAATAAAGAAAAGAGTAAACTGTTTTTTATATTCATTAATAGCTTACGAGATAACAGACGGCTGAAACAGGCTGTTCGCCATTGAATTCATTCAGCTAACAAAAAGAAAAACTGGTATAAAATAGAACTTAATAAATTTGAGTTTTCCTGATTATTAGCTACTACAAAGTTTGGAATTTTATCAAAGTAAAAAAATCCCCCTTTTGTGGTATTTTGTTAGTATTTTACTTATTTTAGCTTAAAAAACAAATGTCCATGAAAAATTCAGAACAAAATCACCCTCTGGTGGAGGTCTGGAATACCTATCCGGGGGTAAGGAAGGATCGGGAAATTCTGAATATCCCTCCTGTTGAACGTATTATTGGTGAGATGTTTGCCATTGGTGAGTTTTATTACTATGTTCTGAATTTAACCAACAGTACTCTTTCCCATCATCATAAAAACATTCTGAAACTTCATGGGTTAAGTTCTTTTCCTGAAAATTTAAAAGAGGTTATTGATCTTACCCATCCTGATGACATGGGTTTTGTTTTAAAAGCAGAGCAGACTGTTATTGAAAAAATAATTGAAATCGGTTTTGAGCATCAGCTTTATCTGAAATCAAGCTACTGTTTCCGTATGAAAACAGCAGAAGGAAATTATGAGTTGTTTCATCACCAGGCTATTATTACCATGGAAGATGAATCGGGGCAGCCTGTACAAGCTATAAATATCCATACCAATATTCATCATATTACCAAAGAAAACCCATATACTGTTCTGATTTCAGGTATAGGACCAAGAAATGATTTCCAGCAGATTAAACTGAATCATTTTTCATCCACTGCGTCTAAAGAACACCTTACCCAGAGAGAGACTGAAGTTCTTTCACTTATTGCAAAAGGCTACTCCGGGCCGGAGATTGCAAAAATGCTTGTACTGTCTGAACACACGGTACGCACACACCGTAAAAATATTTTAAGAAAAACATCCTCCAGAAACTGTAAGGAATTGATTAAAAAAGCTTTTGAAAGAGGGCTTGTCTGATGTTTTTCAAAAATCCCGGATCATCAGACTGATAAATCTCACAAAGGAATTTCGGTGTAAAACTTGTATTTTTAATCGGTAATGGAACAAATGATCATACAGCCCCGTTTTAAAGACGCTCCTCATTTCAAAGATTTCTGGGAAAGAGGTAACGGAAAACAACTTGTTGAATTTTCCGGAGCAAAAGTAAGTTTTAAAGATTTCGATAAATTCTCACCCAACTTTTATCATGTAGATGAAGTGGGAGATGAGGTGGTGAAGGAGGTCTATTTTACTAAAAAATTCCATGAAGCTTCCAGAGAAATTGAACAATACATCCGAAAAGGGGTTTCTGAAACAGATGAAGTTCCTGAAAGTGTAAAAAAACTGTTTGCCCAGACACAGCATATTCCTGAATGGCTGGATCATGATCTCCTGAAAGCCGGCGCAGAACTCTGCATGAGAAGTAATCTGGATTCCCTTATTTCTCTGAGAGATTACTGCCTGATCGGCGGGTATGATTATGCTTATCTTAATAAACCGCTGATTGTTACAGAAGCTCTGAAAAAGGGAGCCGTTAAGCGTCTCTCTGAAACACTGGACTTTTGGGTGAATGCTACACGGTACAATGCTTTGGAAATTCATGCAAAAGGATATGAGTTTGCTATAAAAACCCGTCTGATTCATTCGTATGCAAGGCTTTCCATAAAAAAGCACTATAAAGATTGGGATACGGAAAACTGGGGTGAACCTATTAACTCATGGGATATGATGGCTACTTATATTGGTTTCAGTCTTGTTTTCCTGCATAGTCTTCAAAAATTAGGCAATACTTTTTCCGTACAGGAAGAACAGGGAATTTTCCATCTCTGGAAATATACCGGATACCTGTTGGGAATTCCGGAACATCTTCTTCCTGACGATAAAAAGCAGGCAACAGAATATTTCTATCTCTGGACTTCTGTACAGCCTCCTTCCGATAAAGATTCTGTTCTTCTGGCCCATTCTTTATTAAATGAATCGCTGGAAAATCCTATATTAAAGTATAAATTGGAACGGGAAAATCTGAGATATCTTCACATCTGCTGCACATGGTTTCTGCTGGATGATGAAGTATGTAAAAGACTGGAAATCCCTAAAGTCTGGGGGAAGAAGTTATTTCCCTGGTCTAAGATATTTATCAATAAAATATATGATAAGCTTGTAAGCCGGGAAGCCAGAATAGCCAAAGGAAATAAAGACCAGATGAAAGTCCTGGAAGATTATCTGGCCATTACAAAGAACTCGAATTTTCATTGAAATTAATTGTAAATCAGATGTATATCTGTGTTTTTAAATTTCAGGAAGATATTCTGAAGCCGTTTTTGTTATACATAATATCATCCTGTAAATTTTATTATTTTTTAACTTTAAAAACCATTTTTCAACCTAAATAATATTAGCATTTGATATTTAAATTATGTATTTTTGAGAAATTATTTTAAAGACGATGAGTAACATTGATGATAAGAAAAAAGCACTGGCATTAGTGCTTGACAAGCTAGATAAAACATACGGAAAAGGAACAGTAATGACTTTGGGAGATAGTTCCGTAGACAACACCATAGAAGTAATTCCTTCGGGGTCTTTAGGACTGGACATTGCTTTAGGCGTTGGCGGTTATCCGAGAGGAAGAATTATTGAAATTTACGGTCCTGAATCTTCAGGTAAAACCACTTTAACCCTTCACGCTATTGCTGAAGCTCAGAAAGCCGGAGGTATTGCCGCATTCATTGATGCCGAGCATGCTTTCGACAGAACATACGCCGCGAAACTGGGTATCGATCTTGAAAACCTGATCATTTCCCAGCCGGACAACGGAGAACAGGCTTTAGAAATTGCAGATAACCTGATCCGTTCAGGAGCAATTGATATTGTCGTTATCGACTCTGTAGCAGCTCTTACTCCAAAAGCAGAAATTGAAGGTGAAATGGGAGATTCTAAAATGGGTCTTCACGCAAGGTTGATGTCTCAGGCATTGAGAAAATTAACGGCTACCATTTCAAGAACGAAATGTACAGTGATCTTCATCAACCAGTTGAGAGAAAAAATCGGTGTTATGTTCGGAAACCCTGAAACAACAACCGGAGGTAACGCTCTTAAATTCTATGCTTCTGTAAGAATCGATATCAGAAAAGCAAGTGCACCTATCAAACAGGGAGACGAAGCTATCGGAAGCCGTGTGAAAGTGAAGATCGTAAAAAATAAAGTTGCGCCTCCTTTCAAACAAGCCGAATTTGATATCATGTACGGAGAAGGAGTTTCCAAAGCAGGAGAAATTCTTGATACTGCAGTAGATCTTGGAATCGTGAAGAAGAGCGGTTCATGGTTCAGCTACGAAGAAACCAAACTAGGACAGGGACGTGATGCGGTGAAGGATGTTTTAAGAGATAATCCTGAACTTGCTGAGGAATTAGAAAATAAAGTCAAAGAAGAAATAACTGCTAAAAAGTAGTTGTTTTTACAGATCTAAAAAAGAATCGGCGGAGCCCAAGGGGCTCCGCCGATTCTTTTTTATTAAGGCTTATCATCTGTCAGATCAAAACCCCAATCTTTTCCTTTTTGGGTGGCTGGAATACCTTTTGTCATCCATATTGGAGCTTTAGCCCCTTTAAGATAATAATCAAAAAATTGCTGTTCGCGGATTTGGATATCTTTTCTGTTCTGGCGTTTTATCAGATTGTGATCATCACCATTATAATTCAGAAGCCAAACCGGTTTTCCGAGACGGCGTAACGCGGTAAACATTTCAATTCCCTGATACCATGGAACAGCTCCATCTTTATCGTTACTCATAATAACTACCGGAGTTTTCACCTTATCAATGGTAAAAAGCGGTGAATTTTTAATATAGAGCTCCGGTGCCTCCCATAGATTTTTCCCTAATCTGCTCTGTGACTTTTCATACTGAAACTGTCTGTTCATTCCTGAAGACCACCGGATTCCTCCGTAGGCGGACGTCATGTTGACAACAGGAGCACCACTCCAGGCAGCGGCATACATATTGGTATGAGCAATAAGATAGGCTACCTGGTAACCTCCCCAGCTTTGTCCCTGAATTCCTATTTTAGCACCATCCACCCACGAATTTTGCTTCAGCTTTTCAACCCCGGAATTAATGTATTCCATCGCCGATTCTCCCGGTAAGCCGTCTGTGTATGAAATATCAGGAGTGAAAACCAGATATCCGTTGCTCACAAAATAAGAAATATTTAATCGGGAAGGTGTTGGAGCGGGTGCTACATAACGGTTCAGATTATCTGAAAGTTTCTCATAGAAATAGACGATCATAGGATATTTTTTATCCGGATTGAAATCTTCCGGTTTGTATAAAATTCCTGTGGATGTATTTCCTTTTGGTGTTGTCCAGCGTACCAATTCGTCTGTACCCCAATTATAAAGGTTTTGTTGTGGATTGGTTTTACTCAGTTTCTGCTGTTCTGAGAAATTTGCTGTGACAAAAATATCCGGAGAATCAGTGTAGGATTCTTTTATGATAATATATTCTTCTGCATTTTTTGCTTTTTGAATGCTTCTATATCCCCAGACATTTTCCATCTGAATTTTTACAGGATCTGCGTTCGACTGAACAGATGTTTTAAAAATTCCGTTCGCTTTGGATGTATTGTCAAATGCTGATAAATAGATAGAAGACTTTCGGTTTAAACTTTTAATGTCTTTATCCAGATCGTATGTATCAAATGTTATTTTATTTTTACGTCCGAATCCATTGGTGATATTTCTTGGTTTTTTTGAACCGTTTAAGGAAAACTCCCAAAGATCATAACGATCTCTGATAATCACAGATTCATCATTATCCGTCCAGGAAGCGATACCATAAGAACTTGGAAAATCCGGCATATCAAACTCCTCATCAACGAAAGAAACCGGTAATCCGCTGGTGAGTGGCAGAGTTTGTTTGGTTTTCACATTATAACTGAACCAATTGCCTTTTTCACTGTCAAAAATCACAATAAATTTTCCAAGCGGAGATAGGGCAACCGACCCGTCCAGATTTCGGATGATTTCCGTTCTTTCTCCTGTTTTATGATCAATTACGAAATAAGTTTTCTTGGTTGAGCCTTCCCACTGTGAAGCAATACGGTTATTCAAGCTGGTAATTCCCAGTGCATATTCAGCATTTCCTTCGTTTACCAATCGTAAAGTATCCAGATCTGCATCATCAATATTTCTGAAAAAATCCGGTTTTTCTGTCTGCATTACTGCTGCATAAGATTTTTTCAGATCATCTTTCAACTCCTTTAACTGTACTGTTTGCAGATAATCATCTCTGTAATTCCAGATATCCACAACAGCATGATCATTCGCAATCATGGCAGTATCTTTTGCAATTGGTTTTGGAGCAACCCCAAAATACAGCTGTTTCCCGTTTTTGCTGAATATAGGCAGACGGTTTTCCGAAATGACCCAATTCTTTTTCATATGGGCATTTTCATTGGTTACTGTTTCCTTTTTATTTCCTTTAAAATTAAAGTAATATAACTGATAGGATTTCACTAAATCATTCTGTGCAGAAGAAGTTCCTACAAACGCCAGCTGATTTCCTTTTTCATCAAAAGACAACTGTGAAAAATCTCCTTCCATTTCTGAGATTTTAGTCACTGATTCCTTTTGCAGATCAATTACCTGTACCGTTTGAAGTGCATATTTCTTTGGCTTTGATTTGTCAGTATCTTTCTTATCCACAGATTTCTCATCTGTTGAATCTTTTTCCTCTTTTTTGTTCTTACTGGCTTTTTCTTCCGGTTTCTTAGTCACAAAAACGAGCTGCGTTCCATTTTTACTGAATTCATAACGGATAACGTTATCATAGGCTGTACTTTTTCCGTTCAAAAGATTTCGAACGACCAGCTGCAATGGCTTTACATTTTTATCTTCCTCTTTATTGTCGTCTTCCTCTTCTTTACCAGAAACATCATTAGATTTATCTTTGACATCCTCCAGAAGATAGGCAACATAAGAACCGGATTTTTCAGGAATTTTGAAGTTTTTTACATTGGGGATTTTCTCCGTTTTATCACTTGAAAAATCAACTATTGCAAGGCTATCTTTTGTTAATTTATTTTTTTTAAGCTTTTTATCTTTTACCGCTTTGATATCTTTATACAACGGACGAATCTGAAAAACAGCAAATCTGGAATCATTCGTAAAATCCACTTTGGCTGCTCTTGCAAACTGCTTTGAAACTTTATTTCTAACCGAATATAAAAAAAGATTAGAGTTTCCTTCCTGAACATCTACAGAATAAGCAATCCATTTTCCGTCATTTGAGATTTTTCTCGCACCCATATTTTGCCAGCTGTCATAAACAGAATGGTCTAAGGTTTTTTTCTGTCCATACGCCCAGCAGGTCATGATGAACAGAATGAAAACTGTACATTTCAACTTCATTTTTAAATAATTTTAAGGATTAAAAATAAGCTATTTCTTTGACAAATCTACATGTTCCGTTGGTTTCATGATAAGCTGAAAAATGTCATTCTGTCACATTCTGCCTTGTGGTATTTTTTTTGAGAAAGATGTAGAAAATAAAAATCAAAAAATATGATGACTAAAGGAAATATTAATGTATCTGTGGAAAATATTTTCCCGCTTATCAAAAAATTTCTTTACAGTGACCACGAAATATTCTTAAGAGAGCTGATCTCCAATGCAACGGATGCTACATTGAAATTAAAGCACCTGACAGGTATCGGGGAAGTTAAAGTAGAATATGGAAATCCGAAAATTGAAGTAAAGATCGATAAGGACCAGAAAACGGTACGCATCATCGACCAGGGAATCGGGATGACCGGAGAAGAGGTTGAAAAATATATCAATCAGGTGGCTTTTTCCGGAGCGGAAGAGTTTTTGGAAAAATATAAAGATACCGCGAAAGATTCAGGCATCATCGGACATTTCGGACTTGGATTCTACTCTGCATTTATGGTGGCTGAAAAAGTGGAAATCCTTACCAAATCTTACAAAGATGAACCTGCTGTAAGATGGATTTGCGACGGAAGCCCTGAATTTACCCTTGAAGAAACAACGGATAAAACAGACAGAGGAACGGAAATTATTCTTCACATTGCAGAAGATTCTGTAGAGTTTCTGGAAGAAGGAAAAATCCGTGAACTGTTACTGAAGTATAATAAATTTATGCCTGTTCCTATTAAATTCGGAACAAAAACACATACGCTGCCATTACCAGAGGATGCTCCTGAAGATGCCGTGGCAGAAACAGAAGAAGTAGACAACATCATCAACAATCCGGTGCCGGCATGGACAATTGCTCCAAGCGAACTGAATAATGAGGATTACATGAAGTTCTATCACGAGCTGTATCCGATGCAGTTTGAAGAACCTTTATTCAATATTCACCTGAATGTTGATTATCCTTTCAACCTTACCGGAATTCTGTTTTTCCCGAAACTGAGCAATAATTTAAATATTGATAAAGATAAAATTCAATTATATCAAAATCAGGTCTTCGTAACAGATGAAGTAAAAGGGATTGTTCCTGATTTCCTAATGCTTCTTAGAGGGGTAATTGATTCTCCGGATATTCCGCTGAATGTTTCCCGTTCTTACCTGCAGGCAGACGGTGCTGTAAAAAAGATTTCTTCTTACATCACCAAAAAAGTAGCTGATAAGATGGCTTCCCTGATCAACGAAAACCGTGAAGATTACGAGAAAAAATGGAATGACATTAAAATCGTTATCGAATACGGGATCATTACAGAAGAAAAATTCTCTGAGAAAGCAGATAAGTTCACATTATATCCTACAACAGACGGAAAATACTTCCTGTGGGATGAGTTGGTTGAAAAGATCAAACCTTCACAGACTGATAAAGACGATAAGCTGGTGATCCTTTATGCAACCAATGCAGACGAACAGCACAGCTACATTCAATCTGCTAAAGATAAAGGCTATGAGGTTCTTCTCCTGGACTCTCCAATCATTCCTCACGTGATTCAGAAGCTGGAAACCTCAAAAGAGAAAATTTCTTTTGCCAGAGTGGATGCGGACCACATCAATAACCTGATCAAAAAAGATGAACCGGTTATTTCTAAACTAAACGAAACTGAAAAGGAAACTTTAAAAACCAATATTGAAGAAGCGGTAAAAGATACTAAATTCACGGTTCAGCTTGAAGACCTTGACAGTACTGATGCTCCTTTCACCATCACCCAGCCGGAATTCATGAGAAGAATGAAAGATATGCAGGCAACAGGCGGAGGCGGTATGTTTGGAATGGGTGGTTTCCCGGAAATGTATAACCTGGTGGTGAATTCCAACAGTGAGCTATCCGGTCAGATCTTAAAAACGGAAAATGCTGAAGAAAAGGAAAACCTGATCAAATATGCTCTGGATCTCGCCAAACTATCACAAAACTTACTGAAAGGAAAAGAACTGACAGATTTTATACAGAGAAGCTATAAGCAACTTGAAAAATAATACACAAGAGACTGTTTCATTTGAAGCAGTCTTTTTTTTGTTGTAAGGGGTTAGAATGTTGGAGAACCTGGTATTTTACAAATGTATATTTTAAGAAACTTTATCTCCGATATTTTTTTTAATCTCTCATTGATACAGCAGATTGAACAGATTTTTTCTTCTGTGATTAATAGAAATCGGCGATTTCTAAAAACTAATGAGTCCTTTTTATGCATAAAGCTTTAGATCTATTGAGGCTAAAGTGTAAAAGACTTTTGTAGTTTAAAAAATCATTGCCACTAATACATGAATAAAATCATTCGTGCATCAGTGGCAAAAACTTAAACAACCTCTAAAACTTTTCTACCTTTTAATGTTCAATTTTTCTTTGATTTAAAAGAGTTCATTATATTTGGTGAAAACATCAGATCATGTTTGAAATACCTGCTGAAATTTTCCCTTTTCTGCTCCTGTTTAGTTTAGGGATTGCATTATTTCATACTTTTATTTTATCGGGAATTTTTAATGTAAAACTGAGACCGTCATGGATTATGTTTCTCATCGATCCTGCAATTTTAGGAGTTGCATTTCTATTCTTCCAAAAAGAATCCGGAATTGTATTTATCGGGCTATTTCTCTCTGTTTTTGTATTGGGTATTATTGGAATGATTACACATGGCGTTCAATCCGGCATCGAATCTTTCAGGGAACAGAGAAGAAAGAATAAGCCTGTATGGAAAATTGTCGGCGGTGGCTTTCTGATCCTTTTGTCTTATCTTGCTTTTTTTTATTTCGGAGTTTATTTTGTCCTTTTTATTTTCTTTCTGATTATTTTAAGCTCTATTCTTCCCAACAATAAGAACCGTTTTTATTTTTATCAGAGAACTCTGCCAACTTCCACTCTAAAAAGTGCAGCAATGGGTCTTGCTGAGATTTCTGGGAAGGCAAAGGCTATTGAACCGGTTATCTCGCCGGATACAGACACTTCATGTGTAGGCTATATTTATACTGTTGACGAAATCCGCACAACGCGGGACGATGATGGCAGAACTTCTACATCATACCACGAAATTTCAAGGGAAACTAAGATCAAAAGATTTTATATGGAAGATGAAACGGGTAGGATAGAAGTTATTCCCGATCAATTGGAATGGATCAGTTTTTTACCTGCCCATTCGCGGGAAACCGGAAACAGACGGTATCAGGAATTTATCATTGATGAAAAAACAGTTTTTCTTTTAATCGGGCAGGTTTTTTATGAAGATTCACACTCTGTTTTCCGTTTTGATGAAGGCAGAAAAGTTTTTGGAATTGCTCCTTTAGACATTGTTAATTTCGCCAATAAATGGAGACCTTTAAAGCTAAGAGCGCTTACTACACTGGCCTGCATTGCAATTCTGGCGACCATTATTATTTTTACTCCTGTTAAAATAAATGGCAGTAAAATTATTTTCGAGCAGAAAAACTGGAAAGAAACTTTACAGTCTAATCCTTTTAAAGACATTTTTAATCCTTAAAAACAGACTGCCCATGATTTCTATTATTTCTCTTTTAATAATCATTATTGTCATTGTAGGTCTGGTTACTTTTTTAATCAACACCTACAACAGGCTGGTTATCCTGAACAACAATTCACAAAAAGCTTTTGCCAATATAGAGGTGATCCTGAAACAGCGTGCAGATGAAATCCCCAATCTTGTACGTGTTGTAAAAGCGACTTCCTTGTATGAAAACACGGTTCTTAAAGAGCTTGTTACTCTTCGTTCTCAATATCTAGGTGCCCATCAGGTTCATGAAAAAATAAAGACTGCAGAGCGGATGGACGGAAAATTAAAATCAGTGATGCTTATTATTGAAAATTATCCTGAAATAAAATCGAACCAGTCGTATCTTGAACTTCAGAAAAGATTAAGCGACCTGGAAGAGATTATTGCTGCCCGAAGAATTTTTTTTAATGAATCTGTGAATCTTTACAATACCGGAATTGAAACTTTTCCTGATAGTATTTTCGCGAAAATGATGAGCTACCGGAAAAAAGAAATGCTTCAGTTTTCTGATACAGAAAAACAAAATAACCCTGCAACACTATAATTATGGAAATTGATTTAGGAATTTTTGGAGATTTTATTAACTCCCGGCAATTTTTCGGAAGTCTTGCCATCGGCTTTCCTGTATTGACTATAGGGCTGTTTGTATTATACAGTATTTTCAAAAAGATTTTCTTTATCAGAAAAATTCTGAGATTTTATTATTCTCACTTTCGGGCTTTCCATAATCCTGTTGATCCCTTTTGTATTCTTCTCTGCTTTTGCCGATTTTGAAAAACTGAAATTAGCTTTGATTTATCTGTCAATTCTTATATGTGTCACCGTTTTTACCTTATTTAATACAGAAGAAACCATTAATTTTATAAAAGACACTTCCAAATTAAAGGACAAACAAAATCTTTAAAATAAGACTATGGGAAAATTTATAATATGGGCACCTCTTATTTTTACAGCCTTTATCCTTCTGCTTAATTATAGAAAGAAGAAATTAAAAAATGACGGAAAGCCGGTTTCTATCATTTCTTTTATCTATCCGGGAATTGTAGTTTACGTAGTTTCCAGTCTGTTTTTCGGGCTGGTGTCAATTGCCGTTTCCCCCGTTATTAAATTTTTTTCCGGTCCGAAATATGAAGCTAGGGTAGTTGCCCACGAAATAATGGATTCCAGTGACGGAGACAATACCTATACAGCGGTAGTGGAGTTTAAAAATGATAAAAACCAGCTGATCAAAAAGCCTTTAAACTATGGAAGCAGCCACCCTGTGGAAGTTGGGAAAACCATTACCATCAGTTACAAAAACGGAGATCAGAGTGTGGCTAATTTAAGCTTTGGAACACAAAAACTTATTATTTTTATTGTGGCCCTTTTCCTGTTTGTTCTCGGTCTGGCCATGGCATGGATTACTCTCTATTCCTTAGGTTGGGATACATCAATTGTTTTCAGTATAGGGTTAGGCTTTGTAATTTATTTTGTTTTTCCGGCGGGGATGCTGTTTTTTTTAGGAGTGATGTCCTGGGTAATCTGGGAGTATTTTCAAGGCAGGAGAGATGATATGCCACTCTGGGCATTGGGAATCTGCAGCCTCTTTGTTACCATTCTTATTCCTTCTTTTTTTGGATATATGAAAATGCTTTTTACCCGGGAAAGAAAATTCAAACCATCAGATAGGTTTTCAGATTTCAAAAAGCGGATTTCTAAATAAAGTGTAGATATTTTCTAATCTGTACGAATTTTTCAGCTCGAAGAATACAGGGATTTTAAATAATAAAATCATTATTTAAAGTGATTTTAAATTTATTTATAATATTTTTCTTTTAAAAATTAGTATAAATAAAAATCTTACAAACTTTATAGGTTTCAAAAAACGATAAGGTTTAGTATAAAACGTAAATATCCGCGTTCATTTTTTATTTCATCGATTCTGGTGATTCTAAAATACAAGAAGGGCAATCGCATTTTTTTATATTTTCTGTTGTATACATTGTGCTTTTTTGCCATTTTTGTATAAAATGTCGGACATGCAAAAAGAAAAATTACGTCTTATCAGAAAACAAAAAGGCTACACGCAGCAACAGGTAGCTGATTTTATTGCAACGGATGTATCTAACTACAGCAGAAAAGAAAGTGGTGATGTAAGAATCATCCCTGATGAATGGGACAAAATTGCCCGTTTTCTAGAGGTTCCGATTGAGGAAATTTATGAAGAAGAAGATTCTAAAATAATTGTTAATAATGATCATCCGGTATTTAATGATAGATCTTCTTCCGCGGGAGTAATTACTAACCAGAATAATTATGATAATATTCCTGGAGCTATTATTGAAAACCTGCAAGCTTATATTACGTTACTGAAGGAAGAAAACGAAAGGCTGAAGGAAGAATTGAAAGGCTCTCAAAGTCCTTCAAGAATTAAGAAATAATACGGTTTTAGACTGTAAAAATATTTGTGTCACTTGTATCCATGATATGAGTGACATTTTTTATGTGCTTAAATGAATTTCCCACAGATCCCGCAAATTTCACGGATGTTTTTGGGTATTTTTATATATTGTCCTGCAAAAAAAAATTAAATAACGTGAGTTCGGGTTAAGGAGTTTAAATGTAAAAGGCAGGAAGATGGAAAAAGGAGGCTGGAAGTTAATTTTAGTTATATATATTGAAAACCTCCAGAAAATTAAATAAAAACAGATCAATATTTGCTCTTAATGACTTTCATAACTTCCCTCATCCAGCTTCAAACCTACATCTATCAGATATTCTTATCCCGAACTGAAGTTAAATAATTTTATAATCAGGTATTTATAATTCATTCATTGGATCCCAGAAGAGCTTTTTAAAATTCTTTATTCTAAGATTTTCTACAGTAATTCCCTCAGCTTCCAGTTTAGGTTGAAATTCAGGAACAGATAACACGCCCGAACTTGAAATAACACGGTGAGCAGGCACATCTTCCGGACAGCCTCCCATTGCTTTTCCTACATGACGCGAATGATTAGGATAGCCGACCGCTTTTGCGATAGCTCCATAGGTAGAAACTCTTCCTTTGGGAATAAGTCTTGAAACTTCATATACCTGTTGTTTGAAAATCTCGTCCATATGTTCTTTTTTATCTGTTTGAAAATGTACTGTATTGATATCACAGCTTTTGCATCATTTTTGAACTCTTCTGTACCCAATGATGTTTCATTGTAAAGATAAAGATATGAAAAAATCATTTTTCCGGCTGTTGAATGCCATCAATAAAAAGGTTCTTCCGAAGCTGAGTAAGAAGGATCCTGCCAAACTGACCCAAATAGAGAAAGGAATTCTGGCGTATCGTTATTTTGTACTGGTGAATTCTTTGGATTGATTTTATTTTCCCACAGAATACACAGATTTTTACAGACACCAATGGGATTGAAATATAGGCTCGCAGACCATGCGGATGGTTCAGGATTTTCTGTTGGGTTTACGCAAGGCCGCAAGGATTTTTTATTATTATGTTGTTTTTAAGGCGCTAGAAAATCTGATATTTTCAGCAGGTTATACAGCATCAAATTTTATCGGAGATAAAATCTTTGCGCCCTTATACCCATGAAGCAAGTAAAAAAATAGTGTCTTTGCGTAAACCCAACAAAACAATCAAAACAATCTGCTTGATCTACGAGACTTAAAAAAACATCAAAAAAGCGCTCCAAAAATTGAAGCGCTGATATTATAATCTCTGGTGAGAATTTTATTCTTATGCGTTTTCTAAGATGTAAGAGAACATCAATGGTGCACAGATCGTAGCATCACTTTCAACGATAAATTTCGGTGTAGTAATATCAAGTTTACCCCAAGTGATTTTCTCATTTGGAACCGCTCCTGAATAAGAACCGTAAGACGTTGTAGAATCAGAAATCTGGCAGAAATAAGACCAGAACGGAATGTCATGCATTTCCATATCCTGATACAGCATAGGCACTACGCAGATAGGGAAATCTCCTGCAATACCTCCACCAATCTGGAAGAATCCAACTCCTTTTCCACCTGAATTTTTAGTATACCAGTCAGCAAGATATGTCATATATTCAATACCTGATTTCATTGTAGTCGCTTTAAGCTCTCCTTTGATACAGTAAGAAGCAAAGATGTTACCCATTGTAGAATCTTCCCATCCCGGAACTACAATCGGCAGATTAGCTTCTGCAGCAGCAATCATCCATGAGTTTTCTCTTGGAATTTCATAATACTGCTCCAATACACCTGAAAGGATCATTTTGTACATAAACTCATGCGGGAAATATCTTTCTCCTTTAGCTTCTGCATCTTTCCAGATCTCTACAATATGTTTTTGTAACCTTCTGAAAGCCTCTTCTTCAGGGATGCAGGTATCTGTAACTCTGTTCAGACCTCTTTCTAAAAGATCCCATTCATCCTGAGCCGTTAAATCTCTGTAATGAGGAACTCTTTCGTAATGAGAGTGTGCCACAAGATTCATTAAATCTTCTTCAAGGTTCGCTCCTGTACAAGAAATAAAGTCTACTTTGCCCTGACGGATCATTTCAGCAAGAATCTTTCCCAATTCAGCAGTAGACATTGCTCCTGCCAAAGTAATCATCATTTTTCCGCCATCTTTAAGATGGGCAACATATCCTTTAGAAGCATCCACCAATGCAGCTGCGTTGAAGTGCAGGTAATACTTTTCTATGAATTCAGTTATCGGTTTGCTCATTTTTTAATTTTTTGCAAAGATAAAACTTAAAAATGGAATGGGGGCTTAAGCACTTTAAGAAAGTCTTATTGAGCAGTCTTTTTTTATCATTTGTTAAAAAACAGCCATTAATAAATACTAATACAGAATGTATATAAAGATCTGTGTTATCTGGGAGATCTTCGGGAAATTATTTCCTCTTCCGGGATTAGCAATTTTCCCCAGTCATTCAGCTGCCACAGGATTTCAACCAGTTTTTCACCCAGCTCTGTCAGCCTGTATTCAACTCTGGGAGGAAGCTCGTTAAAAGATTCTTTCATTAAAATTCCGTCAGTAACCATTTCACTGAGCTGTTGATTCAATACCCGCCGGTCCACTTTGGCAATGCCGCGCAGAAATTCACTCGGCCGTTTTTTCCCTTCATTAATCTGCCAGACGATAGGAATTTTCCATTTTCCACTGATGGTATTGACAGCAACTTCCAATGGACAGATTTTATTTTCCTCCGTTTTCTCCTTTGTTTTCATAATATTGACTTTTTTATCCCTATGGGCAGAAAATATGCGGTATTGCTTATATTAAGATAGTTTCAGACTTTTGTAAAGTTAATAATTAAAATAGGATGATCGAAAAACGAAAAGGAGCCCGTTCAATAAAAGATATTCCACCTACGATCCTAGAACAGCTGAACCACGGAGAAACCGAAACAGTAAACCTTACGGAATGGCTGGCTGTAGATCAAAGAAGGTTATTAGAGAATCTGTTGATACAAAATAAACGTTCAGAATATCTGAGTTCTGTTCTGAAACGAATTGATGGATTAAAAAAGCAGACTGTTAATACTATAAATGAAGCTATTGGAACAGGAGTTCTTATTGAAACCCTGAAAAATAATGATGAAGAATTTCTGACTGTTATTTCCGGTCATATTTCCGATCTGGTAAGATGCTGGGCTGCCTACATGATAGGACGGAATGATGCTTTACCTTTAAAAGAAAAGCTGAATCAGATACAACACTTTGCAGCAGACGGACATTTCGGGGTCCGGGAGATCTGCTGGATGGCTGTAAGACCTTCTATTGCAACAGAACTTGAAGAAAGCTTATCTATACTCGCAGACTGGACCGCTCATGAAGATCCGAATGTAAGACGTTTTGCCAGTGAATCCACAAGACCTCGCGGAGTATGGTGTGCTCATATTGAAGCATTAAAACAAAGTCCAACCCCAGGGCTTCAGATTTTAGAACCGTTGAGGTCAGATCCTTCCCGTTATGTACAGGACAGCGTAGGAAACTGGCTGAACGATGCCAGCAAATCCCAGCCGGAATTTGTAGTGGAAATCTGTGATGAATGGCTAAGAGAAAGTCCTTCCAAAGAAACAGCCTATATCGTTAAAAAAGCATTGAGGACGATCGGGAAAAAGAAAATTTAAAGTATCTAAGCTTAATAGACTCCAATTTTCAAATGATTCCATTTTCAAATCTTCAAATTATCCCTTCTCCGTCAGATATTTCCAATACCTTTTCGGGACATGCTGAATATGAAGTTTTAAATTTTTCCTTTCTGTAATATTGGTTTTAGTAAAATACCGCTGCCATAGCGTCTGGTAATTTTTTTCTTCGTCATGGAAGTGCTGTTGGTACTGATTTAAATTTAATCGTTCTTCAGGGTAAAAGAATTCGGATGTCTCAAGATCATAGAGAATACCATAGTTTCTCCGCAGGTCGAAAATCATCCATTTCTGATCCTGATAACGGTCTGTAAAATGTTTTCTGATGAGAGGAAGTACGTTGAAATCCGGATCTATCTTAGCAAAGAAAACACCATCCTGCATTTTTTCAAACCGGACAAATGCCGTCATTCTGTGGCTTTCCCGGCCTACGGATTTACTGATCTTTGAGATCTTCAGGATGTCCTGATCCGCATAATTATGAAGAATATTTTCTTCCGGATGCTGTACGGATTGCTTAACGGCTGACAGAATGAGGTTTTCACGTTCAGGATCTTCAGATAAATAAACTTTCAGCAGTTCCCGGATGCCTTGCTTCTCAATTTGTTTTTCAAGTTTATTCAGTACTCTTTCTGCTTTTTCATGCTGTGTGATCACTTCATGAATTTCTGCAAACATATTTTCCTGTCTGAAATTTTCCCTGCTGATGATTTCTATATCTTTGTAGCGGTATTCAAAAACTTCAAATACTGCGGTGAAAAGGCCGTCAAAGCTTCCATCATAGAGAAGGGTAATCATGAGTAAAATGTTGATTAAATTAATCCTGAATCCTTAAACAGGTTTTAAAAATTTTCAGACAAAAGAAAGTTTATTTAAATTTAGGCTTTCAGAATCCGGTTTCAAGTTCAGTACGAAGATACCATAAAATTCAGACCTAATCAATGAATTCAGTTATCATAAAACCTAAAAATGAGATCCTGAAGAAATACATTCAGTATTTTCTGTTTTTCAAAAAGACGGATCATGAGTTTTTAGAATATACTACTTTTCCGAATACCAACCTTTGTCTGGCGATCTATAAGCATAACAAAGTTTCGTATAGGTATGGGGCAGAAACCAGCTTTTGTGATATTGAAATCGGCAATACTTTTAGCAGCAGGCTGTACAGATTTCATAAAATGCCTTTTCACGTCAATATCCATTCCTCACTTGACCAGGTTTGTATTGTCTTCCATTCCTCTGCTTTAAGAGCCTTTACCGGAGCATCCTATGATGATCTTATGCAATCTGAACATGTATTGATGATATTTTCCCCACAGGCAAAAACATTCTGGAAGAAATCTTCGAAATAACTGATTTCCCCAAAAGAGCAGAAAAACTGGAATATTTTCTTTGTGAAAACTTAAGAGATAATATTCCCGGGAAAATAGAAGAGGCCCTTATCCTGATTAATAGCCATAAAGCTTTAAATATTGATGATCTTTCCGGAGAACTTAAAATAAGTGAAGCAACATTATTCCGGTTGTTTAAAAGTCAGCTGGGGCAGAATCCCAAGTCATATTTAAAAACATTAAGATTCAGGAATGTTTTAAATGACTTCCTGAAACCGGAAAATTCACTGGCTGCAGTTGCTTATCATAATCAATACTATGATCAGGCTCATTTCATTAAAGATTTACCTCGACAGCAGTATTGAAGACTGGGTGAAGTTTGCAGAAGAGTATTTGGAAAACTAAAACAAGCTCAGCTGCTGGGAAAATTGATTGTGGAATTTGGAAGAGCTTCCTGCTGTAAGCAATTTCCTGAAATTTTTATCCGTAAGATATCTCAGATAAGCATTTCCCGCATTAAAGTCGATGAAATATTTAGCCCGGTTCACAGCAGCGCCCAGCTTTTTCAGATGGTCCATTGTCAGAACCTGGAAACGTCTTGCATTGACAATTTTCTGTGCGGTTTTTACTCCAATTCCGGGAATCCTTAAAATCATCTGATAATCGGCAGTTTGAAGATTAATAGGGAACTGGTCCAGATGCCGGAGCGCCCAGCTTAATTTGGGGTCAATCTCAAGATCAAGGAAAGGAATATTCGGATCTAAAATTTCCTCTGCTTTGAAACCATAGAATCTCATCAGCCAATCCGACTGGTACAATCTGTTTTCACGGAGCATAGGAACTTCTGTCGTTAATGATGGTAATCTTTTATCTTCCAGAACAGGAACATACCCCGAATAATAAACCCTTTTCAGGTTGAAATTTCTGTAAAAATGATCTGCAACTTTTATAATTTGCAGGTCATTTTCATTGGTGGCTCCTACAATCATTTGGGTAGACTGTCCGGCTGGAGCAAATTTAGGGACCTTTCTGAAAATTTTCTTTTCGTCTTTGTATTGATCAATACCTTTCTGAATATAACGCATCGGACTGATCATATCCTGACGGTTCTTTTCCGGTGCCAGTAATTTTAGTCCGCTTTCTGTGGGAATTTCAAGATTAACGGAAAGACGGTCTGCATACAGGGCAGCTTCTTCCATCAGTTCATCACTTGCTCCGGGAATGGATTTCAAGTGAATATATCCGTTGAAATTTTCTTCCAGACGTAATTTTTTGGCTACCCTCACAAGGCGTTCCATGGTGGTATCTGCATTTTTGAAAATCCCGGAACTTAGGAACAGTCCTTCAATATAATTTCTGCGGTAAAAATTGATGGTAAGATCAACCACTTCTTCCACGGTGAAAGCAGCTCTTTTAATATCATTGGAACTTCGGGATACACAGTAAGCGCAGTCGTAGATACAATGATTCGTCAGCAGAATTTTGAGCAGGGAAACACATCGTCCGTCTTCAGTATAGGTATGGCAGATTCCGCTTACGGAGCTGTCGCCCAAAGCGCCTTTTTTATTTTTTCTTGTTCCTCCGCTGGATGAGCAGGAAACGTCGTATTTCGCGGCATCGGCAAGGATTTCAAGTTTTTCTTTCAGGCGTTCAAAGTTCATATTTTTGAAGAGGTGTTATAATTTGTATCTGAATTTTGTTCAAATTTAGTTCCAAAATTGATAAATATCAATCTTTTTTCATAGAAGTTATCCACAAAACACTGTCTCAAAATCACTATATTTACGCTTCATTAAAATTAGATTATGAATCATCAACCAATTGAAGGTTTTTCCAAGCTGACCAAGCAGGGGAAGATCGACTGGCTCGTTAATGAATATCTTGAAGGAAACGAGGAATATCAAACTATACTGAAACAATACTGGAACGATAATGCTGATCTTCAGAAGCTTCATGAGGAGTTTTCTGAAAATACAATCTCCAATTTTTATATGCCTTACGGAATTGCCCCGAATTTTTTAATCGATGGTAAATTACTGGCCCTGCCGATGGCTGTGGAAGAAAGTTCAGTAGTAGCAGCCGCTTCCAAAGCTGCTAAATTCTGGATCGATAAAGGTGGTTTTAAAACAACGATCATCAACAACGAAAAATTAGGACATACCCATTTCGTATTCAATGTAGAACCTCATAAGCTGCTTCATTTTTTTAATTTCAGCTTAAAGAAAAAATTATTTGAAACTACAGAAGATATTACCGCAAACATGAGAAAACGTGGCGGTGGTATTTTAGATATTAAACTGGTAGATAAAACCGCAGAAATGCCGAATTATTACCAGCTTAAAGTCAGCTTTGATACAGTAGATTCCATGGGAGCGAACTTTATCAATTCTTGTCTGGAGCAGTTTGGAAAAACGTTGAGACAGGAAGTGGCAGTAAGCGAAGACTTCACAAAAGAAGAAAAAGATTCTCTTCAGATCGTGATGAATATTCTTTCCAATTTCACACCGGACTGTCTGGTAAGAGCTGAGGTTTCCTGTAAAATGGAAGATTTAAAAGACGATAGCGGAATTTCTCCTGAAGAATTTGCTTCAAAATTCAAGCAGGCCGTTACCATTGCCGAAATAGAACCTTTCCGTGCAACAACCCACAACAAAGGGGTAATGAACGGAGTAGACGCAGTGGTGATTGCTACAGGAAATGACTTCAGAGCTACAGAAGCCTGTGCCCATGCCTATGCCGCAAGAGACGGACAGTACAGATCATTGACTCATTGTACAACAGATAACGGGATTTTCAGATTCTGGATTGATCTTCCGATTTCCGTAGGAGTTGTAGGCGGTCTGACGAATCTTCATCCGTTGGTAAAATTCTCTTTAGCACTTCTGGGAAAACCTTCTGCACAGGAATTAATGAGTATTCTGGCAGTTTCCGGACTGGCCCAGAATTTTGGAGCGCTTCGTTCTCTGGTAACCACCGGAATTCAGAAAGGGCATATGAAAATGCACCTGTTGAATATATTAAATCAATTAGGAGCTACGGAAGAAGAAAAACAGCATTTTGTAACTTATTTTAAAGATAAAACGGTAAGCCACCACGAAGTGATCAATGAGTTTAACCGAATGAGGGCACAATAATGGGGCAACTCATTATACCCATATTATTAATTATACTCGGAACTGTTCTGAGAAAAATGTCGTGGGAAAGTCTGATTGATCCTAAAAAAGTTTCCAATGTCTTGATTATATTGGGAATTTCCAGTCTGGTAAAAGGAATTTTTTTATACTACGTAAAAGCAGAATAATGAAAGGAACCCTATTGTTATGTACACTGATCTCAGTTTTAAGCTTTTCACAACAGAAGAATGTGAAAATATCCCATCTGCAGCCAGCATCTGAAAACCGCTATTTTCCTGTTGTTACCTATGCTGAAAAGCCTGTTGCAGCCAATAAAATTAATACGCTTTTACAGGTAGATCAACTGGAATATGTTCCAGGAGCAGGAGGGAACCCTTTTAATCTTGTCTCAGGGGGAGAAGGCGCCAACTATGTTCATTTTTACAGCTGGGAAAAAATGGATACGCCGAAGAATATCCTGAGTATCGCTATGGATGGTGAAAGTTCAGGGGCTTACCCGGAAAGTTTTTTTCTCTGGAAAAATTTTGATCTGCGGACAGGGAATCTCATCAATGCCAAGGATCTGTTCAGACCAGAGGCTGTTAAAACAATAGAAAGTTTAATTCAGAAAAGAGTAAAAAAGGAAATTAATGATTTTATTGTCCGGTTGAAAGCCGAGCCTAAGCAGACTGAAGAAATTCTGAGCCAGATTGGAATGTATGAAGAATGTTATACAAACTATACATTAGTAAGTATTGGATATTATTTCAAAACAGACAAGATAAAATTTATTACAGAAAGATGTTCCAATCATGCGATGAGGGCACTGGATGAACTGGCTGAACACGTGGTGGAGTTTTCGTACAAAGATCTGGACAAGTATTTGAGCCCTTATGCCAAGAATTTACTCAACGGATCTGATCTGGTGGAAAAAACAAGCCTGCTCAATAAGCTGTATAAAGGAAAAATTGACGGGAAATATCCGATAACTGTTTTAATTAAAGAGGTTTATGGCGATAAGGATGATAATTCCGTTGCCGCGGTATATTGGTATGATAAAAATAAAAAACTGATCGAATGGCACGGAAAGCTGAAAGGCAGCCATCTTTCGCTTACAGAAAGTGATTATTATAGTGAAGAGACAAGGCAATGGATGCTGAAAGGTTTCGTAGAAGCAGATATAAAAGGAAATAAAATCTCCGGAACCTGGCAGGATTATAAAACAAAAAAATATTTAACCCTAGAATTAGAAGAATTATAAAATGAAAACAGTTACTTTAGTTTTTGGAGCAGTCTATGGAATGCTTTCAGTGATCCTGGGAGCATTTGGAGCACATGCCTTAAAGAAAATATTATCTGTGGAAAGACTGGAAAGTTTTGAAACCGGAGTAAGATACCAGATGTATGCGGCGTTCTTCTTACTGATCATCGGATATATCCTGAAGTTTGAAACCTCTTCCGAAAAATGGACCTCCATCCTGATGATTGCAGGAACATTTTTATTTTCAGTAAGCATCTATTTCCTGAGTTTACAGGATTATTTAGGAGCAAATCTGAAATTCTTAGGTCCAATTACCCCACTTGGAGGCCTGTTGATGATCTTAAGCTGGGGAATGCTGATTTTTTATTTCGCCAAAAATAAAATCTAGAAATGAAGATCAATAGAAGAAGACGTCTAATACAGACATTCAATCTTCTGGATCAGCCTATAAGATTCAATCCTTTTGTATTTAGCCGTACTTTTTTTATGTGGGCTTTTACAGGTTTGGTAGGCGGCATTATAGCCGGACTTTACTGGATCGTTTTAGAGCACTTTACCGAATTTCTGGCTGAATTCCAAGGATGGATGGTGATTCCCACTATGGCGATCTGTGGTCTTCTGGCCGGGCTGGTTATTCATTTTATCGGCGATCCGGGAGAAATTCACCTGATTGTTAATAACATCAGATTCAATAAAGGAAAATTAGATCCGAAGAACAATCCGTCAATGATTCTTTCCTCGCTTTTTTGTGTAGCATCAGGAGGAAGTCTGGGACCGGAAGCTCCTTTGGTGCAGGTTACCGGTTCTACCGGAACATGGCTTGGGAAAATTTTCAGATTAAAAGGGGAAGAGCTGCGTTCTTTGAGTATTGCCGGGATGGCTTCCGGATTTACAGCCCTGTTTGGAGCACCGCTTGGAGGAAGTCTTTTTTCCCTTGAAATTCTGCATCATAAACATGCAGTGGAATATTACAAAGCGATTATCCCTGCATTGGTAGCAAGCTGCTTCAGTTATCTGATGTTTACTCTGATTATTCATCTGGGAATCGGGGCAACCTGGAATCTGAAGGCTTATCACTATACCGGAGTGTATGATTTTTTGTATGCTTCCTTATTCGGAGTAGTGGCCACAGCCTTTGGATGGATCTTTATTTTTGTGGTGAAATTTTTCAAAAAAGTTTTTGAGTACAGAAAATTTCCAATCTTTATTAAAACATTAACAGGAGGAATTATTTTAGGAATTATTGCTTACTATTTTCCCCTTACAAGATATTTTGGACACAACGAAATTAATCAACTGATCAACGGAAATTTTGCGTTGAACTTTCTGATCATTATTTTAGTTTTTAAAATATTGGCGATTGCCATAACGGTAACCTCAGGATGGAGAGGAGGCTTTATTATTCCGCTGTTCTTTGTAGGAACAACATTAGGATTAATTATTCACAATCTGTTCCCGAATGTAGATACTACTTTAGCGATTGTGAGCTGTATGGCTGCCATCAATGCTTGTGTTACCCGTACACCGATGAGTACCACCATTATTCTGGGAACACTTACCGGGTTTACCTATTTTGTACCGATTCTTTTTGCGAGTCTAACCGGATATTTTCTGGCTCCAAGAATTCCGTTTATCGGTTCACAGTCGGAAAAACAGACTGAGGAATAAAATAAATAATCTTATGAATATCACAAAGCCTTCCTTAACCGGAGAGCTTTTTTTGTATCACTAGGTTAATAATCAGTTAAAACTCTGCCAAAGCTTTGCTGACTTTATAAATAGTTGCATATTTGAAAATTAACTATGATTTCTTAAATATATTTGAATCACATATGAAACTAAAAACCATTATTTCATCAGTATTTCTTGCTCTGTCCGCAGCAGTCAATGCACAGACCATCCATTTCAAATGGGAAAAAGACTCTATCGGAAACAAATTAATTGATCATATTGCGATGAGTGTTCCTTTTACCATCGAAAATAAAACCTATCCTTTCCACTTCGATCTGGGAGCCAATTATACGCTGATCTATGATAAATGCTTTGAAAATACAGAGCTTTTGAAAACTAAAAAAATAGATCCCACATCCGATGCAGCCGGACATCCGGTATTTTTTGTTGAAAATCAGAATTTCAGTATCGATCAGTATGCTATAAAGAACTATAAGCTGCAGGGGCTTTTAAATTTTGATCAGGGAGAAGTTTGTGGAATAGTGGGCGCTGATATTTTTCAGAACAAATATCTTGTGATTGATTTTCCTGGCAAGAAGATCACAGTAAGCAATAAATTGAGCCGGAAATTAGAATCTAAGGCTGATTTTGTCACCATGCAGATCAAAAACAACAAACCGGTTATTCCTTTGAAAGTTGAAAATAAAATATACAATTTTCAGTATGACAGTGGAGCCAGCATATTTCCGATTGTTACCTACAAACAGAATTTTGCAGACCTGATTAACCAGTCAAAGTATAAAGAAGAACTGAATATTCGTAATTTCAACAATCCACTGGTTGTAAAAGCGGTGGAAACAGATAAAAAGATTCAGATTGGAAATCAATATTTCAGAACCCGGGAATTCTGGTATACAGATGAAGATTATTTTTCTTTGAAACAGGATGGGATTGACGGAATTATAGGAAACGTTTTTTTCATGGACAAAATTGTAATTATTGATTTTATGAATAAAAAATTTGGAATTGTAGGATAAAAAACGATAGATTGTCTATAGTCCTTTTTTCAGGTCAAAAACATGATTTTTATCTCCTTTAAATTTCTTCAGAATGCATTGCTTTCTTTAAAATAAAAATTGATATTTCATCTGTTTTTAGTAAATTTGTCAACCTTTAAATTTTAAAATAAAATAATAAAAATAATATGAATCTTCACGAGTATCAATCAAAAGAGATTTTATCAAAGTATGGAGTAGCCATCCAACGTGGTTTCGTTGCAAACAATGTAGACGAAGCTGTTGCTGCTGCAGAAAAACTAACTGCTGAAACCGGAGCTCAAGGCTGGGTTGTAAAAGCACAGATTCACGCAGGTGGTCGTGGTAAAGGTGGTGGTGTAAAGTTCTCTCCAAACATGGACAAGTTGAAAGAAAACGCTCAGAACATCATCGGAATGCAGCTTATTACCCCTCAGACTTCTGCTGAAGGTAAAAAAGTAAATTCTGTTTTGGTTGCAGAGGATGTATATTATCCAGGTGAGACAGAAACTAAAGAATTTTATGTTTCTATTCTTTTAGACAGAGCTGAAGGTAAAAATACTATCGTATATTCTACTGAAGGAGGAATGGATATTGAGCATGTTGCTGAAGTAACTCCTCACTTAATCCACAAAGAAATCATTGATCCAGCTTTAGGTCTTCAGGGATTCCAGGCTAGAAAAATTGCTTTCAACCTAGGTCTTGAAGGGAATGCTTTCAAAGAATTTGTGAAATTCATTGGTTCTCTTTACAATGCTTATACAGGAATAGATGCTTCTCTTTTCGAGATCAACCCTGTATTGAAGACTTCTGATAACAAAATTATCGCTGTAGATGCTAAAGTAACTTTGGATGACAACTCATTGTTCCGTCACAAAGATTTAGCTGAATTAAGAGATACAAGAGAAGAAGATCCAATGGATGTTGAAGCTGGTGAAGCTGGTCTTAACTTCGTAAAACTAGATGGTAACGTTGCTTGTATGGTAAATGGTGCTGGTCTTGCAATGGCTACAATGGATATCATCAAATTATCAGGTGGTAACCCGGCTAACTTCCTAGACGTAGGTGGTACTGCTGATGCTCAGAGAGTACAGACTGCTTTCGGAATCATCTTAAGAGATCCGAACGTAAAGGCAATCCTGATCAATATCTTCGGAGGTATCGTAAGATGCGACAGAGTAGCTCAGGGAGTTGTAGATGCTTACAAAGCTATGGGAAGCCTTCCGGTTCCATTGATCGTAAGATTACAGGGAACTAACGCTGTAGAAGCTAAAAAATTAATTGACGAGTCTGGTCTTCCGGTTCACTCTGCAATTACTTTAGAAGAAGCTGCAAACAAAGTAAAAGAAGTTTTAGCATAATCTAAAATTTTTAAATAAATAAGAAAACCGTCTCACTTGTGGGACGGTTTTCTTGTATTAGGAAAATCAAAAGAAGGAAAAATATTAACAAAGATCTGTGAAATCTGAGCGATCTGCGGGAAATAAAAAATTATTTATCCTGACTTTCCGGTAAACTATTTTCCCCGGTAGTAATGTTAATACTCGTAGGCGTTACCAGCAGAATTTTATCCGCATCAAAACGTTCTTTGATATTCAGATAGGCTTTACTTTTTATCTGCGCCAGATTGGCCCCTATTTTAATCCAGAACTTAACCTGAAGGTTAAATGAACCCTGCTTCAGATCTGTGAAAATCACTTCTGCGGTATCCAGTTTATCAACATTTTCAAGGTTTTTTACCACATCAAGAATACCTTTCTGTGCTTTGCTGATATCTTCATCGGCAGGGATTTCAAAATTTAAAATGATTCTGCGCTGTGGCGAAGCGGTGATGTTGTAAAAAGGTGCATTGAATACTACCTGATTGGGAATATAAGCTTTCTTTCCATCATCTGTAAGAATTTTTGTCGTTAAAAAACCAATCTCCTGAACCGTTCCTGAATGGGCCCCGATGGTAATATAATCCCCGACTTTAAAAGCTTTGTCTATACCAATAAGTGCTCCTGAAAAAATACTTGAGACAAGATCTTTCAACGCAACCCCGGCAATAACCCCGGCTACCCCTAGACTTCCGATAAATTTCCAAAGGAATCCGCTGAAGCCCATAATTTCCAGGGAAATAAAGGATCCCATCAGCATAATCAAAAACCGGAATACACCAATCAGTGTTACCAGAGAACTTTCTTTTTGGCTCTTAGGAAAAAATTTATGGAATAATTTTACCGCAATCTGGCTTAAATATTTACTGGTAATAAGAAAGAAGGTAAATACCAGAATTCCGACAATCAGTTTAGGGGTAAGTTCGGCGAATGTTATATACCAGTTTTCCAATACTTTGTAAACCATATCTACATAACTGAGCCCTGTTTTCTCCATAAATAAATTATTTTTAAATAAATATATTAATTTTTAGCAAAAGTTTTGCCAGTTTCAAAAAGTCTACTAAATTTGTAGACTAATAAAATGAAATAATATGTCAATCAAACTAGGAGATACCGCACCGGATTTTAAAGCAGAGACCTCATTAGGAGATATTAATTTTTACGAATTCTTAGGAAACTCCTGGGGAATTCTATTCTCTCATCCTGCTGATTATACACCTGTATGCACTACTGAATTGGGATATACCTCAAAATTGAGATCTGAATTCGAGAAACGGGATACAAAAGTAATTGCCTTGAGTGTAGATGGAGTAGAAGATCATCAGAACTGGATTAAAGATATTAATGAAACGCAGAACACAGAAGTACAGTTTCCTATTATTGCTGATAAAGACCGGAAAATTTCTGAACTCTATGATTTCATTCATCCCAATGCTTCAGGAACGGCTACCGTACGCTCTCTGCTGATTATTGATCCTGACAAAAAAGTAAGACTGATTATTACCTATCCGGCTTCTACAGGCAGAAACTTTAATGAAATTATCAGAGTATTAGACTCCCTGCAGCTGGTTGACTCTCATAAAGTAGCCACTCCTGTCAATTGGAAAAACGGTGATGATGTAATTGTACCTCCAACCATTTCTACAGAAGATGCCCGGAAAATATTTCCGAAAGGAGTAACAGAAATAAAGCCGTATCTGAGATATACGCCCCAGCCCAATACATGATTTATTTGATTTTTTATAGTTTAGTTTTAATTTGTACGAAAAGCGCCCCGGAAATATTTCCGGGGCGCTTTCAATTTTGTATCAGTTAGTGTAAAATGATTATTTTACATCTCTTGCGATGTCTTTAGCTTTTGAAGTAGGTAAATAAATACTGAATCCTACGTTGAATGTAATATTTGAATTTAAACCTTCACTACCAAAACCAGTTTGTCCCTGATATTTAACAAGACCTTCTAGTCCGATATTTGGAGTAATAAAATAAGAGTAACCAGGACCTACACCGAAGTCAAGACCTGTTGTAGAATTACCGTTTTCAACAGATGATCCTCCGATACCTACGTTACCTTCAAAGAACCAACGTCCGTGATTTAATAAATTATCTACTCCTTTTTCACCCGGAGATAGATAGTAACGTCCTAATCCACCTACCGCATAATCAAATCTGGTTGGGCTTCCGTTTGTAACTTTGCTTATACCTAAATTAACATATCCCCCAACTGCAACATTGTCTTCTATAAAATAAGCACCTTTTGGCTGAAGGGCCACGCTGTATCCACCACCAGTATTTAATCCGAAATTACTTGTTAAAAGGCTACTTCCTACCAGCCAGTTACCTTTTTGAATCTGAGCATTAGCGGTTGTTGTTAAACCTGCTGCCAATATCCCTGCAAAAATTAGTTTTTTCATAATTTATTATTTTAATAATTAAATGTTATCATTTGTAGACTTAAGAAAAAAAAACAAGAAATGTGCCAAGATTCTTAATTTTAGATAAAAACTCAGAATAAGTGTTAATTTTAGAAGAATGAAAATAGGAATTATTTAGTTAAATTTTTGAAGATTTTACAATTTAGATATACAATAGAATAATCGAAATTACCAGTCCTGCAATGGTAAATTTAATTCCTCTTTTGAAAGCTTTAGTTTTAGGATTAAACATCCAGAAACTTGAAATAACAAAGAAAAATAAAGAGATTCCAAAGAATGTATTCAATGGGGATAGCGGTTCCTTAGATTGGGATTTATGAAGTTTTACCATCTTATCCAGAACAAAAGGAAGTTCCTTTTTAGCGTATTTTGCCTTTCCGGTAGAAGCATCATAAGTTCCTTGTTTGAAGTGAAGGATAGTACCTTCTGTTTTTTCAACTTCCAGCCCTTTAATTTTCAGTTCTTTTCCCAATTCCTTTTCTGAAAGGTGAACCGCTACGGTTTTATCATACTTTTTTTCTTTCTTCAGAAAATCAGTATCCCTATAAACGAGCAGTACACCACTCACCGCATAAATTACCATAATTCCGGCAAGGAAATAACCCAGATATCGATGGGTGATTCTCATGAAACTTCTCGTGTCTTTAATCTTGTCCATATCGTATTGTTTGTTTTTTTAAATTCAAAAAGCGGAAACTGCAAAAATGCAATTTCCACTTTGATTGATGAAATTATTATAAATATTTAATTCCTATAGCTTGTAAGTCAATGTGAAATAGAAGTTTCTCGGGGTGATAGGATTTACAGAATAATTTTCGTGAACATTATAGTTTACGACATCGAATAAGTTACCCACTTTCCCCTGGATAGAGAATTTTTTCCAGTCATATCCAGCAGATAGAGTTACCGTCATATAATCTTTCAGCTCAAACATTCTGGTAACGTTATTTCTGCTTACATTTGTTGATTTTGAATCATTCCATCCTGCTAGCCTGTCCCCGATATAATAAATTCCGGCTCCTACTTTCAAGCCTTTCACATAATTGGAGAATTTATAAAAAACAGATAGATTGGCTGTTGTGGCCGGAGTTCTTACCAGTCTCTGGTTTTCAACATACCCTTTTTCCGGAGTGCTGGTATAAACCGTATTGTTGTATGAGAAACCTCCGATGATGGAAAGGTTTTCATTAGGATTTCCGGTAATATCCAATTCAACCCCGCGGCTTCTGGTTTTTCCTGCGAATTCTTTTAAATTGCTGTCTGGAGTCTGTGGGCTTCCGGCTGCATCAAGATAAAAATAGTTTTGGTAGGTATTATTGTTGTTGATCTGATACAATGTTAAATTTACTGCCAGCGCATTATTCCAGAAGTTTTTCTTAGCACCGATTTCATATTGATCAATGGTTGTAGGTCTTATCGCCTGTTTAGACAGCAATCTTACTCTGTTGACTACATCATTTGCTGTTCCTGTAGTATTAAGATTATCAATTTCATTAGACATATATCCCGCATTGGCCGCAAATGAATTGGTATAGGTTGCAAATACAGATAAATTATCATCAGGCATATACACTAACCCGATTTTTGGAGATACAGCCTGATCAGAAGTCGCTGAATTAGGAGTTTCAGTTTTAAGATCGGTTCTGAACTTAGTATTGAGGGTTGGCATATTCTCAATATAAGACCAGCGTAAACCTGCAATCACTTTAAATTGTTTGGTAAGGCTGATGAAGTCCTGAACATATACCCCAATTCTTCTTGTATTGATACGGGTTTTATCAGATTTTTCCGCTGCTGGAATAGCTCCGCCAGCCCATGTGGCAGGATCATCCAGGTAAAGCAGACTATTACCGCCGTTGGTACCATACACATAATTTGAACCATAGGTAAGTCCGTTGGAAGGGTTATAGTAAGTGTAAGCATCTGCAGTACCATAATCTGCATCTGCTCCCATCAAAATCTTATGACTGATCTTTCCTGTATTGAACTCACCATTAATGTTTGCCTGTAATGAAGTATAGTTCTGCTCGTTGTATGTTCTGTTCAACGGTCTTTTCCATGCCAGTCTGCTGTCAGGAGCATATTCCCATTGTACTCTTTCTGTAGAGAAATAATCTTTCGTATAATTCTGATAAGACGCTACTGTGTTTAATGACCATTTTTCATTAAACTGGTGATTAAAGGTAACATTGGTAGAAACCTGTTCTACATTCTGATATTGCCAGTCTGTTCCTAAAAATGCATTTCTTGGCAGCCCGGTAACTAATGAATAGCTTTTATCCCTGTTGGTAATAGTTCCCAAACCAAAATCCGGTGTGAAATTATTTTTTAAATAATCTGCTTCTACAATTAATTGTGATTTTGGACTGATATTAAATAAGAATGATGGATTGAAATAATATTTTTCAGATTCTACTATATCTCTGAAACTTTCAGAATGTTCATAAGCACCATTTACTCTGAAGGCTATATTTTTAGACAACGGCCCATAAATATCCACAGTTGGCTTATAAGAATTCCAGCTTCCTGCATTCATGCCGATACTTCCCCCGAAATTAAATTTAGGCTTCTTGGTGATCATATTGATAATCCCACCAGCTGCTGTATTTCCGTAAAGCATAGCATTAGCTCCCTTCAGAACTTCCACTCTTTCTAAACCGCTTACTTCAGGAAAAACACCACTGTTAATTCTGGTACCGTTCTTAAACATATTATCATTCCCCAGCATATAGCCTCTTCCTCCAAAACTATCCTGAGAGTTTCCTCTTGAAGACGTAACATACATTCCGTTTACATTCTGAAGAACATCACTTAACTGTTTGGCCTGTTGCTGCTCAATGATTTCATGCGTTACAATGGCAATTGCCTGTGGATTTTCCATTACCGTCAGGTTGGATTTTGTAGATAAAGTCCTAGCCTGGTTCGGGTTCCCTGTTTTATGAAGATTGATATCTTCAATAGTTTGGGTTCTAATGGTATCTGCCTCAACGTTTTTTAGCTGTGCGCCCAATGAAACAGCGGTAAATAGAAGGCCTAAAGAAAGTAGTTGTCTTTTCATTTTATTTTTATGTAGAACAGTTTTAAATAAGGCGCAAATGTAAGTATTTGTTTAGAATAGTTAAAAATAATTTTATGATTTTTATCATCTATTTTGTAATACGATAAATACTCTATTTCTTTGATAGACTGATCATTTGGAGGATATTGAATATCTTTGTTGAAAAATTATAAATATGCAATTGGTAAAAGCTGGTCTCTGCGCTTTCGGGATGAGTGGGAAGGTATTTCATGCCCCTTTTTTAAAGGAACATCCCGGATTTTTTATTTCCGGTATCGTTGAACGAAGCAAAGAGGATTCTAAAGAAAAATATCCGCAGACAACAATCTACCGCTCTGTGGAAGAAATGCTTCATAATGCAGAAATAGAACTGGTGATTATCAATACCCCCGTTCAGACTCATTATGAATATGCCAAAAAAGCACTGGAAGCTGGGAAAAATATCATTGTTGAAAAACCATTTACAGTCAATGTTGAAGAAGCAGAAGAGCTGGTGAAACTGGCAGATGAAAAAGGACTGTTTGTAAGTGTATATCAGAACAGAAGATTTGACCGTGATTTTTTGCAGGTACAAAATATCCTGAACAGCGGAAAACTAGGCTCTATAAAAGAAGCTGAGATCCGTTTCGACAGATTCCGTACTTCTCCAAGCGGGAAGCAGCATAAAGAAAATCCACAACAGGACGGTTCAGGTTCGTTGCATGATCTTGGCGCCCACCTTGTGGATCAGGTTGTACAGTATTTCGGGTATCCGGAAAAACTTTTTGCGGATGTATTTTCTATGAAAGGTCCCGAGTTTGCCAATGATTATTTTGAGCTCCTGTTATTTTATAAAAATGAACTTCGGGTAAGGCTGAAGTCATCAGTTTTCACCAAAGAGGCTCATTATGCTTATGCCATCCACGGCGAAAAAGGAAGTTTCCTTCAGGAAAGAACCGATAATCAGGAAAATGAGCTTGTAGCCGGAGCCATTCCTGTATATGGAGAAGAATGGACTGTTGTATTAAAAGAGGATGACGGTATTCTGAATTTTTTAAATGAAAATAACGAAACTGAAAGAGTATTAACCCTGAGCGAGCCCGGCAATTACATGGATTACTACCAACAGATCTATGAGCACATCGTATTCGGATATCCACTGCCCTCTCCGGGAAAAGAAGTGGTACAGAACATGAAAATCATTGATGCTGCTCTGAAAAGTGCCAAGGAAGGAAGAGTTATTGAGCTATAAAGTCAGAAAGTATGAATGTCGGAGAGGTATTATTTTACCCCTCCGACATTTGTATTTATAAAAGCTCCTGAAGCTCCAGCCATCTCATCTCATGATCGCCAAGTTTTTCGGAAACAGTTTCCAGCTCGTCAGAAAGTTTGGCTACTTTTTCATAGTCGGTTTCGTTATTAAGCAGATCAAGGATTTTAGAACGCTGGTCTTCCAGTTCAGGCATTTCTTTTTCAATCGTTTCCAGCTCTCTTTGCTCTTTGAAAGTCAGTTTTCTTTTCTTGGAATTTGAAATATCAGCAGCAGGTGTTGTTTCTTTAGCAGGTTCAGGTTTTGATGCTGTGTTCTTTTCCAGAGCTTCTTCTCTGCTTTTGGCTTCCCTGTATTCTGAGAAATTTCCAATAAAATCTTTTATTTTTCCGTTTCCTTCGAAAGCCAGAATGTGATCTACGATTCGGTCCATAAAATAACGGTCGTGAGATACGATGATTAGTGATCCCTGGAATTGTTGCAGGAAGTTCTCCAAAACGGTAAGTGTTGGAAGATCAAGATCATTTGTAGGTTCATCAAAAATCAGGAAATTAGGGTTCTGATAAAGGATATGCATCAGGTGCAGCCTTCTTTTCTCCCCACCGGAAAGCTTGGAAATAGGGGAGTACTGCGTCTGGTCATCAAACAGGAACAGCCTTAAGAACTGTGAAGCGGAAAGACTTTTTCCGTTGGCAAGAGGATAGAATTCTGCAATTTCTTTAATGAAATCAATAACCCGTTCATCCTCTTTATAGGTAAGTCCTTTTTGTGAAAAATACCCAAAAGATATTGTTTCCCCGGTTTCTACTTCACCTTTGTCGGCTTTTTCATATCCCTGGATAATATTCAGAAGGGTAGATTTTCCGGCACCGTTTTTTCCGATGATGCCTATTTTTTCACCACGCTGGAACTGGTAACTGAAATCTTTCAGCAACAGCTTGTCACCAAAACTTTTATCAATATGCTTAAGTTCAAGAATTTTCTGGCCCAGACGTTTCATTTCAAAATCCAGTTCAAGCCCCTGTTTTCTGGTGTCCGTTTTGGCTACTTTTTCTGTTTCATAGAAAGAGTCAATTCTGCTTTTTGATTTGGTAGTTCTGGCTTTCGGCTGTCTGCGCATCCATTCCAGTTCCTTCCGGTAAAGATTGTTGGCCTTGTCAATCGTTGCATTCATATTTTCCTCGCGGATCATTTTATTTTCCAGATACACGGCATACGAACCATTATGAAGATAAAGATTCTGATCTTCCATTTCCCAGATAATATCGCAAACGCTGTCTAAGAAATAACGGTCGTGGGTAACCAGCAGTAAGGTGATTTTTGCTTTGTTCAGATAATTTTCAAGCCATTCAACCATTTCCACGTCAAGGTGGTTGGTAGGTTCATCCATAATCAGCAGGGTATGTCTGTGCTCGGCTCTGGTTTCTGTTAAAAGCTTGGCCAGGGCAACACGCTTGATCTGCCCTCCTGATAAAGTTCCCATTTTAGCTTCCAGATCTGTGATCTTCAGCTGGGAAAGGATCTGCTTCATTTCATTTTCCAAGTCCCAGGCTTTATGAACTTCCATATCAGCCAAAGCCTTTTCAATAAAAGCAGAGTCTGTAGAATGCAAGGATTGATGATAATTCTTAAGGGCCAGAATCGGTTCTGAATCCAGAGTCATCATAAATTCGTCAATGGTAAGATCCGGATTGTAATCAATTTCCTGATCAAACAGAACAACCTGGATATCTTTATTGATGACCACCGTTCCGCTGTCTGCAATTTCTTTACCCATCAATATTTTAAGAAGGGTAGATTTTCCGCTTCCGTTTTTGGCAACAATAGCTATTTTATCTCCTTCATTGATGTGGAAAGAGATATTTTCAAACAAAACTTTGATGCCGTAAGATTTGGTCAGGTTTTCTGCAGAAACGTAATTCATTGGAATGTAATGGTTTGATTTTGGTTTTCAATTGAGCCGCAAAAGTACGAAAATGTAGCTAGAAAACTTTTATACAAAGGAAAGTGAATGGGTATTTTGCCTTATATCTCCCATTGTATTTTGGTTTCAGCTCAGGATCATAATTTCTGATTTATACAGGTTGGAAGCTGGTAATGGAAGAGGGAAGTTATGAAAGTCATCAATAATAAGCGTCATTCTGAAAATCATTTGATTTTACAATGGACTTCAATACTTATAACTAAAAATAACCCTCAGCCTCATTCTTCCATCTTCCTGCCATTTAAAATACTATGAAAAAAGTAATTGTTGATATGGATGGGGTGATGGCAGATGTTTATCATCAATTGGTACAATTTGAAAAAAGAGATTCAGGAGATGAAATTGAGATCAGTGGTCTGGCAGGTTTGCCTGAAATTGAAGCTTTTCCGAATGGTAAAAAACATGTCAATGAAATTGGTTTTTTCAGAACACTTCCGGTGATGGAAGGAAGCCGCGAAGCTTTGAAATATTTAAATGATAAATATGAACTGTATATTGTTTCAGCGGGAATGGAATTTTCCAACAGCTTAAGGGAAAAGTTTGACTGGCTGGCAGAACATTTTCCGTTTATCTCCTGGGAACAGATTGTTTTATGCGGAAGTAAAAAAGTAGTTTCAGGGGATGTAATGATTGATGATTATCCTAGAAATCCTGATCATTTTTCCGGTGAAAAATTCATTTTTACCCAGCCTCATAATGAGCTTCTGGAAAATGAAAATTACAAAAGAGTGAATTCCTGGGAAGAGATCATGCGGATTCTGTAGCAGGCTATTTTATCTGTTTTTTAGAATAATGCCCGTAAATAAAGAATGTTTTACAATAAATTTAACTAAACTGAGATTAAATTTAATAATGTATTATGAGTAAGAAATCCCGGAAATAAGGAATTTTGCACCAAACTTTTAAACATGAAAAAATTAAACGCTTTATTTCTTTTTTTAATGGCTTATGGCCTCCATGCACAGGTTATTTCCGGCAGTATAATTTCTAAAAACGAGAATCAGCCGGTTCCTTACGTAAAAATCGGGGTGGAAAAAGAAACGATAGGAACGATATCAGACAATAAGGGCAGCTTTTCCATTGATCTTTCAGGAATGGATCCGTTGCACAAAGTACGGATAGAAGTTCCCGGATATGAAGCCTATTCCGAAACCGTACAGGATTTTAAAAAACAGAATCCTAAAAAAATCCTTCTGCAGGAAAAAAGTAAATCTATTAAAGAAGTTGTCATTAAGGCTAAAAAGCTGGTTGATAAAAACTGGGGAGTCAATACGAAAACCAAAAGTGTTTTATATTTCGTTAATCCAGCAGGAAACAAAGAAAATTTCCTGGGAGAAACAGCTTTGGAATTCAATGCAAAGAAAAGATCAAAAATCAGGAATATTAATCTGAATATTGCCCGTTATATTTCCACAGAACCGGTTCTGATGCGATATAGTATTTACAGTGAGAAAAACGGGTTCCCGGATAAAAATATTTTGGAGGAAGAAATTACTGTTCAGCTTACTGAAGATATGATTAAAGACGGAACTTATACCCTTGATGTTAATGATTATGGTATTTGGGTTAAAGGAAAGTTTTTTGTAGGAATCCAGTTTTTAAAAGAATTTAACGGAAGCATTAAAATAAGTGCGGCTCTGTTCAGAACAGGGTTCATCAGGGAGTTTTATGGCGACTGGAAAAAAATGACGATTGCAGCTCCGGCTATTAATATTGATGTAAAAATGGATAAAAGCGGAAAAGATACAAAAGATGATGATGGAGGATACGCAGATGATGTTGATGCTTCTGAGAGATGGCTTGCAGATAATTCAAAAAATATACAGGAAGCAGATCAGTCCATATACGGAAAGAATGAATCGGCAGGAAAGTACCTGAAATTAAAGGATACGGATCTTTATTATGAAGTATATGGCGAAGGTGAGCCTTTGGTATTACTTCATGGGAACTCCGGACGTATAAAAGATTATTACCAGCAGATCCCGGTTCTTTCCAAACAATACAAAGTAATTGTGATGGATACAAGAGGGCAGGGTAAAAGTAAAGATACTTCCAAAAAAGATTTTACCTATAAATTGTTTGCAGATGATGTAAAAGCATTAGCAGACGATCTGAAGCTCGATAAAATTAATATTGTTGGCTGGAGTGACGGAGGAAACACAGGATTGGAGTTTGCATTGAAATATCCGGAGAGGCTTAATAAATTGGTGACCATCGGAGCCAATGCTTTTCCTGAAGGAGTAGAAGAAAAACTTATCGAAAGGTTCACCAATCAAATGACACAGCTGAATCAATTAGCCCCTGCTGAAACATTCAATGAGCGCAGGCTTTTAAAAATCATGCTTACAGAGCCCAATATCAATAAAAATGACTTAAATAAAATTAAAAGTCCGGTTTTGGTTATTGCCGGGGACAGAGATGTGATTAAGGCGGATCATACCGAATTTATTTCCAAACAAATTCCGAACGGAGAGAAAAAAATCTATAAGGATACAACCCATATGGTGCCTTATGAAAGGCCGGATGAACTAAATGCAGATATTCTAAGTTTTCTTGGTAAGAAGTAAATAAATACCGGAAGTCTTTGAACGGTCTATAAAATTTAAATAGTCTCTTTCATTAAATAGGATACCTGTTGATGAAAGAGACTTTATTTATTATAGGTACTTCTATAACCTTCTGCTTCCATCCTCATCTTCCTTTCTTTTAATCCAGCGTCAGTCTCTTTAAAGACCATGAGCTGCCATTATAAATATCCAGATCTACTTTGGTATTGATACCATGAACGATTCCGTTTTCGGTAAACTGCCAGAAATCCCAGCTTCCTTCAGGAGTAGGAGATGGCACGTCATTGTAATTGGCCAGCCAGAGAGGATAATCGTCAAATTCACCTTTTAAAAAATCTTTGTAATAATGATAATAGGTGTAGATAATAGGTTTTTCACCATACGTTTCTTCTATAATCCTGCACCATACTTTAAGATCCTCAACCAGCTTTTTGTTGGTCTTGCGTTTTGGGATCTTTTCTATATCTAAAATAGGTGGCAGATCACCACTTTCCAGTTTTACATTGTCCAGGAAATTATTGGCCTGAATCACAGGATCTTCATCTGCCCTGTAAAAATGATAAGCACCACGAATCAGGTTATGTTTTTTAGCCTGCTCCCAAAAATCGCCAAAATGTTTATCAGCATTCCGGTTTCCCATGGTAGCGCGCATAACAACAAATTCCAGAGGAATTGTTTTATTTCCGATACTCAGACTGTCCCATTTGATATCCTCTCTGTTCTGATAATGTGAAATGTCAAAACCATACGTCTTGTCCAGATTGGAAGTCAGGATTTTTTGGATCCTTAACGTTTCTCTTTCGCTGTTGTGAAGTTTTTTATGACTGAATTTATTAAAGTACAAAGCGTAATAATAGCTGATGGATTGCTTCAAATAAAACCCTGTTCCTATTAAAGCGATGATTAAGATGCCCAAAATTACTTTTCTGCGGAAAAAATAGTTCTTCCGTCGGTGCCCGTGTACCTTTTTGGCAGTTTTTTTGGTGTACTTCTTCGGTGTCATAAAGTTTTGCAAAACTAACTTTTTTCACCTCTAAATGCTAAATAAAATCAGTAAATTTGTGTATTATGGAAACACGCGAAAAAATCATCATTATAGGAGGAGGATTTGCGGGGCTGCAGCTTGCAAAAACATTGAATAACAAGAATAAAAAAGTAATGGTTCTGGACCGGGTGAATCATCATATGTTTCAGCCGCTTTTTTATCAGGTTGCTTCCGGAAGGATAGAACCCTCCAATATTTCTTTCCCGTTCAGGAAGATTTTTCAGCGTTCCAGAAATACACAGTTCCGGATGACAGAGGTGAAAGAAATTGATCCTGTGCACAACAAAGTAATCACCGATGAAGCCGAATTCACCTATGATAAACTGATCATCGCAACGGGCTGTAAAACCAATTTTTTTGGTAACAAAGATCTTGAAGGAAAAGCTTTCGGAATGAAAAATACCCAGGAAGCTATCGGAATCAGAAATCATGTACTGATGACTTTTGAAAAGCTGATCCTTGAAAAAAGCCGCAGTGACGACGGAAACTGGAATATAGTGATTGTTGGCAGCGGACCAACTGGGGTAGAGCTGGCAGGTGCTTTTGCCGAAATGAAAAAAGAAATCCTTCCAAGGGATTACCCTTATATGAATTTTGACCAGCTGAAGATTATTTTGGTAAGCTCTACAGAAAAACCGCTTGCTGTAATGAGCAGTGAGGCTCAGGATAAATCTGAAAAATACCTTAAAGATCTCGGAGTAACTTTCCTTAGCGGAGAGGTTGTAACGGATTATGACGGGGATAAAGTGCATTTGAAAAGCGGAAAATCAATTCCTTCCAATAATGTTATCTGGGCAGCCGGAGTTACAGGAAATGTTGTTGCTGGCTTCCCCGAAGAAAAACTGGTCCGAAACAGATACATTGTAGACCGGCATAATAAAATAAAAGGGTACGATAATATTTATGCCATCGGAGATATTGCCTACATGGAAACACCTAAATATCCACAGGGGCATCCGCAGGTTGCCAACGTAGCCATTAATCAGGCGAGAAATCTGGGGAGAAATATTTTAAAGAAAAATCCGGGCGAATGGAAAGAGTACGAATATGATGACAAAGGATCTTTGGCTACCATAGGAAAGCACAGGGCTGTTGTTGATCTACCTTTTATAAAATTTCAGGGTTTTCTGGCATGGTATTTCTGGATGTTTCTCCATTTAATGCTAATTTTGAGCGTTCGAAATAAACTGGCCATATTCTTTAACTGGATGTGGAGCTATTTCAACAAAGATTCTTCTTTAAGATTAATTATTATACCTACTAAGAAAAACGGAACATTACAATGAGAATTGATATAATAAGCGTACTTCCTGAATTGATGGAAAGTCCGTTTAAGACTTCTATTTTAAGAAGGGCAATGGATAAAGGTTTGGCAGAAGTACACTTTCACCACCTCAGAGACTGGGCCATCAATAAGCACAGGCAGATTGATGACGAACCTTATGGTGGAGGTGCAGGAATGGTCATGATGGTGGAACCATTGGATAAGTGCATTTCCGAACTTAAATCTCAAAGAACCTATGATGAGGTGATTTATCTTACACCGGACGGAGTAACCTTGAACCAGAAAATAGCCAATACCCTTTCCATAAAAAATAACCTGATTTTTCTCTGTGGTCATTATAAAGGAATTGATCAGAGAGTACGGGATCTTCATATTACAAAAGAAATTTCAATCGGTGATTATGTGCTCACCGGAGGAGAACTGGCTGCATGCGTGCTGGCTGATTCGGTAATCAGACTTCTTCCCGGAGTCTTAAATGATGAGCAGAGTGCTTTAACCGACAGTTTTCAGGATGATCTCCTTTCACCACCAATTTATACAAGACCTGAAGTATACAAAGGACTGGAGGTTCCTAAAGTTCTTTTAAGTGGTAATTTTGCGCAAATTGAAGAGTGGCGTCATGAGGAAGCCATAAGAATTACTCAGGAAAAACGTCCCGATTTACTTTAAAAATGATCGCTAAATTCTGCGATTCTATTCTTTTTTTTCACATTTCTAAAAAGTTATATCTATAACGGAATAAGAATTGATGTAATTTGAAAATCACAGGAAATTATTAATATAATTATTTATTATTTGTCATTTTATTCTTATTATTTTGAATTGTATATGTTGTTTTATTTTCAGAATGTTAATTTGTAAATGGAAAATATTGATAAATTGCAGTTTATATTGTGCTTTGATTAATTTTTTAAACTAAAGTTTGTGTATTTTACGCATAATATTAATATGAAAATATTATAAATAAATTAATAGAATTTGAAAAAAAATAATAAATTTACGTCTGAAAAGTGAGTGGCAATTTTAAAGATAGCAATTAGTGCAGATGGAGGTGTTTTCTTTTTATAATGTCGAAAATTTATTTTTGCCCGACCCCGTCCCCGTTCATAAATTAGATCCAACCAGATCAGGATTAAGGAATTGGGATGAGAAAAGATACAGAAATAAGCTTTTTAAAATTTCACACGTTTTTCAATTGATGAAGGAGAAAAATGGTGTTCTGCCGTTTATCATTGGGTTATCTGAGATTTCCGGAAGGAAAGTTTTGGAAGATCTGGTGGAAATGGATCCCTTTAATTCTGAATATGGAATTGTTCATTATAATTCCATGGATGAAAGAAAGGTAGATGTAGCCATGTTGTATGATAAAAATAAAGTAGAAATAATAGACTCAGAAACTATTACTTTCTTCTTCGAAATAATAAAAAAAAACACACAGAATTACGACACAACCAGAGACGTACTCTTTTCAAAAGTAAAATACAAAGGTACTCTTATTAATGTTTTTATCTCTCATCTTCCCTCTAAGCGAGAAAAAGATATTAATAAGCCCAAAAGAGCCTTTATATTGAACGAGGTCCGGCAGCGGATCATGAAATTGGTACATGAAGAGAAAGAGCATGTAGTGTTGTGCGGTGATTTTAACGAAAACCCGGATGATGAAAATTTAGTGAAAATTCTCTATGACAACGAGCACGAGAAGGTTTTGATTAACCCTTTTCAGGAGTTGTTCTCTACAAGAAATTATTCTACTTTTCATTATAAATCCGGACTGTTGTATGACCAGATTATTTTATCGAAATCTCTTTTTGATAATGATGTTCTGACTTTTCAGGATGCCCAGGTATTCAATTCTGAAAAAATCAGCAGCCGGACCAGATACTTTGAAGGACGCCCTTTCCGAACCTATGCCGGTACCCGGTATTTAGGCGGGTACAGCGATCACTTTCCGGTTTTTGTCAGGTTTAAAAATTAAACAAAAACATAAATAATAAAAAAGTAGAAAATGAAAAATTCAAGCAACACAAGTTATCATTTAGATTCTATTGACAAAGAAATTATCTACATGCTGATGGACAATGCTAAAACGTCTTTAGCACACATCTCAAAAAATGTAGGTATTTCTACAACTGCGGTCCATCAGAGAATCAAAAAACTTGAACACGCAGGCGTTATCGAAAATTCGATTTCGTTTCTGAATCCTAAGAAAATAGGATACAAGGTCATTTCGTACATTGGAGTATTTCTTGATCAGCCGAGTCATTATTCAGAAGTCGTGAAGTCTCTTCAGGACGTCAATGAAGTAGTGGAAGCCCACTACACTACAGGGAACTATACCATCTTCCTAAAAGTTCTTTGTAAAGATAATGACCATCTTATGCAGATTCTTAATAAACTTCAGAAGCTAAAAGGGGTGACAAGAACAGAAACTTTCATATCTTTGGAGCAAGGTATTTACAGACAATTGAAAGTATAACAATATGAACATTGCACAATATTTGGACTCAACCTATTTGAAAACACCTGCCCAGTCGGGGAAATCAAATGAAGAAACATTACTTATAAATAAAGATCTTGCGCAGGTAGCGATAGATAATGGGATTTTTGCCGTGATGATCCGTCCGGATTACGTAGCGGAGATCAAAAAGTATATTCAGGAAAGAAATTCAAATGTTGTGGTGGGGACTGTCATTGGTTTTCATGAAGGAACATATTCAGTTGACGAAAAGCTTGCCGAAGCTTCTAAAGCAATCGCAGACGGAGCCGATGAACTTGATTTTGTAATCAATTACAATGCTTACCTCAAAGGTGATTTGACACTAGTGAAAGATGAGTTTGTAAGATGTACCCAGCTTTGCCTTACCCATCATAAAATTGCAAAATGGATTATTGAAATTGCAGCTTTAACAGATGAACAGATTGCTGGCATCACTAAGCATATTGCTGATTGGGCGGAAGAGAATTTCTCAGAAAATGATCTCGAACGTATCTTTGTTAAATCCTCAACAGGATTTTATGAAACAGCCGACGGAAAACCTAATGGAGCTACATTTGAAGGGATTAAAATTATGCTTGACAATGCCGGAAAACTTCCTGTGAAAGCAGCCGGCGGAGTAAGAACTCCGGAAGATGCTGAAAAAATGATCAGCATGGGAGTGAAAAGAATAGGAACCTCTTCAGCACTGGCACTGATTAAAAATCAAACTCCATCAGAAGGATATTAAAAGAATTTTTAGAAACAAATAAACCATCAGAATTCCTGATGGTTTATTGTTTTATATCTGTGGCTGATATTCTTCGTAGAATTGTTGTGTTTCCTTAATTAAAGCATCCATTTCTACCAGTGTAAATACTTCAAGGAATTTCTTTCTGAACTCTTTGAAGTGAGGAACTCCTCGGAAGTAATTGCTGTAATGCTGTCTCATTTCCACAAGTCCTAGCCTTTCTCCTTTCCATTCGGCACTCCATTCTGCGTGCTGGCGTACAGCTAAAAGTCTGTCTGAAATAGTAGGCTCTGGAAGATGCTCACCTGTTTTAAAGAAGTGTTTGATCTCATTAAATATCCATGGATACCCGATAGCAGCCCTTCCGATCATAATTCCGTCACAGGCATATTTTTGTTTATATTCCAGTGCTTTTTCAGGAGAATCAATATCCCCGTTACCGAAGATCGGGATTTCAATATTAGGATTTTGCTTTATTCTGGAAATATGTTCCCAATCTGCCTCGCCTTTGTACATTTGCGCGCGGGTTCTGGCATGGATGGTTAATGCTTTGATACCTGTTTCCTGCAGACGTTCTGCCACTTCATCAATATTGATGCTGGTGCTGTCCCATCCTAAACGGGTTTTCACGGTTACAGGAAGATGAGTAGAGCTTACTACAGCTTTTGTAAGACGTACCATAAGGTCAATATCTTTCAGAACTCCTGCTCCCGCTCCTTTGCAAACCACTTTTTTCACAGGGCATCCGAAATTGATGTCTACCAGATCCGGATTAACCGTTTCCACGATCCTTGCAGACATAGCCATAGCTTCTTCATCTCCTCCGAAAATCTGGATTCCTACAGGTCTTTCGTAATCAAAAATATCCAGCTTTTTTCTACTCTTGATGGCATCACGAATTAACCCTTCTGAAGAGATAAACTCCGAATACATCAAATCTGCACCATGCATTTTGCATAATCTTCTAAATGGCGGATCGCTTACATCCTCCATCGGTGCAAGTAAAAGCGGAAATTCCGGCAGTCCTATATTGCCAATTTTTATCATGGCGCAAATTTACAAAATTCTATTTTATGTCCTGATAGAGTTTATGATTAGATATTATTTGAATTTATCAATTTAGTTAAAACGTCTTATTTTATTATTGTTTTGGTTGTTTTGTTGTGGTTATTGTATTTTGTTTTTATTTAAATTGAAATTTCATTGAATAATTTTCATATATTTAGAATACAAAAAATAATACCTTATGAGAAAAACTCTATTTTGCTTAATGACGAGCTTTGCTGTTGCGGGTCTTCACGCGCAGGTAAGCATTGCCGCTACAGCCGGCACAACAACAGGAACTTATACCACATTAAAAGGCGCTTTCGATGCTGTTAATGCGGGAACACATCAGGGGGCTATTACGATAAGTATTACCGGAAATACTACAGAAACAGCAACTGCTATATTAAATGCCAGTGGAGGTGCGGTAAGCTATACATCCGTTTTGATTAAACCTGCAACAGGAGTTACAGCTACAATTACCAGTGCAGATACTGTTGCAACCATCAAGTTCAACGGTGCTGATAATGTAACAATTGATGGAAGTAATAATGGTACAGCTTCAAGAGATTTAACGATCAGTAATACGTATGTTGCTACAACAGGTACTACACCGGTGGTTCTTTGGGTTTCGTGCACCGCTACGGATGGAGCTGAAAATGTTGCTTTAAGGAATATTAATTTTGCTGGATCCAGCCCTACAGGAACTGTAGGAGCAATTATTGTGTCAGGAACAACGTTAGCTGCAGCTGAAGTATCTAATAATAATTTCTCTGCGATTAATAACACTTTTGTGAAAGCTCAGAATGCTATTTTTGCGATAGGAAATGCTACTAATACAGATACAGGATTTATCATTAAAAACAATATTATTGGCTCTACAGTAGCAACAGACAAAATGTTGTACAGAGGAATTGCTGTACAGAATGCTAAAAACTTTGAAGTAAGCGGAAATACAATCAGAGGAGTAATGTTACCAGCAAATTCCACCAACCCTGCTCAAGGTATTTTAATTGGTGCCGTTGCAACAAACGGGACTATTTTTAATAATAGAATATCGGATATTAAAAATCCTAACCCTACAGGATATGGTGCTGTTGGTATTTATTTAAATTCCACAAATGCAACAGCTAATATGCTGGTATATAATAATGTCATCAATGATGTTGCTGGTTACGGTTATGCTTCAGGCGGAGGAGTAAATGATAATGGAAACGGTATTTTCATTAATCAAGGGGCTGGTTATAAAATCTATTATAATACGGTAGTAATGGATACCAATCAAAATGTTTCAGGAAGGCCGTCAGCATTTAATGTTGGAAGTCTTGTTACTGCTGCAGGAGCTGTAGATGTGAGAAATAATTTATTTATTAACAAACAAACTCAGGCTGGAGAAAAATATACCATTTACTCAGGAGCTGCCAATACGGTCTTTTCCAATATTAATTACAATGATTATCATTCATCAGGAACTAATCTTGGATATATTGGCTCTGCAAGAGCTACTTTAACAGATATTCAGACTGGATTTGGAAGTAATACAAATTCTATCAATGTTTTGCCTGTATTTGTTTCCGCTACAGATTTGCATTTATCAACAACTGGAAATACAGCGCTTGATAATAAAGGGACTCCTGTTGCTGGAGTAACTTTAGATGCCGATGGAAATACGCGAAATGCAACAACACCAGATCTGGGAGGATATGAGTTTACAGCAGTTGTTTTGGCGACTCAGGAGGTGGCGAAAGGTAGCAAAATCAGCTATTATCCAAATCCGGTTGTAGATTATTTAACAATTACCAATGATACTAAAATCAGGAATATAGAAATTTATAATGCAATGGGACAAAGAGTAGTAAATGAAACAGTAAATGCAGAAAAAGGTTCCGTTGATATGAGAAAGTTATCTCCGGGAATGTATATCCTAAAAGTGAATTCGGATAAAGAATCCCAAACTCTCAAAATCCTTAAAAGATAAATTTTAGTATTTGAACTTTAATATAAAACCCCTGATTCTGGATGAATCAGGGGTTTCTTATATTTTTAATTGCTACAAATTCTAAATTAGAAACTCGCTTTCACCTGCATACTTCCAATGTGAATGGTACGGTCTCCTGAATTTCTTCCTTCGTAATTTACGTTAAGCTGAAGGAATGAATTAATTGCCTGTTGAATAAAGATACTCCATACTTGATTTTTACCCGGTTTAAGACCGTCCAGCATCTGGTTACCAACAATACTGAAATTATTTCCGGTGAAATTATTGTTGATAAAAGAGAAGTTTCCTCTGATAGACGTTTTTTTACGCTCCCATTGAATGGTTCCCGTAATATCAAACGCTTTCAGAATTTCTTCACCATCCACTCTCTTTTTTTGACGGAAAGCAGACGAGAGTTCTGCCTGGATGGCATCCGTAAATTTATAAGTGGCCTTAGGTTTAGTTTCAAAATTGTTCAGGCGGTAGTCTCTTGTTGAAAAAAGCTGTGAAGAGTTTCTGATATCATGAACAGAGTTTTCCCAGTCTACCCGGAATTCTTTATTGAACCAATATCCTACATTCAGGAAATGTGAAGTCTGCTCCCTTTCTTCATTACTGAAATTGGCATTGATGAGATTGTCGTTGGTAATAAAGCGGTAGTTTCCGTTCCACCCCGATTTTTCAGTAGGATTAAACTGGACGGAGGTTAAAATATTCTGGTTTTTAAGAATCTGATCACTGTTTTTTTCAAAAGGATTCAGTACAAGGACTTTATCTTTTTTATAGAATGAATTTTGAGAATTTAATGAAATATTAAAATTCCATCGCTTTAAAAAAGCATTTTCCGAATTGAAAATAATAGACGGATTGACAAATAGGGCCAGCTGTATTTTATTCTTATTGGAAGCAATATACCGGACAGAATTAGTATACACTCTGATGTACTGTGCAAGATCGGAATATTCTGCAATTTCAAATTCATCCAACTGTTGAATGCCGTCTCCGTTATAATCGGTCCATTTATAAACTCCCTGTCCGTCTGTTACTTTCAGATACTGAAATTCCCTTTGGGCTTCCTGTCCGTTTCCAAGCTCATAAAATGCCTGAAGACGCATCCCGTTTCTGAAAAGCTGCTGATTGTAAAGAATATTTCCAACCACGAAATCATTATTCCGGGTCATATCAGCATCATCACTTTGGTAGAAAAACTTTCTATAGTGCACCAAAACATTTAAGGTTGTTTTGTCTGTTTTGATCACCTGGCTTTCGGCCATAATTCCCAAAATATTGTTCATATTTTCCAGTCTGTTGTTGCGTACAGAATCGTTGTCTCGCATATAGACTTTAGCAAGGAGCTTTGTTCTTGTACTGTCACCAATTTTCTTTTGTACGAAAAGTTCTTTCCAGCTGAAACTGGTAACATCCATAAGCTGGGTATCGTTATACTTCTTCTCGTTATGTTCCATGCTTCCTCCAATGGCCCAGCTTCCTTTTTTACCAGTGTATTCTGTAGAAACCCCGCCTCTTATAAATTTGGTGTCCTGAAGGGTTGCGTTCGTATTAAGGTAAGACAGGTTTCCTTTGGTAAAGAATTTATTTTTAATCCATCCGAAATCCAGATCATTTTTAATTCCTTTATAAGAATCCTGCTCATTCAGATAGTTGATACGGTAATTTAAGGTAGACTTATTGTTCCATTTATTTAAAAAGCTGAAGATAAATCTGTTTTGTGTTCTTTGATTAAATTCCTGCGTAAGGTTAAAATCTCTTGAGAACTCTACATCGTTGATCCGGTCTAAAATATGAAACTGCTTATCAATATACTGATACTCAAAACTTGGAGTTCCTTTCCAGCTATTTTTGGTGAAACTTTTATTTCCGAAAACGCGGTATGCATATCCAATATTCTGATCAGAATCTTTAGATGAAAACAAGTTGACATCATAGTTACTGAGTGAAAAATCAACCCCTATTTTTCCTTCATTTAAAAGATATTCAGAGTTAAGGGAAAATACTTGGGATTTCTGAGGGGAAGGCAGCTTTCTTACCGCTTTGTAATCTCCCATATTAGCCCCTACATATTCGAAAACACGGCCGTTATTGGTGGTTTGTGTAATTTTATAATCCCCTAAATTAACTCCGAAATAAGTAAAAGAAACCTGATAAAGTGTCTCATTCTGGTCTGTGGAAAATTCGTAGAAGTTTCCGTTAGGATTTAACCGGTATAAAATTTTGTTGACATCATATTCTGTAACTACTCCCGAAGGGGCATACATTAAATTAGGGTCATTTCCTGCATCAGCAAGAATCTGTTCATCCTCTTTAGACAGGTTTAAAGAAAGCGGCGCATTTTTATTATCATTTTCCATGAACCAGTTCAGGCCTACTTTGAATTTTTCTCTCTGGTGCTCAAGCTTCCCGGTGAATAAATATCTGGAGTAGTTCCTGTTGGTGTAGTTATAGGAAATCGTAATGAAGTTCTGCTGAAAAATAGGTCTGAAACTGGTAAACGTTACCTCTCCTGTATTGTAATTGATAATATAGTCTTGGTTCTCACCTCGTTTCATTAAAATACCATCAATGAAAACCTGTTCAGAGCCTGAGATCAACGTGATGAACTGTTCACCATTCTTCCCGGTAAGGCGGTATGGCCCCTGGTTTCCTTCAACTCCCTGAAAACGAACCCTGTGGAATTCACTTCGGGCAACTCCCATAGAAACATCCACAAGGGTTTTATTTTCTTTTCCAATTTCGGTCTGGAATTGAAGTCCCATACTTCGTCTCTGGTATTTTGCAAAATAATTTTTAGCTTCCACAAGATCTAAATGTCCAGCTCTCATAATGGATTTCTCCTTAATATTAAGCTGCATGTAGATCTTATCAAACTCTTCTAAAGTCTGAGTATACCCATCAGCCTGTATAGGCAGGTTGTGATCTGAAATACTGGCTAAAATGGTAACATCCTTTGATAATCTTCCGGAAATCTGAAGATCCATGGAACTCTGTACAGACTGTCCCTGGTTATTACCAAACGTGATTCCCCGGATGATAGAACCTTTAGAATTAAGTTCTCCTAAAAATCTTTTTTTGTCATTTTTGGCGAGTACTGCCTCGTCTACAATTATTTTGTTGTTGGTCTTTATAAAGTCCAACGTATCCTTTGCAAAAATATCCTGCTCAAACCTGGCAGCAAGGATACTGTCTTTTTTTATTGAATCCTGAGGAATATTTGGGTTTTTCCATGAGAATACCTGTGCATTACCCGAAAATATGCCCAGGAAAAACAAAACAAATGGAAGAAAAAAATTCCGCAAATCTTTCAAAATAATTCGTAAAAATAATTAAAAAATGTTAACGGTAATCAGTTTGGTATTATTAACAGAAATTTAATGTAATTATTGTTGTATCCGTAAAAATGGGTCTAATTTTACAGTGTAAATTATTAAATATTAAATTTTACAATCATGAAAAAATTTTATTCGTTAGTTGCTACAGGATTATTGTCAGCAACTGTATTTGCACAAACTACTATTTATTCTGAAAGTATGGGATCGGGTACGGGGACATCTGATATTTCAGCAACCACTTTTCAGAACGGAAGCCCTGTTACTTATGATGGTACAGGAGATGTAAGATCTACAAACGTTTCAACTACCGGAGCATATACTCAGGCATCAGGAGGTGCCAATGTAATGATTAATGCCAATAATGAAACTTTTTTGATTTCAGGAATTAATACATCAAATTATCAGAATATTCAGCTTTACCTGGGTCAGAGAAAAGGTACTACAGCTGCCAATAATGAACTGAAAATAGAGGTAAGTGCAGATGGAATCAGCTGGACACTTCTTTCTTATTCCAGAGCTACGGGAAGTAATACTGCTAACTGGGTATACATTAATCCTACAGGAGCCATCCCGGCAACTTCAAACTTGAGAATCAGATTTACAGGAACCAACAGTACTGAATGGAGAATAGATGATGTGAGACTGACAGGAACAAGCGGATCTTTAGCAACAATAGACACTAAAAAAACTAAAAACGCGTTTGTAAAGAATACTTCTGTAAATCAGGAAATTTATTTCGGAGAAAAAGCAGAAGTTAAAATTTTCAATATGAATGGGCTATTAGTTAAGACAGCTTCTGTTGCTGAAAACGGATCTTTAAATGTAGATAATCTACAGAGCGGGATTTATTTGGTAACAGGAAATATTAATGGTAAAGCGGTTTCTGAAAAAATTATTAAAAAGTAACTTTAATTAATTGTTAAATATATACCATCATTTTTATAAAGTGATGGTTTTTTTGTACTTTTACAACCAATATTAAAACTTTATATAATGAAAAAAATCTTTACTGTTTTAGGAGTTGCGGCAAGTATTGTTGCATTTTCTCAAAATTTAGTTCAAAACCCAGGTTTTGAAAGCGGACTTAGTAACTGGACAGCAGGTACAGTAGCTACATACACTCTACCTACAGTTGAAACGGATGCCCCTTATCAGGGTGCGAACTATGCTAAATATGCTTCATCTGCAACTACCGGATTTTATCAGAATATCCCGATCAGTGCGAATACCCAATATACAGTAAGCTTCTGGTATAAATCATCAGGATCCGGAAACGGAGCAAGAATCTGGTCTTGTTTTCTAGATTCTGCAAATGCTCCAATATATTTGACAAGTGATGCTACAACGGATCCTCTGAGAAATAATAATGGCTATTTAGCTAAAGTAAGTACTTGGACACTTAAAACCCTAACATTTACTTCTCCTGCTGCTGCAACTCAGTTCCAATTACAAGTACGTGCTTATAACAATTCAGTGGCCAACTTTGATGAATTTTCTCTAGTACCTGCAGGATCTCTTGCTGTAGGTGAAGTGGCTCCTTCCAAGTACAGAATCATCAAAAACACTTTCGTTAAGAACGACGAAATCGCTTTCGGAGCAGATGTGAAAGACGTAAAAGTTTACAACATGTTCGGACAGGTAGTTAAAACTGCTTCTGTTAAAAACAACGAAGTATTAAACGTTGCTGAATTAGCAAAAGGAAACTACATCGTAACAGGAACTGTAAACAACGAACCAGTATCTCAGAAAATCTTAAAAGACTAATTTAAAATAGTTCTTTTGACCATATAGTTCCGGCCGTTTCGAAGAAACGGCCGGAATTTTTTTATAGCTGTTAATCATTAGAACTTTTTTAAGTAAAGTAAATCGAAAATATAGAGCGATTTTTATTATACGACTTCTATAACTTCCATCTTCCAACTTCAAGACTATATTAATACCAACCTCTCCTGGCTGCATTAATAATTGATCCCAGATTTAGAACCAGCGTATATCTGATCCTTTTTCCGTAATCTTTAAAAGAAGGTTCAAAACCTAATGAAGACTGTATCGGGAAATAAACCTCCAGGAAATCAGGAATCACCCGTACTTTGATGCCGCTGTCCCAGATAAACTGCGTAGGACGGTTTTTGTTTTTATACATTCCGGCATCTGCATACACATGAAATATTTTCCACACACTGGAATCTACATTGAAGGAGGTAATCCACTGGTTAACCGATCCCGGAATAAAAGATTTAAACCCTCCGTCGGCCAAAATAAACTGCTGTGAAAGAATACCGCTGTTAGCACTTTCTCCTAAAAGATTATAGGAAAAGGAATAATTAGATACTCTTGATATACCGTAATTGAACATATTGTTACGGGTATCATTTCTTACAAAATATCCGGCAAATAATCTTAAGCTCAACTTCTGTTTAGGAGCAAATTCCCACCTGTAAAAGCCTTCTGCAGTTATTTTATTGAAATCTTCCATTCCCTGGGCACTCAGGCTTAAGCTTTTTTCATGGATCATCTGGCTGTCACTGTATCCATATCCGAAGCTCCAGAGATTGTATTTACCATAATCCTGATTAGCGATCATTTTTGGACTGAGATCCCTTTCAAAATAATTGTACGAAATTCCTATGCTTCTGCTTACCGTACTTCTGGGATCTTTCCTGAAGCTGATACTGGAAAATAAAGACCCTTTTCTGTAGGCCAGTCCATAATCGTAATGGAAATAAGAACCGGAAACTCCAAAAGTAAGACTTCTGATAATACTTTCAGCAGGAAGGAAAGAGTAGGAGACAGCTCCGGAACCCGTAAGTTTTCCTGTGCCCGAACTGTACATTGGTGTTACTGAATATAAGAACTTCTGGTCAAAAAAAGACTGGTTTTTCAGGTTAATCCCAAACAGAAATTTATCATACGTGTTGTTGAAACGAACTCTCGGACTGACATATATTTCATTGTATTCCGGGTTTGGAATATCTTTGATCAGTTTGAGTTTAATTTTTTTAGTGTTGGAAAATAACCCTTTTGCATACAGGAAATTATCCCGGTATTTAGACTCTGGAAAAATATAACCACTGTTCAATGTTACTTTATGAATGTCATCTGAAGCAGGAAGTGTTATGTTTTTGATTCTTTCGTTTTCTTCTGTCTCAATCCAGTAAGCTTTCTTTTCACCTTCAGTGGTCTGGGTTTCCAGTTTTACGGGAATAGGAAGATCTGTATTTTTTCCAATTCTGATGTTGAAAAGGTCACCTTCTTTTTTTATGTTTTTAAGCCGGAAGTCAACTCTGTTTTTTTGTTTTAAAAATCCGGAAAGGTAACCGGACGTTTTATCCGTTTTGGTAAGTTCACTTAGAAAACCCTCAGGAGCAATCTTTTTCCCGGTATTCTGTAAAACATACTCTCTTAATACAGTATTGAACTGCTCATAACTCATTTTATCTGCTGTATAGCTGAAAAGACTTCCCGTTTCAAAACTACTGACCGCCATATCGTTGAAATTACTTAATGCAGAGAATTTTTCGTCGATCTTCTGATCCAGATTCTGGGACATGATGTATTGATAGGCTAATCCATATCGATCCAAAAGCTTAACGTTGGATGCATGGAATAATTTTAAAGGTTTAACTCCAAAAATTTTAGTTTCAGGAAGGGTTCCCAGAAGTTTCGTATCCTGATAAAATTTCTGCAGGTACTGAATCTCAAGATATGATTTTAAACCATTCTTGAACCAGTGGTCTTTTTCTTTGTCGGTGATGATTTTTTCATCAAGAATTTTTTTTGCAATGATCCCGAAATAATCAAGATCTGTTTTTTCAGCATCGGTAAAGAGTTGAAATCTGAAGTTCCAGAATGTAATATCGTTATTTCCGAAAAAATCTTCCTTAGATCTGAATTTTTCAGAAATAAAAAGACTTTGGGGCAGGGTGCCTATTTTTTCTTTAATGAATTTTAAATGAAGCGGCAGGTAAAACTCAAGGTTTTGTTTTTCCTCAGGTTTTAAAGGATATCCGAATTTGATCTCAGTATCTGCTCCATCTACATTGAGCCTCATAGAAGGAAGACCATTCTCCGAAACGATAAATTCCGGATCTGATTCCAGGTAACCTTTAAAGGAATTCATTTGAGGCTGTGGTAGATTTCCTTCAACGAAACTATTTGGTGGAAGGTCAAAATTGACAGTCCAGAAAGTATTGAAGCTTACAGATTCCTCAATGTCGTTATAGCTCCTTTTGGAAATATTGTCCGGATCAAAATGATCCGGAACAATAAAGAAATATTTTAATGCTGTATTTTTACCGTCTGTGCCATATCCCGTAAACTTCTTACTGGGAAGCTGCATCCGGTAGTGCAGCTGTAATGTAATGCTTTCACCAGGTTTTAATGCTTCTTTCAGAGGAAGAAAAATGCTTTCGTCTGAAATAGAGTTTACTGACAATGGCCGCTTTTCAGAAGTTGTGATATTGAGATCTAAAAGTCTGCCCAACTCTTCACTTTTAGCAAAATGAAGATCACTGTTCCGGTCTTCCAGTTTTCTGTAGACTAAAGCTGATTTTTGTTTGTTATAAGCTGAAACCCAATTCAGAAGCTTTACCGTGTGAAGATCTTTCTCGGAATGATTATAATAAACGACTTCCTGGTTTACTTCCAGTGTCTTTTTGTCGGCGGAAAGTTTGGCCTCAATATAAATGCTGTCTTTCTGTGCAGAAACCTGTACAATTCCACAAAACAAAATAAGGCAAATGCTGATCTTTTTCAATATCCTTTGATAAAGCCCAAATATAAACTTATTTTGAATATATTTTATAGGATTTTAACCCTGAATCTCTTTTTTTTGTAAAGAATTGATATAAGCATTCCAGCCTTCGTTTTTATAGGTAACCGCAGCTGCTTCTGGATTATCAGACTTATAAATACCTCTTCCTACGATAATGAAATCGGTATGAAGCATTTTGAAAACGTGCTCCGGAGTATTATACTGCTGGCCTTTTCCGTCTCCCGAGTCGGCAAGATTTACCCCCGGAGTAAATAATAAAAGATCTTCCGGAATCTGGTTTTGTGATACTCCACCAATTACATTAGGATGTGATAATGCTACTTTAAGGGCTTCTTCACGATATGCAGCAGTAGTTAAAGCTCCTTTGGAAGACATTCCAACAATGGCTACTACGCCTACATTCTTGAAACAATCTAAAGATTCAAAACCACCTATCACCTGGGAGGTCACAAAATCTGCCCAGTCTGTAATTTTGAAAACTCCGCTTGTAAACTGAAGCTCTTGGGTATTTCCAATATCAGCAAACTTGCGGTCTTCCATTAGAAGAAACTGATGTTTTGAAGCAAGCTCTTTTAAAGGAAGTATGGTTTTTTCGTAATCAAAATCTGAAATAATATCAATATGGGTTTTTAAAGCAATGATATGCGGACCTACTTTTTCAGCAAGATCCAAAAGTTCCTGAGTGGTTGTAACATCTGCCGAAGCAATCAGGTTGGATTGTTTAGCCAAGGCAGTTTCTAGTAACTTTTTTGAAACAGAATGCTGGGTCTGCTGTAGTTTCTGTTCATAAGAAGGTCTGATTTTTTCTTCAAACTGGATATGGTTTCCCTGAAGAAAATCCTGGATTCTAGCCACTTCTTCATCAGATAATTCTCCGGTTTCCTGAAGAATATCGCATACTTCCGAAATATTGAAAAGCGTATGTACTCTGTAACCTTTACTTTCCAGTAGTTGTTTTCCTCCCTGTTCTCTGTCCAGTACCACAACAATATCAGCTACCTTAAGATCTTCCTGCTCTACTTCAGCAATTGTTTCTACAAGCGATTTTCCGGAAGTGATGACATCTTCTACCAAAAGACAGTTCTGCCCTTTCTGGTAAATTCCTTCAATCAGTTTTTTTGTTCCGTAGCTCTTTGCTTCTTTTCTTTTAATGATTAATGGAATATAGCTTTCCAGTGACATGGCCGTAGCCATTGGAAGAGCAGCATAAGGAACTCCGCAGATCAGGTCAAAATTATCCAGAGGAAGCATTTCCAATAAATAATTAGCAAGATTTTTTAAAATTTTAGGGTCTGAAGCCAAAGGTCTGAGGTCTACATAAAACGGACTTTCGATACCACTTTTCAGGGTAAACCTTCCGAATTTAATGATGCCCAGCTTATAGCACTCTAAGAAGAATTCTTTTTTACTTTCCATTATTTTTTATTAGATACTGCAAATTTAAGGATTTGAAATAAGGCTTAAAAATTTATCACTGATTTGTCAACAAAAAACCATCCCGGAAGTGTTCGGAATGGTTCATATTTTCTTTGCTAATGCGATTATTTTACAATTTCTGCATCAATAACTTTTGTGCCTTTCAGCCTTTGTTCAGCTTCCCAAAGCAGGAATTTGTCCACTTCTTTAATCAGTTTTGGGATAGTGAGCGATAAAACGGCAATATCATCCATAACGCCCAGTACCGGAATGGCAAATTCAGGGAGAAGATCAATAGGGGAGATCACATATAAAAGTCCCAGTAAAGGCAGGATGATGTCAAGGGATTTCATAGGATAGATTCCTTTTCTCCACATTTTTACCATTCTGAAAATGTCAGGGATTTTTTTTACGAAACCTTTGTGGCTAATGGCTTCTTTTGCAAGATTCAATTTTGAATACTTCATTTTGTGTTTAGTTTTTAAATAAATTTTTTCAACGCTATAAAATTCGCAAATTTTGTACCAATTAATTATAAAATTTAGTTAAAAAAATTACTTGATAATGTTATCAATGAATTGATGCACAGTTTCCGTATTCCAATCTCTGTAAGCATCTTCTTTAATGATGATTCTTCCTGTTTTGTCCAAAAGGAACGTAGTAGGGAAAGCTTTGGGAAGAATCTTTTCAGAGATCGGGCTTTGCGCAATATATACGGGAACATTGTAATTGTTTTCTGCGAGGAATTTTTTTACAGCATCCTCTTTATCATTCATTGCGATGAGTACAAAATCTACATTTTCTTTTCGGGAATCATACAGCTTTTGAATAGAAGGCCATTCTTTTCTGCATGGAGGGCACCATGTTCCCCAGAAATTAAGAAAAACAGCTTTGTTTCTGAAGTTTTTAAGGTTGGTATCCGGAACATTCATTCCTTTCAGCTCAATATCATAATCTTCTTCACTTACATGCACTGCATTCTCAATGGTAGCCACCGGGAAAAACTGGTCTTTCAGGTAGCTTCTTACTCCCGGAATAAATACAATAACACCAATGATGACGATCAGTACGAGGTAAATAATATTCTTTTTCATAGGCCGATTTTTACCGTTATCTTTTGAATAAATTCTGTTACAATAATTCTAAAATTTCCTGAACAGCATCTTTACCTCTGTTTTTGGCATAATAAAGTTGAAGATCATTATAGAAATTATCCTTTGGATAGCCTTCAGGATCTGCTTTATATTTCATCAGAAGCTCATGTCCGTATTTTGGACGAGGCCCCCAGGAATTCTTTATATTAAAATCTTGATCCAGGATAATCACTTTAGGAATAGATTCTGTTCCATTGGTCAGAAACTGATTGATCAGACTTTTATCGCTGTCTCTTAGGAAAATTCTTACTTCATTATGCCCTTCAAAGAATTTAACAAGAGCCGGAACTGTGGCGCTGGCATCACCGCACCATGCTTCAGAAATAATCAGGATCTTTCCGTCAAAGTTTTTAGAAGCAAGTTCTTTCAGCTGATCTTCATCTGGAACATACTTTTTTAAAGTTCTGTCCATTCTCTGAAGTCCCAGTTCATAATATTGTTTATATTCGGCTTCCTGTTCGTTAGCAGGATTTTCCAGTCTTTCTCTTCCGATACGGATATACTCTTCAAAAGAGATCCCGTTGTCCCAGTAATTTTTCATTACTCCGTATTTTATATTAAAAATGATTGATATTTCTTGTTTTGTTGATCAGGAACAGGTCTGCCAGTACAAATGCGGCTAAGCTTTCCACAACAGGAACAGCTCTTGGAAGAACACAAGGATCATGACGTCCTTTTCCTTCCACGATAACCGGATTTCCGTCTTTATCCACACTTTCCTGAGGTCTTAAGATCGTAGCTACAGGCTTGAAGGCGACACGGAAATAAATATCCATGCCATTGGAAATTCCACCCTGAATTCCACCTGAAAGGTTAGATTTTGTGGTAAAATCTGTATTGAAAGCATCATTATGTTCTTTTCCTGTCATTTTAGCACCGCAAAAACCGCTTCCATACTCAAATCCTTTGCAGGCATTGATGTTAAGCATCGCTTTTGCCAGTTCAGCCTGAAGCTTGGAAAATACAGGTTCACCAATTCCTACAGGAACATTTTTGATCACACAGGTAATGGTTCCGCCAATGGTGTTGCCTTCTTTTTTGATTTCTTTGATTCTTTCGATCATCTTTTCTGCTGTTTCAGCATCCGGGCAGCGTACTTCATTGCTTTCCGTTTTTGAAAAGTCTAAGGCTTGATAGGGCTTTTCACAGAAAATATCACCTACCGAAGAAACGTAAGCGTTGATTTCAATGTCTGATAAAAGCTGTTTAGCAAGTGCTCCGGCAACCACCCAATTGATGGTTTCCCTGGCTGAAGATTTTCCGCCTCCACGATAATCCCTTATTCCGAATTTCTGATCGTACGTGAAATCTGCATGACTTGGGCGGTATGCATTGGCGATATGATCATAGTCCTTTGATTTCTGATTTTCGTTTTCGATGATAAAACCGATAGGAGTTCCTGTTGTTTTCCCTTCGAAAATACCAGACAGGAATTTTACCGTATCACTTTCTTTTCTTTGGGTAACAATAGCGGACTGCCCGGGTTTTCTGCGGTCAAGCTCATACTGAACCTGATCGAGATCTACCGTTAAACCTGCCGGGAAATTATTGATAATGCCGCCATAGGCAGCGCCGTGACTTTCTCCAAATGTTGTAAGACTGAGAAGATTACCTAATGTATTGAACATGATACAAAATTACCTATTTTTCTTCAGATAATAAAGTTTCTGCATTAGTTCTGTTTATCAGTGTTTTTGATAGTATGAATAACCTTTTCTGCTTCTTTCTTTTCTTTGGGGGACAGTTTTTTCCAGATGAATCCCTTTTTTATATTTTTTTCATCTATACACTGTGGGAAAATTCCTGAATGTACATCGTCTGAAAGGAAACTTTCTGAAATCGCAGGAAGAGGAGTGTCAAAATTAAAAGGATAGTTTTCGGAAATATTAAACCTTAAGTTTCCTACTTCAAATGTATTGTATTTTTTATACTGATAGACAGAAGGTTTATACAATTGCTCTTTTTTAAATCCAGCCATAAAACTTCCGGGTCTGAAACTAGGAATGTACTGTTGGATAAAAGAGGGAAGTGTGAGAATGAACATCAAAATCAGGCTGCCGGCTGCAAAGATAAATACTGATCTTTTCTTGTTAAAATACTGAAACAGTACTACGAAAAATATTACAAAAAATACATCAATAAAAAAGCGGTACTGAGCGGAAAAAAGTAAAACAAATATGCTTTTTATCAGCAGTGACAGGCAGATTATGGTGATAATCCTTTTCTTTTTAAAGAAAGCAAAAGCGGTAAACAGGATAAGGCTTATGATAAAAAGAAGGTTGATCTTTGATTTAATCCCTTTTAAGGTGAGCCAGTTTTTAACGTGATCCCTAAAAGTAAACTTCTGAATTTCTTCATAGGAGTACTGCATATCAAATGTTTTTTGAATGGCATATTGTGAAGAAGTATTCAATATATCAGGATTAGGTTTCCATCCTATTCCAAGATCTGCAATAGCAACAGGGAAAACCGGGTAGCCGAATGTCCATATGTTTTTAATAAAAAATAACAGGAGTATTGAAAACCCAAAGATCAGACTGCTGAATTTAGTTTTAAGGGTAAAAACAGTAAAGAAGAAAGTCAGGATCGGAAGCCATATCATGGTGGGTTTTATCGCAAAAACAAAAGCTGAAAAGGCAAAAAGAAGATTGGACTTTTTATTTCCGGTCAGTATTTCATTCAGAATAATTAAGGAGAGGGTGATCACAGGAAGATCCGGAGATGGTGATTGTGAAAAAAGAAGCAATATTGGTAGAAAGCATAATTGTATCCAGCTTTTTCTCTCAAAAATATACATTACATATATGATAAGAAGAAGAGCATTAATTCTTAAAAACGGATCTGAGAAGCCAGAAAATCCAGCCTGGAAAATATGCCATACCGACATTTGTCCCAAGGTAAGATCCAGATTGGAAATACCTTTTACCAGACCATATTCTGTAAGCCATTGTATTGTAGGGACATAATATCCGAAATGATCCAATATATAAGGATAGAAAGAACTACAATACAGGATAATCATTGAAATACCTGCTATCAGGGTAATGTCTTTTTTTGAAAAATAATAAAAATACTGATATAATTTATTCCTGAAAAAAAAGAAAAGACCTGTCAATATAACGGGGATTTCTATATATATATTAATAGGAATAAAAAAAGCTAAAATGGTCCAGATGAGACTTAATCCTAATATTCCGGACAATATATTTGCTGAAATGCCTTCATACAGCGATCCGAAAAAAGATCCTGTGATCTTCCCCCAGCCTGCCAGAACCGGGATGATAAGAATACAGGAAAAGAGAAGTAGGACCATAAAAAAAGATTGCTTAAAAATAAGCAATCTTTACATGTTATCGTGAAAAATATTAATTACGAGGCTGTACTCTTCCGTCTTTTCTGTCCTGTGATCTACCGATAGTATATCCGGTTGCACCACCAACTACACCACCAATCACGGCACCAAGACCTCTGTTTTTCTTAGCGATAATCGCTCCTGCAGCAGCTCCACCTACGGCACCAATGATTGTTCCTTTGGCTGCCTTACTCATCCCTTTTTTCTGCTGGGTTGTACCTTGTGAAGCATTGCTTCCGTTGTTTGCATAATTTCCGCTTCCTGAATTGGAATTGGACCCTCTGTCTCTGTATATGGTTTTTGTTTCTCTTATGATCTGAGGTTTTGAATTATTGGCTGCTGCAGTTTTTGATTTTTTATCTTCTGCAATGCTGTCTGCCTTTTTCTGAGCTTCATATACCAGCTTTTCTTTTTCAATAGCCAGTTTCTGTTTTTCTATTTCAAGCTGTCTGGCCTGAAATTCAAGTTTCTGCTGTTCCAGAGACTTTTCTGCTGTCCTTTCGTCTTTCTTGCAGGCCGTTAGTAAAAAAACGGATAAAAAACCTGCTAATACTATCTTTTTCATAATTCAAATTTTAATAAGTAGTTTCCACCAAAACGGTTTCTGCTTTGTTTGTATTTTCAATTATGAAGCCAAATTTTAGTTAAAGGATGTTAAAAAAGATAAAAAATGTAAATTTTTTGATCGGGTGTTGGATATAAGTGAGACTTAAACGAGGATTCAGCCCGTGTTGATCATAGTATTTTGGAGTGGATCTGTTTTATTTATTCTGATGTAATTATTAGTTCATGAATGATTTTTATTCAGTTCATATGAATGAATTATTTTTGTTTTACCAAATTACTTTATTATGAAAAAAACAATTTTTATGGCACTTGCCTTGGCAGGAATGTCGGCTGTTGCCCTTTCGTGTTCATCCAATGATGATATTACGGATGTCCAGATTCAGTCTAATGAAAAGAAATCAGATCCAGCAAAAGAAGTTTCTAAAACAAAATCGTATAAGATTAGGTTTGGGCTTTTATCTCAAAACGGAACCAAAATCCTTTCAGGGAATCATGATGTAGGCAGTTTTCTTGCCGAAAATATCGATACCGGTGAAGTATATGATACTTACTATAGTGGTGGTTTTCAGACTCTGCCTCAATATTATGAGGGGATTCCGGCAGGAAATTATATTTTCTCTGCGATGCAGGGACAAGGAGGATGGACTGGTTATGGTTCTGTTACCATGACTGTATCTGATGCTCAGGTAGATAATGATGGATTTGTTACCGTGTATATTCCTGTAACCTGGTCCGAATAACTTTGTAGGCAAAGAAATATTTAAATAACTTTGTTATTCTCAGGCTTGAGTTTTAGTCTTTGTAGTTTTTATTTCACTTTGTTTGGAAATTTATGTTAAATTTAGCGCCATAAAAACTGAAAAACTACTAACTATGGAGACTTTTGACTATTCATTTGTTTTTAACCTGAGTATTGCATTTGTTTTATCGATGCTTATTATTTTAGGATGTTATTTTATCCTTAGGAAAATAAACCATAAATCCGGCTTTTGGTGCTACAGTTATGATTTTCCTTATTGGAGAAAGTATAATAAAAAGAAATAAGACAAGAATTGTCCATGAAATTCTGTTTGGATTTTTCTGAATAGATTTTTTTCATCATTTGTGTTTTTAGGCCTCCTGAAAAGGGGGCCGTTTTTGTGGAGATAATCAGGAAAGGCAGGAAAAATTAATATGACCTCTGAGGATAGTCAAAAGAGTATTAACAGAATAAAAAACTCCCCATTTCTGGGAAGCCTTCTTTGTTATATATTGAATGTTACTTTTACTTTGTTGATCAGCCTGTGCAGCTTTTGAGTCTGATAGTTCAGAAGCTGATAGATTTCCTGCTGATTAGTATACGTCTCGGGAACTTTCTGATTATTAATTTTGCGGATTCCCCTTCTCTTCATGGTTTCATGGATGACTTTCGCGAAAGATTCTTTTGCTCCCTGCTTGGAACTTTGCTGAGAAATGCCGTTAGAATGAAGCCTGTATAGGTACAATGGTTCTTTAATATATTTTACGTCTCCGTGCTCAAGTATTTTTAAATACAAATCCTGATCTACTGCACTTTTAAGAGCGGGATTAATTCCTGAAGTCTTTAAATAGGTTTCTTTTTTAAACGTGAAGAAATGAGCAAATTGAGTAGGACAATTAAAGAAATAGCGGCTGTTATAGATTTGCTTGGTTCCTGCATATACCTTTTCTGGGATAAGATTTTCATCGCACAGCATCATCTGGGAATAGGTAGCTGCAATGTCGCTGTTGTTGATGAATTCCTGTATTGTTTTTTCTAAAGCATCCGTATACAAAGCATCATCAGGATCCAGATAGGCGCAGATTTCCCCGGTTGCATATTTCATGCATTCTCTTTTGGTATAGCCGCAGCCTTGATTGGATGGATTATGATAGATTTTGAAACGAGGATCATTTTTAATGACCGCTTCAATTATTTCTACAGAATCATCCGTAGAGGCATCATCAACAATTATAACCTCCCAATTTCTATAAGATTGGCTGATCAGAGAGTTATAGCAGTCTTTAAAATACTTCCCATTATTATAGTTGGCTATAAGTATAGAGAATCTTATCACGATATATTGAATTAATATTTTTTTGTAAAACTAAGAAATAAAATACCGGAAAAATATAACCTGGATCATGGTGTATTTTATAAATTTTTATTATTTTTTAAGAATTATGATTGATAATTGACTTTTTGTAATGAATTATTTGTATGAATATGTTAAAATAAAAATGATTCATTGAAGATTATTGCACCTGAATTGTACTTAATATAATATTGTAATTTTAGAAAAAAATAAACTATAATTAACGAACTGTTGTAAAAAATTTTCTATCGTTATAAATATGGCATAAATGATAAATACATGTTCTTTTTTTGATGGAATATTATTTCATCAGAAATATAAAATGCATCACGGATTTTCCATTCTCATGAAAACAGGAATAGGCAGAATCTACTATTCATGATATAAAAACTTTCTTTCATCATTTGTGTTTTTTGGGTCTTTATTATTGGAGATTTTTTAAGCATGGAATAATTTTTATTCATTATAGATTACCCTTCCGTCAAACGGTTCACTCCAGCAGATAAAAATAAGATCATTAAGTCTTTTAATTTCTGCCTGGATTACTTCATATTCACCCTGTCTGTTTTTTCTTTCAACAATCAGGTCCAGACCTTTACCAATCTCATCAATTTTAAATTCCAGCTGATATTCATTCTGATCTTTCTCAAAGTCTTCTTTTTTGAAATTTCTGTGTGCCATGGTGTAAAGTTTTAAGGTTTGTTTTGTTATTGAATAAATTATGCCAAATGGGCTTATATTATTTATGTTTTATTGTGCTGGTTTTGTTTGAATGAAAAAACTCTCCTGTAAAGAGAGTTTAAAAAAAAGATAATAATGATGGAAATGGGATGATGTTGTCCAAATATACTGAGAAAGACTACCGTTATCATATGACCTGAGTCATAAAATAGAGAATTGGGATTATCTTACTTTTGAATTGAAATCCTTTATATATTATATTTTCATCACTTTATACATGCTTGTGGCCTCCTTTATAAAAAAGGAGGCTTTTTATTTCAGGGGTAGGGAGATAAAGATCAGTAAATTCATAGCAAAGAGACACATTGGGAAGGTTGTTTTTGTGAAGGAATATTGACACTTATCTGAGCCAGTTGCAGCACCCGAAAAAACAATAGGGTAAGAATCGAAAGTAATTTCAAGTGTATATGTTTTTAGGAAAGATACAAAAAGTATTTTCCGTTTTTTTTACGTTTGGCACGATTTTTCAATGTAATGTAGCAACTCATGTTTAATTTGAGTTTTCATGGTTATTAGTTTTTATCCCCGAAGCAATTCGGGGATTTTTTTGTTTTGTATTTAAAGGAGATATTCTTTGTGAAATCATTATGATTTTTTCTAATTAAATTGCATAAAAACATTGAACTTTGCCATTATTTATTAAAAGATAATACAGGTTTTTATGATTACAACCATATTATGCAATAAATAATTTATTGTATATTCGCGGCAGTTCATATTACAGTCCTATGAAAAACTAGTACTTTTTTAATGCCTTCCGTTTTCGGAGGGCATTTTAATTATAAGATTGAGTGCGAATCATTTGAAAAATCAGCAAGTGAGTAAAAAAATATTGTGCCGGACTGAAAACTTGTGGAGGTATTTTTTTATTAATCGTTAAGTTAAACTAAGGATAAATAATTTGGACGTTAAGATAAACAAGACCGCTTCGCTTATCCTTGAAATACAAAAGATTTTTGTATTACTTTGCTAAGTTTAGACTCAGTGAAATAAAAGAAAAAACCTCTAAAAATCTATAAATAGATGATTAGAGGTTAAAGAGGTACCTAGCGGATTCGAACCGCTGTAGATGGTGTTGCAGACCACTGCCTAGCCGCTCGGCCAAAGTACCATGTCTTTACCATTTTTAGGTGTGCAAATATAGCAAAATATATGATTCAACAAAAATTTTTTAAGCAATTTCTTTTGTGCCCATGCTGTTTATCTCCTCTTTGCGCTGTTTATCAAGGGTATATTTTTTTATATTCACCACTCTGGTATCGCTCCAGTTGTCATGCCATCCGTTGCTTCCCAGGAAAGACAGTATATCAAAAGGCACTAATCTGGAAATATTTCTTATAAAAAATTCCTGCAGAGTAGGTATTGTGCCGTCGGTACTCATTACTTTGGTTCCTGTAACATATTTACCAATGGTTCTTCCTTTTGTAAAATATTCCATGAAAAACAGATACAGAAAATAAACTGTTGTGGTTATCAAAATATCCTCAAATCTGCTCAATGTAGATAATTTGTTTGCAATATTCAGAAAAAAATCAATACTTAATAACTCGTATGAAAGTACAGAAAAGGTTCCATACAGGAAAAAAAGAGCGTATACTACAATCCGGTCAATAATAAAATTAGCCAGCCTGAGACCTTGTGAGGCTTTATTGTCCTCAATAATTTTAAAAAGTTTTTTCATAGCTATAGGTATTAGTTTTTTATCAGTTTATAGGCCGCTAACCGTTAATTTTAAGGATGCGTTGGTATCAATAACAGCTGTGATACCTGAAGGATTCATGAGAATTTTTCCCGGTTTCAGACTGAATACTTTTCCATTCATTTTTAAGCCTTTATAATATTCTTTGTTGAAAGCTTCTTCAATACTTTTTTTAGAGGCGAGTTCCAGATCCTGGGTTGGAATTCCGTATTCATCTTCAATCATTTTTACGATTTTCCCCTTAAACAATAGGGTAGCGGTTTTCTGCAGGATATTGGCAGTTTTAAGGTTGAATTTTGTGTTAGACAATACAATTTTCTTTTTCGCATCATCATACACCGGAATACCGGATATCAGGGCCCGTCCGTTGACATATCCTTCGGTTTCCGCTTCAATAACCACCCTGTCATCAATGCCGTATACTCTGATGTCTTTAATTTTCACTTTAGACCCTCGAACATCATATTCTTTGTTTAAAAACATATTTCTTGCAATATTCGAAGCTTCGGTAAAAGGAATATTGGCGGTTGTCTGAAGCAAAAATTGATCAGCCAGTGCAGAAGATACAGTGAAATTGCCCACAGTTTTTATCGGCTGGGTAGCTGCAGGTTTACTTCCTGTAAATGTTTCAGAATACACATCAATCCCGATATTGGTATCGATTTGGTTTCCATAAAATTTCAACGGAGTAATATTAACGCTGATTGGGCTTACTTTCAGCCAGGTATTATATTCTTCTGAAATATTAAAAGGCTGAGAAAAAACATTCCACGCCATTACAGCATACTGCTGAAAATTCAACTGGGTAGTCATCTGCTGGTCGATCGTTTTGCTGAATTTTTCTTGTTGTTCTTTCAGGCTTTTTTCAACAATAGAGGTTATGGGGATCTGAATCTTCCCATAGTCCAGTACCGGTTTGGTTACCCATCTGAACCCATTAGGCCGGGTAGTTGTAGATATGGTCCAGTTATTATTGAATGTAATAGAGGTATTAAAAGACATCACTGTTTCAAAGGTTGTATTCTGATAGGAGTAAACTCCTAATGTGCCAATACCTTTCTCTGCCCAGATTCTTAACGGAACCTCGATCAGTATATTCTGACTGGTGCCACCTACCAAACGAATCGGACGGGTTTTCCAGACCTTTACCTTAAACTGATCGTTGTTGTTATCCGTATAAGAATCATCCTGATACACCAGATCTTTTACAGTAGCATTGATCATATTGCTGATCTCCGAAAGAGGAATTGTTACCGGCATTGTAATGCTGGACTTCATCTTGGGAAAATTATAAACAGGAGCCTGGCTGGCTGTATTGGTCTGGCCGAAAATGATGCCAAAACTTAGAAGAAATAATATTTTGATGGATTTCAATGTTTTATGTTTTTTGTAAAACGAAAATAATAATTTTTAATGATTATCAGGTTTGAAACTTTTTTCCAGTTCAATGCTGGCTCCTTTCATTTCTCCCTGCATAGGAGGTGAGGTTTTGGTTACTCTTAACTTAATGTAGGAAACCTGTGGGAAACTTTCATGAATCTTTAAAATAATCCTTCCTGCAACATGTTCCAGAAGCTTAGATTGAATGGCCATTTCCTGATGGATGATGGCGTTGATGTCTGCATAGCTTATGGTGTCATTCAGATCATCGGTTTCTGCTGCTTTCCATAGATCAGTATGCAGCTCTGAATTTAAAATATAGTAGGTACCGATGATGTTTTCTTCTGGAAGCACTCCGTGATAGGCATATATTTTAATATCTTCAAGATATATTTTGCTCATTGTTTTATTTTTATTCAGCAAAAATCGTTTTAATTCTTCAAAATCCGGAGCTATTTCTGTAGTTTTTTTATCCATTTTCATCAGATGGTTTAATGATGCCGGAATCTCTGAGATAGTATGGGTGGCTTTTTCTATGGCATCAGGAAATTTTACAGGATGTACGGTCCCTAAAATAATCCCTTTTTTACCCGGATTTTTACCCAGATACTTTTCCAGTGTGTTGATGCGACAGCATCATGAGGATCTGTGAGCTAATTATGATGGTGGAAAAGATCAGAAATTGTCTGAAGGGTTTCGCTGTCACTTATGGAATATCCGAAAATTTTATTTTTCAGAAGACTGGACTGATGGTTAAATAATTCCATAATTCTTACAAAATTGCTTGGATTTCCACATCCATGGCGTTGGAAAGGGTAAAAACCGCTTAAGACTATTTTTGTTAAGGGCAGCAATAAAATATTCAGCAGGCAGTCCTCTGAAATGAGCGACAAGTCCGGCGAGGACATTCCAAAGTTTCGGCTGGGAACACTTATTACGGGATCTGTTTTCTCATATTGATGCCATTGCTTTACAGGGCAAGTGTCCAAATTATTTGGAAATAACATCATTTTTTACAGACAATTTGTATGATAAGAATAGAGTGTTTTCTCTGAATAGAAAAAATGTATACATCTTTTAATCAGTATTTTAAAATTATTCACTCTGTTTTGAAAAATAAATATTATCTTTAAGATACAAACTTAAAACAAGATCAATATGAAAAATTTAAAGAAACTGAACCGAGAAAGTTTAAAGTCAATTAAGGGAGGTGATGTATGTTATGAAAACTGTCCTCCGGGACCTTACGGGCCAGGATTACCAAGATCCTGTGATGCTTTTCATGCGTTGCCTGCCTGCTGCCAATCCAGAGTATTGGTACATGCCGACTGCTTTCCTCAATAGGTTAACACGAGTGTTGTGAAAACAGTGCTTTTTTGATTTTTAAAAATTTCATCGGATTTCTACAAAAGACTTATAAAGTGACGCACTTATTTAAAAACTCGTTGCATCTGCTAATTGATGCTTTGTTTTGAATAAAAAAGATTTCATTTTCGTATGACAAAGAACAAATAAATCAACCTGAATTATTATGAAAAATTTAAAAAAACTTTCAAGAGAAGAGAAAAGTAAGATCAGCGGTGGTTTTACCGAATTTCAAATTGAGACTTGCGGTGGTGCGGCGTATGTATGCTTCCGTGGAGGCGGTGCATGGGGATGCTGGAGAAAACCGGGCGGAACCTGCTATCCTCCTATGGTGTAATGCGGGAAAATATAAATCCAAAAACAAATTATTATGAAAAAATTATCAAGATCACAGTTGAAAAGAATGAATGGTTCCGGATGTCCAGGGGGATGTCCTTATCCTCCAGGAACAACTTTTGGGCCTCCCGGATCAGGAGCATCCCGTACCTGCCAGCAGTATTCGGTGCTGTCTGATTGTTGCAAAACGCAATATTTCTTAATGCCTGCCTGCGTAGGTCCTGTTACTTCTTAAACAGGATGGTAAACATCTGCATTTATACTATTTTGTTTGCCTGTAGATAATCTTATTTTACGGCAGACTAATTTAGGGGAATTAAAAAAGCACTGTTTTCGCAGTGCTTTTATTTATTTTGAAATTTTCTTTTTAGGAATAACAAGTTGAGAACTCAGATTGGGAAAATATTTTCTCATGGTCTGAATATCTTTTCCTGAAGTGTCTATAAATTTCCAGTTTTTACCATTATTACCAGATACAGCGATCATGTAATAATCTGCATTGATATTTCCTTTAGGAGTATCCATCTGTATTTTTTGATGGACAACGGCCTGCTGCTCATTTTTTACTGTAATAATATCTGAGACATCAGAAAAATCAACTTTTTTAAAATGATAGCCCTGCTTGTTCATGGTATCCATTGCAGCTACGGAAACATTGATCATCTTCTTTTTGCCGCCCATCATTTTTATAACTCCCTCATGAACATAGCTGCTGAAAACATCATAGTTTTTATTCATAAAGGCCTGTCTCATTTCATAAGCCTGCTTTAAAACAGTCTCTTTCTGAGAGGTCTGTGAGAAACAAATATTGATAACAAACAAACATGCAATGAAAAACAGTTTTTTCATTATTTGATTGATTTTGAAAGATCCAGCATCGCTTCAATTGGCTTCAATGCCTTTAATCTTAATTCTTCGTCGATAAGAATTTCCGGAAGTTCATATTTCATGCACAGATACAATTTTTCCATGGTGTTTCTTTTCATATAGAAACACTCTGAGCAGTTGCAGCTTTCATCAAAAACAAGAGCAGGAATCAGTTCTTTGTGTGGAGCACGCTTTCTCATCTCATGCAGAATTCCTTCTTCCGTGGCGATAATGAATTTCTGGCAGTCGTCTTTTTCCACATAATTCAGCAGGGCTGAGGTAGAACCGATGAAGTGGGCCAGCTTTAAAACGGCTTCTTCACTTTCCGGGTGTGCAATTAATTTTGCATCAGGAGATTCTGCCAGCTGTTTTGCAATTCTTTCCATGGAAAATGCTTCGTGAACGACACAACTTCCGTCCCAAAGAATCATATCACGGCCGGTTTTCTGGGATAAATATCTTCCCAGGTTTTTATCCGGTGCAAAGATAATCGGGCGGTCTTTCGGAAGAGCTTCAATAACGGTTTCAGCATTGGAACTGGTTACGATAATATCACTTTCTGCTTTTGTTTCAGCATTACAGTTGATGTATGTTGCAATTAAGGCATTAGGATGCTGTTCGCGCATTTTTCTTAATCCTTCCCCTGAGCATCCATCTGCCAGTGAGCATCCTGCCATCGTATCAGGAAGAACTACTTTTTTAGTCGGGTTTAAGATTTTAGCAGCTTCTGCCATGAAATGTACTCCGCAGAATACAATCATATCAGCGTTGGTGTCTTTAGCCTGTCTTGCAAGTTGTAAAGAATCTCCCAGAAAGTCAGCAATATCCTGAATTTCTCCCGGCTGGTAGTAATGGGCGAGGATTACAGCATTTTTTTCTTCCTTCAGTTTAAGAATAGCTTTCACCAATTCTTCACCCTGAGGGATCATTATATCTTTAATATCCAGATATCCCCTCACAGGAATAGCTGCTTTGGCTTTTTCTAATGTTTCGGTACTCATATCAGCCTCAATTTTGTTAATTACAGAAATTATAGATCAATACATCAGAAGTTAAGTTTTTCTGACGATCGGCTTTTAATTTCCGATAAAATTTTTTATTAAACTTTCTATTTCTTTTTTTGCTACATCAAGATCAGTGTTAATCACGATCCTGTCAAATTCTGCAGCATAGGCCATTTCTTCTTCTGCCTTGGCTACACGAATTTTGATGGTTTCTGCATCATCTGTGTTTCTGGAAATCAATCTTCGTTCCAATTCTTCAATGGAAGGTGGTTCAATGAAGATTGAAAGGGCTTTTTCTCCGAAATATTTTTTCAGAGAGATTCCTCCTTTTACATCTACATCAAAGATCACTACTTTCCCTTGCTTCCAGATCTTTTCCACTTCAGATTTTAAAGTACCGTAATATTTATCAGTATATACTTCTTCATATTCTACAAAAGCATCTTCTGAAATTTTCTGTCTGAATTCATCAGGACTTAAAAAATGATAGTCTACGGCATGTACTTCGCTGCCTCTCGGCTGCCGTGTAGTGCATGAAATTGAAAATTCCAGTTCCGGAAAAGTTTCCAGAGAATGTTTTACCAATGTAGTTTTTCCGCTTCCTGAAGGCGCTGAAAATATGATTACTTTATCCATTTAGGTTTTAGAGATTGTTAGATCATAGACATAAGACCGGGATCTTATGTCTGTAAGTCTTTTGTCTATAATACGTTGAGCGTCTGTTCTTTAATTTTTTCCAGGTCATCCTTCATTTTAACGACCAGCTTCTGGATTTCAGCATGGTTTGCTTTTGAACCCAGAGTGTTGATTTCTCTTCCGATTTCCTGTGAAATAAAACCAAGTTTTTTTCCATTGAAATCCTCGTTGTCCATTACTTCTTTGTAATATTTCAGATGCTGGGTAAGTCTTACTTTTTCTTCTGAAATATCAAGTTTTTCAGTGAAATACGCCATTTCCTGATAAAAACGGGTTTCATCAACATTTTCAAACTCTTTTAACGTTTTCTGATAACGTTCCTTCACACTTACAATTCTTTCTTCTTCAAAAGGAATAACCTGCGAAAGGTATTTATCAATATTCTGAACATTTCTTTCCAGTTCTTCATGCAGGATTTTACCTTCCGTTCTTCTGAACTCTTCGAAACGGTCAACAGCCGCATTTACAATCTTTGCCAGTGCTTCCCATTCTCCTTCTGTAAGTTCGTCAGGTCTGGAAGTAATAGCGTCAGGCATTCGTACGGCCATTTTCAGGTATTCAAAATCAGGGCCGTCTGAAGCGATGTTTCGGAGCTCATTGATATAAGAGTCAATTAAACTTTTATTGATCTTCACATCATTGGATTCCTCAAGGTTCTCCAGATTGATGTAGCAGTCTACCTTTCCGCGGATAATTCTGTCATTCAGAATTTTTCTGATATCGAATTCTTTTTCTTTATAGCGTAAAGGAACTTTGATATTCAAATCAAAGCTTTTGCTGTTCAGAGATTTAATATCTATTGTAATCTTTTTTCCTTCAAAAACATCTTCGGCTCTACCGAATCCGGTCATTGATAAAATCATAGTTTTTTATTGTTGTACAAAGATAAACATTTAAATTAGCACTGTGAAATCTCTTAAGATTCCATCTGACCGATAAAATAATGAATTTGAGCTGATGAAAAACTTAATTTCTGTCGTAGGACCTACCGGCATCGGCAAAACAAGACTGGCCATTGACCTTGCAAAATATTTCAATACGGAAATTATTTCCTGTGATTCCAGACAGTTTTTTAAAGAAATGAAAATAGGGACGGCGGCTCCTTCAGAAGAAGAACTGGCGGAAGCGCCCCATCATTTCATCGGTAATCTTTCGGTTCAGGAATATTACTCCATTGGACAGTATGAAGAAGATGCACTGAAAAAACTCAACGAACTTTTTAAAGATCATGACACCGCTATCCTTGTCGGTGGAAGTATGATGTATGAAAAAACCGTGATTGAAGGGCTGAACGATCTGCCGGAAGCGGATGAAGATAATCAGAAAAAACTTCAGGAGATTTTTGAAAATGAAGGGATAGAAAAACTTCAGGAGATTTTAAAAGAACTGGATCCGGAATATTTTGCTGTTGTAGATTTTCATAATCACAGAAGACTTTTACGGGCCATTGACGTTATTTGGCAGACGAATAAAAAATATTCAGAACAGATTGCTGTTTCCCAGGATTCAAGAGATTTCAATGTGATTCGCATCGGAATTGAAGCTCCGAGAGAAGATCTCTATGACAGAATCAACAGAAGGGTAGACCTAATGATGGAGAATGGCTTACTGGCCGAAGCGGAAGGTCTGGAAAAATTTAAAGATTTAACCGCTTTGAATACGGTTGGTTATTCAGAACTTTTCAGATATTTTGACGGGGAATGGGATCTGGAATTTGCTGTTTCGGAGATCAAAAAGAACAGCCGGAGATATGCCAAACGTCAATTAACCTGGTATAGAAAAGCGGACGATATTTATTATTTGCAATTGGGATATTCGCAGAAGGACTTTGATGAATTAATTGAGTATATTACCAAGGGAATCATGTAAAGGTTTTTTATTTTGATACAATAAATTTTCATAATAAATGATCAAGATAAGGATTGAAGTTGGGAGCTGGAAGAGGGAAGCTATAAAGGTTATCAATACTATAAGTGTTGATGTCTTTTTACTCTTTTATGATCTTAAAATTTTATTTAAAATATCAAAGATTTCTATTATTCTCGCAGATACTGCGGATTGAGCAATTTTTTTTACCCATAAGAATCTCTTTCTTCCAGCTTTTGTACTTAAACTCCTTAACCGAATTCAGGTTAAATAGTAAAACTTCAAATCTCAAACCTCAAATCTCAAATTTTACATCGTTTTCTTACAATTGATAGATTGTTTGCCTTGTGTTAATTTAGCTCCGGTTACGTTGCCTTTTTTATTGAATGTAAAATCAAATTCTGCATCATTTTCCGGAGAATAAAAAATATTCTTATTTTTTGGGATTAACAATCTTTTTTCTCCTTCTTTTCCATTATTATACATGCTTAAAAATAAATGATTTTTCCCGGCTTTTGAAATCTGAAATTTAGCTACAGTGATTACTCCAGCCAATCTTGCATTATAAACACCTGTAAACTTATCGGTAGATGGTGAAATTTCACTTTCATATTTGGAGAAATCCGGATAAATATATTTTTTCCTATAGTATTTGGAAAGTATTCCGATGGCAATTGTATTGAGCTTAACCGTATTTCCATTAGAAAAAATAACCAGAGAGAGTTTATCATCGGGAAAATAGCTTACAGTTGAATGAAATTCATCTATTCTGCCGGTATGTCCATAGCCTGTTTTTTCATAGAATGGAGCAATTTGTAGTCCATAGCCGAATGCTTTTGTATTGGCGGTCTCCATTTGAGCAAGAGAGTTTTTGGAAAACAGCTTACCATTGAAGAGTGCATCCATTAGTTTGGTAATATCTTCAGTGGTGGAAACAACCGCACCTGCTGAAAGAGTAAAGCTGGGATGAGTATCGGTTTCTTTTAACCATTTTTCTCCATTGTACAGATATGAAATATTCCTTTTGCCATATTCGCTTTCGGAAGTTTCATAATAGGTATTTTTCAGGTCTAATTGATTAATAATTCTTTGCTTCAAATTTTCTTCGAAAGATTTTCCGGTTAAGTTTTCGATGATATAGCCTAACAATACATAATTGGAATTGCTGTAGGAACTATCTTCCCCCGGTTTGAAATCGGGTTTGCCGAGATTAATAAGCTTCAGTATTTCATCCTTTGAAAAAACTTTGTTTTTTTTGCTGTAATAATCTTCCCATTGCAAATAATCGTAAATTCCGCTTGTATGGTTGAGCATATTTCCAATGGTGATTTTTTCCGAATTTTTAATGTTAGGAAAATATTGATTCAGCTTAGAGTTTAAAGAAAGCTTCCCTTCTTCTATTAATTGAAATGTGATAATTGCTGTGAAAATTTTAGTCACTGAACCAATTCGATATTCATTGGAACTGTTTGGGAATTTGTTGAAATTTCCGGTGTAGATTGTTTCTCCGTTTTTTTGAAGCAAAACACTTCCTGAAAAAGCATTTTTTTCCTGCAGGTAATTCAATAAACTATCAATTGATTTTTTGTAATTGGGATTTTGTGCTGACAGAATTCCAAAAAAATTCAAAATAAATATCAGATATACTTTCTTCATTGTTAATTATTTTGCAACAAATAAAATAACATTTTTGATTTATTTCAGCAGTTTTTTGACCAATGAGACTAAAATCGTGACGTATAGTCTGCTGTTTAAAATGATATTGTTTGTCCATAAAAAATAAACGATGGTGTAAAAAATAGGTAGACCGCTATTAAAAATATTTAAATTTAAGGTTTTATAAAAATAGGTAATGAAGATATTAAAAGGGGATCAATTTCTTAGGTTGCTGCTAAACATAGTATTTATAGTTTTAATATTATTTGTTTCGGCAAACAATAATCATAAAAATTACCCTTTAAGCTATATTTTTCTATATAATATACTCCTTTTTGTACCTGCATACATCAATAATTTATGGCTTCTCCCTAAGCTGAACCGCGACAAAAATATAAGAAGATACTTAACCATTGTTATTATACTTTTTTTGTTTTTCGTCATTATATTGGGGCAATATCTAAAGTACTTGTATGATCATTTTAATACCTCTGAACTTGTTGATTTTACACCCATCGCAGCTACCGCTTTAGCTCCTGAAAAAGTAGAAAAATATCAATATTATTTTGATGTTTTTCCGGGAATCGTTATTGTGATGCTTATTCTGGCGATAGGTTATTCTATACAGACCTTTTTATTGAGAATTAAAAAAGAAGAAGAGGCAAAAACTCAGCAAAACATAGCAGAACTTAGTTTGTTAAAATCACAAATAAGCCCTCACTACCTTTTTAATGTGCTTAACAGCCTGTATGCTTTAGCTCTTAAAAAGTCTGAAGAAACACCGGATGTCATTTTAAAAATGTCTGATATTTTACGATATTCTCTATATGAAACACAGGAAAAAGAAATTGCCATTAGCCACGAAATACATATCCTGAATATGTATATGGATATAGAAAAGTTAAGAATGCCTGAAAACGCAAGTATTTCTTTCCAGCATTCGGTAAAAGATCCTGTTAAAATTGCGCCGATGCTTTTATTGCCTTTGATAGAAAATGCTTTCAAGCACGGCATTGATTCTACCGTTGAAGCTTCTTATATTAGGGCAGCATTAACCTGTAGCCATAATAGCCTTATATTCGTTTGTGAGAATAGTTTTAAAGAGCTGCAAAAGAAAGAAATCGGAGGAATTGGTATTGAAAACATCCGCAAACGTTTGGAATTATTATACCCTGGAAATCATCGGTTAGAAATAAAAAAGTACAAAGATGTTTTTAACGTTATCCTTGAAATAAAATTATAAAAAAATGGACAAAATAAGATGCTTAATCGTAGATGATGAAAAACTGGCCCAGGAGGTTCTGGTACATCATATTTCAAGGTTTGATGTTTTACAGCTGGAAGGAATCTGTAATAATGTTTTTGAACTGATTGCTTTTTTAAACAGAGACAAAAATATCGATTTGATTTTTCTAGATATTAAAATGCCTGAGATCAACGGAAATGACTTTGTTATCATGTTTAATAATCCTCCTGCGATTATTTATACCACAGCGTACAATCAATACGCTCTGGAAGCTTTCGATCACAATGCGATAGATTATTTGTTAAAACCAATTTCCTTGGATCGCTTTTCTAAAAGTGTACAAAAAGCAACTCAAATTCTGGAGACGAGACAAAAATTTGTTCCTGTGACAATGGAAGAAAATAACGATTGTTTTTATGTAAAAAGTGATAAGCGATTGGTGAAGATTGATCCTAAAGAACTTATTTATATTGAAGGGATGGGAAATTATATCTGCCTGTATACCGAAAACGATAAAGTGATGATTCACGGAACACTGAGCTCAACTGAGGAAAGCTTAAAGCAGCTGAATTATATTTGCAGAGTACACAAATCATTTTTTGTCAATCTGAATAAAATCAGTTATTTGGAACAGCATGTCATTTCATTGATCAATAAAAAAAATATTCCTATTGGATTAAGCTATCGTGATCAGGTTTATGAAAAATTAAAGATATGGCAGACTAATAAATAAAATGCGGCCCCGAAAGGCCGCACTCCAAACAATATAATTAAATTTACTACTTCCAACCGCCTCCTAATGCTCTGTAAAGGTCTACAATGCTGCTTAGGCGTTGTCTTTTTACAGAAGCCAGATTCAGCTCAGCCTGAAGAGAATTTCCCTGTGCTGTTATTACTTCAAGATAATTGGCCATACCGCCTTTGTACAACATCTGGGCACTTTTGATCCCGTCTTTCAATGTTGCCGACTGTTCGACAGCCTTCTGTTCCTGAACTTTTAAACTTTCGTTGGAAACCAGCGCATCAGATACCTCTCCCATTGCATTCAAAACTGACTGACGGAAAGCCAGTACATTTTTTTCTCTTTGTATTTTAGCCACTTCAAGATCTGTTTTCAGCTGTCTTTTCTGGAAGATAGGCTGGGTGATTCCTCCCAGTACAGATCCGAATAATGAGGCCGGAATCTGAAACCAATTGTCAAACTTGAAAGAATTCACTCCTCCGTTAGCTGTAATCTTTAATGAGGGATACATATTAGCCTGCGCGATTCCCACGATAGCATTGGATTCCAATAAAACCAGTTCCTGCTGACGCACATCAGGTCTGCGGCTTACCATAGCTGCGGGTAATCCTGCTGAAATATTTTGCGGAAGTGAAGTATCCGACATTTCGATCGTTCTGCTGATCTTGTTGGGAAGTTCACCTACAAGAATGCTCAGTGCATTTTCCTGAATGGCAATATTCTGTTCCAGCTGAGTGATCAGAAGTTCTGTAGACTGTTTCTGAGCCGTTGCCTGCTGAACTCCTAAAGAAGTGGTATCGCCACTGTCCCACATTTTCTGGGTGATATTCAGGGTGCTTGAACTTAATTCCAAATTGGATTTTGCGATCTGCAGCTGACGGTCAAGCATTAATAAATTATAATAACCTTGGGCTATTGCTGCTACAACCTGGGTCTGTACTGCTTTTGATCCTTCATAAGTGTGCAGATACTGCATTCTTGAAACCTCCTGCTGATTTTTGATCTTTCCCCAGATATCAGCTTCCCAGGAAAGATTGAAGGCCGCATTGTAATCTTCCACATGGCTTTGCCCTAAAAACAGATTAAGGCTCTGCCCGTTCATGCTGTTCTTTGAAGGTTTCGAGATCTGCCCCGAAACTCCGAAGCCAACATCCGGATATTGCAGATATTTTGCCTGTTTAAGCTTCTCCTGAGATGCGGCAACCTGTTTTAAAGCGATCTGAAGATCATAATTATTTTTTATTCCTTTTTCAATGAGTTCCTGTAACATAGGATCACTGAAAAACTGTTTCCATTCCAGATTAGCGATACTGGCTGTATCTGCAGTAGCCGTGTACTGGAATTTTTCCGGAAGCTGAAGGTCCGGCTCCGCGTATGCCAGTTTAGACACACACGAAACCGAGGCCACAGCCAATATAAAAGTCAGAAAAATATTCTTTATTCGTTTCATAGTTGTTGTTTAATAAACTTTAATTGAATACAAACTTTGGAGAGAAACTATCTTATTGTTTGGGCAGAGTTTTTTTCAGATTCTTAAAAAAATAATCTCTCGCTGATTTTGCAGATAACGCTGATTTTTTTCTATTTAAAAACTATTTAAATATTAAACCTTTCATTGTTCTTTCTCTCCAAAATTGGTAGTTAATTTTAATGAGCAGCTGTTAAAGCTTGTTCCTGCTGTAACTTTTTTTGAAGTCTTTTCTTCTTTCTGCTCGGCATTTTTTCATGCAGATACTGGAAGATCACATACATTACCGGAATAATAAAGATCCCGAACAGTACTCCTGTAAGCATTCCTCCAACGGTACTGTACCCGATAGAATGATTTCCTTTTGCAGAAGCCCCCTGCGTCCATACCAGAGGAAGCATCCCCACAATGAAAGCAAAAGAGGTCATTAAGATCGGTCTCAGACGTAATCTTGAAGCCTGAAGCGCAGATTCTATCAGAGTTTTACCTGCTTTTCTTCTCTGTACGGCAAATTCTACGATCAGAATGGCATTTTTAGCCAATAATCCGACCAGCATGATCAGTCCGACCTGTACATAGATATTGTTATCAATACCAGCTAATCCGGTGAATGCAAATACTCCAAAGATTCCTGTCGGAATGGTAAGAATAATGGCAAACGGAAGAATATAACTTTCGTATTGCGCTGCCAGCAGGAAATAAACAAACAGGATACTTAAAAGGAATATAAATACGGTCTGTCCGCCTGTTTTGATCTCTTCACGGGTAATTCCGGTCCATTCGTAGCCGTAACCTCTCGGAAGAGACTGCTGTGCTACTTCTTCTACTGCTTTGATGGCATCTCCGGTACTGTAACCTGGTTTAGGCGTTCCGTTGATGGTTACCGCGTTGAAGAGGTTGTTTCTTGTTACCGTTTCAGGTCCGAAAGATCTTTTCAAAGTAACCAGTGTTTTAGCCGGTACCATTTCTCCTGATTTATTTTTAACATAAATTCCCTCCAGAGAGTTAATATCGGTACGGTACGGAATATCCGCCTGAGCCATTACCCTGTAGTATTTTCCGAATCTGTTGAAATCTGAAACGAAGCTGCTTCCATAATAGATCTGCATGGTCTGCATCAGTTCAGTAACTGAAACTCCCAGCTGGTTGGCTTTATCAGAATCCACTTCAATCGTATACTGTGGGTTTCCGGCTGCATACGTGGTAAATGCAAATGCAATTTCAGGACGTTTCATCAGTTCTCCGATAAATGCCTGTGTTGTTGTTCCCAGTTGTTCAAAAGAACCGTTGGTTTTATCCTGAAGCATGAATTCAAAACCGGATACGTTACCAAACCCTTGTACGGTAGGGAAGTTGAAGAAGAAAGCATTGGCATCTTTCACCTGGCTTACCTTTCCTGTCAGTGTTGCAGCAATCTGGTCAGGGTCTTTCATATCACCGCGTTTGTCATAATCTTTAAGCTTGATAAAGCCGGCTGAATAAGGAGAAGCGTTGGCATTGCTGATGAAGTTCATTCCGTCTGCTACCCAAAGGTGGTTAGTTGATTTTTCACCGTTAATAATCTTATCAATCTGTTCTGTGGCTCTGCTGGTTCTTTCCAGTGAACTTCCAGGAGGAGTATTCACAGCATACAGAACGAATCCCTGATCTTCAGTAGGAATAAATCCGGAGGGTGCTTTTTTAATCAGAAAAACACTTATTGCTGTAATGAGTACCAATCCGCCTACAGCCATCCATTTATTTTTGATCAAAAATTTAACACTGTAAATGTACTTTTTCGTCATGTTGTTGAAGCTCACATTAAATGCGTTGAAAAATCTGGCTCCAAAACCTTTTTTATGACCGTGTTCACCGTGTTCTCCCTGAGGATCATTTAAGAAAATAGCACATAAAGCCGGGCTTAAAGTCAATGCATTTACTGCGGAGATCAGAATCGCAATAGCCAAAGTGAAGGCAAACTGTCTGTAGAAAACTCCTGCCGGACCCTGCATAAAGCCTACCGGAATAAATACGGCACACATCACCAGGGTAATGGAAATAATAGCCCCGGAAATTTCACTCATCGAGTTCATCGTGGCATTTTCTACGGGCATTCCTGTCTGTTCCATTTTAGAATGGACTGCTTCCACAACAACAATGGCATCATCCACTACAATACCAATAGCCAATACCAGTGCAAACAGAGTAAGCATATTGATACTGAATCCGAACAGCTGTAGGAAAAAGAAGGTTCCGATAATGGCAACCGGTACCGCAATAGCCGGAATCAGAGTAGATCTGAAATCCTGAAGGAAAATATATACTACGATAAATACAAGAATGAATGCAATCACAAGCGTTTCTACCACCTGATGAATAGAAGCATCCAGAAAGTCTTTGGAATTGTACATAATAATAGGTTTCACTCCTTTCGGCAGGGTAGTTTCCATGACTTTTACCTGCTTTTCAATTTCCGTAAGGATCTCGTTTGCGTTGGAACCTGCAGTCTGGAGAATAGCAAATCCTGCTACGGGTTTTCCGTCCACTCTGTTGGTCGCGGTATAGGTATAGGAACCGAATTCTACTCTGGCAACATCTTTTAATCTTAAGAATGATCCGTCATTATTGGCTTTGATGGCAATATTTTCATAATCTTCATCCTTATTCAGTTTACCTTTGTATTTAAGGATATACTCGTAGGTTTCCTTACTTCCCTGGCCAAGACGTCCCGGAGCGGCTTCAAGGTTATGATCTTTAATGGCGGCCAGAACTTCCTGTGGAGAAAGGCTGTTGGCTGCCAGTCTATCCGGTTTCAGCCAGATTCTCATGGAATAATCTCTGGTCCCGAAAACCTGGGCCTGTGCTACTCCTGGAATACGCTGTATCTGTGGAATAACGTTGATTTTCAGATAATTTTGTAAGAAAAGTTCATCGTACTGTTTAGCATCTTCGCTGGTCAGTCCCATGAACATAATCATACTGTTCTGAACTTTCTGGGTAGAAATTCCGGCTTGTACCACTTCCTGGGGAAGCTGGCTCATGGCTTTGGATACACGGTTCTGTACGTTTACGGCAGCATTATCGGGATCAGCGCCCTGTTTGAAGAAAACACTCAAAGTCATGGTACCGTCATTACTGGAGTTGGAAGTCATATAGGTCATGTTTTCCACTCCGTTTACAGCTTCCTCAATAGGTGTTGCTACCGAACGGGCAACAACCTCAGCATTAGCTCCCGGATAAAAAGCCGTTACCTGAACACTTGGCGGAGCAATATCCGGAAAGAGGGCAATGGGCAGATTAAAGAGAGACAACGCCCCCAATAATAAGAGTATAATGGAGATGACCGTTGAAAGGACCGGTCTTTCTATAAATTGTTTTAACATAGGAAGTTTATTTTTTTAGTCTTCTGCAGCTACGGGCTACAAAGGTTTGGCTTTCAGTAAACTGTCAGACGAGATAGGTTTCGGATGGATTGAAGCTCCGTCTTTTAAGTTCCCGATTCCCGTGTATACGATCTTTTCTCCCGGAGTAAGTCCTTCCGAGATAAAATAATAGCTTTCAGTCTTACCAGAGATCTTTATAGGTTTGCTGGTGACTTTTTTATCTTTCCCTAAGACATATACATACGTTTTATCCTGAATTTCAAAAGTAGATTCCTGAGGGATAACCACCGCATTGGAAATCAGTTGAGGCATGCGTACTCTTCCGGTATTTCCTGTTCTCAGGGCTCCGCTGGTATTAGGGAAAACTGCGCGTACGCTGATGGCTCCGGTTGTTTTATCAAACTGGCCGTCTACGATGCTCATTTTTCCTTTTTCAGGATAGATGCTGTTATCTGCAATAACGAGTTCTACCATCGGCATATTTTTCAGCTTTTCTTCAAGAGAGGCTCCCGGATATTTGTTCTGAAAAGCAATAAAATCCAGTTCACTTAGAGAGAAATAAGCATAAATTTCACTGATATCAGACAATAAGGTCAAAGGGTTGATGTCTGTTCTGGAGATCAGACTTCCTTTTTTATACGGGATCCTTCCGATATACCCGCTTACCGGGGCTGTGATGGTGGTAAATCCCACATTAATTCTGGCGCTTCCTACAGACGCTTTGGCTTGGGATGCAGCAGCGACGGCAGCAGCATAATTGGCTTTTGCTGTTTTAAGCTGAACATCAGAAACAACTTTAGCGGCTACTAACGGCTGAAGTCTGTCTACTTCCACTCTTGCTTTTTCAATATTGGCATTTGCAGCCTGAAGATTGGCCTGTGCCATGTTCATCTGTTCGCCATAACTTCTTGAGTCTATTTTGAAAAGAGGCTGTCCAGCTCTTACATAAGAACCTTCTTCCACATAAATTCTGTCCAGGTATCCGTCTACCTGAGATCTGATTTCTACATTATTTTTACCCTCCAGCGCGGTAGGGAATTCCTGATAGGTGGTAGCAGGAGAGGAGATTACGGTATAAACCGGCAGTTCCGGAGCAGGGGGGGGCGTGTTGGAACCTTCTGCTGCTTTGGTACAGTTCTGTAAAAGGATAATACTTGATATAAGTACGATGAACCTTATTTTTCCAGGTATTTTCATTTGTTGGTTTAATTTTTTTAATGAAGTGTTAGATTTAAGTAATAGTGTTCTTTTTGTAAATCCTGTTATTTTACCTAACAGTGTTAGTTTATAGGGTAAAAAAAATCAGAATTTCTGATAAAGGAGTCAAATCGTTATTTCCATAATTGTTAATAGTGGTTTTTTAAATGTTGATTTTATATATAATGAGGTGTATTAATTATGTGTTAATTTTTCTAACAGTGTTAAATTGATAGACAAAAAGTGAAATCAATTATTTGGGTTAAGAATTTCATAGTATTGAGTTTTTTAACGGTTCTTATCCGATGTTATTTTTCCTAACGGTGTTAATTTTTAATTCAAAAAAAATTTACAAAGACTTAATAAAAGCCGAAACAGTTTCGTCCAGGGTAGTTTTATTCATCGTAGACGGAATATCAGTCGTACGCATCATCATAATAGAGATCAGTCCGTGTACTGCAGAAAATAAAGCATGCGACATATGGCAGGCATTTTCAGGATTAGATCCGTTCTTTTTAATGATATTATAGGTACACTCATAAATCAGATCCTGAAACGAAGAAAATTCTTCCTTCATCTGTCCTTTACCACAACACTGCATTCCCAGCCCAAACATCAGCTGATAGTATTCCGGGTTTTTGAATGCAAAGTTCCAGTATGCATCTACAATGGCAGTAAGCTGTTCTTCAGGAGTATCATGTTTTCTCTGGGCTTTTAACAGTTCAATATGAAGGGAATGAAAACCATTCAGGGAAATTTCATACAAAATAGCCTCCTTATTTTCAAAATAATCATACACTACCGGAGCACTGTATTCTATAGCATCAGCAATTTTCCTCATCGAAAGGGAAGCCCAGCCTTCAGTTTTAGCCAAACCAAAAGCCGCCTGCAAAATATTTGCACGGATAGATTCTTTCTCTCTCTGACGACGTTCATGCAATCCCATGATATTATTACTAACAGTGTTAGCAAAACTACAAACTTTTAGTGATAACTTCCAAATGATATTTTACTTTTAACATTTAACGAAAGTTTATAAATCAGCAGATTCGCTTTGTATCAAAAGAAACTTTATCTTTGTGAACAAAGAAAATAAAAGATATGAATACGCCCTCCAATATGCTGGCTCTAGGAACAAAAGCACCGTTTTTTGAGCTTCCGAACCCGTCAAAAACCAATGAGATTCAATCTTTGGATGAATTGAAAGGAGAAAAAGGAACACTAGTCATCTTTATGTGCAACCATTGTCCGTTTGTTCTTCACGTAATCGATAAAATCAACGAGCTGTATGAAGATTACAATGATAAAGGAATAGAATTCATCGCGATCAACGCTAATGATATTGAAAAATATCCTGATGATGCTCCTGAAAAAATGATTGAATTCCAGATCGAAAGGAAATTTGACTTCCCTTATCTGTTTGATGAAAGCCAGAGCATTGCAAAAGCTTATGATGCAGCCTGCACTCCGGATTTTTATTTCTTTGATGACAAACTTGATCTTGTATACAGAGGGCAGATGGATGATTCCAGACCAGGAAACAATAAAGATGTAACAGGGGAAGACCTGATCATTGCATTTGAAAATCTTCTGGCAGGAGAACCTCAGGAAGAAATTCAGAAACCAAGCATGGGATGCAATATCAAATGGAAATAACCGAAGCTTAATTATTTAACTTCCTCCAAGATATAAGGCTGTTCTTTTTAAGAGCAGCTTTTTTTTGTGCATAAACATTTGCTTATCGAGATATTTTTTATGCTCGCAGATTGGGTAGATCTGGCAGATTTATGAAGTCTTTTTTTAACAGGAATAGAAGATTTAAAGATAAGGCTAATGTGCGGTTTATAATGCCCGCTTCATCGAATCAACGGAGTTGATTCTGTCCTTTGCTTCCTTTAAAATCAATATTGCCTATGCATAGCATAGAAATCTTGCATTAATCTTTTTTATCAAAAAATAATTTCAAACATGATCTATTGAGTTTTGTTAATAAAATTTATCTGATAACCAGGTGTATAAGAGTTTAAGAATGAGATTTAAACAGACTCTAAATTAGAAAAAATTATATATTGACCTTATTGGATGAATAGTTTTTTATAAATTCTGAAGGCGTCTTTTCAGTATATTTTTTAAACATCCTGTTAAAGTAGGTTACATTATTGAAGCCACAACTGTAACTGCATTCCGAAATACTCATATCCTGAGCCATCAGCAGGCAGGCTTTATTGATCCGGTACCGGTTCACAAACTCAGTAAAAGTGATTTGGGTCGCTTTTTTAAAGAAATTACAGAAAGCCGGAAGGGTAAGATTAGCCAGCCGGGCAGCGTCTTCGATTCTGATTTCTTTGTCGTAATTATTTTCCACGAAAGTAAAAATGTTTTCCAGCCTTGTTTTATTTTTTGAAATGATGGTGTAAGGCATGATTTCTTTATTCAGAAGATCATAATCTTTACATTTTGAAAGTTCAAAAAGGATTTCCAGCAGCAGCAGATACCTTTTGTAGCCTTCTGATTCCAAAAGAATTTTTAATTTCGGAAGCATTGCTTTTTTGATTTTATGATGAAAATGGATGCCGTATTTAGAAAGTTCCAGCAGGTTTTTTATGGAGACAGCATCCACTTCCTGTGGCGGGAACTGAAGGATCTCTTCTTTGAACTGAAGCACAATCTCTTCATGCGGATCCGTAGAATTCAGGCCAAATCCCGAATGAGGAATATTGGAGCCGATGAGAACCAGATCCCCATTCGTATAATTGCTTTTATGATAACCGACATGCCGGGTTCCGGTTCCGGATATGACACAGACCAGTTCTATTTCCGGATGGTAATGATACTCCCATTTGAACTCGCAGATCGGCGAGTTGTTATGAAGCGTACGGAAAGAGCTTTTTTCGCTCGGAACGATTCTCTCAAAACTGACTTTCATTTCATTAATCTTAATTATTCAATAAAAATACTAATTATATTAATATAGTTCAAAGATTGGTTTATTGTGTTAAATTAATGTTAACCCAAATGCTTCTATCTTAGCCGGCAAGAAATGATCTCCATGAAAAATTTCAACATCAAAGCCGTACTTTTTCTGAATTACTTTGTTTTCGCCATTCTCCTGAATTCTGTGGGAACAGTGATTTTGCAGGTACAGCAGAACTTCGGAATTTCTAAATCTTCTGCGAGCATTCTGGAAGGTTTTAAAGACCTGCCGATTGCGATATGTTCATTTATCCTTGCATCGTTTCTTCCGAAAATAGGAATTAAGAACTCTATGCTGGCCGCCCTTTTTATGGTAAGCTGTATGTGTTTTGTTATGCCGTTTTCCAATGACTTCTGGTTTTTTAAACTGTTATTTGCTGTGGTAGGAGTTTCATTTGCTCTGATTAAAATCTCGGTCTTCACCTCAATTGGACTTGTGACGGATACGGATAAAGAGCATTCCAGCTTTATGGGCTATCTGGAAGGATTCTTTATGATTGGTGTTTTGATGGGAAATGTCCTTTTCAGTTTATTTATTGATGATCACAATCCGAAATCTACCCACTGGCTGAATGTATATTGGGTGCTGGGTACAGTTTCCACTTTATCTTTTTTGTTTCTGTTCTTTTCAAAGTTGGATGAGAAAGAAGCGAAAGATGAGAAAACCGATCTGTGGGGAGATCTGAAGAACAGTATAAGTCTTTTCAGCTATAAGAAAGTCTTGTTTTTCCTGTTATGTGCTTTTCTTTTTGTACTGGTAGAACAGAGTTTTCAGACCTGGACTCCTACTTTCTATAAGGAAATTTTAAAAGTGCCGACTTCTATGAGTATTCAGGCAGGAGCTGTTTTGGCGGGAGCGTTTGCATTGGGAAGATTTCTCTCAGGTTTCTTTTCCAAAAAGTTCAGCTGGATTTATGTTGTGTCTTTTTGCGTGATTGGTTTTGGAATCAGTATTCTGTTGGTTTTACCACTTACCCACAATATTCACATCAGTACCGGAACCAACTGGCTGAATGCTCCGCTGGTTGTGTATTTATTTCCTTTAATGGGCGGGTTGCTGGCACCTATTTATCCAAGTATTAATTCTGTGATCCTGGCATCCATTCCCAAATACCTTCACAGCGCAATGTCCGGCTTGATCGTCGTTTTCTCGGCTGTCGGAGGAACGATTGGCTCTGTGATTACCGGCTTTGTCTTCCAGGAATTCAGTGGACAGCAGGCATTTTATCTTTCATTGATCCCGCTTTCACTGCTGATCATTTCAGCTATTTTCATGAATAAGTTAAAAATAAACCCTAAGAAATAAGATGAATAAACAGCTTTATATAAAAGAAATTCAGGCTCTTTTTGATGATGTGCAGAGATCAAAAATCTTTGAGGATCAGAAAATGATGACCGACGCAGTCCCGGTATTTCCTGTGGCTGAGATCAATGCTGAATATGAAAAAAGGAGAGGAACTCAAGGTTTTGACCTGAAAGATTTTGTCATGACTCATTTTGATTTTTTAGGGGCGAAGGTTTCCATTCAAAGAGAAGAGCGCCTTCCTATTGATGAACATATTGAGAAACTCTGGGATGAGCTGACCCGTGATGCTTACGAAGAAAAAGGAACTTTACTGAAACTTCCTAAACCTTATGTTGTTCCAGGGGGCCGCTTCAATGAATTTTTCTATTGGGACAGTTATTTCATTATGCTTGGGCTGCAGGTTTCAGGAAGAACAGAGATGATGGAAAATATTGTGGAAAACTGTTCATATCTGATTCAGAATGTAGGATTTGTTCCTAATGCAAGCCGTACCCACTTCCTGAGCCGCTCACAGCCTCCGTATTTTTCGCTGATGCTGGAACTGCTTTTTGAAACAATAGGTGATGAAACAATATACACCAGATACCATGATACGCTGGAAAAGGAATATGCTTTCTGGATGAATGGTGAAGAATGGCTGGATCATGGCTCCAATGTAAAAAGAATTGTTAAAACAAAAGACGGCGATCTGCTGAACCGTTACTATGACGCAGAAAACGCACCACGTCCTGAAAGTTATCTGATCGATATTGAAGACCAGGAAAGTGCAGCGGATGAAGAATTTTACAGAAATATAAGAAGTGCCTGCGAATCCGGCTGGGATTTTTCCAGCAGATGGTTTGCGGACGGAGAACATATACAGACCATAGAAACCATGAACATTGCAGAAGTAGATCTGAACTGCCTTTTATGGCATTTGGAAAATACTTTGGCAAAATCATCAGCACTTCAGGATCTGGGAGAAAAAGAAAATTATTTTACTGAAAGAGCAGCAAAGCGAAGACAGATGATCAACAAATATTTCTGGGATGCAAACACTAAGATTTACAAAGATTATCACACTAAAAAAAACACAAAAACACCGTCTGAACATATTGCTGCTCTTTACCCTTTATTCCTTGGAATTGCAGATCAGGAACAGGCGGAAGGTATTGCCAATGCGGTTGCTGAGAAATTTCTTTATCAGGGCGGTTTGGTGACGACTACCAAAAATTCAGGCCAGCAGTGGGATCTTCCGAATGCCTGGGCTCCTTATCAGTGGCTTGGTTTTAAAGCCATGAAAAATTATAGTTTTGATGAACTGGCAGAAAAAATAAAAAATAATTGGTGTTCCAATGTAGAAAGAGTCTATAAAAACACGGGAAAACTGATGGAAAAATACAATGCATTAGACACGGAAACGATTGCAGGAGGAGGAGAATACCCGAATCAGGACGGATTCGGATGGACTAACGGAGTCTATCTTAAATTAAAACAAAACTAACTCTATAAAAATCATGTGCTATGAAAAAAAGATCGATATTTTTAATGGTGGCCACGGCTTCACTTTATTTCAATAATGTGTATGCACAGGAAACTCCGCAGGATTCCATCAAGACCTCTTCAATAGACCAGATCGTTATTACCGGAAACTCCGGCCCGAAAAAGAAAATAGAATCCAGTACGGCGATTTCTACTTTTACAGCCAAAGAGATTCAGAAGCAGAACCCAATCAGTGCAGCGGCTTTACTGCAGAGAGTTCCGGGGTTTGCTGTGGAAACATCAGGTGGGGAAGTGGGAAATAACCTTTTTGCAAGAGGAATTCCTTCTGCGGGAGCCTATGAATTTGTTCAGGTACAGGAAGACGGGCTTCCGGTTTTTGAAGATGGTGCCCTTCAGTTTGCCAATGCGGATAATTTCTTCCGGGTGGATAATACAGTGAACCGTCTGGAAGCATTAAGAGGAGGTTCGGGATCTATTTATGCCAACAATTCTCCCGGTGGTCTGATCAATTTTATTACGAAAGAAGGAACCAATAATTTTAGAGGAACCGCTAAACTGGAAACCGGAACCTATGGTCTGATGCGTACCGACGTGAATGTAGGAGGAGCTCTGATTCAGGATAAGCTTTTCTTTAATGTAGGCGGTTTTTACAGAACAGATAACGGAATCAGAAAAACAGGATTTAAGGCCAATAACGGTGGACAGATCAGAATGAACCTGAAGTATGTGTTTGATAAAGGGTATGCAAAAATTTATTATAAAAAGCTGGATGACAGAAATACATTCTACCTCCCGATTCCTTTAACCCAGGATGGAGATAAACTGAAAGAGTTTCCGGGATTTGACGCCAATTATGGAACCTACAGCTACAGAGCACTCAGTCAGCTGAGCATTCCACAGGCCGGAGGCGGATTCTTTAAAAGAGATCTTGAAAACGGAATCCACCCGAAAGTAGATGTTGTGGGAGCAGAGTTTAAATATGATCTTGGAAATAATTTCAGCGTCCTGAATAAAACCAGATACACCAATATCAACATGGAGTATACAGGAATGTTTCCGGCAGGAGCACCTAAACTGGCTTCTGCATATGCAACAGATCTTGTAAAAGATGGCGGACTGGGAATGAGTAACTATCAGTATTCACTCGTAAGTACCGGTGCTATTGTCAATCCGGAATATATTCAGAAATTAGGATTCTGGGCGATCGACAAACAGATGAATAATTTTGTGAATGACCTTCAGTTCAATTATAAATTTGATAAAGGAAATGTAACAGCCGGTTTCTATAAATCAAACTGGAAGTCGCATCAATACTGGAACTGGAGCAATATTTTAACAACGGCTACGGACAGACCTCAGCTGCTTAACCTGGTGAATCCTTCAATGGATCCCTCAGATGTGGGCTATTCCCAAACGTATAACGGAGTTAAAGATATGTCTTTCCTGATCAGAGATTCACAGATTCAGGGAAGTCTGAATGATCTTTATTTAAACTTGGATTACAATATTACAGAAGCTTTAAGTTTTAATGGAGGAATCCGTTACAGCCGTGATTTCTATAAAGGATATGGTGTGAATACAACAACAGCCAACCTAAATAATTCAGGTCTGACCACAGATGGAACTCACAGCTTCACCACTACAACCGCTGATGATAATATGGCGGTTCTGGGGAATAAATATACGTACTGGTATTATGACATCAACAAAGTATCTTATACTATGGCTGCGAACTATAAGATCAACAGAGGAAATGCAGTATACGCCCGTTTCTCTCACGGTTTCAGATCTCCGAATGAAGAAGCGTACTATAACAATATGGCAAATCTGGACCAGATCAAGCCGGTTCGTACCAATCAGCTTGAAATAGGCTATAAATATTATTCGAGAAACTTTGATATCGGGGTAATTCCTTTCTATTCCACGCTTAAAGATCTTTCATTCACCGATGTATTCTCAGACGGAACTTCTGAAAATAAATTCGCCAATACCACCAACCTTGGAGTAGAGATCGAAGGGTATACAAGACTCTTCAACAATATTCTTGAGGTGACCTTTAACGGAACCATTCAGAATCCGAAATACAAGGATTTTACAGGAAGAAATGCAAACGGAACTACGTTTGATTATGACGGCAACACCGTAAGAAGAATGCCTAAATTCTATTTCAATATTTCTCCGGCAGTGAATATTACCAAGGAGTGGAGAGCTTATGTAAGCATGAACTATTACGGAAAACGTTTCCAGAATGAAGGCAATACAGCTGATAATATTCTGCCTTCTTTCACAGAATTCGGGGCCGGAATGTCTTACCAGCTTGGAAAAATACGTTTTGCCGTAGACGGAACCAATATCTTTAATACCATTGGAATTACAGAAGGAGATCCAAGATCACAGACGGTAACAGGAACCAATATCAGAATGGCAAGACCTATTTTGGGGGCTGCTGCCAGAGCTTCTATTACTTTAGATTTTTAATACTTCTATTTCTTTATAACAGGAAACCGTCAGAACCTATGTACTGACGGTTTTATTTTTTTTACTCCATCTTCTAATGGCGCCATTTTCCATCAAATGTACCATTAAGGAATTCTCCGTTACCCTTTGCTAAAATAGCGCAGTCTGGAATTTTTCTTGATATATCTAAAAGTCCTTCAAATGTATAATTGTTGTCCCGTACGTGGATGCAGATATTTTCCAGGAAGCAGTAAATTTCTAAATTTTTCAGAGCAACAAATTTTTTCAACCCCTCTTCATCAATTGATGTTTCATGAATTTGCAAGTCGAATAAAAAATCTAATGCTGCCAGATCCGGAATACAGTCGTTGGTAAGCTGTGAATTTTCTTTTAACCTGAGGTATTTTAAATTGTTCAGATTTTTGATATGCTTTATCCCTTCATTGGTAATTTCAGTGTCCTGTACATCCAAATATTCAATTTTATAGCAATCGGATATATGAGCTAACCCTTCATCATTGAGATTTGAACAGGAAAAACTGGCAGAGGTCAGATTAAGAAACTGGTTCAGAAGGGGCAGATCATTGATATAACTGAGTGACTGTTCCCGTTCAAAACAGAAATGTTTGATGTTCAGATCGTAATAATGACTTCCTATTTTTATAGAATTTTCCATTTCTTTAAATACTTTTCCCCTTAGCGGGTTTTCTTAAGTTTTTTAATTTCTCTGTAATCTGATCCACTCCTCAAGCCTTTTTATCTCTAAATTCCTTAACCCGGACTCAGTTTTTTACTTAAAAAAAGGATTGTACTGCTTCTCAAAACCAATTGATGTAGGATTTCCATGGCCGGAGAAAACCTGTGTTTCAGGATCCAGTACGAAAAGTTTTGTTTTGATGCCGTCAATCAGCTGCTCGTAATTTCCTTTATAAAGATCTGTTCTTCCGATGCTGCCTTCAAAAAGTACATCTCCGGAGATCATGAATTTCTGATTTTCATTGTGATATACCACACTTCCCGGAGAATGTCCCGGAACATGATAAATCTTGAATTTTTCTCCGTCCAGATCAAGTTCCTCACCTTCCGTAACATATTGGGTTTCTACTTTCACAGGATCGATATTCATCCCGAATCTCATCCCGCTTGCCTGAAGCATATCCAATACTTCCTGATCTTCCTGGTGCAGATAAACCGGAACTTTAAATTGATCAAAAGCCCACTGAAGCCCCAAAACATGATCGATATGAGCATGAGTAAGCAGAATTTTCTGAATATGCAGTCCGTTTTCCGTGATGAAATGATCAATCACCTGGGTTTCCTGCGGACTCATATTTCCGGGATCAATTAACCATGCATTTTTGTTTTCGTTGTATAGAATATAAGTGTTTTCGCTCGCAAAATTGAATACGAAACCTTGAATCTGAAGCATATCGGATATTTTTTATTCAAAAGTACGATATTATTAAGAAAATCCCGATTTTTCGTTATCTTCGTCATAATGAAAACTTTGCGCATATTTTTACTTTCTTTGAGCGGACTGGCTTTTGGGCAGAATATCCAGAGCATACAGCTGTTTAATCCACAGACCAATGACGAAACCCCGGTAATAAAATTCGGTGAACAGCTGGTTCTCAGATTTGATGATCTTACCAATGCCAGCGAAATTTACAGATATACCATCAAACATTACGACCGGAACTGGAATGATGATAATCTTTTCTTTACGGAATTTGCCACCGGAAGTCTGAACGGACTGCTGGATCAGTTCCAGTATTCTTTCAATACCATTCAGCCTTATACTCATTATAAGCTGACATTTCCGAATGATAAGATACAGCCGAAGATCTCCGGAAATTTTGAGTTGATCGTTTATAAGGATTCTGCTGAAAGACCTCTTTTTAAAAGAAGATTTTATGTCGTGGAAGATGCGGCTACGATAGCACTGAACATTTCAAGAATTGCTGATGCGAAAAATCCGAATATCAACCAGAGGGTAGAGGCAAAAGTTGTTTCAAAAGGAGGAGATCTTTCTTCCAATGTGAATTCTATGTCTCTTAATGTGATGCAGAATAACAACCCGAATGTAACAGTCAATAATTTGAAACCAAGTACTACATTAGGAAACCAGCTGCTTTTCCAGCAAATGAGCCTTACTTTCCCGGGTAACAATGAATTCTATTATTTCGATAACAAAAATATGAATATGGCAGCGGACATGGTTCGTGCCACAGAATTAAAAGACGGTGTCAATCAGACTTATCTGCATTCCGTTTGGGCTTTTCCTCTTAACTACCAGTATCAGCCGGATGTGAACGGTGCGTGGTATTACAGAAGAAATGACCTGGGTCTGGAAAGAAATGCAGACAGGGAGGCCGATTATTCTTGGGTTTATTTTTCTTTGGATTCTGATCCTGCAGATAAAGAGATCTATGTTTTGGGCGGTTTTAATAATTTCACCCCCTCCAAAGAAAACCAGATGCATTACGATGCAGCCAGCAAAAAATATGTGGCTAAAATATTCCTGAAACAAGGATTCTATAATTACATTCTGGCCACCAAAGAAAGTAATGGCAGCCTGAACTTCGGCGAGATCAACGGAAATTTCTGGCAGACAGAAAACCTGTACCAGGCATTTCTATATTATGCACCTTTCGGACGAAGTTATGATGGATTGATGGGATACGGGGAATTCAGAACACCTGTGGGAGCTAAATAAAACTTTGAATTATTAAAATAATAAGAGATGTCAATAAAGACGTCTCATTTGTTTTCCACAGATTTCTCAGATTAAAAAAGAACTGCCTGATATGGCAGTTCTTTGTATTTTAAACCAGATAAAAGTCATTCAACTTTTCTTCACAGAGTGTCTTTACAACCTCTATCCAGCGGTCTTCATCATTCAGACATGGAATGTAATGGAAGTTTTCTCCGCCAGCATGCTGGAACTGCTCTTTACCTTCCACTGAAATTTCCTCCAGCGTTTCCAGACAGTCTGAAACGAAAGCCGGACACACCACTGCAAGGTTTTTAATACCTTTTCCAGGAATGGTTTCTAAAGTTTCATCCGTATAAGGTTCTATCCATTTATCTTTCCCCAGCCTTGACTGGAAAGAAACGATGGTTTTTTCTTTTGGAAGTCCCATTTTAGCTATAACAGCCTCAGTAGTTTTATAACACTGATGTCTGTAGCAATAAGCATTATGAGTATCCACCTGGCTGTTGATACAGTTGGCATCATCAATTTTACAGGTCTTCGACGGGTCTGTTTTATAAATATGCCTTTCCGGAACCCCATGATAGGAGAACTGCAGGGCATCAAAATTTTCAGGAAGCTTTTCCTTAATGCTTTCTGCTAGGCAATTAATGTAAATATCTCTGTTGTAGAAAGGCTGAATATAATTGATTTTTACGGTAGGAAATTTCTTTTTCCGTACTTCTTCTGCTTTTTCAATAACCGTTTCTGTTGTACTCATTGCATATTGCGGGTACAAAGGGAAAAGAACGATTTCAGAAACTCCTTGATCCACTAATCTCTGAATTCCTGCTTCAATGCTTGGTTGTGCGTAACGCATTCCGATTTCTACGGGAACATCTACCAGCTTCTGAAGTTTTTTCTGAATTTTTTCAGTAATAACGATCAAAGGAGAGCCTTGATCCGTCCACACGGTTTTATAGGCTTCTGCAGATTTGGCAGGTCTTGTTTTCAGGATGATACCCTGAACAAGAAGTGCACGGAAGATCCAGCGGTAATCAATAACCCTTTCATCCATTAAAAATTCATCAAGATACTCCTTTACATCGTTTACTGCCGTAGATCTGGGTGATCCTAAATTGACCAATAAAATTCCTTTCTTTGAATTTCGGGATTCTTTCTGCAAAACTTTTTATTTTAGTGATGTATATTTCAGTTAATATTGGAAATTGAAGGTTTTTAGCTTAAACGCTACAACGTTTATCCATTCACAGCTTCTACTCTTTCTACCAGATCAGGAACAAACTGTTTCAGAATATTTTCAATACCGTTTTTCAGAGTAGCTGTTGAGCTTGGGCATCCTGAACAGGCTCCCTGTAGAAGCATCTTGGCTGTTTTACTTTCCTGATCGTATTCCATCAGTGAAATTTTCCCGCCGTCGTTTTCTACTGCAGGAGCAACATATTCATTTAAAATATCAGAAATTTTCTGCTCATCCTCGGTATAATCTCTGTTGATGATCTTTTCAACCGGATTCTCATGTTTTTGAGGTTCAAGATTTGAAATTTCTCCTCCGTTCTGAAGGTATTCTGCAATTAAAGCGCGGACTGCCATCATCACTTCATGCCATTCTACAGAATTATCTCTTGTTACCGCAACAAAATTGTCAGAGATGAAAACTTCTTTAGCAAAATCAAACTCTTTGAAAATAGCCTGTGCTAATGGAACTCCATCTGCAGCCTCTCTTGATTTTACTTCCACAAAACCTTCTAATAACAGTTTGCTGGAAACGAATTTCATCACATTCGGATTAGGAGTCATCTCAGCATAAATCTGGTACATCTCTTTTTTCTTCTGAAGATAAATTCTTGGATTAGCCAGTAATTCATCCTCGATAACATTTTTCAGACTTTCCGCCACATGTTCCCATTCAATAGTATCCTGTTTGGCTACTGCTACAAAATTGGCAGTAATGAAAACTCTTTCCACAAAAGGATAATTGAAAAGTTCCTGTGCCATTGGAATTTCTGAAATATCTGAACTTCTGTCCAACTCTAAAGACCCCGGAATCAGATTGTAATCTGCAACAAATTTCATCACTTTCGGGTTTTCGGTTGGTTCTATAAGTATTGTACGCATTTTTTCGTTAAATTTGAGATACAAAAATACGCAATTAGAATTTAGAACTTAGAGATTTGAATTTAGATTTTTGCTATCACAGTCATTTAAAATTAGAAGTTAGAGTATAGAGATGGAAGGAAATCGATATTTTCAACTCGTATATTTTCAGACAATCGTTAGATATTGGCAGAATTCATGATTTCAAATTAATATATTTTCAAATTATCAAATTAAAATTATGGCAATCATAAAAGAACTTTTAGGGAAAATGCCTCAGATTGGTGAGGGAACTTTTTTAGCGGAAACAGCAACCATTATAGGAGATGTAACAATGGGTGAGAACTGCAGTATCTGGTATAATGCCGTGATCAGAGGGGATGTTCACTACATCAAAATGGGAGATAAAGTTAATGTACAGGATAACGCCATGCTGCACTGTACCTATCAGAAGCACCCTTTGAATATCGGGAATAATGTTTCCATTGGTCACAATGCCATTGTTCATGGATGCACGGTAAAAGATAACGTCCTGATTGGGATGGGAGCTATTGTAATGGATGACTGCCTGATAGAAGAAAATTCTATTGTAGGAGCGGGGTCTGTGGTAACGCAGGGAACCCATATCAAATCCGGGGAAGTTTGGGGAGGAGTACCTGCCAAAAAAATTAAAGATATCTCTGCACAGCTGCTGGAGGGAGAAGTAAATAGGATTGCAGATAATTATGTGAAATATTCTTCATGGTATAAGGAGAATGTGAAAGAAGTGGAAGGATAGTATTGAAGCGTTATAGACTTTATAGAAACTATATAAAAAAAATTAAAAGCTCTGTCAATTGACGGAGCTTTCGTTTTAATCCTTAGTATAAACTCCTGAGCGAGTTTGTTGTTGAATAATTCAACGGGATATATAACCTTTGCTTTGATTTTTTTCTATCGCTGTTCCGTAATAAGAATTGCCTTTCCAGCGGAACATTTTACTGCTGTTGGAGGCATTATCATCATACAGTCGGAAGTGATGTTGTATTTTTCATTAAATGCTTTTACCTTTTCTGTATACACATTGATCCTTGGCAGGATGGAAGTTTCTATTTTTTTTGGATAAGCAATATACAGCATCGGGCCCCCACAGGCTTTGGCCCCCATTGGAGCAAAGGTCCAGTCCGAAGCATTAGTACATTTTTCAGATGCTTCAGATTCTATGGAGGCTTTTAATTTATCCAGTTGGGCCTGATCATATCTTTGGCTGTCTTCATCAGCAGGTCTCTGGGAAATATCTTTAGGAAGATCAGTACCTGCATTTTTAGATGCATTGCAGGAAACTAATGTAATGGTAGTGCAAAATAATAATATCGGGATATGGATGAAAACTTTTTTCATAAAAAATTATGTTCTGTTTGAGAATTTCCAAAAGTTATGCCAAGGTAAGAAAATCAAATTCATTTTCCGTATTTTTGAAGCGATGAACAATCATTTTTTTGACTTAATAGAGCATACCAACAGAAGTGTTTTTCTTACGGGGAAAGCAGGAACCGGCAAAACGACCTTTCTCAATGATTTTGTAAAAAGGACGAAGAAGAAGTATATTGTAGTGGCTCCTACGGGAATTGCTGCCATTAATGCGGGAGGAGTAACCATTCATTCCATGTTTGGGCTGCCTTTAAGAACTTTTTTACCAACCACGGACCGTATCGACGGAAGTTTAGCGAATAATATCGCCGATCTGATGCCCCATTTTAAGTACAGAAAGGATAAGCTTAAGCTTTTAAGAGAAATAGAGGTTCTTATTATTGATGAGGTTTCCATGCTCAGAGCCGATGTTCTGGATATGATGGATTTTTCGCTGCGCTTCATCAGACGAAATAATCAGCGGTTCGGCGGGGTTCAGATGCTGTTCATAGGGGATCTTTATCAGCTGCCACCAGTGGTAAGGGATGAACATATTTTAAAGATATGCTATGATTCTCCTTTCTTTTTCGATAGCCTGGCAGTGAAGGATATTCCTCTTCTAACGATTGAATTAACGAAAGTATACAGACAATCCGATGAAGATTTCCTGGAAATTCTGAATGCTATCCGCGATGGAGATACCGCCAATATAGATTTTGATCTTCTCAACAAAAGATATGATCCCGATTTTGACATGGGGAACGAATCTTACGTTTACCTGTGTTCGCATAATAAAATGGCGGATGAGATCAATCAGGAAAAGCTTGCTGAAATTAAAGTAACACCCAACACCTACGAAGCTAAACTTTTTGGTGATTTTAAAGAAAACCAGTATCCGAACGAGCAGTTTTTAGAACTAAAGATCGGTGCCCAGGTGATGTTCATCAGGAATGATATTTCCGGGGAGAAAAAATATTTTAACGGAAAGCTGGGCGAAATTTCAGCACTGGATGAAAACGAAATTAAAGTAGTGCTGGACGGCAGCGAAAGAGAAATTACAGTAAAAAGAGAAGTCTGGGAACAGAAAAAATATTTCCTCGATACTGAAAAAAATATCCAGGAAGAAGTATTGGGAAGCTTTGAGCAGTTTCCGATCAAGCTGGCCTGGGCAGTAACGATTCACAAAAGTCAGGGACTTACTTTTGATAAGGTGATCATTGATGCGGGGAAAAGTTTTACGGCAGGGCAGGTATATGTTGCTTTATCGAGATGTCGTACCCTGGAAGGCATTGTTTTAAAATCCAGGATTACTCCTGATGTTATTTTTAAAGATAACAGAATTCTCCAGTTTCAGGGGAATACGCTTGCGAATGATAATGTAGAAGCCATCCTGAATAAAGAAAAATACGATTACAGCATTAGAAAAGTGCTTCGTACAGTAAATTGTCTGTGGTTTCTGAAGGAAGTAGAAGACTGGAACCAGCTTTCTATTACTACAAAAAGTATTGATCACGTTAAAACCAAGCAGCTGTATGTTCAGTTGAAACATGAGATTGTGAATCTCGGAAAAATTTTTGAAAAGCTGGAAAGAGTGATTTCCCAGAAGGTCAACAATTTTATTGAGCAGAAAGAAGAATGGTCTGAGATTGAAAATAAAACGAAAGGAGCCGTTAACTTCTTTTTCGTTGAGATCCGTGATAAGGTTTTTAATCCGCTGAAAGAATTTTATGCTGAAATCAAAGGGGCGAAAGGCCTGAAACAGTATAACGAAGAATTCAGAAACTGGCTGGAAGATATTGAGGAATATCTCAACAGCCTGAAAGAAGCCTACCTGCTGGAAACTAAACTTTTAGATGAAAAAAATGATAAGGAGATAAGCATGAAAATTGCTAAAGTTCCTTCTCAGGTTCTTACCTTCCAGTTATTTGAGCAGGGGAAAACCATTGGTGAAATTGCACTGGAAAGAGGACTGGTAAAAGAAACGGTCATCGGACATCTTGCTAAATTTGCCGAGCAGGGATTACTGGATATTGCCAGAGTAATTACTTCAGACAAAATCAAAGCTTTTGAAACGGAATTTTACAAAAACCCTCACGAAACACTGAGTGACTGGAAAAATGCACTTCCGAGCAGTTTTGAATTTAATGAGATCAGGATTCTGATTAATCATTATAATTTTCTGAAGGATAAAAATAAAGCTTAACAATAAAAAAAAACAGGCTGTTTCATTATTGAAACAGCCTGTTTTTTATTTAGTCAGAAGATCCTGATTGACCCTGTATCCTACGATCTTAATATCTCCGTTTTTGTCTTTCTCCATAGAAAATATTTCTTCTGTTTTGCTTGTCCCTCTTTTAACCTCATATGCCAGCATATATACACTTTTGGGATTAGAACCTTTTACAATCAAAGTTTCCCACTTTACCAAATTATATTCTTCAACCCGTCCTATATCGTTTTGAGAGGCATTGATGATCTTAAGCAATTTTTCTTTGTCTGTTACTTCAAAGAATTTATCGCCGAACAGATTATAAATAGTGTCTAGATTTCCGCCATATTTTTCTTCCCAATAGAATTTTTCTGAGATCTTCTCTGCATCCTTTTTATCAGATTCTCTGTTTGAAAAAGTCTGATTGAAAGAACAGCTTATCAATAAAAATGAAATGAGGATGAGGACTATTTTCTGCATATAGTTTTCAGTTTGGTTATTAGATGACAAAATTCAGGTATTTTGACGAGTTTACAAATAAAAACTTAATTGATTTACAAAATTGAATTCAATAATTTTTTCCTGAACTGAATAATTATATAAGTTACTTTTTATAATTAATATGTTATATTTTGGATTTCATAGTTTACAGGGGTTTTATATTTTAGCAAAAGTCTTGAATTTAGTCAGCAAGTCCGGAATCATTTGTTTCATATATGATTAATGCTAATAAAGCATTTTTACTTTAAATAAAAGTTTGAAACTAAAACTATTTTTCCAATAGTTTTTCACTGAAGTGATCGATCGGTTTTATTAATTACAAAAAGTAACTAATGCAGTTTTTATGCTTTAAATTTGTTTGGTTTTAAACCTAAAATTTAAAATATGAAAAATTTTGAAATTTCTGTTTTAGACCTTGCACCGGTAAAGCAGGGGAAAAGCATTCATGATACCTTTCAGGACAGTTTGTCTTTAGCAAATCATACTGAAAGTTTGCACTATAAAAGATTCTGGCTTGCGGAACACCATAATATGGAAAGTATTGCCAGTTCAGCCACTTCTGTTCTGATTGGTTTTATTGCCAACGGAACAAAAACAATAAGAGTAGGATCCGGAGGAGTCATGCTTCCGAACCACAGTTCACTGATCATTGCCGAACAGTTCGGAACCCTGGAGTCTCTTTTTCCGGGAAGAATCGACCTGGGACTGGGAAGAGCACCGGGAACAGATGGGCTTACCGCTCAGGCATTGGGAAGAAACCCGGCCATTATTAACGAACAGTTTCCAAGACAGATTCTGGAGCTGCAACGGTATTTTTCTGAAGAAAATTCTGATGCGATGGTTCGCGCGATTCCGGGAGAAGGACTTGATATTCCACTTTATATGCTGGGATCAAGTACAGACAGTGCATGGCTGGCCGCAGAATTAGGACTGCCTTATGCTTTTGCGGGACATTTTGCTCCGGAACAAATGGAAATGGCATTTAAAATTTACAGAGAACATTTCCAGCCTTCAAAACAACTGGATAAACCCTATATCATGGCATGCGTTAATGGTGTGGCGGCAGAAACTTCAGAAGAGGCCCATAAAATTTCAACTACCTTATTCCAGGCATTCATCAACATTGTGAGAAATGACAGAAAACCTTTTGCTCCGCCGGTGGATGATATGGATGAAATATGGTCACCAATGGAAAAATCAATGGTGCTTCAGAAACTCAGATATACCTTTATCGGGGACCAGGCTGAAATTGAAAAAAAACTTATAGATTTTCAGGAAAAATTCAATGTAGATGAGCTGATTATTAACTCTCATATTTACGATCATCAGAAAAGACTGAGATCTTATGAAATTTTCAGAGAGGCGGCAAACTCATTATCCAAAGCGTAACAAACCATCCATATTAATTGGCAGATGCTTATTTTTATGAGTATCTTTGCACAAATAAAAAGTAAACATGTCTGAGATTAAATTAAATACTATCCCAGAGGCTATTGAAGACCTTAAAAATGGTAAAATAATCATAGTAGTAGATGATGAAGACAGAGAGAATGAAGGAGATTTTCTCTGTGCGGCGGAACTTACAACGCCGGAAATTATCAATTTTATGGCATTTCACGGAAGAGGGCTAATCTGTATGCCGCTTCCTGAAAAAAGATGCGACGAATTAGGACTTGAAGTAATGGTAAGCAGAAGCAGCGATCCTAAAGAAACTGCTTTTACCGTATCAGTTGACCTTCTTGGAAACGGAACTTCTACAGGGATTTCTGCAGGAGACAGAGCCAAAACTATTTTAGCTCTGATGGACGAAAAGTCTAAACCTACAGACTTTATGAGACCGGGACATATTTTCCCGTTACGTGCGAGAAAAGGAGGTGTTTTAAAAAGAGCAGGACATACTGAAGCTGCGATTGATTTAACCCATCTTGCAGGATTGAAAGAAGGAGGAGTGATCTGTGAGATCATGAATGATGACGGAACCATGTCACGTTTACCGGATCTTTATGCTTTTGCACAGAAACACGATATGAAAATTGTTTCCATTGAAGACCTGATTCATTATCAGCTTAAAAAAGGAAACCTGATCGAAAGACTGGAAGAAAGAAAAGTAAAAACGGCTTACGGAGATTATGATTTCTTTGCTTTCAGGGAAACTTCAAACGATCAGATCCATTTTGCTCTAACAAAAGGGGCATGGACCGTTGATGAGCCTGTTTTGGTAAGAGTTCAGTCTTCTGATTCTTATTTTGATGTTCTGACCAGACTGAATAACGGTGAAAAACCTTTACTGGAAAAAGTGACCAACATGGTAAATGAAGCCGGAAAAGGAGCAATTATCTTCATCAATAACGTTTCCAACTCTGAAAATACACTGAGAAAGCTTCAGCAGTTCCTGAACTATCAGGACGGGCAGGAGCAGCATCCTACTTTAGCGTACAATTACAGAGATTACGGAATCGGGACGCAGATTCTGAAAAATCTCGGAATTAATAAATTTAAAGTAATCACTCAGAACCCAAATATCAAACCTCAGGTTGGAGGTTATGATGTGGAGGTGACTGAATTGGTTCAACTGTAATAATAAGTGAATGGTCAATAGTGAATCAGCTTTGCTGTGAATTTTTGTTATTGAACTTGTTTGATGAAAAAATGACTTGAAAAAATCAAGTCATTTTTTTTGTTTTATGAAATTTGTGTGTGTTTGTTGTTTTGTATTGAAAATATTCTTGATTGTATTTTAATTGATTGATTTTTAGTTGGTTTTGGTTTTGAAAAGTTTTTTGTTCTAACTTAGAAAACACTTAATTATTTAAAATATATTACTATGAAAAAAGAAATTTTTGAAATTCTGATGAATTCTTTAGACAGAATGTTTTCAATGTCGGTTAACAAAAAGGAAAAAGAAACGGACTATAACGATAAGATTTTTAAAATGATCAAAGAAAATGATCTTCCTGCTCCTTTTAGAGAACTTACTATTGAGAATCAATTGATATTGGTAACCGGAAAAAATGTGAGTGTTCGTTTCGCTATGAAAATACAGGAACTTAAAAACAGACTAGGCGGTAATGTGACGGATAAACAGCTGTATCGTATAATCAGTTTTTTAAAAGAAGACGAGGAAGGAAAGCTGTATGTAAATCTTAGCAAAACTCAGATTATGATGATCAGAAGTTACTTTATTATTATTTTCATAGCAATAATTTATGGTGTTAAGTTATTTTGGCCATTATCTGAACATATTCATGATTTAAATAGCTTTCTTTTCTTTTGTCTGGGATTATTTTTTTATTACGGATTCTGTTTGTTTTTTCTTAATTTGATGGGAAAGGAGCAGTTGGCAATAATAATCAAGAAAAAAATAGATAAGTTGAGATAAATAAAACGATAAGGTTTAGGATTTTTCTAAACCTTTTTTTATTTTTAAACCATGACGGGGCCTTTAAAAGAACACATCAGGAAATACATAGGGATTTCGGAGGAAAAACTGGAAAAATATTGCAGTGCTTTCATACTGCGAAAGATTAATAAAAAAGAATTTCTTTTGAAAGAAGGCGACGTCTGCGCTCATGAAGGATTCGTTTTGAAAGGATGCTTTAAAGTATTCCGTACGAATAATAATGCAGATGAGCAGATTCTGCATTTCGGAATAGAAGACTGGTGGCTTTCGGACATGGACAGTTTTATCAATCAGATTCCTTCACAGCTCAATATTCAGGCGATTGAAGACAGTGAGATTCTGCTAATTTCCAAAGAGGACAAAGAAAGACTTTATCTGGAACTTCCAGAAATTGAAAGATTGATGAGACTCAAATTTCAGATGTCTATTATTGCACTTCAGCGTCGGATCATCGATAATTTAAATAAACCTTCAGAAGAACGCTATCAGGATTTTCTTAGAGATTATCCACGGATTGCTCACCGTCTGACCAATATACAGATTGCCGCCTATCTGGGCGTAACTCCGGAGTTTATCAGCAGAATCCGCAGAAAAATTGTGAATAAGAATTGAAAAAGCCGAATCTTAAAAAAGAACCGGCTTTTGTTTTATATAATGGGAAAAATGATTTCCATCATCCATCTCCCTTTTTATTTACAAACTTATTTCATCAAAGTTTCTGAAACCATTAAGAAAATCTTTCACAGTCATTCTCTTTTTACCTTCAAGCTGTAATTCCTGTGGAAAATAAACACCATCTTGTGTGTAAATTTTAAACTCATTTTTTGAAATATCAAGAGTTCCGGCAGGTTTTACATGATCTGTAATCTCAAATTTTCCGGCAAATATTTTTAATCCTTTTTCTTCTTCACCGATTTTTAAAGTGGTAAATGCCGCAGGATAGGGAGACATTCCAAGAATAAACTGATGAACTGTTTTTGACGGTGAATTCCAGTTAATGCGGGTATCTTCTTTAAAGATTTTATACGCATTTTTAGGATGTTCTGTATTGGGCTGCGGCTTTTCGTTGATAGTATTTTCTGCAAGGCCATCCAAAGTTTTTACAACAAGCCCGGAACCCATGATCATTAAACGGTCATGGAGGCTTCCTGCATTTTCATCCAAAAGAATTTCAAGTTCCTCCTGAAGAAGAATATTCCCTTCATCTATTTTTTCATTGATGAAGAAAGTGGTTGCTCCGGTTTTCTCTTCACCATTAATCACGGCATAATTAATGGGTGCCGCACCTCTGTAATCAGGAAGTAGGGAAGCATGAAGATTGAATGTCCCCATTTTGGGCATTTCAAAAAGAATTTTAGGCATCATTCTGAAGGCTACCACTACAAAAACATCAGCATCCAGCTTTCTCAGTTCTTCCAGGAATTCAGGATTTCTTAGCTTTTCAGGTTGGAAAACGGGAATATTATTTTCTGCAGCAAATACTTTTACAGGGGACTGGCTTATTTTCTGCCCGCGGCCACTGGCTTTATCTGCAACGGTTACAACGCCTACAACTTTGTGATTCGAGAGGTGGATCGCTTCCAGCGATGTTTTAGCAAACTCAGGAGTTCCTAAAAAAACAACTTTCAATGATTTCATAGTGCAAAGATAAGAGTTTGGGGCGAGAGTTGCAGGGTACTGCATGGAACGGATTGAGAATGATGAGCGAAATTTCAGGGTTCAAGGCTGAGAGTTTAATGTTCAAAGTTTAAAGTTGATCTTATAATTGAAAGTCTGCCTCCTTTATTCTCAATTACAGCATTACTTATCATTCATTACTCATTACTCAGCGCGTATGTCCTGAAATTCAACATTCTTACTTTTCCTGAATCCAGAAGGAAGATAAGATTTTCCAGAATATTATTTTTAGAATGATAGCTCAGCTGAATGGAGAGTTCTTCAATGGTTGACGGTTTTTTAGCCAGAAGACTGATAATCTGCTGGGAAATGTTTTTTCCGAAGATCGACTGCTTATTCTTCTCACAAACAGAGCACTGACCGCAGTTTTTGGCGTTCTTTTCTCCAAAATAAGTAAGGATAAGTTTCATTTTGCAATGGCTGCTGTTTTGAACATAGAACTTCATCTCTTCCCATTTCTGGATTTTGTTTTTTTGAATATGCTCAAAAAGCTTCCAATAGGCGCCATTTACCGCTCTTTCATCACGTGGTTTAAGGAATTTTATACTGGAGAGAGCGCCGTCTACATATTCCAGATAATTTTTCTGCTGAAGTTCTTTCAGACGTTCTTTGATGAGGGGGACAGCCGTTCCTATTTTATTGCTTACCTGTTGCTCGCTGAACATTACTTTATGCGTGGTAATCCCCGAAATGGTACGCAGCATCAATTCAACGAAATAAGCATCCTTTTGTACCAGCTGATCAATCTCATCGGGTTTGATGAGAAGTTCGAGAGAAGAGAGGCTTTTGTTGTCGTTATAATAAATAATTTCCTGATTATGCAGAAAATTGAGCACATTATTGATCTTTGCTCTGGAAAGTCTGGTGAAGTTTTGTATTCCCTGGCTATTAAGCTGGAAAACCTTTTCCGGAAGTTCATGTTCTGCAACCTGAAAAATAGAGTAGAGGTAGCTGATAATTTTCAGGAATTCAGCTTTGTTGGGAATCTGATTTTTGAGAATGTCATCAAAATTCATAAGTTCCTGCTGATTCCAAAGCATAAAGGCAAAACTTTCCTTACCATCTCTTCCTGATCTTCCGATCTCCTGATAATAATTTTCAAGAGAAGGAGCAGGAGAGTAGTGAATGACAAATCGAACGTTGTCTTTATCAATTCCCATCCCGAAAGCATTGGTGGATATGAGGACATAGTTGTCACTCTTGTTCCAGATCGCCTGTCGGGTGTTTTTTTCTTTTGTCGTTAAACCTGCATGAAAAAAATCTACATTTTTCATCTGGTTTTTTTTCAAAAATTCGGCCAGCAGTTCTGCTTCCTTTCTGGTTCTAACATAAACAATCCCTGAATCCTGGGTATATTTTAAAATATCAAAGACACGCTGGAATTTATCGGCGACTTCTTCTGTAAGGATTCTGATATTGTCTCTCTTGAAACTTTTCTGGAAAACTACAGGCTTTCTAAGTTCAAGCTTGATTTTAATTTCTTCGAGAACTTTGGGAGTAGCCGTAGCGGTTAAGGCCAGACATGGAATTTCAGGATAATTTTTTCTGAACTCTTTTATATTCTGATAGCTGGGTCTGAAATCCTGCCCCCATTCTGAAATACAGTGAGCTTCATCTACTGCAATAAAAGAAAGCTGGATATCTTCAATATTCTGACGAAACTGGCTGTTGGTAAGTCTTTCAGGGGATATATAAAGGAGTTTTGTAAGGCCGTCTCTGCAACGGTCATAGATGGTTTCGGCATCATATTCATCAAGTTCAGAAGAAAGATACTCAGCCTCAATTCCCCGAAATTTAAGCTGGTTGACCTGATCTTTCATCAGGGCCAGCAATGGTGAAATCACGAGACAGGTTCCTTCTTTTAATAGAGCAGGAAGCTGGTAGCAAAGTGATTTTCCTGCACCCGTAGGCAGTAATACAAGATTGTCTTTCTCATTGATAACCGAATCTATGATGTCTTCCTGTGAATCTCTGAAATCGTCATAGCCCCAAAAATATTTTAGGGTATCATACTTTAATTTTTGAAAATCCTGCTGAGAAATCATAGGGTAAAATTAAGGAAAGTATTACAACAAAAAAAGCCGTGCATGGCACGGCTTTGATATATTTACTAAAAGTTTATTATTTAGCTTCAAAGTAAACTCTTCTGTTGGCTCTGTTTTTCCATTCAGGGCACTTAGTAGCAGGTTCACATTCCGGGTATTTAAGGTCTTTTTCACCTTTACCAACTGCGTTGATCTTACCAGACTGAACACCGTTTTTGATCAGATAATTCTTAACGTTATTGGCTCTTCTTTCAGAAAGTTTTTGGTTGTAAGCATCTGTACCTCTTGTATCAGTTGCTCCAACTACACTGTAAGAACCGCTTGAAGAGTTAATATAATTAACCGCATTATTCAGGATTGGAGTATTTGACGGCAGAATTCTGTCAGAGTTCAGATCAAATTCAATTCCTTCCAGTTTAGTTTCTGTTTCTACTACAGGTCCGGTTGTTGGAGCTGGAGTTGTAGGACATCCGTTGTTTTCAACAGGGCCAGGAACCGTTACACACTTATCGTAAAGGTCAATTACACCATCAAGGTCAGTATCAAGAGCTACACCGGCACCATCCACTCTTGCTCCTGCAGGAGTGTCAAGCTGTCTGTCCCAATCGTCGCAAACACCGTCATTATCAGCATCTCCTTTCTTACATACTTCAATATCCTGGTCTTTGTTAGCCAAAACATCAAGTTTGTAATAGATTTCCTGAAGCGGGTCATGCCACATTACGTGAGATTCGTGTTTTCCTAATTTCAATGAAACCCCTAAAGTTGCATTGAAGAAGTTGTCAGATACCTGCTCTTCACGCTTGTTGATTGCGCTGTATTTGTCACCTCCACCATCGAATTCATCATCTCCGGTTACTACATACATTAGTCTACCTTCAATATCAATTCTTCTGTTCACTTTGTATTTTAAACCGGCACCAGCCTGCATAAACATAGATCCCAGTTTGAAAGGCTTAACTTCTGTAGCAAGTCTTTGTCCTTTCATATCTTTCTGATAGGCTCTGTATGCAATAGTACCGATACCTGCATATCCATGTAATGCCCATCTGAAAGGAGAATGATTATCCACTCTTCTCAAAAGGTTAGAGAAGTTGATATCTCCTAATAAAGAGATCGCATCATATTGAGTTCTTGCTCCTACAGCTGTAGGGTCATTAGGTGCTGCATCTTTGGTATTGAACCATCCTTGTCTTGTTTCTCCTCTGTCATATTGTAGTTTTAAACCAAAAGCATGAGTAATAGCTTTGTCAATACTTAAATATGCTGAGTATCCAAAAAGATTTTTACCGTTACCGTTTTTGATAGACGTTAAATCTGCTGATTGAATTAATGGCACCCCAACACCCGCTGAAATAGACCAGTCATTGAATCTTTTAGACTGATTGGTAAATGGGGAAACGTTAGCAGAGCCGGAAGAAAAAGTATTTGGATATTGTCCGGTTGAAACTGCTGTTGAGTCTTGTGCATAACTGGCGGTAGGGATTGCCAGTGCTAATGCAACAACTGCTAAACTTAATTTCATAGTGTATTTTTTATTTAGTTAATTAAATGATTTCATTGTATAAAGTAAGTGGCTTACTTGTTAGTTGGGCATCCGTTATTTTCAACAGGTCCCGGAACCGTTACACACTTGTCGTAAAGATCAATTACGCCGTCAAGATCCATATCAAGAGCTACACCGGCGCCATCTACTCTTGCTCCTGCAGGAGTATCTAACTGTCTGTCCCAATCATCACAAACCCCGTCATTATCAGCATCTCCTTTTTCACATACTACGAAATCGGTGGTTGCATTTTCCAGAACGTTAGCTCTGTAATAAGCTTCCTGAAGTGGGTCATGCCATGCCAAATGAGAAGGATGTTTTCCGATTTTGAAAGAAACTCCTAAATTCACTGTCCATGCATTATCTGATCTTGAGCTGCTGATCATGTTATACTTTGCTCCCGGCTTAGAGGTGTCGTAATCACCTGGATCTGCCCATCCGCCACCGTCAAATTCATCATCACCACTGATGATGTACATGGTTCTGGCCTCAATATCAATAAGCTTGGAAACTTTATACTTCAGTCCTAATCCGAACTGATAGAATAACGAATTGATAGCGAAATCCTGTTCAATGAATAAAGGGACTCTTTTTGGAGTATTGCTCCATCTGAACTCGTCATTGTCATGCAGGGATGTTTTGTACCCCTGGAATCCAAGTCCAGCATATCCATGGAAAGCCCATCTGTAAGGAGAATGGTTGTCTACTCTTCTTAATAAATTGGATAAGTTGACATCTCCCATTAAGGCTACCTGATTATACTTTGTCGTTGCAGTACCTACGCCTGCTGCAATACCTGCAGCACCATCTAACATGGCTTTCTGCTTGGTCTCACCTCTTTGATAAATAAGGCTTACTCCAAACACATGGGTGATTTGCTTATCCACACTTACATAGGCATTATAACCCCAGTTTGTCTTTTTGTCATAAAAAGATCTGAGATCAGAATGAACCATAAATGCGGCACCTCCCCCAACAGAAACAGACCAGTCGTTGAAACGTCTGGACTTATTATCAAATGGTTTTACATTAGCGGAACCTGAGGAAAAAGTATTAGGATACTCGGTAGACGAGCTTACTGTAGTACCTTCCTGAGCAAAAGCTGCGATAGGAAGTGTGGCCAATAATAATAAACCTAATTTCATACTATATGTTTTATGTTTTATTTAGATAAAATCCTTCAATAATATTTTAGAAAAATCCCTTTCAAAAAGATGTTTTTTGTGGGGAATTTCTAATCTTTCTGATCTGAAATTCAATTCATTATATTTAATGATGTCAATATCTATAATTCTATCACTATAGCCTCCAGATGATTTTGAATCATTAATTCTCCCCATTTCAACTTCAATATTCTTAACAAAATCAAGCAGTTGAATAGGTGAAAGACGTGTGAATATTATTGATGCAATATTACAAAAAATATTGGAACTGACAAATTCCACAGGTTCGGATGTCAAAAACTCGCTTACTTGTGAAATTTCATTTCCTCCTTCACTTATTTTCTCGAGAGCGCGCTCTATATTTTTTTTTGAATCTCCAAGGTTACTTCCGAGTAACAAAACGACCTTATGTTGCGACATATTGGAAAATTGATTGATTTATGAGAAGTTTCTTTAAAAATGTCTTGGCAAATATAGTGGCAATTGTCCTATTATGTGCTGTGTTTTTTGTCTTTTTCATCATGATGCTTGTGTTTAGCTCGATGGGTAGTGAAAAATCGGTAGTGGTAAAGAAGAACTCTGTTCTTACGATTAACCTGAAGACTGCTATTATTGATAGCCCAACTGAGGAAAATGTGAGTTTATTTAATATCAGTGACAAAAACAAAAACATTCTTCTGTATGATGTGCTGGAAGCGATAAACAAGGCAAAGACTGATGATAACATTAAAGGTATAAGTATTGAGGCAGATTATCTGAATGCAGGAATTACCCAGCTTGATGATATCCGAAATGCTATTGAAGATTTTAAAAAGAGCGGAAAATTTGTATATGCTTATGGAAATGCTGTTTCACAATCTTCTTATTATTTAGGATCAGTTGCGGACCAATACTACCTTAATCCATCAGGGATGATTGAATTAAAAGGGCTTGCTACTGAAGTGACGTTCTTTAAGGATTTCGCTGAAAAATACGGTATAGGAATTGAAGTGATCCGTCATGGGAAATTCAAGTCTGCGGTAGAACCTTTCCTGAGAAATGATATTTCTCCGGAGAATAAAGAACAGCTGAGTACACTTTTGAATGATATCTGGAAAAATACTTCCACTAAAATTGCTGTTTCAAGAAAAATTGATACTACCCAGTTCAGAATGGTTGTTGACAGTTTATATGGAATGATCCCGGAATTAGGATTGAAATATAAGCTTGCTGATAAACTGATCCAGAAAACAGAATATGATGAAATGATCAAATCTAAGCTGAGCCTGAAAGAAAAAGAAAAGCTGAACAAGATTTCAGTAGCGAATTATATCAGCTCTTACGCAGATGAAGATAAATCCGGGGAAAAAGTGGCTGTACTGTATGCTTCAGGAGCGATCAATAACGGAGATGGATATAACGAAATTTTCTCTGAGAAATACGTTAAATACATCAAAGATCTTCAGAATGATGATAAAGTGAAGGCCGTTGTTTTCAGAATCAATTCGCCCGGAGGAAGTGCAAATGCTTCAGATGAGATCCTGTTTGAACTTCAGCAGCTGAAAAAGAAAAAACCTTTAGTGGTTTCTTTCGGGGACTATGCGGCTTCAGGAGGATATTATATTGCGATGGCTGCAGATAAGATCTATTCTGAGCCGAATACACTTACAGGATCTATCGGCGTTTTCGGAGTGATTCCTTATTATAAGGATATTGCCAATAAAAACGGAATCCGTTCAGATATTGTTGCTACCAATGCCAATTCACAGTATTATTCGGCATTGAACGGAGTTTCTCCGTATGGAGTAAGCCTGATCACCAGAAGTGTGGAAGGAACTTATAAAAGATTTGTTCACTTTGTTACGCAAAACAGAAAACAGACTTTCGAGCAGATCGACAGTGTAGGAGGGGGTAGAGTATGGAGTGGAACCCGTGCTAAACAGATTGGGCTTGTAGATGATTTGGGAACATTAAATGATGCCGTGAAATTTGCAGCACAGAAAGCAGGCTTGAAATCCTCCTATCATGTAACCTCTTATCCTAAAAAGATGTCTCCGTTTGAGCAGATCTTCAAAGACCTGAATGAAGATGAGATTTCTGCAAGAGTCATTAAAAATAAAATTGGAAAGGCCAATTATGAAATTCTTCAGCAGATCACTGATAAAAAATTACAGTCTGAGGTAAAAATGGAAATGCCTTACCAGATTAAAATCAACTAACTAAATTATATTGTACAAAAAATCCCGGACCTGAAATTCAGATCCGGGATTTTATTTTGTATTGAATGGTTAGCTTTTCTTAGTGGCCATTCCGTAAATCCAGAGAATGATTAAAGCACCCCCGATGGAAAGGATCCAGCTGCGTGGATTCCAGAAGGAAGTAACGTCTCCCCAGTGCAGAACATAAACTCCTATCGCACCGCCAATGAATGCTCCCAGAATTCCTAAAATAATAGTAATAAGCCATCCGCCTCCCTGTGTGCCAGGCATAATCATTTTAGCGATTGCTCCTGCAATAAGACCGAATAAGATCCATGTTAAAATTCCCATAGTTGCAAATTTTTTAATTGTTAATATTTAATTGATCTGTTTGCTAAGTTAAGGGAAAACATGATTAAAATCATCTTTTCTTGAAAAATGAGTCAACAAATTCCGTACCATTGAAAAGTTGCAGGTCCTGCATTTTTTCGCCTACACCAATATATTTTACCGGGATCTGGAACTGATCTGATATTCCAATCACAACGCCGCCTTTTGCTGTACCATCCAATTTGGTAACGGCTAAGGCATTTACTTCTGTGGCTGCTGTAAACTGTTTGGCCTGCTCAAAAGCATTCTGTCCGGTAGAACCGTCAAGAACCAGTAGGATCTCGTGAGGAGCGTCAGGGATTACCTTTTGCATCACTCTTTTGATCTTGGAAAGCTCATTCATCAGGTTGATTTTATTATGAAGTCTTCCCGCTGTATCAATAATGACAACATCTGCATCCTGGGCAACAGCACTCTGTACTGTGTCGAAAGCTACAGAAGCCGGATCTGATCCCATATTCTGTTTAACGATAGGAACTCCCACTCTTTCGCTCCAGATGGTTAGCTGGTCTACAGCCGCGGCTCTGAAGGTATCTGCAGCTCCAAGAACTACTTTCTTTCCTTCAGATTTGAACTGATGGGCAAGCTTACCGATGGTTGTTGTTTTTCCTACACCGTTTACCCCTACAACCATGATAACGTAAGGTTTTTTTGAGGTGTCAATATTTCCGGTTCCGGCATGAGGATTTTCAAGCAGAAGTCCTGAGATCTCCTCACGAAGGATGGTATCCAGTTCGTTTACCCCAACGTACTTATCGCGGGCTACACGCTCTTCAATTCGCTCGATAATCTTAATAGTGGTTGAGGCGCCTACATCGGATGCAATCAGTACCTCTTCCAGGTCATCCAGTACTTCATCATCTACTTTGCTTTTACCGACTACGGCCTTCGTCATTTTTTCAAAGAAGCCCTGGCTGGATTTTTCCAATCCTTTGTCTAGGGTTTCTTTTTCTTCTTTCTTGAATATATTTTTAAACCAACTCATAGTTTATTCTTATTTGTTTTTAACAACAGCTGTGGCTTCTACTTCTATCAGTATATCATCTCTGAAAAGGCGGCTTACTTCTATAAGACTGCTTACCGGAGGATTTTGGGTATTGATATATAAATCTCGAACCTTTCTGAAGTCTGATATTTTGGATATATCTTTAATGAAGATTCCTAATTTTATGATGTCTTTCCCACTACCTCCATACTCTTTCAGGATATTCTCTATATTTTTGAAAACCTGCTCTGTCTGTTTTTCTATATTATTTCCCACAAGACTGCCTTCTGCATCCAGTGGAACCTGGCCGGATAAAAGAACCATTCTTGAATTTCCACAGTCTACACTTACTGCCTGCGATACTCCTTTTATGCTGAAAACTTTTGACGAACTTTTATATTCTGTTTGAACCGTTGTTTTCTGGCTGAATGAAAATAGAGAAACTGCTGTGAATACCAGAACAAGAATCTTTTTCATAGTTTACTGATTAATAATCCGGTGAACAAAGATAACAAAAAAACTACCCAAAATATGAGTAGTTTTTTTATATTGTAAATAAAGTATGGATTATTTTTTCAAATAACCATCTACTTCATCAGCATTCATTACTTTTTCTTCGAAAACGTAAGCTCCTGATTTAGAAGACTTAACCATTTTCACCACTTTAGTCATTTTTTTAGACCCAGTTTGTAGGGTTGCTACTACTTTCTTTGCCATGGTAAGTTATTATTTATAAATTACTTGATTTCTTTATGAAGGGTAGATCTCTTAAGAACAGGATTGTATTTTTTCAATTCCAATCTCTCTGTTGTGTTCTTTTTATTTTTTGTAGAAATGTATCTAGACATTCCTGGCATACCGCTCTCTTTGTGCTCTGTACATTCAAGGATTACTTGAACTCTATTTCCTTTTTTTGCCATGATTTATTAATTTTTTTTAATCAATCCGTTTCTAGTAGCTCTTTCAATAGCTTCCTCGATTCCAATCTTGTTAATCACTCTCAATCCATGAGCTGATACTTTCAGTGTAACGTGCTTATCCTGCTCCGGAAGGTAAAACTTCTTCTCTAATAAGTTAATTTCAAAACGACGCTTCGTTTTGTTATTAGCGTGAGAAACGTTGTTACCAACCATTGCACGCTTTCCTGTTATTTGGCAAATTCTTGACATATCTCGATGTTCTTATTTGTATAATATTTGAGAGTGCAAAATAACGAAGAATTTTTTAGATAGACAAATCTTTTGGAAAATATTTGCAAATAACTGGCTGATTAATAATTTGATTTTTAAAATATCCGAAATTTTGAGATACTCAGCCCAATAATGGTGATATATTTCATGTTATCCTACTCAGAGAAGCTGTTTCAAATGTTTTATCTTTGTTTTTAATTAATCTAAATAAAAATAATATGAAGAAGATTTGTATTCTTTTATCGTTGCTTCCGGTAGGGATTATGGCGCAGAATTATGCTGAAATTCAGACAGGTATGAAGAACTTTTACTATGGATCAGCAGATGTGGCAGATATGAACAATGATGGTAAGCCTGATGTTGTGATCAATGGAGCTATAGATGTAGATGGCGACGGGCAGGCTGATGTTTCTTATAATGAAATTTATAAGAACAACGGAACATCATTATTGCCTTATGCAAATGTTGGAAGTAACGGAACGCATCTTGGAGATATTAAGTTTATTGATTTTGATAATGACGGGTTGCTGGATATTATTTCTACCGGTTTGAGTTATATGGATGTAGTCAATTACAAGCATTACAGATTTAAAAATACAGGAAACGGATTAGTAAAAGAAACTGAATTTCCCGGAAAGATTTATGGTTCTATGGAAGTATTTGATTTTGATCATGACGGAAAACAGGACTATGCGATCAACGGAACACAATATGTTGAAGGAACAGGATTTATCAACGATCTTGATTATTACCGGAATACGGGAAATGGCTTTGAACCGACAAAAGGCTGGATGGAAGGAACGCAGAATGGCAGCTTTAAAATGGTAGATCTTAACAATGATCATCTTCTGGATCTTGTTATTTTAGGAACAAATACAGGAAGTGCTCCATTGTTTAAAGTCTATTTAAATGAAGGAGGAACCCTGGAACTTAAACAGGATTTTACCGCTCTATCCAGCGGAAAACTTGATTTTGCTGACTTCAATGCAGATGGCTATCAGGATATTGTGGTTTCCGGAACCGATCAGAATGATGCTCCTTATTTTGCCGTTCTGATGAATGACGGAACCGGCCACCTTACTGAGCAGTTGATCAATACTCCAGAAATTGCAGATGCATCCATAAGTGTTGGAGATCTGAATAATGATGGCTTCTATGATTTTATTATTTCAGGAAATGACGAAGATACCAATGCTGTGGTAAAAACTTTTTTATTCAATCCTTCCAATCAGGAATTTATTGAAAATATACCTACAGGTTTGCACTATTTAGGCGGTGCTGGTTTTGTAAATTTACTTGATTTTGACAATGACCACCGTCTGGATGTTTTATTGGCCGGATTTGATTGGGCAGATTCAGGCTATCCTTCACTTACCAAAATTTTCAGAAACACTTCCACGGAAGTGAACCAGAAACCCACACCTCCTGCAAACCTTAATCTTACAAAAAATGGCAACCGCTTCCATTTTTCATGGAATGGCGCCACGGATGATAAAACCCCTGTGAGTGCATTGCGCTATGAAATTAAGGTAGGTTCTGCACCGGGAACCGCAGATATTGCCAAATATATGGTAACAACACCTTCATGGTTTCTGGATCTTGATTCTTCTGTTCAGAATGTTTACTGGAGTGTAAGATCCATTGACGCTTCCAAAGCTTATTCTGATTCTTCGGTTCAGGGAACACTGGCAACACATGAAGTGAAAACCGGAAATCAGATCTCTGTTTATCCTAATCCGGCATCAGATAAGGTATTTATCAAAGGTGAAAAAGTTTCGGAGGCTGGAATGTATTCAATGGATGGGAAAAAACTGAATGTTGCTTTGGAGCAGGACCAGACCATTACTGTTTCGCATCTTCCAAAAGGAACTTATATTTTACAATTAAAAATTAAAAACGAAATAATCATTCAAAAACTTATTATTAAGTAAACTGAATCATTCTATCATGAGAAAAGCCAGACGTCCAGCTGGCTTTTCTTTTTTTATAAACCGGTTTCCCACAGATCGCACTGATTTCGCAGATGCCAAAGTTTTTTTGTTGGGATGCGCAAGGTCGCAAGAATTACTTTATAAGCTGTATAAAAAGTCGCAAGGATTTTATCTCCGATAAAATTTTACACTGCTGAATACATGAAAATCGTAGACCTTTATCTTAATGCGTAAAGTATTTATACCTAAATCTAAAGTGTCAAAATCTTTTGTGTCTCGTTGTGGTTAAAATAATTTCCCACAGATCGCACTGATTACACAGATATTTGATTTTGTAAATAGCTGAAAATCTTTGGTTTTCTTGCGTCTTAAAAGCATTGTAATGGCCTAAGCCCTTGCGCCTATTGCGTTTTCCAAAATTTTCCCATTAAGGTTGCTTAAAGTAAAATCGTACTTTATTTCTTCGTTCTGTTTCTAAATTTTTCAATCAGAAAATAGAATAATAAAAATCCTAAAGCAAAGATGGAGAATCTTGAAAGCAGATCTCCAGCTCTGGTATAGAACGTCATGGTATCATACAGATTGACTTTGGCAAATAATGTAGTCTGATCTCCATAAAAAGTATCAGCTGTAACTTCTCCTCTCGCATCGATGTGGGCAGAAATACCACTATTAGCCGCACGGGCAATCTCTCTTCTGGTTTCAATAGCTCTCAGCCTGGCATAAGATAGAAGCTGTTTGTGTCCTTCGGTAACGCCCCACCATGAGTCGTTGGTCATGATGCCTAAGAAATTGGCTCCTTTTTTTACGTAATCGGTTGTAAATTCACCATAGATACTTTCGTAGCAGATGATCGGCGCCATTCTTCCTTTGTTGTAAGGGTTGGTAAAGGCCATTCTTTCTTTATCTGTACCGAGAGAGGCAACAGTTCCGCCGAGATTAAGCATCGCATCACCTAAAAGTGGCTTCAAAACACTCATATAAGGGAAAATTTCAACTCCCGGAACCAATTTCCCTTTGTGATACACCTGGATTTTCTGCTGCGGAGCAAGCTGTACTGCTGTGTTATAACTTTCCACCCATAAGCCCTGATTGATCTGGTAGGCTTCTTTCGGAATGTTTTCTTTTTCAGTATAAAAACGGTGCGATGAAATTCCGGTGGCAAAAACCGCTCCCGGATGTAAAGTTAAAAATCCTTTAAGGTTATTTAAAAGCACGCTCTTTTCAAAAGCGGTCTCAGAAATGGATCCTCTTCCAGGAAGAGCTGTTTCCGGAGCAATATAATAATCGATTTTTCCTTTTGAATTATTTTCAGCTAAGGTCAGCAGATCATTCTGGATGGTAATGCTGTCTTTTGAATATTTTTCAGCGTAAGGATCAAGATCAGGTTGCAGCATTAGCACATTCACTTGTCCTGAAGGTTTTTCATCAAAGTTTTTGTATTTCATCAGGGAGATGATCATTGGGAGAACGATCAGTCCCGCTACAATAGAAGAATTTCGGATAAGATCTTTTCTCTTTCTTCCGGCTTCCCAGGTTCTTAGAGTATAGAAGATCAGTACATTAATCAGCAGGATCCAGAAACTTCCTCCGGTGGCACCCAACGTGTCATACCATTGGATCAGTTTCGGGTATTCAGCAAATACGTTTCCTAAGTTCAGCCATGGCCAGGTAAGCTCCCAGTTCAGGTGGAATTTTTCAAAGCTCATCCAGATCGCGATCAGGAATCCTAATCCCCAATACGTTCCCTGAGCATTTTTGTACCAGTGATAGCACTGAAATACCAGTGAATATAAAAAAGAGTTGACAAGAACAGGAAACAGAACAGCCATCAGTGAGTGGCTTCCATCCGGGTTCTTTGATCCGTACAGCCATCCTGTTGTTACCACATTCCAGATCACAAAACATAAGTAAGAAAGTCCGAAGACCATCCAGCTTTTTCTTTTGTAAGAGGAGAATTTGGAAATTCCGTGTTCCATCATCAGGAGCGGAACAAGGGCAAAAAATATAAAAAACGGAACACCGTAAGTTGGCCACGAAACGGACAGGAGCATCGCTGAAATGAGCGTAAGTAGAACGTATTTCATTAAATTAATTTAACACACAAATTTAATGTTTTTGAAATGAATAAATTTGCAACTGATGTTAAAGAAATTATATAAAATTGTAATTGTTCCTTACACCCTTATATTGCTGTATCTAATGTTCCTGGGAATGGGCAGGTTTCAGTATGAGGATAACCAGATCCGGATAGAACCTGTTTTTTCTACATTGTGGTTTATCCGGGATAATATTGTATGGACGAATACCGTGATGATTGTTTTAGGAAATGTGATTATGTTTATTCCTTTTGGCTTTCTGGGCTGGATTTTTCCGAAACTGATGAATCTGAAACCTCTGTTGTATACCTTTATCTCCTCTATTGTGATTGTAGAAGCAATGCAGTATTTTACCCGAATGGGAATCTTTGAGGTAGATGATATTATTCTGAATACTTTCGGTGTTTTTCTCGGATGGCAGTTTCGCCGTTTTTTAGAACGGAAGTTTATCCGTTTAGTTCTTTAGAGCGTTTCTCAGCATTTAAAATTCCGTTTTTTAAGATCTCTTTAAAGCTGTTTTCTTCAAATGTTTTGAGGGCAGCTTCAGTAGTTCCACCTTTGGATGCGACATCTTTAATCAGTTCCTCCAGGCTTTTTTCTGAATTGTTGATCAGATGATAGGCTCCAAGCATGGTTTGTTTCACGAAAAGTTTGGAAAGGTTTTCATCAATGCCCATTTCCACACCGGCTTTGATCATAGCATCAATGATATAATAAAAATAGGCAGGGCCGCTTCCGGAAAGGGCAGTAACCCCGTTCAATAGGTCTTCGTTTTCCAGATAGACAGATCTTCCGGTGCTGTTCAACAGTCTTTCAATATTGATAAGCTGGCTGAAAGAAATACCTTCCGCAGCAGTATATCCTGTAATTCCCATGCCCAGAAGGGTAGGAGAGTTGGGCATAGCTCTTACGACTAGCTTGTGATTCAGCAGGTTTTGAATTTTTTCAATGGTAATTCCGGCCATAATGGAAAGAACCATCTGATTCTCCTTTAATGAAAACCTGATGTTTTCAGTGGTATATTGAAAATCCTGAGGTTTTACGGCGATAATAACAAGGTCGGCATCCAGCTCCAAAGTTTCGTCAAAGGTGGAGATTTGTGATTTTGGAAATTCTTCAGCTATTTTTTGAATTTTAGACTGGCTTCTTGTAATCAGGTGAAGATTTTCAGGTTTGATAAGCTCATATTTCAAAAACGATTTCGAAAAGGAAAGCCCCATGTTTCCGGCGCCCAGAATTGCTATTTTCATATACTGTGTTATTTTTTAACGAAAATAATGTTTTTTCATCATAAGTTGGAGATCTGACTCTAAGTTTACTCTTTTATTTACTTTAATTTGTTGTCTCGAAATTTATTCTTTGCTAAGCTTTTTATGATCAATTTTTTATGCCACTAATGCACAAATTTATTATTGTATCCGTGGCAATAAAACTTTTGTACCTGTTGTAGTTAAAAAGATTTTCCACAGATTGCTCAGATAACACAGATCTGTGTGGATATTTTTTTCTCTTGCAAATTTTGCACATTACGCAGATTTGAAATCCTTATTAACCTTACCAAAAGAAATAAATTAATGAAGAAGTTAAACATCTTTCAAAATTTAAAAACCCCGAATAGATTTATCAAACAAAAAAGTCCGGAGTTACCCCAGACTTTCTTCAATTATATTTGTTAAAATTTATTCCACAGGGAATTCCGGTCTTCTCATTTTAAATTTTGTTCCGGAAAGGGACTCAAGGAAAGCAACGAGGCCCTTTTTTTCCTGAGGGGTTAATTTTAAAGGTTTTAGTAAAGGGTCTGCTGAAGGGTAATTCGGGTCCAGCTGTTTCTTTTCAGGAGTAGGGTCCATCATGTGCATTCCGCTGTCATAGATGTTCACCACACCTTCCAGGTCACCGAAGAGACCGTTATGCATCCACGGCTGGGTAAGCAGAAGATCTCTCAGCTGAGGGGTTTTAAATTTACCAATGTCCTCAGGCTTTTTAGTCACATTATACAGACCCAGATCTTCGTATCTTCTTTTGTAATAGGTCAGTCCGATATTGTGGAAAGATTCGTCGGTAAGGTACTGACCGTTGTGGCAGTTCATACATCTTGCTTTAGTCCGGAAAACATGCATCCCATAGATCTCTTCATCAGTTAATGCATTGTGTTTGCCTTCCAGGAATTTATCGAAACGGCTCGGCTGGCTTTTGATGGTCTTCTGGAAATCTGCAATGGCTTTTACAATTCTGTCATAGGTTACTTTATCATCACCATAAGCATTTTTGAAAAGCTGGGTGTAACCTTTTACAGCTTGAATCTTGGCAGGAAGGGTTTTTACATCCATGGCCATTTCATGATGAGCGGCAAGAGGTCCGGAAGCCTGCTCTTCAAGGGTTTTGGCTCTTCCGTCCCAGAAAAACGATTGTCTTTCCGCAATATTATAAAGCGACATGGTATTTCTGTTTCCCAGGAGGTGATTATTTCCCAGAGCGACACGTCTTCGGTCTGACCAGCCCATTTCCGGGTCGTGGCAGGAGCTGCATGAAATTTGATTGGATTGGGATAATTTAGGATCAAAGAACAGCATTTTCCCTAAAATGACGCCCGGTTTATCCTGATCTGCAAAATAAGCGGAATCAAATTGAATAGGAGCAAACTCTTTCCATTTCACTCCGTAATCGATGGTGGGTTTCGGCCATTCCGAAATCGCTTTTTTATAGCTTTTTACAATATCCTCAATCGTAGGGTCCTGAACTTCCATCAGGTCCTGACCTACTTTTGGGGTAAAGCTTAATAAAATAAATACAACGATTCCTAAAGCTCCGAATATTCCTCTTTTCATGTCTTAAAACGTTATCCCTATACTTGCGCCTGCAAAATTATTATTTTTTTTCTGGATTTTCTGCGTCTGATACTGTGCGCTTACAAAGAAGGCAGGCAGCTTTTCCAGTTTGAAATCATATCTCAGCACCGTTCCGAAAGTATTGATGTCACTGGCCTGGAACAGATAATCCTGAAGTACCCATTCGTCAACGGCAGCATTTCCTGCTGTACTCAGAGCATTGATGGATTTATTGACAGCCCTTTTATTGAAATAAGGTTGGAAAGTAAGTACCTGGCTGTTACTGATCTGTTGACGGTAATCCGCATTGATCCCGAAATAGGAATATACAAACTTCTGCCCGGAATTCGGATAAAGTCTGCGTTCCTTGATCTCCTCATATCCAAAGAAAGGAATTGCCGTGATGGTAAAAGTATCCTGATTATACTGATAAAAACCTTTGACAGAGGCTGTATAATTTTCTCTGCGGTAAGCTTCTCTTTTGAAGAGTTGGCTCAGTGCAGCCGTATTCATAGAGTAACCATATTCAGATCCTGTTTTCCGGGATGCCGAATATCCGGCTGATACTCCCAGTCTGTGCTTTTCTGCAACGTTGAAAAGTTTGGCTCCTTCCAGTTCAAAGGTTTCATTTTTCAGATCAGAAAGGTCAAAATAGCTGTTGTTTTCACTATACCCTTTAATATTATTGGATCTTCCCACAGCAGCCTGAAGATAAAAATCTTTCCCCTGTTTATTAGAAATTTGGATTCCTCCTTTATAGGCAAATTCTTCGTACGTATTGGCAGGACGGGTTCCGCCATTAAAAAGGTAATTGGAAAAGCCAAATCCTGACATCAGGTATACATAAGGCCTTCCCAGCAGGCTTTGAAACTGGATGGAATTGTTTTGAGTGTATTTGTTGAATTCACCGAAAACGCCTACTTCATATTCTCTGAACACTCTGTAGTTCACTCCGGCATTCACCCGGAGATCAGAAGTCGTGCTTTTCATTCGCGGATCTTTTGAGCGGTAGCCCATCTGTGCTGAGTAACTTACCTGCCCGGCCACAGTCCATCTGTTCATGTTCTGCAGGTAGCCACCGGCAAACTGATAGCGTTCAAGATTTAATTTTCCTCCTACGGAATCTGCGGTAATGTAAGGAGCGATGCGTTCGTAATCTAAAGTTTCGTTCCATTTTACAGAACCTGTTTTTAAATTTTGATACTTTGCACTTCCCCAGACAAAACGGTTAGGTTTCAGCTTTTGAAAAGATTGGGCTTCTACTGTTAGTCCTTTACTGCCGTTTCCAAGCTGCTGGCGGTAAGCTTTATCCTTATTGTCGTGGTAACCGACCCCGAATTCTGAGAATGAGGAGGAACTGTAACCCGACATTGATGCCGGGTTACAGTAGTAATTATTTCTAAAAGCTCTCTCCTGACTGTACTGGTTACTGAGGGTTTTAAAAAGGTTGAGACTGTCCTGAGCCTTCATATTAAAAGAAATCCCGATCAATAAAAGGCAGAAAGATGTTTTGGTATATAACATAATTAGCTGTTAATATCAGACGGTGTCTTAGTGAACGATACCGTCTCTTAAACTTGGTTGAGAATCCTTCACAAAGTCATTCGTGGAATTGTTGGTATCCATGTAAAGGTTTTTACCGTTAGACATCTGCCCGGTTACCTTACGTCTTACCGATTTTCCGAAACGGGTAGGATCTTTATCAATCGTTCCTACGGAAGTCCATCCACCATCGATGCTTGCAGAAGTAAGGGTGTGGGCAAATTTTGCGGAAACACTGTTGTTTACTCCGTCAATAATCCATGAGTTTGGAATAGAGTAAGCACTTTTTGAAGTCACTCCACCAGCGCTGTTTTGGTAAGTATAATCGTATTTATTTTTCTGTAAGAAGCTGTCTTCAGTCTCACCGAACGGGAAACGGGCGATTACATAACTTTCAAAACCACGGTCATGTAAGAAGAACATATTGAAATTCATCTGTGAGTAGATCACTTTTGCATTCGGAACAGAAGGGTTATCTACCTGTCCTAATGCCGGGTTAGTAGAAGGATACTCAAAGTTGGCATTATGAAGGTCATACGCGGTACTCGTCTGTGCCTTGTGATTGATGGCGTTATCTGCAATAACGATGAAATCTCCGGGCTGTACAGGATATTCAGTACCTGAACCGGGAAGTACCATCACCGCTTTTACAGGGAATGACAGGTTCGCATTGTATGGAGTTGGGTTTTTATCCTCTGTAGTAAGGAATTCAGACTGTCCGAGGATCAGTTTGTCAGCGTACAGTACCTCTTTGGTATTATTGGTTAATTTAAAATAACGCCCTGAATTGTAGTTTTTCCCGTCAGCCGTTTTAATTCCTGTAAAGAAAACTTCTTCAATGATAAAGTCATCGTGGAATTTCTTGATGATCAGAGGAATATTAAGATTGGTTGCAGGCAGGGCAATATCAGTCTGTGCCATAGCACCCACCGATACTTCTTCGTTGCCGGAGATCACAGCACCGTTTACCGTAATTTTATAAGAACCATATGGTAAAGGAAGAGAGTAGGAACTAAGATTTTTAATATTTTCTCTTTTTACGGCTCCTGTATTTACTTCTTTGATCTCAAGATCTAAACTTGTATAAGATGAAATATTTTCACCCGAGAAAGATAATGTTAAAACCCCGGTTTGAGTAGTGGAGGTTCCGAAATCATCACTTGAGCACGATGTTACCGTAAATGTCGTGGCCATCATAGCGGCTAAGCTTAGTAGTAAAACTCTTTTTTTCATTTTATTTATTTTTTTTTGTATTAAAAATTGTAGTTCAGTTCCATCCCGAAATACGGGGTATTGGCTCCTTTTCTGTAAACCGTTACATTGTTGAAAACATAAGGCGAGCTGTAGTTGAAGAGCCTGTTGACAAATAATGAAGTCCTTAAAGCTTTATAAATACTTTTGGTCACCTTTATATTTCCTGTGATGGTAAACGTCATCAGTTTGTCCATGTTATCGGTAACCGAGACATTTCTTACCAGCCATTGTTTATAGATATCTGTTCTGTCTGCATCGGTGAAAGGATGAACTACACCGTCCATTCCGTAATAGGCGATAGGTTCTGCAATTCTCCGGTCATTTCTGCTGTGATCATAAATACTTCCCTGTAAAGAAGCGGAAACAATCAGATCCAGGCTTGGCAGGTAAGTATCTATTAAAAGATTATAGTTGATATTGGAATTATTATAACCGTCATCATTTTTATAAATTCCATAATAAGGGAATGGGCCCAGTCCAATGGAAGCATTAGGTTTGAAAGTAAGCGGAACGGAATTTCTGTATTGGGATTTAAACCAGGCTCCGGTAAGGGTAAACCTAGTATTGATGGCCTTAATTCTTGGTGAAGTATATCCGAATTCAATTCCCTGCTTTACAATCTGGCTTCCGTTCTCATCCACAAAATATTCCCCGAAGATGCTTTTCTGCTCATAAGGTACGTTGGTAAGATCCGGCCCGTTGGCCCATTGGGAAAGATCCACCTGCGTCGCATCATATTGTTTGTAAGTATGTACAGCAGTGTGTTTCATTTTACGGAAACCATTGTCCATATCTTCCTTAAAGTAAGCCATAAAGAAATCATGGTTTCTGTAGCTCAGATCAAGTCTGATTTCCTTTTTTACACTTTTTGCCGCTTCCAGGTCTTTGTTCTCTCTTGACTGTACATATGTCATGAAGTTCACATAGCGGTACTGCGAATCATTGTGGTAATAATTCAGCTGTGTATAGTCCCAATACTCTTTGTTGGGATAGAGCATCATCATGGTAGGACGTTTGTAGAACTGTCCGTAACCCAATGTAATATCCGTTTTCAAAGGATAATTGTTGATGGTAAGGTGAGGCAGGCTGTACTGGAAATTCAGTCTGGGTTCTGTGAAAACTTTTTTGCTGATGGCAAAAGAAGGATCGATGCCCATGTTTTTTGAAAATCTCAACCCTGCGTATAAAGTGAATTTATGACGGTCTAAGGAATAGCTCATCTGATCTCCTACAAAAGCAGATAACAGGCTTGAAGCCGGAATATCGTTATAAGGTCTGGGTCTTTCTATTCCTGAATTTGCAGACGGAGGAGTTTTCATATCATAAACAAGTCCTCTTCCGTTGTTTTTTGAATATCTCCAGTCCAGACCGGCTTCGTACTGATGGGTAATTCCCACCGTTTTTTTAGTACCGTTTGCCTGGAAGAAAGCAGTAATGTCCAACGGTTTTCCTTCTGTAGAAAATTCAGTTATGTAACGCAAATCAGGAAAATATCCCACGTTTTCACCCTGTTCTGTAGCTAATGAGAATGATCTCGGACCGGAAAGCTGAATCAGTTTTCTCTGCTCGATCTTTTCAAACCCCTGGCGGATAGCCGTGTTCAGAGTTAATTTATTGAAGAAAGCATTTTTATCCAGCTGATAGATAAAATTATTGGTAAGGCTGATCTTCTGATTATTGGATTCAAACTTATCCGTTGAAGGATATCCGTTATCCGGATCATATTTTTTATGATCAATATTGGAAGAAAAATCAATGTTGGATCTCCATTCCAAAGGCCTTGACCAAAGGGTAGATGTTTTTTTTGAACGAATGGAAGCTGTGATACGCTGATAGTTCTCAAACTCGTCCGTTGGATCAGACTTGGAATCCAGGAAATCTGCACTGGCGCTTAATTGCCAGTTGTCCGTGATCTTAAATCCTTTTCCTACATAATACTGCTTGCTGAATCCGTCTGCCTTGAATCTGGCCTGAAGGGGAGAGCTGCCTATCTTACGTTCTATTTTGATTAATCCTGAAGTAAGATCCCCATATGCCGCAGAAGGAATTCCCCGGATAACCTCTACTTTTTCGATGTCATTGGTAGAAATGGTTCTCATATCTATCCCGGAATAAGCCGTTTCACGATATTCCCCGGCTTTGCCGAACTGCTGGGTATCCACAGAAACCTGCATGTCTGCATTGGAATTGATGATGTTGTCATCAATCATAAACTGAATGCCTAAAGATGAGGTTTTGTATTCACTTCCTGAGTAACCGCTTGTATTTTCGCGGAGTGTAGCCCTGTTGGTAACATTTAGGGTGGGTGTTTTTGCCAGCCCTCCGGGAAGAAGCTCCATCAGGTCACTGAAACTCGATGGCTGAAGATGCTCCATAGCCTGTCTGTTAATGATAGACTTTGTGGTAAGACCTTTTCCTTCCTTGGAAAATACCACTACTTCTTCCAGTTTGTTAACAGGTAAAAGCTGTACTGTAATATTCTGTCCTGAAGTAATTGTAACGCTGAGTTCCTTTTCCTGGTAATCGGAATGAATGATCCTTATATGATGTTTACCATCTGAGACTGACACAGAAGCCGTTCCGTTTTTGTCTGTGGTAGCAGAAATACCATCTACTGTAACTGAGGCTCCGTTAAGTTCTTTATTATTTTCATTGAAAACGGTAATGTTCAGTTGCTGTTTTTCACTTTGAGCATAGATAAGCGGTGAGCTTAATACGAAAAAGAAAGCAAAAGGTAAAAATCTTCCCATTTTTATTTATTCTAAATAAGCAGAGCGCAAAAGTATAAAATATACCAATGCGAAGAAAATTTATTTAGAATAAATTAAAATAATTGACAAAAGTCAGAAATGTAGACTGTAAAATTTTATATAATATCCAGATGTTGTTATATAATATTCACCTCCCGTTCGAGTTCTATACCAAATTTTTCTTTCACAGAATGGATGATCTCACCGGAAAAATCAAAAATTTCTTTTCCCGAAGCATTTCCTGTCGCGTTGATAATCACCAGTGACTGAAGTTTGTGAGAAGCGGCATTGCCTATCTGTTTTCCTTTCCATCCGCATTGCTCAATCAGCCATCCGGCGGGTACTTTTACCACATCACCGTTCGGATACCCTTGGATATTTTCGAATTTCTGTTTCAGCTCTTCAAACTGAGAAAGGGGAATTGTTGGATTTTTAAAGAAGCTTCCTGCGTTACCTGTTTCTTTCGGATCAGGAAGTTTGCTTTGTCTGATATGAATTACCGCTCTGGATATGTCCTGAATCGTAGGGTTTCCTACTCCTTCACGTTCCAGTTCAGACCGGATAGCTCCGTATTCCGTCTTAAGATGATGTTCTTTGATGGTTAATTTAAAAGTAACCTCCAGGATAACATATTTTCCTTTTCCTTCCTGCTTAAAAATAGAATCCCTATATCCGAATCTGCACTCTTCAAGATCAAAGGTTTTTACTTCCAGGTTTTCAAGATCCAAAACTTTACAGCTTACAAATACATCCTTTATTTCCGTACCGTAAGCTCCGATATTCTGCATCGGTGAGGTTCCTACGTTTCCCGGAATCAGGGAAAGGTTTTCCAGTCCGCCGTAATTTTTTTCCAGACAGTACATCACAAATTCATGCCAGTTTTCTCCTGCTTTTGCCGTTACCAGAACTTCATTTTCATTCAGGGCTTCTTCTGAAATTCCCTTTAAACTAATTTTTACGGCAAGACCATCAAAGTCTTTGGTCAGCAGAATATTGCTTCCTCCACCCAAAAACAAAAGTTTCAGATTGTGTTTTTTTGAAAAAGTAATCGCTTCTTTCAGTTCTTCAAGATTGGTGATCTCTGTAAAGTATTGAGCTTTGGCTTCAACGCCGAAAGTATTGTAAGGCTTTAAGGAAAAATTTTCTTGCATGTTTTTATTGATATTCTTTAGGAAGAATGGTATTTAATTGTTCTTTCAGCTGCTGAAACTGTTTGTAATGAACTGTATCTGCAAAAGAATTAACATAAATATGGGATTTTTTCGGGGTACGGATCTGAAAGGTTTCATCAATGCCGTCCACAGACTGTTGGCTTGGAGAACTTTTGATATAATCCAGATCTTTCACATTGATGGAAGCGGTCAGCTTTTTCCAGGTATCTGCCTGAATGGGAGTGCTCCATTCCTTATGGGTCTGGTTGGCTGTCATTCCTTGTTCTGCTTTTACAGAATCTCTGGTCACTTTTATAATGTTGTAGTTGCCCAAATGTCCACCGATATGAGACATACTGATGAAAACAATATCGTCTGGACGATGGACTGCTGTTTTCTTTTCAGGAACCTTCTTATCACAGGAAAAAAATACCGGCAATAAAAGACATGAGAAGAAGATGTTCAGACTCGTATTTTTCATTGCCGGTATTGTATATTGTAAATAGGTTTATAGATTGAATTCCTTTCTGTATTGAGTTAAGGAATCTTTCAGGATTTCTGCACTTCTCTTCAGATCTTCTTCTTTTAGTACATAAGCAATTCTTACCTGCTTTTTACCTAATTCAGGATCGCTGTAGAATCCTCCTGCAGGTGCTACCATGATGGTTTCACCTTTGTTGGTGTATTTTTCAAGAAGCCATTGCGCGAATTTTTCAGTATCATCTACCGGAAGTTCAGCAACACAATAGAAAGCACCTCTCGGCTTAGGGCAGATTACTCCCGGAATAGCATTCAGAAGGTCTACCAGAATATTTCTTCTGTGGGTATATTCTTCCCTTACGGAACGGATGTAAGCGCCGTCATTCTGATGGGCTGCAGTAGCTGCGATCTGTCCCAGAAGTACCGGGCTTAATCTTGCCTGTGCAAAAAGCATCGCGGCATCATGTATTTTTTTAGAACGGGTTACCATGCATCCAATTCTTACCCCGCACATAGAATAACGCTTGGATTCAGAGTCAATCACGATACAGTTTTCACTCAGTTCAGGGAAATCAAGAATTGAAATCTGCTGTTTTCCATCGTAAACATATTCTCTGTATACTTCGTCAGAGATCACAACGATGTCATATTTCAAAGCAATTTCCGCCAGTTTCTGAAGTTCTTCACGGGTATACAGATATCCTGTAGGGTTACCCGGATTACAGATAACGATGGCTCTTGTTCTTTCAGTAATCTTTTTTTCAAATTCTTCGATCGGAGGAAGAGCAAAACCTGTATCAATGGTAGACGGTACTGCTACTACATTCACGTTGAATGTGCTGGTGAAACCGTTATAGTTGGCATAATAAGGTTCAGGAATGATCACTTCGTCACCGTCATCACATAAAGTAGAAATAGCAAAGTTAAGCGCCTCCGAACCACCGTTGGTTACAATGAAATTATCAGGTGTAAGGTCTTCAAAACCTAAGGTATGATAATAATCGGTAAGGGCTTTTCTGTATTCTAAATTACCTTCAGAAAGCGCATATTCCAATACTTTAAGATCAATATTCTTTAAAGCATTTAAGGCTGTTTCCGGAGTTTCAATATCAGGCTGCCCGATATTAAGGTGATAGACTTTAGTTCCCTGCTGCTTAGCTCTTAACGCAAAAGGAACCAGTTTTCTTACCGGCGATGGCGGCATATGCTGTGCTCTGTTTGAAATATTCGGCATTGTTCAAAAAATTTGTATGACAAAAATAGGATTTAATTTCTCAATAATAAAATTAAGAGGTGGTGACCTGCTGTATCAGTTTATTCTTCTTTCCTTTAATAGAACTCTTGTTGTGCTTTTTTAATGGAGATATGAGAATTTTATTATGAAATAAATAATTGTATTTCAATTATTTTGACTTTATGTTAAATTTTTTTCTTAATTTACAGTGCTGATATAAAATGTAAAAATCAAATTATTCTGATATTTTTTTGAAAAGGCAGGCAGTTAACCTGCTGTGAAAGCGTTGAATTCAGGATTATATTTTGCTGTTATGTATTCAGAAACATGTTTCAATCTGCTGTAAAAGCAGTCAAAAAATAAGTTTTTTTAATGTAAATAATGTCTGGTGGCAGTATGTAATGTACTGCTGCTTTTTTGTGAATCATTTTTCAGATCAGAATATAAATTTTATTATTTTAGAGGAACTAAAAAAACAAACTGAATATGCAGATCGCCGCCAGCTCCGTAGAAGATTATATCTCAAAGATTCCTGAAGAAAGACAGGAAGTCTTCCGAAAATTATTCGATACCATCAGTGACAATCTTCCGGAAGGATTTAAAGAAGGTGTTAGCTATGGGATGGTAGGATGGGATGTTCCTCTTGAAACGTATCCCGAGGGTTACCACTGTACACCCGGGGCACCTTTACCTTTTATGGGATTGGCCTCTCAGAAAAATTTTATCGCGTTTTATCATATGGGAATCTATGCCGAACCTGAACTTCTGAACTGGTTTGTCGCTGAATATCCTAAATATTCCAAAAGAAAACTGGATATGGGGAAATCCTGTGTACGGTTCAAAAAAATGGATGATATTCCGTTTGAACTGATTGCTGAGGTTAGTAAAAAAATGACGGTGAAAGAATGGATTGGTATTTATGAAGACCGGTTGAAAAAAAAATAATTCCCGGATATATCCTCAAAGAAAAGGATCTTAATTTTAACCTCAGTTCGGAATAAAAACAGAGCTTGGAAGCTGGGAGCTGGAAGAGAGAGGTTCTGAAGGCCATCAATAATAATTTGCCCTCTTTTTTAGCTAATTTGATTTTACAGGTTTTTTTCAGTATCTATAACTAAAAGTAACTTCCAGCCTTCTTCCTCCATCTTCCTCCATCTTCCAGCCTTTTATATTTAAACTCCTTCACCCGAATTCAGGATAATTTTAAACAAACTTTAAAAGTTCTGAAGCAATATGTTTCAGAACTTTTTTTGATCTGTGTTTTTAGAAATCAATGTCCCAGATTCCGGCTTTCCGTTCCAGTTCTATCAGGGCGACGGCGTTATCTGTAAGCGCCTGATAATAATCTTTTCTTATTCCGTTGTAGGTTCTTTGGGCGTTAAGGACTTCCAGGATGGAACTTTCCCCTCTTTTATAGCTGTAGGTAATACCATCCAGAATACTTTTGGCTTCAGTAAGCATTCCGTTGTGGAATTGTTTCAGTTGTTTTTGAGTAGCCCTATACTGTTGATAAGCCTGTATGACTTCTGTCCGTATTTCCTGTTCAATCTGCTGATATTCAACCTCTGCCTGAGAATGGACCATTTCAGCAATTTTTAATCCTGCATTTCTTCTGTTGGAAAATTTTAAGGGAATACTAAGGCCTAGTTTTACCGCATTGACTGTGGGTGAAGGTGCAATTTCATTCGTCGCTTCGGTGTGATGTTCTGCACCGGCGTTAATGCCCAGATCTATTTTACGGTTGGCTTTTTCAAGGCTTATCTGGCTTTTGGCCACCTGGGTATTTTGTCTGGCAGCCAGTAAATCAGCTCTTTCATTCAATGCTTTGATCAAAAGGTCGTCAACACTGAAATTTCTGTTGAAAGCATTAAAGTCCCCGGAAACTTCTCTTTCTGTTACTGCATTATCACTAAGAAATACAGATAAGCCTGTCAACGCCTGCTGTTCGGAACTTTCAGCCTGATACACTTCGTTGAGCAAAGAGGCTGCTTCTAATTTACTTTGCTTTGAAGTAATCAGTGATATGGTTCCCAGTCGGAACCGGATACTGTCAGACTTGGCCAGCTGCAAAATATTCTCATAAGAATCCTGCTGTACTTCGAGCAAAGCCTTAGACTTCAGCGCTTCAATATATCCTAAAGTGGCATCTGCCCGGAGATTTCGGAAAAAATCCTGTAACTGTATTTTACTCAGCTCTGACTGATTTTTGGCGAGGTTTATTCGCGCTTTTCTTTTACCTCCCAGTTCCAGGGTCCAACCAATGGATGTCCCATAAACATAACCCATGTTTTTATTCACTCCGTTATTGACTGTTTCTGCTTCCAGTTGAGGATCCGGAAACATCCCCGCAGTTTGAACAGAAGCCTCAGTTATATTTACATTGTATTTTTGAGCGGCATAGCTCAGATTTCTCTTTCCGACAAGTCCCAGAAATTCATCGAAACGTAAAAGTTCTTTTTCCTGCGCCTTTACCATCCCTGCTATGTTAGATAATGCGAGAGATAGTATGATAAAATGAGTTCTAATTTTCATGTGATGTCAGATTTTGTTTTTCATTGCTGCGTTCAGCTATAAAATAAATAGCAGGCAGCACGAAGAGGGTTAAAATAGTAGAGAACATCAATCCGTAAACGATTACGGTAGCCAGAGGACGCTGCACATCCGAGCCAATACCTGTAGCCATTGATGCGGGGAATAATCCAATGACTGCAACAGTAGCGGTCATTAATACCGGTCTGAAACGGTCTTTTGCTCCCTGAGTTACCGCGAGCTTCAGAGCATATCCTTTCTTACGGAGATCGTTAATGTGAGAAATCATGATCACCCCATTTTGGATGGCAACCCCAAATAATGCGATAAACCCTACCGCAGAAGACACGTTCAGAGACATTCCCCTTATATTAAGTGCCAGCATTCCCCCGAATAAAGCTAAAGGAACAATCGACATCAGTACCAAGGCCTGTCTGAAATCCCCAAATGCACCATACAGCAACAGAAACATAATAGCCAGTGCCAAAGGAACAATAAAGGCGAGTCTTGAATAAGCCCTGTTCTGGTTTTCAAATTGTCCTCCCCATTTGATCTGGTATTTATCATGATTATATTGAATGTCTTTTTCAATCTTATCCTGAGCTTTTTTCAGGAAGGAAGAAAGATCGGTTCCCCTTAAATTGAGCTTTACGGTAAGATGCCGCTTATTCATTTCCCGGGTAATGGTGCTTTCTCCGGTACTTAATTTTACTTCTGCTACCTGAGATAACGGAATTTTTGCTCCGGAAGCTGAGGTCAGCATCAGGTTTCCGATTTTATCAGGAGTATCACGGCTGTCTTCAGTATATCTGCAGGAAATGTCATAGACTTTATTACCGATAAAGATCTGGGAGATCGCTTTTCCACCTAAAGCTACTTCGATGAGGTCTGCCACATCCGCTACATTCAATCCATATTGTGCGATCTTATCCCGGTCGGCAATGATTTGTAACTGGGGGAGTGGAGGCTCCTGATCAATGGCCAGATCGGCAGAACCAGGAACTTTATTTAAGGTGGATAGCACGTTTTCGGCAATTCTTCTGGTTTCTTTGAAGTCCTCACCATATACTTTTACGACCAGCTCGCTGTGAGCTCCTGATATTTTATCCATGACCCCGTCAATCATCGGCTGTGAGAACCCTACGGTGAATCCGGGTATTTCTTTATAATCTTCAGCCAGTTCTTTAATCAGGTCTGCTTTTGTTTTTCCGGAAGGCCACTCACTGTATGGCTTTATGCCGATGGAAACTTCAAAATGGGAAGCTGTCCACGGGTCTGTTCCATCATCATTACGTCCTGCCTGAATCATCATATACGTAATCTCCGGATGCTTCAGGGTTCTTGCACGCAGTGTATCGCTCATTTCCTTTGATTTGACTAAAGAAATACCGGGAGGAAGCTGTACCTGCAGCCATATGGAACCTTCATCCAGCTCAGGAAGAAAATCTTTTCCCACAGTATAAGACAGAATTCCTGCGGACAGCAGAACAATGCTTATTGGCAAAATCACTTTTTTGGGTGTAAGCATAATGTGATCTATTCTGTTTCCATAGGCAGCAGCTATTTTTTCCAGCCATCTGTTATGGTATATTTTTCTTGGTTTACGGTAAATAACATAGGCCAGTCCCGGAATTAAAAGTAATGCGACTGCAAGCGCTCCCAAAAGGGCATAACCTATGGTGAAAGCCATTGGAGTAAATAGTTTTTTCTCTACTCTTTCAAAGGCAAACAGCGGAAGATAGGCGGTAATAATAATGATGGTGGAAAAGAAAATAGGTTTAGCGACTTCAATCACCCTTTGGGTAATGCTTTTTTCTTCCAATGATTCTTGCTGGTTTTCTTCTCTTTTTTTCAGGATGGTTTCCAGCATCACGATGGCTCCGTCTACAATAATTCCAAAATCAATAGCTCCGAGGGAAAGAAGATTGGCAGGAATATTGGTGAAATGCATCAGAATAAAAGCAAACAACAGAGAAATAGGAATCGTAATAGCGACCAGCAATGCCCCTCTCCAGCTTCCCAGGAATACAATCAGTACGATGATGACCAATACAATTCCTTCGGTAAGGGTATGGGAAACGGTATGAAGGGTTGTTTCTACAAGATCAGTTCTGTCTAAAAAAGGATGAATTTTTACTCCTGCCGGAAGAATTTCATTATTTAATTCGTCTACCGCCAGATGTACTCCTTCCAGAACCTGTGACGGGTTTTGTCCTCTTAATAAAAGTACAATACCTTCTACACTTTCGGAATAGTTTCTCTTTCTGTCGGTATAACCGAGAATGCCTTTTCTTTCCAGGTTTCCGTATTTTAATGTTCCTACATCGTTGAGAAAGACAGGAACGCCATTTTCGGTTTTTACCACAATTTTACCAAGATCATTTAAATCCTTGACAAGACCTATCCCCCGGATGACATAGGCCAGATTTCCGCGGGGAAGCATACTTCCTCCGGCACTGACATTGTTTTTGGAAATGGTCTCTGTAACTTCAGATAAAGAGAGCCCGTACTGTTCGAGTTTATGGGGATCCACTTCAATCTGAAACTGAGTCGTAATCCCACCAAAGTTGGTGACATCTGCAATTCCGGAAACCTGCTTGATACGTGGAATAATCACGAATTTCTGTAAATCGGTTAATTCCCGGAGACTGTGATTGTTGCTTTCGATAATATATCGATAGACTTCGCCGATAGGAGAAGTAAGAGGGTCGAGCCCCGGCTGGGCATCATAAGGAAGTGTTACATCCGATAATCTCTCCTGGATGCGCTGTCTTGCCCAATAGTCATCAATCCCATCATCAAAAACCATTGTAATGATGGATAGTCCAAATGTACTTTTGCTTCGCATCACATGCATTCCCGGAAGTCCGTTAAGAGAACGCTCCAAAGGTATGGTGATTTGCTGTTCCACTTCTTCAGCAGCCAATCCCGGAACCTGAGTGACCACTTGTGAAGTAACGTCGGCGATATCAGGGTAAGCTTCCACCGATAATCTGGTCCAGGAATAGTAACCGAAGAACCCGAGTAAAAGGAAGAGGGCTAGCATCAGCCATCTTTTCTGCATAGAGATTGTAAGTAATTTCTTCATTGTTCTTGATTTCGTAGGGTTTCACATTATTTTGCATCCAGCATATAGATTGCGCCTTCGGTCATGATGGTTTCACCTGCTTTCAGGCCTGAGATCACTCTCGTGGTTTTCTGATCAGTTTCCCCTGTCGTAACGGAACGTTTGGTAAATTGATTTTTACCTGTTTTTACCCATACATATTGTGAACGGTCATTCTGCATTAAGGCAGTAACTGGAATCATCACTGCTTTTTCCGGAGTTGTGGAGAAATTAACAGTGGCGTACATGCCTGGTTTTAAGCTTCTGTCTGGATTGTCACATTCGATGAGGACTTTTATGCTCCGGGTATTTTCGTCTACGATTTCATTGATATGATACACTGTTCCGGTAATATTCCTGCCCGGATAAGCGCTTACTTTTACCGAAACATGATCTCCGGTATTGACAAAGCGAATGTCTTTTTCTTTCACATCTCCGGAAATCCAGACTTTGGAGAGTTCTGCAATAATAATGACAGGCTCAGCGTCACTTTTCAGGTATTGTCCGTTCACAATAGTGTTGGAGATAATTTCTCCGTTGATTGGAGCTCTTACGGTAAGAGGACTTCCTAAGCCGCCGCCTTTGCTGTTATATACTTTCAGGGCAGAAGAAGCGTTGGAAAGAGAGTTTTTTTTATTTTTAAAATCAGTTTCAGCTTCGTCTAGTTCTTTTTGGATACCCACTCCATGTTTTACCAGATCCTGCTGGCGTCTGTAGTTTTTTTCTGCAAGCTGTACCTCATTCAAAGCATCTGTATAGTCTTTCTGAACGGAAAAGTAATCCGAGGAAAGAATTTCAAAAAGTGGACTGTTGGCTGAAACATTTTGACCGAGACGGATATAGGATTTTGTAATTCTTCCGGAAAAAGGACTGGCAATTTCCGCATAACGATTAGGAATGGCCTGAATAGTTCCTGCTGAAACAATACCATCGCTATGTTCCTGTTCCGTAACGGTTTCAGTTTTTATTTTTTTGAAAACCGGGTTGTTCTCAGGAACAGTGATCTGCCCGTTTTTGATAGTGAGTTCCTGATCTGTATTTTTATGGGAAAGACTGTCCTTACAGGAGATCGTAAAGAGAATGCTGCTGCATAAGATTATTTTTTTCATGATGCTAATTAAATTGAGTGCTGTTGCTTATTTTTTCTTTTGTATGGTTCTTTTTCTTCATGATGACCAGTTTTTTACTTCGGGTTTTCTTCTGACCGGATAAAGAAGGTCTGAGAAATATATTCGTAGAGACAATGAAGAAAACGGTAATAAGTGCCTCTTTAGAATATCCTAATGCGCACAAAGCGCCTATAGCTGCGGAACACCATAAAGTAGCTGCGGTATTGAGACCCCGGACGGTGAGACCATCTTTCATAATCACACCGCCGCCTAGAAATCCGACGCCGCTGACAATATAGGAGGTAATTCTCCCGGCAGCGTCACCACCGATTCTGACGGCAATTAATACAAATGCTGCTGAGCCTATGCAAACTAAGGTATTGGTACGGAGACCTGCGTTTTTTTTACGCCACTGTCTTTCGAAACCTATGCCAGCTCCTAAGCAGAATGCAACTAATAAACGAAGGGTAAATTCAAATGTATTCATAACTTTTCCTGTTTTTACAAAGCCTTTCAGCTGTACGGGAAAAGTGGGTACAACTAAAGCTTTAAAGATTGATAATGACGGTAAGGATCTGGGTCCATATGCTTTATTTTTTACTGCGCAAAAGTAGAAATGAAATCTTTTTTTTACAGTTAGAAAACCTTTAGAATAGTATTAGAAAATCATTAGGAAAATGTTTTTTTTCATATCTTAAAGGTTTCCGGGGCTGAAGAATGATGCCGGCTTCTGATTGTTTTTGTTCCTAATTCGGATTAAAAATTATTTATACAATTAAATTTTCAATAATTTTGAACGATCATCATTTCATATGGAATGGTTCTGGACACTGATATGTTTTTAAGAAAAGTAGTCAGTAAATTTCGGAGGTTCATTTTTCAAAGAGAGATATATTTTACCCATGAAGAAGACAAACACAGCCATATCTGCCACACTTTTAGCCATTATCTGCGTGCAGGGCGGAGCTTCCATTGCCAAACAGCTTTTCCCTGCAATAGGAGCGATTGGAACTGTGACTTTAAGGATTGTACTTTCGGCTGTTTTGCTGATGATCATTAACCGTCCGAAATTTTCAGAATTTACCAGACAAAAATGGCTGTATTGTGCGATGTACGGAATAGGACTGGCTGCGATGAATCTTATCTTTTATATGGCTATCCAAAGAATTCCGCTAGGATTAGCTGTTACGGTAGAATTTGCCGGGCCTTTGTTCCTTGCCATTGCACTGTCCCGGAAGCTGCTGGATGTAGTGTGGGCATTACTGGCTTGTGTCGGTATTTTACTCATTGTTCCCTGGAAAAGTAATCATATTGATTTGCTAGGCCTTGGACTTGCCTTTCTTGCAGGATTATTCTGGGCAGGTTATATTGTCATGGGCGGAAAAGTCGCTAAAATAATGGATGGAAAAGACGCAGTGACTACAGGGATGTTATTTGCAAGTCTTGTCATCATTCCTTTTACATTATGGGATGGTGCTGTTTTCAATATTACACCAACGATTTTCTTAAAAGGTCTGGGAGTAGCCATCCTGTCGAGTGCATTGCCTTTTTCTTTGGAGATGATGGCGTTAAAAAAGCTTCCGGCAAAGACTTTCAGTATCCTTATGAGTCTGGAGCCTGCATTTGCAGCACTTTCAGGATTCATATTCCTGAGTGAAAATTTAACTTTTTTACAATGGGTTTCTATTGCCTGTGTTATAACGGCGAGTATAGGAACTACAGTTTTTGGCAAGGCGGCCAAACATTAGGTAGGAGAATAAAAGATTGCATTCAACTAGTTTCAAATACGGTTGTGAAAACCGTTTTATCAGCATCAGAGGTTACGGAAATATGGGCTTCATGAAGGTTAATAATCTTTTCAGTAAGGAAAAGCCCAATCCCATGACCCTTTTCTTTCCTGGAGGTTTCACTTCTGTAAAAAGGTTCAAAAATATGCTTCAAATCCTCCGGAGCGATGATAATTCCTGTGTTGACAAAACGGATATAAAGCTTTTTATTATTGGTCATTACATTAATAAAACATGTATGTTCCGGTGAATATTTGCAGGCATTGTCGATGAGGTTATTGAAAGCCACCTGCAGAAGATATTCATTTCCCTGAATAATTAACTGGTGTTCTTCTACAGTATCCTCAATATTCAATGAAACTTTATATTGGAAATTTTCCTTTATTATTCTGGAGTATGATTCCAGAAGAACTTCATCAAGTCTTACTTCAGAAAAACTGATTTCATTGGGATCGTAGCTTGCTTTGGCAAGATCCATTAAGCTGTTGGACAGCTTAGCCATATTACGGGCGTCTTCCAATGCATATTGAATGGTTTGCTGATATTCTTCTTTGGTCTGGTCTTTTTGGGAAGCCAGTTCCAGTTCGGTAATAATAGCGGATAATGGAGTTCTGAGTTCGTGCGAAATATTGGAAACGAAATATTTCTGGGCATCAAATGAATTTTCCAAACGTTCCAGCATTCCGTTGAAACTCAGAGCCAGTTCGTTAAGTTCATCCTTTTCCTGAGTGGTCTTCAGCCTTAACTGTAACTTTCCTGCCGTAATTTTTTTAATCTGATTTACCATTCCACTCAGAGGGCTTAAGGTCTTTTTGGAAAGAAATATTCCGGCCAGATAAATCAGGATCAGAATGCTGATGAAAGAAATAATGCTGATGGTCAACAGATGGGTGAGGTATTCATAGCCGTATTGATCATAAGCAGCAGCTGTCACGGCATATGATTTTCCCTGATAACGATAAACCATTCCGATAACCTGTAAGTCATCCAAGAAGAACGTGATGGTATTTTTCCGGAATATCTGTGAGAGCATCTCCGGATTTTCTTTTACATAATCTACTTTGGCATCATCATGATAAACAAGCTGATTGTTGATGTCATAGATAGCCACCTGAACTTCATTAAGGGTTCTGTTGTTGTTTTTGTAAAGTTGATGCATTTCCTGTTCGGGCAGTGAACTTTGGAAAAACAGATCGGCCTTGGCAATCGCTTCATTTTGCAGTTCACCGTAAAAAGATTTTTCCCGGGCATCTTTCGATGAATAATAAATAGAAAAACTGTAAATACCCAGAAGCATCGCCGTGATCAGGGTAAAAAGCAGGGTAAGTCTGGTTCTTATTTTCATCTTTGATCGGGTTGGTTTACTGTTTGCAGTTTATATTTTATGACAGATTTTTTTAAGAGATAACCCCTGTTTCATAATCTTTCTTCAGGATAAATCCCATACCGGCTTTGGTGTGGATCAGTTTAATTTCAAAATCTTTATCAATTTTCTTTCGCAGATAGTTAATATATACGTCAATAAAGTTCGTTCCGGTATCAAAGTGGGTTTCCCATACCTTTTCAGCAATTTCACCGCGAGAAAGAACTTTTTCGGAATTTTCCAGCATAAATTTCAGGAGATTGAACTCTTTCGGGGTCAGTTTTATAGGGATCTGATTCCGGCTGACTGTTTTTTGTTCCAGATTCATTTCAATACCTTCATACTTTAGTACAGAAACTTTTTGGTATTTCTGTTGTGAAAAGCGCTTTAAGAGAACTCTGATTCTTGCAACAAGCTCACGCATTTCAAAAGGTTTGGTCATATAATCATCCGCTCCGGCATCAAACCCTTCAAGCTTGTCATCCGTGGTGCCCAGTGCGGTAAGCATAACTACTGGAAGATCAGGTTTCAAAGCCTTAAGTTCATTACAGAATTCAAGACCGCTTTTTTTGGGAAGGACAATATCGGTTACAACCAGGTCAAAATCCTTTTGCAATGCTAGTTTTAGACCTGTCATTCCGTCATAAGCCATACTTACTTCAAATTCAGCTTCCTGAAGCCCTTTTGTGATAAGTCTGGAAAGTCTGTCGTCATCTTCTACTAATAAAATATGTGGCATAAGAATCGTGGGAATGTTGGGTTGAATTGAAGAGCAGATCAATATTTACAACAAATGTAATGAATTCTATTTTGTAATTTTGGCGAAGAAATAATAAGCTGATGCCGGGATTGAAATTATCTTTTAAGAACATAATTGTAAGTACAGGAAGTCTGTTCTTATTGATTTTGCTGTTCATAAACTGTAGTTCTTATAAGAAAACACAACTTGAAAACGGAGATTTACTTTTTGTCACCGCCAAAGAAACCGGACTTTCCGGAGCCATCAATAATGTTACCCAAAAGCAAAAAGAAGCCTCTTTTGATCATATCGGAATCGCTGAAAATGAAAACGGACATTGGTATGTTCTTCATGCCGCCCCTAAAGGAGGTTCTCAGAAACAGAAACTGAAATATTTTCTGAAAGATCAATCCGATGACGGACAGAGGGTAATTATTTACCGCCTGAAACCTGAATATAAGAAAACCATTCCCGCAGCCCTCACAAAAGCAGAAGCTATGTTGGGGAAGCCATATAATTTCGATTATATTCTGAACGAAAATTCCTACTACTGTTCTGATTATATTGAACGGGCGTTCAGGGATGATCATATTTTTAAACTGGAGCCTATGACGTTTAAAGATCCGAAAACAGGGAAAACCAATGAATTCTGGGAAAATTTTTATCAGAAGAAAAACCTGAAAGTTCCGGAAGGTGAACCTGGCTGTAATCCAAACGGACTGGCTGCTTCGGAAAAACTGGTTAGGATTGGTGAATTATAAAAACAATAGCTCTTAATTTTCACTACAAAAGGCATAAAAGTATTTTAACACTTAAGATCAATAAGTTTAAATGCTTTGAGTATAGAAGTTCACATAAGTTAAAAAAATCTACGATTTTTATTGAGATAAAAATAGATCTGCTCAATCCACAAAATCTACGAGGATCATAAAAAACATCAACAAAAATCTCTCCTAAAAAATCGTTTAATGTATTTTGCCAAATTTATTCAACAGAGGCGGACTTTAGTCCGCCAAAATAATAAAAAATGTCCATTGGCTTTAGCCAAAACCTATGCAGCTAATAGGTAAATAACGTAATTTATATCTGCCATCAATACACGAATAAAAACTTTGATTTTGTTGACTATAGAAATAAAATCGGAAAATTTTCAAAAAATATTAGTCTACTAATTTGGTAGACTAATATTTTTTTATATTTTTGTCACAGATTTAACGCAAAAGAGCACTATGATCTGATAATATTAATCCACAAAAATCTTTAGTGATGAGACTACCCAATGCTAACCTGCAGGTTTTACAGAATACAATCAACCTGCCTAAAAAAGAATTGATCCTGGAAATAGAATTAAATGGTAAAATGAAATTTGAACATTTAATGAATGTTATCTATCATCAATTTGGGATATGCCACAGGGTTTTGTCTGCGAACGTAGAGTATGTAAACGGATATAGTTTCGGATCTGTGCAGCTGTATATTAATGTGAGTTCAGAAGATTACCAGTTGTTGGAATCTTATCTGAATAAAAATAAACTTTTGAGTACAACGGTAGAGTATCTCTGCAGAACGTATTCTTAGGGAGATTCATATAGTTTTAATTACATAAGTATCCGGTGGTTTTCTGCCGGATGCTTTTTGTGTGATAAGGAGAAGTACCTTTAGTTTTTTCTTAATGATAGGAAAAAACTGTATTTTTAAACTCTATAAACATGAAATCTATGATCACAATTTTTGTTATTGCCGCATTAGTCGTATTATTTTTACTTTACGGTGTTTCTATTTACAACCGTTTGGTGAAACTGAGAAATCTGGTTCAGGAAGCCTGGAGCAGTATTGATGTTATGCTTAAAAAGCGTCACGACCTTATTCCGAATCTTGTAGAAACTGTAAAGGGATACGCTACCCATGAACGTGAAACGCTTGATAGTGTTACAAGGGCAAGAACGCAGGCTGTGGGAGCCGATTCTGTTCAGGCAAAAGAAGCCGCAGAGAAAAATCTGAATCAGGCGATGATGAACCTTTTCGCTGTTGCAGAACAATATCCGGATCTGAAAGCCAATGCCAATTTCCAGCAGCTTCAGAGTGAATTGACTTCCATTGAAAATGATATTGAAAAATCAAGAAGATATTATAACGGAACCGTTCGTGAAAATAATACGCTGGTAGAATCTTTTCCAAGTAATATCGTTGCGAATATATACAAATTTGAAAAATATCCGTTCTTTGAGCTGCAGAATATCGCCGATAGAGAAGTTCCAACTGTAAAATTCTAGGAAATGAAAAAGTTGTTACAGCTTTTCTTTATTTCGTTTTTTTTCATCGCTTTTGCCCAGAATGAAATGGGTAGGGAAGATCAGATGGCCATTGCCGGACCGGAGAAGATTATTTCATTCCACTCGGATATTGAAGTGGATAAAAAGTCTGGAGTTACCGTTACAGAACATATCAAAGCATATAGTCTGGGAGACAAAATCAAAAGAGGGATATTCCGTTCTTTGCCTTTATCCAGACATCTCAATAACAGAAGGCATAAGGTACAATATGATATTGTCTCTGTCAAAAAGAATGGAGCAGATGAAAATTACCATGAGAAAATTTCAAATGATTATCTGGAAATATATTTTGGAAACAAGGATGTCATTCTTGATCCCGGAACCTATGATTATGAAATAAAATATAAAGTAAAGAACCAGATTGGCTTCTTTGACCGTTATGACGAGCTTTACTGGAATGTAAACGGGACTTATTGGGATTTTGACGTAGATTCAATCTCTGCTAAAGTTACGCTTCCCGAGGGGGCCGGAATTATTCAGAATTCCTGTTATACGGGAGCCTATGGCAGTACTTCCCAAAACTGTACCGCTAAAGTTCTTTCGGAAAATTCAATAGAATGGAGTGCTTCCGGTTTGAAGGCCAATGAAGGACTTACCGTAGCGGTCGGATTTAAAAAAGGAGTGATGATTCCGCCTCCGCCACCTACTTTCCTTGAAGTATACGGCATTCTGATTGGTGGTTTTATCGTATTTATCGGATTGATCTTTTATTATTATACCACCTGGAGGAAGTATGGGATTGATCCTGAAAAACCTACCGTGTATCCGCAATTCAACGTTCCTGAAAATATGTCTCCCGCTACAATGGGCTATATCAAATCTGAAAGTTTCAGTAATAAATACCTTACAGCGGCTATTGTCAGCCTTGCAGTAAAAGGATATATTAAGATTGTGGAAGAAGAGGATTCCGGAATATTAGGGATGTTCAAAACGAAAAAATTTACTTTAGATAAATTAAAAGAGCCGGATGAAACGCTTCCGAAAGAGGAGATCAACCTGATGAACAGTCTTTTTTCAGAGTATAAAAATTCGGTTACATTCGATGGAAAATACAATTCTAAAATTGAAAAAGCGGTTCGTAATTTTAAAGAAACCCTTAAATTTCAGAATGATAACTTTCTGAAAGAGGGAAATAATACTTCAAAGTTAATTCTGCCATGGATTATAAGTTCTATAGTATATGGTATTGGATTAGTTCTGAGCTATATGATTTATCCTGAAATTGAAAAATTACTGATTGGAGGAGTTGTTTATATTGTTCTTTTAGTCGTATTCATTATTGCGGCTTTTACAGCGAAAAGACTTTACTGGATCTTTCTGGTACCGATTCCGTTTAATATATTCCTCGGAGCTTTATTTATGATTTATAAGGGGCATGATGCCGTAGAAAGCAATAATTTCAATGTATGCTACCTGTTCCTGACCCTCACATTTGTTGCTTTACTGATCTATCAGTATCTGATAAAAAGACCTTCAGAAGAAAAGCTGAGAAAAAAATCGCTGATCGATGGGTTCAAAATGTATATGGGTGCCGCGGAAAATGAACAGCTGAAATTCCATAATCCTCCTCAGATGACTCCACAGGTTTTTGAAACCCTTCTTCCATTTGCAATGGTATTAGGCGTTGATGAGATCTGGGGTGAAAAATTTGATGACGTTTTAAAAAATACATCTACAGAATACCACAATAACTGGTATTATGGCGGAACGATGAACCATTATGCTTTTGCCAGCACTTTGAATTCAAGCCTTACTCAGTCTATACAATCTACCTCTACCCAGCCTTCCAGTTCAGGAAGCGGTTCCGGTGGCGGAGGATTCTCCGGTGGCGGTGGCGGCGGAGGAGGTGGCGGCGGCTGGTAAGCCGGGGTTACTATAAAATAAAAAGCGTTCAAAAATTAATTTTGAACGCTTTTTTTATGCTTACTTAAAGGCAATTAGATTCTTTCGATATCAGCACCAATGGCTTTCAATCTTCCGTCGATATTTTCGTAACCTCTGTCGATTTGCTCAATATTGTGGATGATAGATTTTCCTTCTGCAGAAAGAGCTGCGATAAGAAGGGCGTTTCCTGCTCTGATATCCGGGGAAACCATGGTTGTTCCTCTTAACGGAGTTTCCTGGTTCAATCCGATAACAGTAGCTCTGTGCGGATCACATAAAATAATTTGTGCTCCCATATCAATCAGTTTATCCACAAAGAATAATCTTGATTCGAACATTTTCTGGTGCACCAGAATACTTCCTTTGGCCTGGGTAGCAACAACCAGAATAATGGACAGCAGGTCAGGCGTAAATCCCGGCCATGGAGCATCCGAAATAGTAAGGATAGATCCGTCAATAAATTTCTGAATTTTATAATTTTCCTGAGCCGGAATATAAATATCGTCGTTGCTTTGTTCAAGCTGAATTCCCAATTTTCTGAAGGTATTCGGAATAACACCGAGCTGGTTCCAGTTTACATTTTTAATCGTGATTTCAGATTTAGTCATGGCAGCAAGGCCAATCCATGATCCGATCTCCACCATATCCGGAAGCATCGTGTGTTCCGTTCCACGCAGGTAATCCACACCTTCAATAGTAAGAAGGTTAGAGCCGATTCCCGAAATATTAGCACCCATTCTGTTCAGCATTTTACACAACTGCTGAAGATAGGGCTCACAGGCGGCATTATAGATTCTTGTTTTTCCTTTGGCAAGAGCTGCAGCCATTACAATATTGGCAGTTCCTGTTACAGAAGCCTCTTCCAGAAGGATGAACTTTCCTCTTAATTCTTTAGCTTTTAATGAGTAGAAATATTCTTCCTCATCATAGCTGAATTCAGCACCCAGTTCTACCAGCCCCTGAAAATGGGTATCCAGTCTTCTTCTTCCGATTTTGTCTCCTCCGGGGGTTGGCATATAAGCTTCACCATAACGGGCAAGCATAGGCCCCATCAGCATGATAGACCCTCTCAGTTTGGCTCCGTCTTTTTTGAATTCATTAGATTTAATGTAATCAAAATTAACCTGATCTGCTTTGAAAGTATAGTCACCGTGGCCATTTTTAGTCACTTTTACTCCAAAATCTCCCAAAATTTCGATCAGCCTGTTGACATCATGAATGTCCGGAATATTTTTGATTCTTACTTCTTCATCAGTTAACAGAACCGCACATAAAATCTGTAGAGCTTCGTTTTTGGCTCCTTGTGGAGTTATTTCTCCCTGCAGTCTTTTTCCTCCTCGTATCTGAAATGTCCCACTCATTACTTTCTGTTTTTATGATTGTTATTGTTATGCCTTCTTTTATTGGTCTGGTTTTTATTATTGTTGTTGTTGTTATTGCTATTGCTGTTTTTGTTGTTCCTGCTGTTGTTATTGGTATAATAGATCTTACTTTTCTCAAGAGATTCTATTCCGGTAAGGTCCAGCCTGTTTTCAGACAGCTCTTTCAGGTGGCGGAAAATAACATCGTCCGTTACGTGTTCCTTATTATAGACGTTATAGGACTTCTTCATATTGTTGGCAATCACTTCAATCAGGGCTTCTTTCTCATCACCTGCTTCCAGTTCAATGGCTTTATCAATCAGTTGAAGGATACTTTTTCCATAAAATTTGAAATCTCCCTGAAGTTTAGGATACTCCATTCTTTTAGGTTTTTCAGCAAGCTGTTCCCTGGTAGGAAACGGATAAGGCGATTCTACATCCAGATCATATTCTGCCAAAATAAAAAGATGATCCCAAAGTTTATGTTTATAATTTTCTTCGTCACGGAGTTGAGGGTTTCTCTGACCCATAAAATCAATGATGGCCATTGCCATTTCGCTCCTTTCCTCTTTGGTAGGGAGTTCTTTGCAGCGTTCAACCAGCTGTTGTATAATTCTGCCATATTCCGGCATATGAAGCTGGGTTTTTTGGGTATTGTATTCCATAGTATGCAAATATATGGATTAAAAGAAAAATTGCTTTGAAAATCTTAAAAGTTTATGATTTTTTAATGAAAATTGTAGCCTCGCTTTTCTTGAATGAATTCGAAAATATTTCACATTTCATAGATTTTGTTTAATAAAATTGTAATTTAGTTATCAGATTATTAAACAAAATATAAGTATGAAAAAAACACATTTCTTCCTTTCTGTACTGGCTTTGACGTTGATCAATTCCTGTCAGACCATTGATGAACCTGTTGGTGAAGATCTGCGTAAAGCAGAAGTACACGATAAAACAGTTAATGTAACTAATCACGACGGAAGGCCTTTCAGCACAGGCAGCAGTTCCACAGCAGGAAAATTTATAGCGGGTCCGGGAGGCAGCGTACTGATGCAGGGATTCTATTGGGATGTTCCTGCCGGAGGTACTTGGTGGGATACGGTTAAAAATAAACTTACCGACTGGTCCAATGCCGGTATCGGTGCCGTATGGCTTCCTCCTGCATCAAAAGCTCAGAATGGAGCCTATTCTATGGGCTATGATCCTACAGATTATTATGATTTTGGAAATTTCAGTCAGAATGGAAGTGTAGAAACCCGTTTCGGATCAAGAACAGAACTGGAAGCATTGATTACAAAAGCTCACGCTGAAAATATGCAGGTATATGCAGATATCGTAATCAACCACAACAGCGGCGGTCAGTCTGAAGCCAATCCGTTTACCGGAACCAATACCTGGACTGATTTTTCAGGAATTTCCTCCGGAAAATTTAAAAGAAGCTATAACGATTTCTACAAAAATTCATATGGAAATAATGATGAAGGTGCTTTCGGGGGATTTCCGGATCTGTGCCATGCCAATCCTTATGTACAGGACTGGCTGTGGGGAAGAGACGATTCTGTAGGGAAATATTATAAAAATGTAATGAAATTTGATGGTTGGAGGTTTGATTATGTGAAAGGCTTCGGACCTTGGGTGGTCAATAGCTGGAATACAAATGTAGGCGGATTTTCGGTAGGAGAGCTTTGGGATTCCAATGTTAATACCTTAGAATGGTGGGCGAATAATGCCAACAGTTCCGTGTTTGATTTCGCGGCCTATTATAAAATGGATGAAGCCTTCGACAACGGCAACTTAAACGTGCTGAACGATGATATGATGTGGAAAAGAAACCCGTACAAAGCAGTAACCTTTGTCGCCAATCACGATACAGACATTATTTATAACAAAATGCCTGCCTATGCCTATATTCTCACTCATGAAGGCTATCCGACTGTTTTCTACAGGGATTATGAAGAATGGCTGAATAAGGAAAGGCTCAATAACCTGATCTGGATCCACAATAACAAAGCAACCGGAACCACATCCATCCTGTACACAGATAATGATGAATACATTGCCAGGCGAAACGGTTACAATGGAAATCCCGGGCTGGTTGTTTATATCAACAGTTCATCAAGCTGGCAGGAAAGATGGGTGGAAACCAACTGGAGCAGCCAGCAGATCAAAGACTTTACCGGCCATTCAAGCTGGTATCCGACTACACAGGGCGATAAATGGGTGAAAATCCAATGCCCTCCGAATAGTTATTCAGTGTGGTCACTGAATCAATAATAACAATCCAAATATCGTAAAATTAAAAAGGGATAAGGTCAATTACTTTATCCTTTTTTATATCTAATATTGAATTTCAAACAAAAAATCCGCGAAATCTGCGAGAAAAAATATCCACCAAGATCTGTGAAATCCGTGAGATCTGTGGGAAACAAAAAGTAATAATCTATGCTGCGAAAAATACTATCACACCTCAATAAATTTTTTCTTCTGATGCGCATCCGGAAGAAAACACTTTTGATTGGCGAGCTTCATTCTGTTTCTGGATACCAGATCATAGGCTTTATCACTTAGAAATGCAGGGAATATTTTTCCGATAGCAGACAGCTTGTATATTCCCCCCAATATATTGGCTATCTTCAGTACTGCACGGGATTTGATAAGATAATACTGTTTGGGTTTCCATAGGTATAAAGTATTGAACACTTTCGTCTTCAATCCTCGTTCAGATAAGAATTTCTGTCCGAAATCAGACTGCAGGGACGCAAACATAAACTGGTCTTTCCGGTCTCTTTCCAGGATCCATTGTACCCAGAAATTGCAGACACCGCAATCTCCGTCAAAAAATACAATATGTTTATCTTCCCAGATCTCCTGCATGATGATTGATTTTAAAATGAAGTCTTAATTTCTGTGTCTTCTTTTGTTTTTTTGAAATATTCAGCCAACTGCCTGCGCTGTTCATCCGTTAGCTTTGCATTCTGATGGCCTATGTAATAAGATTCCAGTGGCATTTCCTTTTTCTCAACCATTTCTATGCATTCTTCCAGTTTGTGAAGCTGCTGCTTGGATTCATATACTGCAAAGGTAGAAAAATTAAGATGTTTCCGGCCCTCATCAATATGATTTTTAACAAACCATGAGACCGGAGAAATACTGGAATACCAAGGGTATTGTGTTTCATTGGAATGGCAGTCATAACAGGACGTTCTGATGATCTTTGCAGTAGCTTCCGGTGTTTTTTTGATATTCAGAAAATCCATGCCGGGAGTGGGTGGCGGATTGGTTTTATCAATCGGAAAAAACTGGATCATGATAAAGGCAACGAGTAAGATAACAAGTATTTTTTTCATATCAATTTCATGCTTGTTTCCTATAAAAATAATCAAATTTTATGAAACAGTCTTTATTTTTAATTTAAATAAGAAAAATTCATTTGAATCATTCTAAATATGATAATTCACTGTTGCTTTTTATACAGATGTTTTTAAAAATTAACTAACTTAATTGCATGATTATGTCTTTTGCAGGAAGAGCAGTTGATGAATCAGTAATTTCTGAATTATTATAGTTTTTAACTATCATTTAAATTAAAATTAATAGATTGTGTTTATTGAATAAGCGTTGTAAGTTTGTCATGTTCTTACAACAGAGAATATAGAATATTAAACGGTATTAATCAACATAAAATTTAAACGACAATGGAAAAAGATTTGAATGACATCAGTAAATGCCCGTTCCATAACGGAACCATGAAACAGAGTGTAGCCGGTGGCGGAACCCAGAATCAGGATTGGTGGCCTAACCAGTTGAGAGTAGATCTTCTGCGCCAGCATTCATCCCTGTCAAACCCTATGGAAAATGATTTTGATTATGCAGAAGCATTTAAAAACCTTGATCTGGAAGCGGTAAAAAACGACCTTCATGCCTTAATGACTGATTCTCAGGATTGGTGGCCGGCAGATTTTGGACATTACGGGCCTTTATTCATCCGTATGGCCTGGCATAGTGCGGGAACGTATCGTGTAGGAGACGGAAGAGGTGGTGCCGGTGCCGGACAGCAGCGTTTTGCTCCGTTAAACAGCTGGCCGGATAATGTAAGTCTGGATAAAGCCAGAAGACTTTTATGGCCGATTAAGCAGAAATACGGGAAAAATATTTCCTGGGCGGATCTTCTGATCCTTACCGGAAATGTAGCTCTGGAATCCATGGGCTTTAAAACATTCGGATTTGCAGGAGGCCGTGAAGATGTATGGGAGCCGGATGCTGATGTATATTGGGGATCGGAAAAAACATGGCTGGGAGGTGATCTTCGTTATGCCCACGGTTCTGAAGGAGTCGTAGAGCATCACGGTGTTCTTCCTACGGACGACAACGCAGATGGTGATCTTCATTCCCGTAATCTTGAAAAACCATTAGCTGCCGTACAAATGGGGCTTATCTATGTAAATCCTGAAGGACCGGACGGTAATCCTGATCCGATTGCCGCAGCTAAAGATATTCGTGATACTTTCGGACGTATGGCGATGAATGATGAAGAAACCGTTGCTTTGATTGCAGGCGGACATACCTTTGGAAAAACGCACGGGGCAGGCCCCGCAGATCATGTAGGAAAAGAACCGGAAGCTGCCGGAATTGAACTTCAGGGATTGGGGTGGAGCAGTAACTATAAATCAGGAAGCGGAAGAGATGCAATTTCCAGTGGTCTGGAAGTTACCTGGACCGAAACTCCTACCGAATGGAGCAATTACTTCTTTAAAAATCTGTTTGAAAATGAATGGGAACTAACTAAGAGCCCTGCAGGAGCCCATCAATGGGTAGCCAAAAACGGAGCTGAGATTATTCCTGATGCATTCGATCCTTCTAAAAAACACAGACCAACCATGCTGACAACGGATCTTTCATTAAGACTTGATCCTGTTTATGAAAAAATTTCAAGACATTTTTATGAAAATCCAGACGCTTTTGCAGATGCTTTTGCAAGAGCATGGTTTAAACTTACCCATAGAGATATGGGACCCAAATCAAGATACCTGGGACCGGATGTACCTGCTGAAGAACTGATCTGGCAGGACCCTCTTCCGGATGTAGATCATGAACTGGTTAATGAATCAGATGTTGAAAATTTGAAAGAAAAGATTTTAAATTCCGGACTGAATGTTTCTGAGCTGGTATCTACAGCCTGGGCATCTGCATCTACCTTCAGAGGAAGCGACAAACGTGGCGGAGCCAATGGAGCAAGAATAAGATTAGCACCTCAAAGATATTGGGCAGCTAATAATCCTTCCCAGCTGCAACATGTTTTAAGTGGATTGGAAAATATTCAGAAAGAATTCAATGACGCTCAAAACGGAGGGAAAAAAATATCAATTGCTGACCTTATTGTTTTAGCAGGAAGTGCTGCGGTAGAAAAAGCAGTGAAGGCAGCCGGATATAATTTTAAAGTTCCGTTTGCTCCGGGAAGAGCAGATGCTTCACAGGAACAGACGGATGTAGAATCCATGGGCTATTTGGAGCCAGCCGCTGATGGTTTCCGTAATTATCTGAAAAGAAAATTCTCAGTACCTACGGAGTCTTTACTGATAGACAAAGCACAGCTCTTGACGCTTACCGCTCCGGAACTTACCGTACTAATCGGAGGTATGCGTGCTTTAGATACCAATTTTGACGGATCAAAACACGGAATTTTCACCAACAGACCAGGTGTACTGACCAACGATTTCTTTGTGAATCTTTTGGATATGAAAACGCAGTGGAAATCAGTTTCCACGGATAATGAACTTTATGAAGGAAGCGACCGGTCTACTGGAGAGAAAAGATGGACAGCTACCCGTGCAGATTTGGTTTTCGGTTCCAATTCCGAACTGAGAGCTATTGCTGAAGTATATGGAAGTGCAGATGCTCAGGAAAAATTTGTAAAAGATTTCGTCGCTGCATGGACTAAAATAATGAATCTGGACAGATTTGATCTGAAATAAAGATCTGTCTACCGGAGATGATGTTATACAATGCCCCTGGCCATTCGGTCAGGGGTATTTTTGTTAAAATAGAATAGGAAAATGAACGTATTTTGAGAAACTGTTTTTTTATCAAAATGAAATATAATACGACAAGTTCTGTCGCTTTGAGGCTATAGCTTTGCCTGAAAGAGAATAATCTAGATTCTCTTATGAAAAAAATAAAAAGAAAAACAAAATAAATGATATAAAGTCTCGTTTAAAGAATTCTGCTGTCTTAAAAAAATGTTAAATTTGCGGCGGGAAATAATAAAGACTAATATTAACTTAAAAACATGAATACATGAGAAAAATGTATGCAGGCGCTCTGACTGTATGTAGCGTCTTTACTTTTTCTGCGCAGGAAGTCTTATGGCAGAAAGACCTCAAATCCTCCACTCAGGATTTCCTAAGCCAGATTACCACCACCATCGATCAGCAATACCTGATTACTGGAAGCTCAATTCAAACAAAAAGCCAACAACCAGCTGCTAACAAGCAGAACAATGGCTACGATTTCCACCTTGTTAAACTCAACCAACAGGGAGAACAGGTCTGGGAAAAATACCTTTCAGGACAAAATCACGACTATCTTTCCGCTTCTGTTTCTACGCAGGAAGGAGGATTCCTTATAGCAGGCACCTCGTTTTCAGGTAAGGGACTGGACAAAAAAGAAGAATCCAAAGGCGGATCAGATCTCTGGCTGGTAAGACTGAATGAATTCGGGGATGAATTATGGCAGAAAACATTAGGAACCGCTTCCGATGAAGAAGCCAGAGCAGTCGTTCAGACTACAGATTTAGGATTCTTTGTGGCAGGTAATGTTCAGAACTCTTCCAAAGGTTATGGCTCTAAAGATGCCTGGATCATCAGACTGGATAAAAATGGGAAAGAACTTTCGCAAGTAATCTTAGGCGGAAAAGGATTAGATGAAGTAGAGAAAATGATCCCGACAAAAGACGGCGGTGTCCTAATAGGGATTTATTCACGAAGCTCAATTGGAGGAAACAAGAAAACGGAGAATTCCGGCGAAGGCGATTACTGGATTGTAAAGCTTGATAAAACGGGAAAAGTAGAATGGGAAAAGAATTATGGAGGAAAAGGAGATGATCATTTAAGAACTCTTGCTTTAACATCCACAGGTTATCTTATTGGCGGAGAATCCCGATCCGAGAGATCCGGCAACAAAACCGTAGGCATAGAAGAAGGCACTGATTTATGGTTGGTTGCTTTAAACGAAAGAGGAGAAGAACAATGGCAGAAATCCTACAACTTCAAAAACCGTGATATTCTGATGGGGATGAGTGTGATTCATTCCGCAGATGATAAAACTTCCAAAGGAATATTACTCGGTGGTTACACCCAGGCAGAAGGGAGAATAGAAAAAGATGATGAAACATTCTGGATGCTGTATCTGGATCAGGAGGGCAACGAACAGTGGAGAAAGCATATTACCGGAGAAAACCGAAAGAAAGAAGAAAGACTTTCGGATATTAAACTGAACAGAGATGGCTCGATCATTCTTGCCGGCACCAGTGCGGAGGAATTAGGAAAAGAGAACTGGAAAATTGTGAAACTGGGTGACAGTCAGCTGGATAAGCTCATCGAAAAACAGGACATCAAAATTTATCCGAATCCGGTCTCCGATTATGCTTACATAGAAATAGGTGTTGACTTTTCAGAATCCGATATTCTGGTGTATGACATGGGCGGAAGACAGCTTCAGAACGTGAAAACTAAGAATAAAGTGACTAAGATTAATACCCAGCCACTGGTTCAGGGGGCTTACCTAGTAGTGATTAAAACCGATACTAATAAAACAGCGAATGCAAAACTGATAAAGAAATAAAAACTGATAAAGAAATAAAAACTGATTATGAAGAAAACGAATTATATAAAAGCTCTGGGCCTGGTCCCTGTTTTTTTAGGGGCACTGTTCTATGGACAGGCCGGAATAGGCCAGTCAACCGGATCGGCACCTAAACAGATCCTGTCATTCCCAACAAGTCCTGATGCCTATTCATTTGGCAAAGTAGATAACATCCCTGTGGATTATTTTAAAGGGCAGGTCAATATTGACATTCCTATCTATACCATTCAGGTAGATGGTTTAAGTATTCCCATCAGCTTAAAATACAATACAGGAGGCGTTAAGCAAAATGAAATTGCAAGTTCAGCGGGTCTGGGCTGGTCCTTAAGCATTCCCAACAGGGTGATGAGATCCATTGAAGGAATGGATGATGAAAAAGCCGGGATTTATTTTAAAAATTATACCGAAGCCCATAATTATTATTCCAACAGCCCGTATGATCTGAGCGATAATGCCAGTGATCTGTTCTATAATAACCTCATAGATTCAAAGCCGGATCTGTACAGCTACTCTTTACCGGGAGCCGGAGGGAGCTTTATTGTCAATGCAGGAAAAGGCTATACCATTCCTCATGAAGACCTGAAAATTTCGGCAGATATCTCTTCCATCAATGTAACTGACAACAAGGGAAATATTTTCGCATTAAGCCCTAAAAATATGGTGATGTCACGCCGCCTCGGAAGCTTTGCAGAAACCTCCAGCAATCTTTATCTGTTAGATAACCTGAAGACCTACAAAAATAATATAATCAGTTTTGAGTACAATAAAAATCAGGGCTATATTGAAAAGACAAAATACGAGACGAAGAACCTGCTGAAGAATGTGGTTATTCCCTATTATGTCTATGAAGACGGATTTATGGAAGAAAACCCGCCCAGCGTTCAGAGCACTGAAAATAATGCAGAACAGTTAATTACCAAAATTACCTTCCAGGATGGAGAAGTTAATTTCCTGTACAGCGGGGATCAGGGAGAAATGACTACTGATGACAGCCAGTTCCGGAAAGACCTGAACTCCAATACCGGGGCTGTAGCCTTAAAAAGGATCATCGTAAAAAATAAAGCCGGGAAGATTATCAGGGATTTTTCCTTTATATACAGCTATTTTGAATCTGATAGCAATGTAAAAACCCATGTAGATTACCGCTTAAAATTGCACAGGGTAAAAAATAACCTGGAGAACAACTTTTATGAATTCACCTATAATGACGGCTATGCCCTTCCGCCAAGAAACGGCAATAGTGATGATTATTGGGGATATTTTAATTCTACCATGGTCTCCAATACCAGCATTCCAAGGTATGTAGACGGGATTTCGGCTTATTCAATCAGTAATATTCCTACGGGGAGAGACCGGTATACCAACTCGCTTTACGCTCAAATGGGGGTTCTGACGAAAATAAAATATCCGACAGGAGGAGAAAGAAAACTAGAATATGAAAGCAACTCTGTGGTGACCACCTCTGTAGGACTATTCCCTCAGATTAGCTACGTTACCACCCTAATCAGTGATTATATGGAGGTTGAGAACCCTGCTAATCAGTATTACGAAACGAAGGAGATGTTCCATACCTTCACTCCTGCTGATTTTCAGGATAAAATGAATGTTAAAATCAAAGTAGGCTTTGCCAACGGATGTTATAACGGTATTAATGATACAAGCGGCTTTCCTCCTGTCGGGATGGATCCTGATTATGAGGGACCTCTGGGCAGCTGTACCGGCAGCTGGTCTGTGCAGGGCCAGGGTGGTAAGACAATGAGCCGAAACGGAGTTCAGTATGATATCATTCCGACATTAACGCCCATTAAACTCACTTTAAGAAGAGTCAATGAATGCAGCTGTAGTGTAAGTATTTCGATGACGTATGATCAGATGATTACCAACAATACAGAAAAACCGGTTGGAGGATTAAGAATAAAACAGATTGAAGATGTGGATGCCTCCAACGTAAGCAATACCAGAAGGTTCTTATACAATTCCTCAGGAGCATTACGCAGGAAATTCCATTTCAGCAGTCCTTTTTACAGAATCCTGAGACCAGATCCGGCAATACCTGAAATGTCCGGAAACGATGTAATTGTTGAAAATTTTAGAATTTCATCGTCCGGAAACTCGTATATCAGTTATAATTCTTCCGATATTGTGACCTATTCCAAAGTAACGGAACAGAATGACCTGGGAGAAGTAGATCACTTCTTTACGAATGCTTCTGAAGGAGGGACCAGCATCTTTGCCATGAATTCTGACCCTTACAATGAATGGAAAATGGGACTTCCCATTAAAACAGTGATCAGAAAAGGTTCCGCTGTTTTAAAGGAACAATCCAGTACCTATGCCTTCAGCAATATTAAGAACAGCCTTTCAGGATATGTTCCGGAAACCGCTGATGAGATTGCTTTCGGAGCAGATTTTGATATTGTGAAGTTTCATTCACATTCACCTAATGTTACAGTGCCGGCTCTGCAGCTGTTTAATTACAACCCGATAAAAATTTATGGAGGCAAGGTTGAATTAAAACAGACCCGGGAAAAGGAATACTTCCAGAACAATAAAACCATAGAAACGGTAACGGATTACAATTATTCAGACACGAATATCAACAGCCCGATCAATCTGATTTCGCAGAAAACACAGCTGGCAGATGGCACAACCCAGGAAAGCATCTATAAATATGCCTATGAAAAAGGAAATCAGCGCCTTATTACAGCGAATCAGATCAGTACTCCTCTGGAAACCGAAATGAAGAAAAATAATAAAACCGTTTCCAGGGCGGAAACCCTGTATAATGATCCTTCCCATTTATTCCCAAGTTCTGTGCAGTCACTGGATATTCAGACTAATACTTTAGCGACAGATGCTAGCTATGATAAATATGATACCAAAGGAAATCCGTTACAGTACACCACCAAAGACGGAATTTCCACCGCCATCATTTGGGGATATAACAGTACCCAGCCGATCGCTAAAATAGAAGGCATTAAATACACCGATATTCCATCCTCTTTAGTGACCGGTATCATCACCTCGTCAGACAATGACAATATTCCCCCTCAGGGCGTATCGGCAGAACAGGCTGAGCTGAACCTCTTGGCGGCACTGGACAGTTTCAGAACTCATGCTTCATTATCCGGCTATCAGATCACCACTTACAGCTACGATCCATTAATCGGGGTGAAAAGCATCACACCACCTTCGGGAATCCGGGAAGTATACCTGTATGATACGGCGAACAGGCTGAAAGAAGTAAGAGAACACAACCCGAGCGGCAGAATCATTAAAGAATACCAATACCACTATAAAAACTAAGAACGATGAAAAAATACATATTCCCGATAGGTACCCTGCTGCTCTCAGGTATAGCCCAGGCTCAGCTTACCGATACAGAAAATTACGTCCAGTCCAAGACCTACCTTGATTATAACGGAACCCAGCCTTCCAAAACATTAGAAACCGTTCAGTATGTTGATGGTCTTGGAAGGCCCAAACAGGTTGTTAATGTAAAAGCTTCTCCTCTGGGAAGAGATGTGGTTACCCATATCACGTATGATGAGTTTGGAAGGCAGATTAAAGAATACCTTCCCATTCCCCAGGCAGGAACCTTAAACGGTGCTATTGTTCCCAATCCACTGGCTAATGCTTCAAGTACACCTTATGGCTCAGAAAAGATCTATGCTGAGAAAGTCCTGGAAAACTCACCTTTAGACCGTATTCTTGAACAGAAGCAGGTAGGAACAGCATGGGCAGGAAAACCTGTGAAATTTGAGTATGATGCTTCTGAAGACGGGGACGTAAGGAAATATACCGTCACCACGACCTGGGTAAACGGAGCTACCCAATCAGAGTTTAGTTCTGTAGAAAGCTATGGTGCTGCACAGCTGTATAAAAACACAATTATTGATGAAGACGGTAATAAGACCATCGAATTCAAGAATGGAAAAGGCCAGGTTATTTTAGTCAGAAAAATACTCAACAAAATCAAAAATACAGACACCTACTATGTTTATAATGAATATGATCAGTTGGCTTTTGTTCTCCCGCCATTAGCTTCCGGAGCGGCATCGCTGGATGAAGCCACGCTCAAAAATCTTTGCTATCAGTACCGTTATGACGGTAGAAACCGTTTGGTAGAAAAGAAACTTCCGGGTAAAGGCTGGGAATACATGGTGTATGATAAATCAGACCGTCTGGTCCTTACCCAGGATGCGAGTTTAGAGCAGAAAAACGAATGGCTGCTTACCAAATATGATTCTTATGGCAGGGTTGCTTATACCGCAATTATTGCAGGAGGCAGCAGAAGCAGCATGCAGGCTCAGGCAGGTCCTAATTTAATTGTGGAAAAGAGGCATACCACAGGATTTACTCAGGACGGGATGCAGGTGCAATATACCAATGATTATTTTAATGCTCTTAAAAAAGTTCTGAGTGTTAATTATTATGATACATATCCCCAGTACAGCTTCAATCCTTCTTTTCCAACATCTATTGAAGGAGAAACTGTTCTGACTGATACCCCTTCCTTAGATGGAAGAAGTACCAAAGGTCTTGCTGTGATGAGCCTGGTGAAGAATATTGAAGATGATAACTGGACCACAAATTACTCTTATTATGATACCAAAGGAAGAGTGATCGGAACCCACTCGATTAATCATTTAGGAGGCTACACCAAAACAGAATCTAAGCTTGATTTTGCAGGAGCTGTTCAAAAAGGTGTAACACGGCACAAAAGGCTAAGCACCGATACCGAAAGAGTAATTACAGAAAATTTCACGTATGACCACCAGAACAGGTTACTCGTTCATAAGCATCAGGTGGACAGTAATCCTGAAGAGATTCTGGCCCAGAACAGCTACAATGAGCTGTCTCAATTGGAAACCAAGAAGGTGGGAGGAACCAATGCAGGATCACCATTGCAGACGATTAATTATCTGTATAATATCAGAGGCTGGATGACCCAGATCAACGATCCTGGTAACTTAGGTAATGACCTGTTTGGTTATAAGATTAACTACAATCAGGTAGAAGGAGAAGAAACACCAAACAATGATTACAGCAGTTTAAAAGTAAAGCCTAAATTCAACGGAAATATCGCAGAAGTATCCTGGAAAACGTTAACCGAAGAAAACGAACCATTGAAAAGATATGGCTATGTTTATGACGGATTAAACCGTCTTTCCGCAGGTTTTTACCAGAAGCAGGGTAATGAAACGGCCAAAGAATATTTTGAAATCCCGGAATATGATCTGAACGGAAATATCACTAGACTGAAAAGATCAGCTGCCCTCCAGACAGGAAGTACAGCTGCTGTTGTGATTGATGATTTAAGATATGATTATACAGGCAATAAGCTGACTAAGGTGACCGATGCTCAGCAGAATTCATCAGGCTATCCATACCTTGCCAGTCCCGGAACAATTGGGTATGACAATGATAATGGCGCCGGAAATGGGAATATGACCAGTCATCCGGATAAAGGCATTTCTTCAATTCAGTATAATTATTTAAATTTACCAAAACAGATTACCCAAAACTCAAATCTCACCCAATATACCTATAGGGCAGATGGAGTAAAAGTGAAGAAGCTCTTTAAAAATCTGGAAACCCATTATCTGGATGGCTTTCAGTACAAATCTACGTTTGGTATAGAATCATGGAATGGAGAAGGGACTTACCATCCTAGCCCCAATGAAGTTCCGGTCTTAAAACTCAGAATCATCCCTACCTCTGAGGGATATTACGATGATCTTTTGGGACAATATGTCTATCATTATATTGACCATCTTGGAAATGTAAGATTGAGCTATGCAGATAAAAGCGGTGATGGAATTATCCAGCCAAGAAGGTTTAATGCATCCAATTGTACAGGTTGGTGGTGTATAGAGGACTGGAGGCCAGGGGAAATTGTGGAAGTGAACAATTATTATCCATTTGGGTTATTGCATGATTATACAGCAACAACACAGAATGCTTATCAGTACAAGTACAACGGCAAGGAGCTTCAAGAGACGGGAATGTATGACTATGGAGCGAGGATGTATATGCCGGATTTGGGAAGATGGGGTGTGGTGGATAATAAAGCTGAAAAATATCTTTCAATGTCATCTTATATCTATGCAGGAAATAATCCAATTGCGTTTATGGATCCTGACGGAAATGAATTAATTCTTTCATTTGCTACTGATACGGCACGGAAATCCTATGAGGATTTAGTGAGTGCCTCACTAGGAGGTAAATATTCAGCAATTTATACAAAAATAGAAGGTACAGATACATATAAGGTAACTCTTAATATGATTAATAAAGATACTTCCCTAACAAAAGAACAACAAGCTTTCTATGAAAGCTATAATGAAGTGGTTGGAGCAAAAGAAGTTGTTAGTCAATCAATAGTAGAAAATGACAAAATGACAGAAGTTGGAAGTTGGCAAACAGGAAAAATAGATATAGTTGATGTCTTAGAATTTGATAAAGCAGGTAAAGGTGGTACTAGTAGTGCTGGTGCTTTAACACACGAACATACTGAACAATTGGAAAAAGCTAAAATGGGTATTTCACAAGGAAAGCTTGGGAAAGTCGAAAGAAATGACAGTGGTAATATTGTAAAATTACCAGATTTTGATAAAGCACATGCAAAAGCTTTTAAAAAAGAAGGAAAAGTAAATGGGAATGAAAGAGTAGAAACAGATGGACCAATGAGCATTAATGTATATCAAGAAAAAGATAAAACTAAAACAAATCAAGCTATTTGGCCAACAGATGAAGGAGGATTAAGAATTAAAAAGACAAAGTTATAGTAATATGAAGAATATATTTTTTATTTTAACATTTTTGTTATTATATAATTGTACTAGTTCTATAAAAAGAAATAATAATATCTCTATTAATGGAGAATGTACGGAAAATTTAGATTTTAAACAGGAATATTTTAAAAAAATCGAAATTGTTAAGGATTATATCAAATTCCATAAAGGAGAATCAAAAAATACTTATGAAGCTTTGAAGTTTATAGGAAAATATTCTAGGGTTTCATTTGAAGATATGGCAAACTATGCAAGAACTTACCCTTTAGGAACTTATGAAAAAGATTATCCTGGTTGGTTAGATTGGTATGATAAAAATAAATGTAATAATATACAGTTTAAGAAATAAAAAATTAACTTAAAGTATAAAAAAATCTCATGCTGCCCCCTGCTGGTGCGAGCGTCTCGCTCGTGTTGGTAGATAAAAAAACCTTGCAAAAAGCGAGTTTTTTTTGTGTTAAAATGCAGCTACGCAGCTGTAGGTATAAATGGGCAAAATGGGTATCTTACAAGATATACTAAGGTTGAAGGAAAAAAGAAAATATTGATTAAAGAAGTAATCAATAAATATAAGTAGGGCATACATTTGTTTGCGAAATTTCCTGACTTTGCGCCAATAAACATAAAAACCACTGCATCTGTAGTGGTTTTTATATAAAGATTTATGAAAACCGCTATATTTACCAGTATAGAGACCACCTTGGTAATGCAAGGGTGAGCTATGCCAAAAACAGCGAAGGCGTTCTTGAAATAACGGATGTGAACAATTATTATCCTTTTGGTCTCAACCATATTGAAGGACAAATAGCTAAAGGGACGTTGGGAAGTTATTTTAACTATAAGTACAATGGCAAGGAGCTACAGGAAACAGGGATGTATGATTACGGCGCAAGAATGTATATGCCGGATCTGGGAAGATGGGGTGTTGTTGATCCGCTGGCGGAGCAATATCGCAGATGGTCGCCTTACAACTATGCTGTAAACAATCCTATTAGATTTATTGATCCAGATGGCCGCGGTGTAAATGATGTTATTATAACGGGAGATTATAAAGATAAGGTTTTAGCTCAATTACAGGCTGCTACAAATGGACAGTTAGATTTGAAGATGGACGAAGGTGGAAAAGTAACAGCTACAGCAGTAAAAGGAGCAAAATTAACGGATGCGTCCGCAACATTTTTAAAGGCAACGCAAGATAACTGTAATATAGCGGTCTTGAAATCAGATGGAGATTATAGATTCGACGATGGTACATTTTATGTTGGAGGAGCTTATGGAGGAAGCAAAATGGCTGGAAATGGGAAAATGATAGGAATTAATGTCGTAAATCCTATGGTTAATGAAAAAATGGATGAAGCTTTAGGTATACCAAAAGGAGTTGGTACTCTTCATGAAGCTCTTGAACTTTACTCAGGATTACTCAATAGTCCTGGTAGTCCTGGAGCAACATCTGAAGAAAATAACGCAAAAGGATATAATGCTGCTCATAAAGATGCAAAAAAATTAGATCCAAGATTTAGAGACCCAGGTAGTGACTTCACTACTGAACGTACAAAGGATAGGGTACGAAATACTGATGGAAGACTTTTATACACAGAAGAAGAAGTATTTTATATAAATAAAAAAACGAAAGAACAGACGTCTTTAGGGCGTTTTAAAACCTTACCATAATGAAAAAGTTATTAGCAATATTTTTGAGTTTTTTAGGAATTTCAATTTTTAGCCAATCTTCTCAACAAGAAAATACTATAAATTTGATAGCAAGGGTTGAGAAAATAGATTCTACAAATAACAGTTATATAATATATATAAAAAGTAAACCAGGAAAAGCAATATTTTCAGTTTCTAAAGTTTGTAATAATCAAGAAGAGTATAAATATAAAATTCAAAAAGGAAAGTTGTATTCTTTTAGACTGAAAAAATCACTTAGTATATATGGACATCAACCTAAAGAGCGATTTGATAAAGAATTAGTAGATAATAAGATAATTTGGACAAGTAAAATGAAGAGAACTTTTTATGAAGACTGCTTAAACATGTGTAGTTTATACATAGACAATGTGGGAAAGCAAAATAGTAAACTGGCTTATAAACGCTAACCCAGCTGGCGCAAGGCAAGCGTCACGCTTGTGCCATGAAGGTCTTCCCCTTGCTTTCCGAAGTTTCAAACTTCGGAGTAACATAAATAAGTAGCCAAAGCTAAGCAAAGTCTCCTGACTTTGCGCCAATAAACATAAAAACCACTGCATCTGTAGTGGTTTTTATATATAGGTTTAAGAAAACCGTTATATTTACCTAAGCAGGTTACCCAAAACTCAAATCTCACCCAATATACCTATAGGGCAGATGGAGTAAAAGTAAAGAAGCTCTTTAAGAACCTGGAAACCTATTATCTGTATGGCTTTCAATATAAGTCTACGTTTGGTATAGAATCATGGAATGGAGAAGGGACTTACCATCCTAGCCCCAATGAAGTTCCGGTCTTAAAACTCAGAATCATCCCTACCTCTGAGGGATATTACGATGATCTTTTGGGACAATATGTCTATCATTATATTGACCATCTTGGAAATGTAAGATTGAGCTATGCAGATAAAAGCGGTGATGGAATTATCCAGCCAAGAAGGTTTAATGCATCCAATTGTACAGGTTGGTGGTGTATAGAGGACTGGAGGCCAGGGGAAATTGTGGAAGTGAACAATTATTATCCATTTGGGTTATTGCATGATTATACAGCAACAACACAAAATGCTTATCAGTACAAGTACAACGGCAAGGAGCTTCAAGAGACGGGAATGTATGACTATGGAGCGAGGATGTATATGCCGGATTTGGGAAGATGGGGCGTTGTAGATCCACTAGCGGAAATGTACCAGCCAATGTCAACATATAATTATGGAGGAAATAATCCAATTCGTTTTATTGATCCTAATGGAATGAATTTAGATACTTGGGAATTAAATGAAAATACTGGTGCTCTTAATAAAGTTGAAGATAATGATCAACCTGATGAACTTTACATTGTTGATAAAAACGGAAACCGAAAAACAGATGATAATGGAGACCAGATAAAGTTTACAATGGAAAGAGACGGTCAGATTCAGGATCGGGTACAATCATTTGAAAAAGTGGAATATGATGTACTGGTAAGAGGAAAACCTGAACAAAGAACAAAAGATATTCTTTTTGAAATATATAAGTTTGAAAATCAACAAAATGCAGTTTCTTTTTTTGAGTTTTTAGAAAAAAATGCAAAAACTGGAAATGAATATGATATGTTACAATATACCGAAAGAAATAAAGATAAGGGCATGGTAGGTAGAACATTGCAATTCTCTTACTTGTCAAGGACTGGGGTAAATGGACAGATAGGAGGTTTTATTCCTTCCGTACAGTTAAACTATTATTCAAACTTTCTTAAAACAACAAAGGATATTCAAATGATGAGAAGTATTTATACCCATTCACATCCAGGAGATGGTAATAACCCGATAGAGTCAGCACCAGATAGGGCAACTGCAGGTAATCCACGTATTCCAATACCAACATTTAGAGTTTATAGTGGTGGTGTATATAAAACGTTTAAACCAGAAAATCAATAAATTTTTATGAAAAATATATTTTTCTTAATTTTTTTAGGCCCATTATTGCTTGCTCAAAATTTTCAAACAAAAGATTCTCTTAAAATTCTTGCGATGAGTAATTTCAAAACAATCGAAGTACTCGTCAATAAAAATGGTAAATTGAATTCTGTAAGACGTTATAGTTATGATCAAAATAAAAATGAGATTACTATACAGAATGTCTCTGATAAAAATAAAGAATGGATAAAAACCATTATAAAGCTTGATAATGATTATAAAATTAAAGAGGAAGAAAGAATAACAGAAGGAATGGTAATTTCTGAAAAGGAAAATAAATTGATAAATAAAGAAGTATCAATGATTAATAAATATAATTATACTAAAAATACTATTCAGGTACAAAAATTTAATTCCAATGGAAATCTTTCAACAAAAGAATTCTGTTTGATTGATAAAGAAAATCGTATAATTGAGCGCATCATTTTATTTAATTCTCATAATGATATTGTTGTTGATGGAATCGAACGATACAATTGGATTGATGATAAAAGTTACAATTATGAAAAACTGACTTTTACTTTTCCAAGAACTCAAATAATAGGAGTATATAGTTTAAACTCATATAATGAAATAGCATCATTTAAAGGAAGTATGACTGCAAATGATAAGACAGAGTTGTTTGATTATTATATCGAGAAAAAATTGAAACAATTTGACTCTAAAGGAAACTTAATAAAAGTTTATACTCTGGAGAATAATAAGGAGAATATTTTGGAAGTAAGGAAAATTGTTTATTGATAAATATGATAAAGCCACTGCAAAAACAGTGGCTTTTATTGGGTAGCTTACAAAGTAAGAAAAATGAAAAAATTAATATTTTTAATATCATTTTTGTTATTTTTTCAATATTCAGCACAAAATAAAGTTGAAAAATTGGGAAAAATAACGAAAGAAGCAATGAAGCTTTATGTGAAAGATACTTTAAAAAGACCTTTTAAATATGGAGATTATATAGCTATAAGTATATTTTTAGATTCGACTTCTAATAAAAGTAGTTTATATATAGAAACATTAGACAAAGACTTTAAACTTTATAAAAATACTGTTAATTATAAATGGTTTATATTTCAAAACAAGAATATTATTGTTTTTTGTGGCTTTAATTCAACAAGTAAATGTCAAGAATATTTTGAATCATTAAATTTTAAAGTTGATGAAAAAAATAATACAGAAATATCAGATCAGGAAACTTATTCTGGTAGATTGGACGAAAATACTAAACATTGGACTATTGGTATAAATAAAGACTATAAAATTACTGACATTAATGGTAAAATGATTGACGCTGAAATTGCTAATCCTCATGGATTTAAAAAGTTTTTAAAGAGGTTTTCTTCGTTGAAATTGTATCAATTGTATGAAGGCGGAGAAATAATAAATATAAAAAAAAGAAAATAATTGTACTGTATCAAAATTAGTGATGAGTCTCCTGACTTTGCGCTAATAAACATAAAAACCACTGCATCTGTAGTGGTTTTTATGTACAGGTTTACGAAAACCATTATATTTACCAGTATAGAGACCACTTGGGCAACGCAAGGGTGAGCTATGCCAAAAACAGCGATGGCGCTCTTGAAATAACGGATGTGAACAATTATTATCCTTTTGGTCTGAACCATATTGACGGGCAGATTTCCAAAGGAAAATTAGGAGGCTATCTTAGTTATAAGTACAACGGTAAAGAGTTGCAAGAGACAGGTATGTATGACTATGGAGCGAGGATGTATATGCCGGATTTGGGAAGATGGGGTGTGGTGGATCCGCTGGCGGAAAAGATGACGAGGCATAGTCCTTATAATTATACATTTGATAATCCTATCATGTTTATTGATCCGGATGGAAGAGAAGGAACACATATTGTAAGCTGAATTAGTCAATACTTAATCTGACAGTTATAATCAAATTAAATAACTTTAAAACAGATTAAGTATTATGACAACACAACAAAAGATTATCAAAAACAAGTTAGGCGTACTTGAATTAGCACAACATTTAGGAAACGTATCCAAAGCCTGTAAGGTGATGGGCTATTCCCGAGACAGTTTTTATAGATTTAAAGAATTGTATGAGCAAGGAGGTGAATTAGCATTACAGGAAATCTCCAGAAGAAAGCCAGTATTAAAGAATCGTGTAGATGAAGTCATTGAAAAAGCTGTTGTTGATATAGCTATTGAAAACCCTGCTTTGGGGCAGCTTAGAGTAAGTAATGAACTTAAAAAGAAAGGTTTCATTGTATCACCAGGTGGAGTCAGAAGTATTTGGTTAAGACACGATCTACATACGTTTAAACTAAGATTGAAAGCCCTAGAAGCCAAATCTGCTCAAGATGGTGTAGTCCTTACTGAATCTCAACTTTCAGCACTAGAAAGGGCTAAGGAAGAGAAAAAAGCTCATGGAGAAATTGAAACTCATCATCCTGGATATTTAGGAGCTCAAGACACTTATTACGTAGGCAATATCAAAGGAGTTGGACATATTTATCAACAAACTTTTATTGATACATATTCAAAGGTAGTATTTGCAAAGCTATATGACCGTAAAAATGCTCTTATTGCTGCTGACATGCTTAATGATCAGGTAGTCCCTTTCTTTGAGCAGCAGGAACTTCGTTTACTCAGAATTTTAACAGACCGAGGAACGGAATACTGTGGAATAAGAGAACAGCATGAATACCAGCTCTATTTGGCCATTGAAGATATCGATCATACGAAGACCAAGGCTAAAAGCCCTCAGACCAATGGTATTTGTGAACGTTTTCACAGGACGATACAGGACGAGTTTTATGCCATAGCTTTCAGAAAGAAAATTTACAGAAGTATTGAAGAACTGCAATTAGACCTGAACAGCTGGTTGTCGTATTACAACAATGAAAGAACGCATACAGGAAAACATTGTTACGGTAAAACACCGATGCAGACGTTTCTAGATAGTAAAACTATTGCAAAAGAGAAATTATTGGAAACTCTTGCAGAGGAACAAAAAATCCTTACTTTTGGAAGTAAGGATAATATTGGATAACTGACAATTATTTTTAACCCCTAACTGTCAGATAAAGTCGTGGCTATTACATGTAAGCTCCCCAATTTTGTTTCCATTCTAAATGATAGATTCTTCTTTCATTTTTTGTTTATATTTTTTAGGACTTATGTTCCCTAATGCTTCGTGGGGGCTATTATAGTTATATTCTATCCACCATTGATTTGCTTTTTCTTCTGCGTCTTGTAAACTTTTAAAGACATACATATTGAGAAGTTCATTTCTGCAGCTTTTGTTCAGTCTTTCAATAAGGCTATTTTGTGTTGGTTTTCCAGGCTGTATATAATGAATTTCTATTTTATTTTCCTGAGCCCATAGCTGAAGATTTTTAGATATAAATTCAGGTCCATTATCATTAGGCTTGCGTCCTTGTTGTTTTAAACTATTTAAAACCCTTACTACTCTTGCAGAGCAGATACTTGTATCAATTTCCATGGACAGTAATTCCCGGTTATAATCATCAGCAATATTTAATATTCTGAATCTTCTCCCATCATACCAACTATCGCTCATAAAATCCATACTCCAGCATTCATCAGGTTCTAAAGGAATATTAATACTTTCTTTGACTCTGGTGGGAAGCCTTTTTCTTACCCTTCTGCGAATACTCATATTTAAAGCTACATAGACTCTATGAACCCGTTTGTGATTCCAAATATATCCCAAATCCCGAAGCTTATGATAGAGCTTCCAAAAACCATAACCTGGATGATCTTGTGAAAGTTGTGTCAAAACTTCAATTAATTCATCGTCATTTTTAATGCTTGTGTAACGGTAACTTCGCCTACTGATACCTATTGTCAAACAACTTCTACGCTCACTTAAATGGTATTTCTTACAAATAAAGTTGACAATTTCACGCTGTACAGAAGGCTTTACCACTTTTTTGACAAAACATCTTTTAAAGCTTCAATCTCTAAACATCGTTCGGCATAAAGTTTCTTAAGCTTAGAATTTTCGGACTCCAGATCTCGCATCTTTTGAATATCCGAACTTTCCATACCTGAATATTTACTCTTCCAACGATAGAAAGTACCTTGCGTAATGCCATGATTACGGCATATCTCTATTACACTTTTACCAAGTTCCTGTTCTTTCAAAATTCCAAAAACCTGACTCTCTGAATACTTACTCTTTTTCATATTTAAATTTAAAGTTTTTTAAGCCAAAAACTCTATCTTTAAATGGACACATTTTTAGGGAAGTTTACATAATGACCGGAAAATAAAAATTATGAATATAAAAAAAATGCTTAGCCCTAACTATATTTTAATCTTTTTTATAATATTTATTGTAATATTTATATCTGTAAATTATATAGGATATGAATTTTTTCAATCCAATGAATATTTTTATAAAAAAATTAAAACAACATTTAATCTATTTTGCTTTATACCGGGAACAGCCGTTTTCTTAGGTATTTCAATATTTAATTTTAGTATCAGTAAAAGTTGTAACAATAAAAGAAATATTAAGATTTCATTAATTCCTATTTGTTTTATAACTATATATTATTTATATATTTTCATTAGATTGGTTTATGGATTTTTAACTTCTGAATATATATAATCCCCCAGCTGGCGCAAGCGTCACGCTTGTGCCATGATGACAATAATAAAGCCACTGCAAATGTGGTGATTTTTCCCTTGCTCTCCGAAGTTTCAAACTTCGGAGTAAGATAAATAAGTAGCCAAAGTTGTAAATTATCCTGACTTTGCGCCAATAAACACAAAAACCACTGCATTTGTAGTGGTTTTATATACAGGTTTACGAAAACCATTATATTTACCAGTATAGAGCCCACTTGGGCAACGCAAGGGTGAGCTATGCCAAAAACAGCGATGGCGCTCTTGAAATAACGGATGTGAACAATTATTATCCTTTTGGTCTGAACCATATTGACGGGCAGATTTCCAAAGGAAAATTAGGAGGCTATCTTAGTTATAAGTACAACGGTAAAGAGTTGCAAGAGACAGGTATGTATGACTATGGAGCGAGGATGTATATGCCGGATTTGGGAAGATGGGGTGTTATAGATCCATTGGCGGAAGTTTCTAAAAGATGGAATCCTTATAATTACGCTTACAATAATCCCATAATGTTTATCGACCCTGATGGGATGCTTTCTGTCAGTTCTTTACAAGAAATGTGGGATAATACTTCAGGCTCTAGTACTTGGACTAATAATGGGAATGGAACATTTGACGGTGGCGAAGATGATCCTAAAAAGAAAAATGATCGAAAAGCAGGATCTAGTAAAGGAATGTCTGAAGAAGATTCCTTAAAAGAAATAGTTACTATTGATGGAAAAAAATATCATAAAATACAGGGAATTTAGGAGCCGAGATTGGAAATGCTATTAATTCATTTTTTGGTGGTGACGACGATTATTTTGTAGAACATAAAGAGTATGACCCAGTATTGGATAAAGAACTTAAAACTGGAGTAGAAGTAGGCTCTTATTTTATTGGAGGTGTAGGAGGAAAAGCAGGAGTAAGAATTTTCAGTGAGAAAATGTTCATAAATAACCTAAAAAAAATAGGTTTTAAAGAATTACAAGTTACAGTAAAAGGCTATTCTACTGAAATGAATGCTTTCTTCAAATCTGGAGGTAAAGAAATTGTAAGTAAAAAAGCTCTACAAACCTATAAGGAACTAGCTACAAGAATTGTTAATGGGACTGGAGGTGCTCCCGCAGGTAAAGCTACTGAAACAGCTCTTAAAATTCAAACTCAAAGACTAGAAATGATTAATAAAGCTTTAAAATAAACTATGGAGGATAAAGAACAAAACCAATCAACTTTATTAAAAAAACATTTTGTAAATGAAGGTGTAAATAATTTTACAACCGTTGATGATTTAAAAATACATCAATTTCAAAATAATAATGCAGTATTAATTCCTTCAGATCTTAAACAATATTTTATACTAATAAATGGCAGTAATGATATTCCATTAGATAATCTATATGAATTTTATAGTATTGATAGGGTCAGTAGAATATTTAATGAATTTAAAGATTGGGACGGAGTGCCAGATTATAGTAAGTTAGATTTTCAAAAATTTGAAAATGTTTTTATTTTTGGAAACTATGAATTTAATTTTTATTCTTTTGGAATAGAGTTATTTAATACATGGTCTTCTACAAACCGGATTTTCATTTTTTGTGGAGAAGAGTATAAAGTTATTGCTAATAGTTTTGATGATTTTATAGATATATACCTTAATAATCCTGAAGAAATATTCATATAAATATTCTTTCACCAGCTGGCGCAAGCGTCACGCTTGTGCCATGATGGAAACACAAAAACCACTGCATTTGTAGTGGTTTTTTATATACAGGTTTACGAAAACCGCTATATTTACCAATACAGAGATCATCTTGGCAATGTAAGGGTGAGCTATACCAAAAACAGCGCAGGTGTTCTTGAAATAACCGATGTGAACAACTATCATCCTTTTGGTCTCAACCATATTGAAGGACAGATTTCCAAAGGAAAATTAGGAGGTTATCTTAGTTATAAGTACAACGGAAAAGAATTACAGGAAACAGGAATGTATGATTATGGGGCGAGGATGTATATGCCGGATTTGGGAAGATGGGGTGTTGTAGATCCGCTGGCGGAAACCTCCAGACGTTGGTCACCTTATAATTATGCATTTAATAATCCTGTTAGATTTATTGATCCAGATGGAAGGGAATCTAAAGATATATATGAGTTAAATAGGAATGGTAGCCTAATATGGAAGAAGGAATCAGATAGAGATGTTATTTATGCTTCAGAAAACTTTGATAGTAGTGGAAATCTTAAGGCGAAAAATGATGAAGGCGTAGATGTTGGAGAGCAAGGTTATATTGCTAAGCATACAACAACAGGAAATGTAGAATACTCTAATGGAAGTAACCAGACATATAGCTTAATTGATTTTGATAATGAGGACAAAGCCTTAGGAGTACATGAGTATATTTCTAATAACGTAGATGCAGAATTTATAGTAGCAACAGGCTTAAAAGATGGCAGTCAAAAATCAATAATAGGAAAAGATGGGGCATTGGATAAGCCAGCAACTTCGGGGGCAGTGTCAATATACCCTTTTATAAATTATTTTGGTAGCAATTCAATTACTTTGTTTGGACATAATCATCCTGATAATGTATATGAAATTGGACCTAGCGGATATCAGATTTTACTACTAAATAGTAAGTCAAATGAATTTAAAAATATTAGTGTAGGGAAAGATTTGACTAATGGAGATTATATTTCCAGCAAAGCCTTCCCGGAAACTGCAACATTATTTATGTACAATCCTAATTATACTTCTGGTCCAAAAACATCAACATATGATGGAAAAGGAATAAAATCTATCAGAAATGGATATTATAAAAAAATAAATAAAATGAAAAATTATATATTGATAATTTTCATATTTGGAAACGTTATGATTTCTGCTCAAAAATCAGATAAAATTTCAATTATTACTGAAAAATTAATTAAAATGTACGTTGATGATTATGTAAACTATAATGGAATTGTTGGAGTTCATATATATAGTGATTCAACAAATGTCACAACTTCAACAACTTGGTTGGCAATAGAAGTTTTTCCTGAAAACTTTGAAATTTATAAAAAAACATCAAGGTATAATTGGTTTAAATACGGTAGGGCTAATATTCTAATTTTTTGTGGTTTTTTTGAAAATGGAAAATGTAATGATTTTTTTAATAGAATTAATTTCCAAAAAGTTAATTCATCAATAAAATTATTAGATGAAGAAGCTAATTCTTTTATTTTGGATTATAAAGGAAAAGTATGGCTAATAGGAATTAATAATGATGGTGTAATTGATAATATTAATGGAGGTTTTATTGAATCTGAAGTAGCTAAACCACAAAAATACAAGAGGTTTCTAAGCAAGTTTTCATCCTTAAAATTGTATCAATTTCGTGAGAACGGAGAAATAATAAAGGTTAAAAAGTAATAGGAATTTAGAATATATTCCCCTGCTATGCAGGTCTCTGATTTTGAGCCAATAAAAAATAATCAGGCTCTCTTTGCAAAAGACAGCCTAGTTTCTCACCTCTCTCCGAAGTTTGCAACTTCGGAGTAACATAAATAAGTAGCGAAAGCTGCACAAAGTCTCAAAACTTTTAACAATAAAAACCACTGCATCTGTAGTGGTTTTTATAATTAGGTTTAAGAAAACCGCTATATTTACCAGTACACAGACCATCTGGGCAATGCAAGGGTGAGCTATGTCAAAAACAGCGATGGCGCTCTTGAAATAACGGATGTGAACAATTATTATCCTTTTGGTCTGAACCATATTGACGGTCAGATCTCCAAAGGGAAGTTAGGAAGCTATCTTAGTTATAAGTACAACGGTAAGGAGCTGCAGGAAACAGGAATGTATGATTATGGAGCCAGGATGTATATGCCGGATTTGGGAAGATGGGGTGTGGTGGATCCGCTTGCAGAGAAGATGAAAAGACATAGTCCTTATAACTATGCTTTTAATAGTCCTGTCAGGTTTATTGATCCTGATGGTAGAGAAGCTACAGATATTTATAAATTAGATAAGCTGGGTAATCTTACTTGGATGGCTGAATCTAAAACAGATGTGATTTATTCGGAGAATAATTTTGATAGTTCTGGAAATCTAAAAGAAAATAATGACAGAGGTGTTGAAGTTGGGGAAAAAGGATACATTGTTGCAAATAAGCAAGAAGTTAAATTAAAGACTCCTATAAAAGATTCAGAAGGTAATTTTTCGGATAAGATGACAACCCTAAGTTTCTATAATAATGAAGCTAAAGCTCAAGAAGTTGCAGAATATGTATAATAATACGATTGTAGAATCATCAAATGCTTCATTTAAAGGTTCTAAAGGTATTTTTTCGGTAGTTGGTACTTTTCATCTGCCTACAGCATCACCTTTTGATGCAAAAAGCTTGGGTATGTCTAATTTTTCTGTTAATGGTGATTATTTTTACCCAAGTACATTATTTGCACAGGATCATAATCATCCTGACGATGGGCCTATATGGAATCCAGCAAGTGAATTTGAGTCGTATTCAAAAGGATTTAGACCTAGTGGTGATGTCCGTTGTCTACTAGGAGGTTGTGATATAAATGTAGCAAAAAGTAATCCTAATGTAAAATTAAGAGTTTATATTCCTCAGTTAAAAAAGTATATGAATTATGATAGTAAAAGCACAAGTTTTGAATAATTTTTTTTCATTATTATTTATTATAATATTTGTCTGTAGCTGTTCAGCTCAGAAAATTAATATAAATAATATTGTTGATACTTATATAGATTACAATACATCAAAAGGTAAAATATTTAATCCAACAAAAACATATTTGTTAATGGGTTTATCATCTGAAAGTGAAAATCCCAAAAATAAAATTCTTAGTCTTTCATATAATTGTTTTGAATGCGACGGCGTTATCACAGACAATGATTCTGTTATTCAATATAAAGGATACAAAGTTGTAACAATTACGGATAATATTGAAAATAAAGACCTTCTATATAAATATTTTAAAAATACTAAACCATCTAAACCATTTAATTCAAAACCCTTTAATAAAAATATAATATATGATTCTCCACCTCATTTAGGGATCAGATTTGATGAGAATGGGAAAATTTATTTTATTTGTATGGGGAACAAGACACGGGAAATAAAACAATTACTAGGCTTTAATAGTAAATTGGAAGACTGTCAAGAATAACCAAACTGCGCAAAGTCTCCTGATTTTGAGCTAATAAAAATAAAAACCACTGCATCTGTAGTGGTTTTTATATACAGGTTTAGGAAAACCGCTATATTTACCGGTATAGAGACCACCCCGCTGGCAAAGTCTCCTGACTTTGAGCTGATAAGTGATTTTCTATTTTTGCCTTCATTATCTTAAAAAATAAAGGGTAGAACTCAATATACAGCCAAAACAAAAACAGCTCCTGATATCAGGAGCTGTTTAATCTTAAACTGTAGACTCACAGGGATTCGAACCCCAGATGACTGAACCAAAATCAGTAGTGTTACCGCTACACCATGAGTCTCTGTTTTTTAGTGGCGCAAAATTATAAAAAATATTCTATTAAAAAAATATTTTTTGAAAATTCAAGTACAAAATAATGGTGTATTCAGCGTAATGGGATGATTATGAATTGAATAAATGATATAAAAAAATTACTGAAAAATAATAGAGGCAAGCCGGATTTTCCACTCACTAAATAATAAAACCTTATCTTTGCAAAAAATTGGGCTCCAAAAGTTGGAGAAACCCATTAATAATTTAATTTATTAAACATTTTTATGTCGAATATTGTCGCAATCGTTGGGCGTCCCAACGTAGGAAAATCCACGCTTTTTAACCGTTTACTTGAAAGAAGGGAAGCCATCGTAGATTCTACGGCTGGCGTTACCAGAGACCGTCATTACGGGAAATCCGACTGGAACGGGGTAGATTTTACAGTTATTGATACCGGCGGTTACGATGTAGGAACGGATGATATTTTTGAAGAGGAGATTCGTAAGCAGGTACAACTGGCGGTAGATGAAGCTACTTCTATCATTTTTATGATGAACGTAGAAGAAGGACTTACCGATACTGATTATGAAATCTACCGACTTTTAAGAAGATCAAACAAACCGGTCTATATTGTAATCAACAAGGTGGATTCCGCAAAAGAAGAACTTCCTGCTACTGAATTTTACCAGTTGGGAATTGATAAATACTACACTCTTTCTTCAGCTACAGGTTCCGGAACAGGAGAACTTCTGGATGATATTGTAAGAGATTTCCCGACTACGGATTACAAAGATCCGTTTGAAGGATTACCTAAGATCACCATCGCAGGACGTCCTAACGTAGGTAAATCTACCTTAACAAATGCCCTTCTGGATGTTGAAAGAAATATTGTAACAGATATTGCAGGAACTACAAGAGACAGTATTCAGACCCTTTACAATAAATTCGGTCATGAATTTGTGCTGGTGGATACAGCGGGAATGAGAAGAAAGTCCAAAGTAAATGAAGACCTGGAATTTTATTCCGTAATGAGATCCATCCGTTCCATCGAATTTTCTGATGTTGTGATCATCATGGTAGACGCTACACAGGGATGGGAATCTCAGGATATGAATATCTTCGGACTGGCACAGAAAAACAGAAAAGGAATTGTAATCCTGGTTAATAAATGGGATCTTATCGAAGACAAGCAGACCAACACCATGCGTGATTTCGAGAAAGTGATCAAAGATAAGATAGGTCAGTTTCATGATGTTCCAATCCTGTTCGTTTCAGCTTTAACGAAACAAAGAATTCTGAAAGCGGTTGAAGTGGCCATGGAAGTATACGAGGATCGTAAGAAAAAAATCAAAACTTCAAAACTGAACGAAGTAATGCTTCCTATTTTCGAACAGACTCCGCCTCCTGCCAACAAAGGAAAATATATCAAAATTAAATACTGTGTACAGCTGCCGACCCCATCACCTCAGTTTGTATTCTTCTGCAACCTGCCACAGTACGTAAAAGAGCCTTATAAGAGATTTACTGAAAATCAGCTGAGAAAAGAATTCGGATTTACCGGAGTTCCGATCGAAGTGTATTTCAGACAAAAATAAACTAGTTTAAAAATGAGATCATGATTTTCAACCGAGAAACATGATCTCATTTTTCGTTTTCAAATTTTTTCATTAAAAAGTTATGACAGTAGAACTTTCAAAACAATTCTCCTTAGTGAACTCCTGGATCAATGAACTTCGAAACGTTGATATTCAGCATGACCGGATGAGGTTCCGCAGAAATATGGAGCGTATCGGTGAAATTGCTGCATTCGAGATCAGTAAAAGTCTTGAACAGAAAGAAGTGGAAATTCAGACTCCCTTAGACACCATAAAAGTTCAGGAAATAGCAGTTCAGCCTGTAATTACTACGATTTTGAGAGCAGGAGTGCCTTTGTTTGAAGGAATTTTAAATTATCTGGACAGAGCCGACTGTGGCTTCGTAGCTGCCTACAGAAAACACGATGCCAACGATTATTTTTCTATCAAGCAGGACTATCTTACCTGTCCGAATATTGAAGGAAGACCACTCATCGTTGCAGATCCGATGCTGGCTACAGGTGCCTCTCTTATTGAAGCCATCAAAGACCTCCTGACTAACGGAACGCCTACACAGCTGCATATTGTTGCTGCAATTGCTTCCAGACAGGGAGTAGAAACGATTGAAAAAGCTTATCCGGATGCTAAAATTTGGGTAGGTGCTATTGATGAAAACCTTACCTCCAAAGGATATATCACCCCCGGACTTGGAGATGCAGGAGATTTAAGCTACGGCGAAAAACTTCAACGATAAAAAACTTAAGAAAGATTCCAGAAATCTTTCATCAGACCCAATAATAAATTTGGCCGTACTCTTTCCATAGGATGCTTGGTATCCGGAAGTATGGCCAATTTTGCATTAGGAATAGAACGGGAAGCATTTACACTTTCCTCTATACTCACCATCTGATCCTGATCTCCCGTCATAATCTGTACCGGAATATCAATCGAAGAAAGGCTCTTTTCATTCAGGGGAGGATTTTTACCAAGAGAAATCATCATGCCGGCAATAGAAGGAAGAAGCTGTTTCCATGCCGTACCATGCTGGCTTTCTAATTGTTCCGCATATTTCGGAATTTTTGAAAGAATAACTTCAGGGTCAAGCATTTTACTTTCCTGTAAAGCCTGTTCCTCCGTCCAGTTGAATTTTGTTCCCAAAGTTATTACAGAATTAATTTTTCCGGGATATTGCAGGGCTCCGCACAGAGCAACATAACCGCCCATACTGTGGCCTAAAATATCAACATTTTCCAGTTGATTCTGTGCCAGATAATTCATCAGCTCTTCAGTATATTTCTCTACGGTGATGCCATTTTCAGGCAGTTCCGTTTTACCGTGTCCTGAGAATAAAAAAGTATGGATAGTAAAGTGTTTTGACATCTGTTCCAGATAAGGATTGAACAGGTCGGTGTGCCCCAAAGCACCATGCAGTAACAGTAGATTTTTCATGATCATGAGTTTGCCCGAAATTAGGAAAAAGAATCGGAAGAGAAAAAAAGGAAAATGAATCATTTTGAAAGAAATAAAAGCCTGAAAAATGGATGCTATTTACAGCCTGCAAGCTATTACCTGCCTCCTGATCTACACATCTACAGCCATTACCAGAACGCTCACTTTATTATCTCCTGCATTCAGGAACTCCCAGGCAATGGATGAAACTGTATTTCCTGTGGTGAAAACATCGTCAATCAGAAGGATGTGCTTCCCGGTAATTTCTTTCGTGAGAGAAAAAGCCGCCGCTGTTTCCAGCCGGTGTTTTTTATCCTTTAAAGCCTGTGCCTTTGAATAATAGTTTCTCTTAACCAGACTGAAATCATAAGGAATATTATAAAATTCTGACAAGGTCCTGGTATATAAATGAAGCTGGTTGTAACCTCTTTCTCTGAGCTTTTTCTGGTGAAGTGGAACAGGAGCCAGAAGGTCAGGTTTTTCTCCTTTAAAATCCAGGCGTTCTATAGTCCATGAAGCAATAACTTTTCCTGCGTTTTCCCTGCCTTTATATTTCAGTTCATGAATAATCTTCCGGCTTAATCCTTCTTTTTCAAACTGCATCAGGCCATACGTATTCTCAGCAGGAAATAAAAGTCTGCATTGTTCTTTAATGCTGTTTTCTCCAAAGTAATCAGAATGAGTAAAATTAATCTGCGCAAAACACAGATCACAGACCAGAAGATCTGCTTCAATGATCCGGTTGCAGTTGATGCACCGGTTCGGGAAAAATAAATCTAGTATCATTGGTGTTTTTTAGAAACTGGAAGTTAATAATTAGTGATAACATTCGCAACCTGTTGCCTTTAAACGATTAAGCTTTCTTATTCTTCAATAGTTTTCCTGATTCTCTCAATTGCATTTTTCATGTTCCGGTTAAAATGTTCCTTTTCCAGCCGTACCGGAGGAGCCTGTCTTACTTCACAATCGGCTATGCTGCAGGATTCACAGGTGACTCCTACATTTACGGTTTTTAATGACGGCGACTTTATAAAACTGATTTTTTTAATCGTTTGAGAATTCAGTAAAATACCCAGACAGTAGCTTCGGTTGCTGCCATCCGAAAACGGGTTTTTCTGCGAAGTGGAAATCACCAGATAACTTACCCCCTGATCTTTGTAATGCGAGATCTGAGCATCTGTAAGCGTTTCATTTTCCTTTAAAAGATGTAGGTTTTTAACGGCAATCCATCTTCGGCAGTAATGTTCGTTGGTCGCATTGGCATGAGGGGCCTGCTGATGATTCAGATGAAGTTCTTTCAGGATCTGGATTTTATCCGAATCTTTTTTCTTAACCAGACAGAGGTAAAACAGGTCTTTAATCCCAAGTTCGGAAGAAAGGATATTGGTGAGCCTGTAATAAAAAGTCTCAGGAGAATCCGTAAAGTCCTGGATGAGCTTTTCAAAATTTCCGGAGGTCCATTCGTGCTGCAGGAAAAAGTCAGAAACCTTTTCAGTTACTTTCTTTTTAGAAATAAGTAAAGCACCCGCAAAATAGGAGGCGTAAAAATTGTTGAGAATTTCCTCAAAGCTTCCAAAATCCAGCCAAGAGTAAGTATTAGGACGGATTTTTAATTCCAGAACATTGAACCCGATCTCTTTGGCCAGAATAAATGTTCTTTGATCCTTTTCCAGTTTTCGATTGAGTAAAAGCAATTTTTTTTCAGGAATGAACAGAGAACGGAGGTTTCCCAGTGTCCCGAATTGTTCAAAATCTTCAGAACGGATGCTGTATCTGAATTTTTCAGTAAGGATATGCTCCAGAACAGAATCCCGAAGATCTTTGCTGATATCCAGCTCATTTTTCTGGGCAAATTCTGTTGCTTTTTCTTCAATTTCAGGAAAATAATTGTCATATAACTCCTGGAAAGATCGCAGTACGGCAAAATAAAAACGTTCCTTTCCTAAATTATAATTCTGGGAGATCTCAATCAGTGCATTAATAAAAGCGGTTACCTTTTTAGGCGCATCACTGATGATACTGATGAGGTTGTTTTTATTAATACCAAAGAGTTCCAGCGGAATTTCCTTAAAAAAATCAGACTGGAGGATTTCATTAAAAGGAGCCAGGCTTTTGTCCAGTTTGGTAGAAACCAGATCATCAAAAGTACAGTTCAGTGATTCTGAAAGCTGGATGATTTTGTCATGTTTCGGATATTTTTTTCCATTCTCGATCTCGTTGAGATAAGATTTAGATAATCCTGTTTTTACTGCAAGATCCTGAAGAGACCAGTTTTTCTTTTGTCTCAGCTGTTTCAGCTTCAGTCCGAAAACCGTTTTGATATAATCACTTTCTGAATTCATGTTCAAATATAAATAATGATTGCGGTTATTCGCATAATAAATTTTTAAAATATTTAGCGAACGTTCGCTATTTGTGAAAATTTTTATTTATGTTTGTAATGTCAAAACACAAAATCAGCATAATATGGAAACCAAAACACAATTCAAAATAAAGGCTCAGAAGCAGTTTGAAGCAGTTTTTACTCCTGATCTTACCGATTTTCTGATTGCCTTACATCAGAATTTTAATGAAAGAAGGCTGGAACTTTTAGAAGACAGAAAAAAAACACAGTCAGAATTGGATCAGGGGAAAATGCCGGAATTTTTATCTGAAACAGAAGGCATCCGAAATGCAGACTGGACCTGTGCGCCTCTTCCGGAAGATCTACTGGACAGAAGAGTAGAAATCACAGGACCTGTAGACCGAAAGATGATCATCAATGCACTGAATTCAGGAGCAAAAACCTTTATGGCAGATTTTGAAGACAGCAGCTCGCCAACTTGGGAAAACTGCATTCAGGGACAGATCAATCTGGCCGATGCGGTAAGAAGAAATATTGATTTTACAGCTGAAAATGGAAAATCGTATAAGCTTAATGAGAAAACAGCCGTACTTCTCGTACGTCCGAGAGGATTACATCTTCCGGAAAAACATGTTGAAATTGGTGGAGAAGAAGCTTCAGGCTCACTGATCGATTTTGGAATGTATTTCTTCAATAATTCACAACAGCTTTTGAAAAATGGAAGCGGACCATACTTTTACCTGCCTAAATTGGAACATTATAAAGAAGCACGCTGGTGGAATGATGTATTTGTTTTTGCCCAGAATTATTTAGGAATTGCCAACGGAACCATTAAAGCGACAGTTTTAATAGAAACCATTACCGCTTCATTTCAGATTGATGAAATTCTGTACGAATTGAAAGATCACAGTTCCGGACTCAACTGCGGACGGTGGGATTATATTTTCTCCTATATTAAAAAATTCAGAAACCTGCCCGGATTTATGGTGCCTGACAGGGATCAGGTAACCATGGCATCACCATTTATGAGTGCTTATTCCAAAAGAGTTATTGAGATCTGCCATAAAAGAAATGTTCATGCAGTAGGAGGGATGGCGGCACAGATTCCCGTAAAAGATGATGAGGAAGCCAATACAATTGCTTTCGAAAAAGTGAGAGGTGACAAAGAGCGTGAAGTAAAAAACGGTCATGACGGAACCTGGGTAGCCCATCCTGCTTTGGTGCAGGTTGCCATGGAAGTGTTTGATCAATATATGCCCGAAGCCAATCAGATTGATGAAAAATTTGAATACCATATCAAAGAAAATGATCTGCTGGAAGTTCCTCAGGGTGAAATTACCGAAAAAGGAGTCAGGAAAAATATCAATATAGGAATCCTTTACCTGGAAAGCTGGCTAATGGGAGCAGGAGCTGCCGCCATTTATAATCTGATGGAAGATGCTGCCACTGCTGAGATCTCCAGAACCCAGCTGTGGCAATGGCTGAAAAATGAAGCAGAACTAAGCGATGGTAGAATCGTTACCCGTGAAATGATTCTCCAGTGGGAAGCAGAAGAAATAGGCCATATCGAAAAATATATCGGAGAAAACCGATTTAAAAACGGGAAATTCAATCTGGCCAAAGAACTTTTCAATGAACTCGTTTTCTCTGAAAAATTTGAAGAATTTCTGACCCTGAAAGCATATCCTTTTATTGACTGAACCCCAAACAAAGTTTGAAACAATCCTCAAACTCATTCCTCTTAATCTAAAAATCCAAATATTATGAAAACAAAACAAGAACAAATCCACGCATTAGAGCAGGATTGGTTGAACAATCCACGCTGGAACGGGGTAAAAAGAACCTATACGGCTGAAGAAGTGCTTAAACTTCGTGGCTCTTATAAAATTGATTATACCATTGCGACAGAAATGTCTGCAAAGCTTTGGGATAAATTAAATAACCAGGATTATGTAGCAGGGCTTGGTGCTCTTACAGGAAATCAGGCCGTTCAGGAAGTTGATGCAGGTCTTGAAGCTATCTATCTTTCCGGATGGCAGGTGGCAGCAGATGCCAATCTTTCCGGAGAAATGTATCCGGATCAGTCATTGTATCCAGCCAACTCAGTACCTTCTGTAGTGAAAAAGATCAATAATGCTTTATTGAGAGCAGATCAGATCCAGTCTGTCAACGGAAGCGGAGACAGGGAATACCTTGTTCCGATTGTTGCCGATGCAGAGGCCGGGTTCGGAGGAAATCTCAATGCTTTTGAACTGATGAAACAGATGATTGAAGCCGGAGCAGCCGGAGTACACTTTGAAGACCAGCTTTCTTCTGCTAAAAAATGCGGACATCTGGGCGGAAAAGTTCTGGTTCCTACTCAGGAAGCCATAAATAAACTGGTGGCAGCCCGTCTTGCCGCAGATGTATTAGGAGTGCCAAGTGTAATTGTGGCAAGAACAGACGCAGATGCAGCAGATCTTCTGACTTCAGATATAGATGACAGAGATAAAAAATTTGTAACAGGCGAAAGAACCTCCGAAGGTTTTTATGTCGTAAGAAACGGAGTAGAGCAGGGAATAGACCGCGGTCTTTCTTATGCCCCTTACGCAGATCTTATCTGGATGGAGACTTCTAATCCGGATCTGGAACAGGCCAGAAAATTTGCAGAAGGAATTCATGCGCAGTTTCCGGGGAAAATGTTAGCTTACAACTGCTCACCATCATTCAACTGGGCCGCAAAACTGAGTGTTGAAGAAATGGGCAGTTTCCGTGAAGAGCTGGCCAAAATGGGCTACAAATTCCAGTTCATTACACTGGCTGGTTTCCATGCGCTGAACACATCTATGTTTGAGCTGGCTTTAGCCTATAAAGAAAAGGGAATGGCCGGATATTCAGAGCTTCAGGAGCGTGAGTTTGCCCTTCAGCAGAAAGGATTCAGGGCGGTAAAACACCAATCATTCGTGGGAACGGGATATTTTGACGAAATTCAGAATGTGGTGACCAACGGCTCCTCTGCAACAGTAGCCATGAAAGATTCTACAGAAACTGCACAATTTCATTAATCATTTTTCCATATTTTTCTGATGTAAGCCTTCTCGTTTTGAGAAGGTTTTTTGAGTTTTTTAATTTGATTTTCAGTAATTTATATTCGTTCCTGAATGAGAATGAAAACCAGGTAATAACTATTAAAAATATGTATTATATTTGAACGCGAAAAAAAACGGATTTTTTTGGAAAAAACTATAAAAAAAATGAAACTAATTAAAGGATTTTTTATTGCTGCAGGATTAATGCTGACTGCCAATGCTGCGAATGCTCAACAGAAAATAGGAAGTGTAGACACTAATGATGTATTTGAAAGTTTAACTGAAGTGAAAACAGCCAATACAACTATTGAGACCCTGTCTAAGACTAAGCAGGCTGAGATTGAAAAATTGATCAGCCAATACCAGACAAAACTAAAGGCAGCACAGGATAAAGAGAAAACATTAAGTGAGGCTAATAAAGAAACAGTGACTAAAGAACTGATGGCTGCGCAAACGGAACTTGAAACTTTAGGTAAAAAGATAGAGGAAACCAGAGCACAGGCTGCTAAAGATATTGCTGCTAAACAAAATGAACTGGTTAATCCAATACAGCAAAAGGTAAAGACAGCAATCTTTACTGTGGCTAAAGAAAGAAATCTGAGTTATGTATTTGATGTTGCTGCACAAGGAGCAAACAATCTTATTTATACAGATGGAAGCGAAGATATCACATCTATCGTAAAAACTAAACTGGGAGCTTCAGCAACGACTGCTAAGCCGGCTGCAAAAAAATAATGTTTTTAAATTAATATTGAAAACGGAATCGGATGACTATCTGATTCCGTTTTTTTATTCCTTCTGTTGGTACGGATTTATTCAGATGTTTTATACATTTGAATAAATTTTTTAGAAATGAATCTAGTCTATGAAAAGCAGATAAAAGTAACAGAAGCCCATATTGATCAGAATAATCATGTTAACAATGTACAGTATGTTCATTGGGTAGAAGATGTAGCCGCAGAACATTGGGAGCTTCTGAAAGATAAGACAGAATACGCGAATGATGTCTGGATGCTGGTTGACCACCATATACAATACAAAAAACAGGTTTATTTAGGAGATGCCATCACTGTAAAAACATATCCAAAAGATCCGGAAGGGATCCGGCAGCCCAGAAAAGTTGAATTCTACTGCAATGATCAGCTGGTGGTAGATTCCCATACGCTGTGGGTGTTATTTGATAAAGAAACACAAAAGATCAGAAGACTGGAAAGCGACTGGCTTGAACAACTATCCTAATAACTGAAGGTAATTTTAAGTAATTTGATTGTACAGTGGTCTTTAATATCTATAGCTAAAAGTAACTTCCAGTTTCCTTGTTTCCTCTTCCGGTTATTAATCTTAACCTGCTTAACCCGAACTCAAGTATTGGTTAGGTTAATGATAGGTTAACGGGATTTAAAGAGAAGGGTTTCTATAATTTATTTATGTAAATTTACCCCTGATAGAAGGCCCTCACAGAATATGCAAAAGAAAAAGGCCTTCGGATTAAGATAATTGCTATGTTAAAAAAATATTTGTTACTCAATCTGATGCTGGTCTCTGCATTGGGTTTTTCACAAGACAAGAAATCAGAAATACAGATTCCGTCACAGCTAACAGACAGCAGAAGCCTGAATAAAGCAGTAAAAAATATCAGCGGGAGTCTTAAAGACTACACCATTGTCGGGTTGGGAGAAGGAACCCACGGAACAAAAGAATTTAATGAGATCAGAAGTGAAATTTCAAAAAACCTTATTGATAAAAATGATTTTAAAATCGTTGCATTTGAAAGTGCCTATGGTGATGCTGCTTTTCTGAATGATGCTCTTAACTCAGATACCGATTTGAAAGATGTATTAAAAAATTATATAACCTCCATCTGGCAGACAAAAGAAATCGAAAATCTACTGGGCTGGATAAGAGTTTACAACAAAAACCATAAAGATAAAGTCATTATTTCAGGGTTCGATACCAATTCTTTGGAAAACAGCGCCAGAATGCTCGAAAAATCTGAAGTTAAAGAAAAACAATATTCCGAAATTGCAGATGAGCTTAAAAAGAAAGCTGTATTTCAGGATGAAATGTGGGAAAAACAAAATGATCCCTCTTTCAAACTGGATATGAAGGCCGTGATTAAGAACGGAACAGAAGGGTATATGCTGGCAAAGAAAATAGACAGTATTTATGGCGGTAAAATAGGAAGAGATGCTGAACTTGCTCTTTATAACCTTCAGCTTGGCTTTGAAATTCCCTATGAAGCCGGTAAAAAGAACTATGATGTCTCCAGGGACCGGATTATGGCCGATATGATCGGTAAAATTCAATCAGTATATCATAAAAAAATGATCCTTTTTGCCCATAACGCTCATGTCGCATTGAAACCGATTCTGGTAGACGGAATGGGAGGATATATAAAAAAGAAATATGGAAAAGAATATTATGCGCTGGGCACATTTACGGCATCCGGAACTTACAGCGCAACAACAGACCCCCGTGCTGTGAAAAATAATAAATACACTTCTTATCCTCTTCCAAAATTACTGGAAGACAGTTGGGAAGAAAAACTGAGACAGAAAAATGCAGGAAATTATTTTACAGATTTTCAAAAAGATAACACAGGATTTTATGGAAAATCTTTCAAAGCAAGGTTTGTAGGATATGGTCCAATCACACCGGAAACAGAAAAGTTTACCATTACAGAACCCTTAAAACTGAATGAATGTTTTGACGGACTTATCTTTATTAAAAATACGAATGCAGCAGAACACTTAACCGGCAGTTAATGCCAGACATTTATAATCAATCTCTTGATGGCCCGGCTTTTTAAGCCGGGTTGTTTTTTATATTTTTTGAACGTTAATTTCGGGAAATTATAGATATAGTATAGACACAATGAAGTATATTTGGTTATCAGCGGTAAGGCTGCATTAATATAAACCAATCAAAATATAATAATTACTATGGGAGCATGGGGATATAAAGCACTGGAAAGCGATGAAGGACTGGATGTTGTTGATTTTATCAGAGACTATGCCGAAACAAAATATCCGGGGAATGTTCAGATCGATCTGAAACTTTCAGAAGTGATCAATGCTTTGAAAGAAGCTGATTTCTTTGGAAAAACATGGGCTGAAATAGACTTTTTTTATGATCATTCAGCGATGGCACTTGCAGAATTATACCTTATGTTTAAAGAAACAGGAGAGTTGGACTATCCGGATGAAGAAAATGAAACACGGGATCTTAAAAAACGAATTCAATCATTTACTGGAGACACCGCATCCTTTGATTTTCTGCTTGGGTATCTGACTGATATTAAAAATGGAGTCCCTGATGAAGACGGAGAACGGGAAATTGTAGAACTCTGGAAAGATTCTGATGTATACAATGAATGGGAAGAAAATTTAACCGGTTTAATTGCCGGACTTAAAGCAGAGAATAACTAAAATTTATAAACAGATGGGACTGGATATTTTCTATAATGTTGACAACGACGACGAGATTTTCACCTTTGAATATATTACCGATGATGAACTGAAAAGACATCATGAGCTGACCCGTACTTTCGCTAACTTGATGAGTAGAAAGAATGTTATTCCTGAGAATGAAAAAACAGAGCTGGATCAGATTTCCCAAATTACGGGGATTGATTTGTCATCAATTAGTCATTTAGACGAAATTCCTGATCTGGGCGAACTCGAAGAGATTTTAGAATATGATCCTGAATATTATGAGGAGCAAAAAGTGGAATATGAAATTCAGAGGAGCAAAATTGAAAATAATCTGGATGAGGTGTCCTCAAAAATAACTGAACTTGTAGAAAAACTGAAAGAAAAAGAAGACCTGTATCGTTTATTGTCATTCACTTCGTTTGATTCGCTGAACAGCTCAGTTTATTTCAAAAAAGAAAATAACGGAGGTGATAACTTTTACACAGATTTGAATAATTTCAAAAATTTTGTGGATTATGCCAGGTCAAAGGGAACAAAAACGATTTGGTTCAGATATTCATAAACCACAGTCTGAATTTTGTTATTAATTTAGAGGTTAAATCCTGAAATCCCGGCTTTTTTCGGTTAAAAATATTATATTGACAACTCTAAAAATGAAGTGTGAAAAACTTTATTGGATGCCGTACAGGCTATTATAAAAACTATAGAACATGAAAATTCATTATTCAGTAATTGTATTACTGCTCAGCCTTGCGGCGCACGGCCAGGAGAATCTCTACTGGTTTTCGGATGATATTGAAAAGACAATTGTGAAGGATTCCACAAAAGATAAATCCTGGACAAGCCAGATGGGTGCTACCTATTATTCAATAAGCGGAAACTATAAATTGGCGCTTGTCAATTGGGATAAAATGTTTGGAAGACCTAAAAAAATCAGCAGTGCCGACAGTCTGAAGTTCACAAAAATGACTCCCGTCAATGCAAAAGATTATATTCTGAACAGGGCGGCGAATGAAAAAGTAATTATCATTAACGAAGCACATCATAATGCCAGCCACAGAACTTTTGCTTCCTCTCTGCTTCAGGGATTATATGATAAAGGATATCGATATTTGGGTGTTGAAACCCTGAATAATGACGGCCCTTTCCATATCGGGAAGTTTGCTACGCAGGAAAGCGGAATGTATTCCCAGGAACCGGAATTCGGGAACTTTATTTATCAGGCCCTGAAAATCGGATTTAAGCTGTTTCCTTATGATACCAAAGGAAAGAATGGTAAAGAAAGGGAGATAGGCGAAGCAGAGAATATTTATAATTTCATGCAGAACAATAAAGACGGGAAATACCTGATCTACTGCGGTTATCAGCATGCTTATGAAGGAGTTCATAAAGCCTGGGAGAAAACGATGGCAGGAAGGCTTTCTGACCTGACCTCTTTAAACCCTTTTACCATTGACCAAACCCAGTTTTCAGAAAAAAGCGATCCGAAATACAATGAGCCGCTTATCAGAATCGTTAACAAAAAAATTCCTGTTGTTCTGAAAGATGAAAACCAGACACCTTACAACGGAGAAGACAAAGAGCTGTATACAGATATTAAAATCATTCATCCGGTTACAAAATACATAAAAGGAAGACCTGGCTGGATGCTGGACGGAAACCGCAGGTTCTATAAAATTCCAAAGTCTAAAGTCACACAATTTCCGGTATTGGTTCTGGCTTACAGAAAAGGAGAATTTGAGAAAAAAGGGATTCCCGCGGATATTATCGAACTTAACAATTCAAAAGACAGCCGGTTTTTGATACTGGATAAAGGAAATTATGATATTATAATAATGAACAGGGAATATAAGGTGATCAGCAGATTTGAAGCAACAAGATAATTTCAAAATAAATTAAAATGGACATCGTAAAGCACATCAAAGAGCATACGGGGAATTTACAGAAAGGTCTTATCAGTTCCTCAATTGAACAAAGGAAAAACCTGATCATTGCTTTATTGAATTTCTATTTTCTGCTGGATGATTTTGAAGAGGTTACAGCTAAATATATCTACCTTGAAATTGATAAAAAACAGTTGATTTCTGATATTAGAAATGAGAAGGTCAAACAATATCAGGAAGCAAATGAGAAAAGTCTGGACGGGTTGGATGAATATGCTGATGATTATGAAGAACCGGAACCCGTTGAAATCTTTATATTAGATGCATTGGGCAATGCTGTTTGTGATATTAACAGTACAGAGAACATTGTCGGATTGTTTATCGGAGTGATTGATGCGCTGGATTACTTTGAAAATTTTTTAGATGAACCTGAATTTTGGAATGATGTATTGGAAAAAGAAGTTAATTTTCAAAATGAAATTCTGTCCGAAATTACTGCTCAAGAAAAAATTGATCCTTCGGTATATCATAAAAGGTATGGCGAAATAATGGAAAAACATAAACTATAAATCGATGCAGACAGATAAAGAATTCTATTTTTCAGCCGGACTTTATGATATTCCATGGGGAAGACTGGTCAACTGGTACGGCCGTTCCACCGATTTTCCTGCCTGTTTCCATGATATGCTTTCGGATGATCCTGAAAAACAAAAAGCGGCGATTGGAAAAATTGAAATGAATATTGAACATCAGGATGGAATTATGATGGCAACACCATTTGCGCTGTTGTTCCTGTTCAGACTTCTTGCGTTTGACCAAACAGATAAAAAGCAGATTTTAAAAACTATTCTGGCAGTTGTGAAAGCAGCAAAATTCCAGACTGAATATTATGAAGGTCAGGAAATAGAAAATAAAATCAGTCATATTCATGAATTGCTTGATGAACAGTATATCTGGCCGGAATTTGAAAGTGAAGATCAGGATGAAATGCATTGGGAAGAATTTGAGTATGGGGATGAACATTATTATTGGCTGAAATATATTTTCGAAATAGCAAAAGCGCATTCATTTATCTTGACAAAGTTTACTGATCAAACAGAAATAGACACCGCCAAAGAAATTATTAATTTGCTTACAGAAACAGATAATCAATTCAAATAATATAATATGGGATTATTTAACAACATTTTCGGACAGCCGGACAACCAAAATTCTGATAGCTCTCAAGGAGTACAGCCAGAACAGGCTGCTTGCAAAACAGAGCAGGAGCTTCTTGAACGTTATGGAGCAATAGCCTTTGATAAACAGATGGATTTTGGAGAAGTAATCGGAGATAATAACTGGAATGTGGACATTGGTCAGGGAATCATCAGTTTTGGTGAAGATCTTACTTTTCCGATGCAAATACTTGGAACTTTTTCCCATTCATCGCAAACCTGGCTTTGGGCATGGGCGAATACACAATCCAATCTTCCTGAAAATATAATCAGGCAGTCTCTTCAGCTTAAAAAATATGGTGAAGAGAACGGAATTGACCTTCTGAGCACTGATACCTTTGATTTTTCAACAGAGGAACTGCACCTTATAGGCATGACTGCATCGGGAATGTTTGATGCGAGCGGTTATTATATTGCAGATTACGGCCAGGGTGCCATGGTGGTAACTGTGAAAAGTGATACAATAAACCAGGCCCGAACCAGTGATCATCTCCGGATCTTTACTGCTTTCCCGCAACTGATCTCACAGTTTGAAGTGAACCATAAAAATACCTTCAAGAACTATCTGGTCTTTAAAGGATATCAGGTAACCGAAAATGAAAATTCTGTAGAAGGAACGCAAAACGGAAATTCTGTAATCGGAGAGTTTGATGATTTATCAAGGCTGACTAATCTGAAAGGGTAGGCGATCTACCATGTATTTCGAAACTTTATATTTCAAAAATAAGTAATGTCCATCGCAGACCTTGGGGGGTAACAAACAAATTGAAATCAAACTGAATCTTTATGGAGGCTGCTTCTTCGAATCAACAAAGTTGATTCTATCCTTTGCTCCCTAAAATTAGCGGTATAAACGATAAAGCTTTGAGTGGAAGAGATTCTCTAGAGCTAACTTTATAGGCCAAAGAAAAAAAACTGTTTCATTTCTGAAGCAGTTTTTTTGCTAAAATTTGGTGCAAAATTTAAATTTTATCGATTTTTACTTATATCACTAATTTCTATATCATTATCAATTAAAAAATAATTCTTTCGAAAAAAATACGATTATTTTTGTTGATGTATAGAAATATATTTTCAATACAAATACTTACATTCGTATAAAAAACACTTTAAAGTGATAAAATTTACAATAACTCTCTTTAGTGAGGAATTAATTTATACTAATAAATGTTAATTTTGTAAATATTTCATAATAAAAACAAACGCAAATGAGAAAACTCTACATGAGTGCATTAATGATATGCACGGTCCTGAGTATATCAGCCCAGGAAATTCTCTGGCAGAAATACCTCAAATCCTCCACTCAGGATTTCCTAAGCCAGATTACCCCCACTATTGATCAGCAGTATCTGATTACCGGAAGTTCCATCCAGACAAAAAGCCAACAGCCAGCTGCTAACAAGCAAAACAACGGCTACGATTTCCATTTGGTTAAACTGAACCAGCAGGGTGAACAGGTCTGGGAAAAATACCTTTCAGGACAAAATCACGACTATCTTTCCGCTTCTGTTTCTACCCAGGAAGGCGGTTTCCTTATTGCCGGAACTTCGTATTCGGGAAAAGGACTGGATAAAAAAGAAGAATCCAAAGGCGGATCCGACCTCTGGCTGGTAAGATTGAATGAATTCGGGGATGAATTATGGCAGAAAACATTAGGAACCGCTTCCGATGAAGAAGCCAGAGCAGTCGTTCAGACTACAGACTTAGGATTCTTTGTGGCAGGTAATGTTCAGAACTCTTCCAAAGGTTATGGCTCTAAAGATGCCTGGATCATCAGACTGGATAAAAATGGGAAGGAACTTTCGCAAGTAATCTTAGGCGGAAAAGGACTGGATGAAGTAGAGAAAATGATCCCCACAAAGGATGGAGGCGCTTTGTTAGGGATTTATTCAAGAAGTTCAATCGGAGGCTCGAAGAAAACCGAAAACTCAGGAGAAGGCGATTACTGGATTGTAAAGCTGGATAAAAACGGAAAAGTAGAATGGGAAAAGAACTACGGAGGAAAAGGTGATGATCATTTAAGAACATTGGCTTTAACATCCACCGGCTATCTTATCGGTGGAGAATCACGATCCGAGAGATCAGGAAACAAAACCGTAGGAATAGAAGACGGAACCGATTTATGGCTTTTAGCTTTAAATGAAAGAGGAGAAGAACAGTGGCAGAAATCCTACAACTTCAAAAACCGTGATATCCTGATGGGAATGAGTGTGATTCATTCCGCGGATGATAAAACGTCCAAAGGAATTTTGCTTGGTGGTTACACCCAGGCAGAAGGAAGAATAGAAAAAGATGATGAAACGTTCTGGATGCTGTATCTGGATCAGCAGGGTAATGAACAGTGGAGAAAACACATCACGGGAGAGAACCGGAAGAAAGAAGAAAGACTTTCAGATATTAAACTGAACAGAGACGGTTCCATTATTCTTGCCGGCACCAGTGCTGAAGAACTCGGAAAAGAGAACTGGAAGATTGTGAAGCTTGGAGACAGCCAGATCGATAAGCTGATCCAGAAGCAGGATATCAAAATTTATCCAAACCCTGTCTCGGATTATGCTTACGTAGAAATAGGTGTTGATTTTTCAGAATCCGATATTCTGGTGTATGACATGGGCGGAAGACAGCTTCAGAGCGTGAAGACGAAGAATAAAGTCACCAAGATTAATACTCAGCCACTGGTTCAGGGGGCTTACCTGGTGGTGATCAAAACAGATACCAATAAAACAGCAAATGCAAAACAGATAAAGAAATAATACAAATGAAAAAATATTTGCAGATTCAAAATAAACACCATGGAACAAAACGGTTAAAAGGTGCGGTTTTCTTTTTTATGATTTCAACGAACCTTTGCGGACAACAATCGCTGGGCAGCAATAACAACCTTGACAAAATTATTCCCTCTACTCCTGAGACTTACAGCATTTTTAAAGCTGGAGACTTTCCGGTTGATTACAGGACAGGGAAGCTCAATATATCCATTCCTATTTACAGTATTAATACCAGTGGATTATCAATCCCTATTCATTTAACCTATAATACAGGAGGGATAAAAGTAGATGAAACCTCTGGTACAGTTGGTTTAGGGTGGACTTTAGCCATTCCCAACAGTATTTCAGTGGAGCAGCATGGGAGAAGTGATGTAATGAATTATACCAAATGGTTTCCAGCAAATCCTTTTGACCATGTATATACAGATATCAACTTAGAATCTCTGCCGGTTGACGTCCGTACAAAGCTTTATAATCTATATGACGGTCTTCAGGATATGCAGCCTGATATTTTCCATTATAACCTGCCTACAATTTCAGGTTCTTTTATCATGGATTCCAACGGAGGTTTTCATACAATCCCTTATGACAATATAAAAATTTCTTATTCAGACACTGATAAAAGATTCCAAATAACAGATCCAAAGGGAATTATTTATACTTTAGGACGTGGGAACACTCTGTCGTCAACAACGGGGCCGTCTGTAGACTCCTCAGTATCTTCTTTTTTCCTTGAAAATATTAAACTTCCAACCAACGAGGAAATTTCTTTCAAATATGAAAAACGAATGACTTATCAGACTACCACACATAGCTATCAGGATGTATATGCTCCCATAGAGGGATATGAAATTTCCTGCCGGGGCGCGGTAGAAGATACTCATGCAACAACTATTAACCAATATAGGGATATTTTGCTGACGGAAATAAAATATGGCAATGAGACTGTAAAGTTTAATTATAAAAATACGATTGACGGGGTACTGGGAAGAAAAGATGTTAATGGGGCAAATCCAGAGAATACTTTTGCAATAGATCAGATACTCATTAACAATTCGGCTGGAAATACCATTGGGAACTACAAATTTAACCACACTTATTTTGGTTCTGGAATTGGCACGGATTACAGAAACTACAGACTGAAACTAACCAGAATAGATAATATTTTGGAAAATAGCAAGCATATCTTTGAGTACAATGAAGCATATAAGCCTGCTATTGAAAGCTTTGCACAGGACATTTGGGGGTATTATAACGGAAATGATACAAATAGAGGGCTTATCCCCAATCTTCGCTATTTCAATATCAATTATATCAAGGGAGGGGACAGAGGCGTATATTCGGATTATTCACAGGCTTTCATTTTAAAGAAGGTTCTATATCCTACAGGCGGCTCATCGTCATTTACTTATGAAAATAATACGATATGGGATAAGCTGGTGATTCCGCAAAGACAGGCTGTCGAATACGGAACGATCAACAATTATTATGACAATACTCAGAATGAGTATGACATAATTACAAAAATAACTCCTTCAAACGAGTATTTTTATTTCGATGTAGATCCTTCAAGTAATTCTGAGGAACTTTGGTGTGAGTTCAGAAATTCATGTTCAAACGAGATTCCCAATCAAATTCCTGAAAATGGAAGCAGTTCCGGGTTTGCTTATTTAGACGAGTTGATAAATAATCAATGGAAAACAGTGGCTACGTTCAGCGGTCAGGATGGCGAGGCACAATTAACAGATCCAAATTTTTTTCTCCATCCGCAAGCTCCTAAAAGGATCAGAACGGTCAGAAATGGGAATTGTTCTGTTGCATTACGGTTTTATAAAGTGAAAAATATTAAAAACAATAACCAGAATAATCCTGTTGGAGGAGTGAGAATAAAAAGTGTTGAAGATTTTGACGGCTCAATAACCTATACAAAACGACAGTTTGAATATTACAATCCTAATCTTTCAGGGAAAAGATCTTCCGCCTATTTTGCGTCTCCTTTAGAATTTGTGAAAGGTACCTATAAAGTGATCCGAAATACGGGATATGATCATGATATTCTCTGTAATCCTTATGTACTCAGCGCAGATCAGGCAATTAATTCAAGCTTATCGGGAAAAGATGTGGTAAATTATGAATATGTCACCGAACATACATTGGGAAAAGGAAAAAAATTATTCAAATATAGCTATACCGATAATCCTATGGATATTACCAGTCTTGACGGCAATGGATTTAATCCTTATAAGCTGAGTAATACCAGCCTTCTCAGTGAAACCAGCTATAGCCTGAATGCAAACAACCCGTTAAGAGAGGTGATTTACAGCTATACTCCGACTTATTTTAAAAATGCATTGTCAAGTAATTATTCATCTGGCAATGGGGGACAGGTGATCCCTTCTACGATCATGGGAATATACCTAATGTGGAAAGGTGGGCCTACTATACAGACTGCATGGTATACAACAAAAATACTGGCACATTACCCTATAGAATCAGGGAAGTTTTTATTAGATGAAGTCACTACAAAAGATTATATTAATGGAAAGATCCTCACTTCAAAAGTAAATAATGAGTACTCTATAAATGATATTCAAAAACCAATTAATCTTTTGAAGCAAATCAATATTCTCACTCATAATGAACCTATTGAGACCATTTACAGCTATGCCCATGAAAAAGGAAACCAGCTGATGATTGAAAAAAATATGATAGGCATTCCCTTGGAAACTACTGTAAAGCAGACTATAAATGGAATGACCAAAACATTGTCTAAGACAGAAACCATTTATCCTTCATCGTTGCCGCATGCGGTAGCCGGAAACCTTGTGCTGCCATTGTCACTTCAGTCTTATGATATACAGAACCCGTCAGCAGCACATACAGAAGTTACCTATGACCGATACGACAGCAAAGGAAATATTCTGCAGTATACCACCAAAGACGGCATTTCCACCGCCATCATTTGGGGATACAACAGTACCCAGCCGATCGCTAAAATAGAAGGCATTAAATACACCGATATTCCATCCTCTTTAGTGACCGGTATCATCACCGCGTCAGACAATGACAATATTCCCCCTCAGGGCGTATCGGCAGAACAGGCTGAGCTGAATCTCTTGGCGGCACTGGACAGTTTCAGGAATCATGCTTCATTAACCGGCTATCAGATCACCACTTACAGCTACGATCCATTAATCGGGGTGAAAAGCATTACGCCACCGTCAGGAATCCGGGAAGTATACCTGTATGATGCGGCGAACAGGCTGAAAGAAGTAAGAGAACACAGCCCGGGCGGGAGAATCATCAAAGAATACCAATACCACTATAAAAACTAAGAACGATGAAAAAATACATTATCCCGATAGGTACCCTGCTGCTCTCTGGCTTAGCCCATGGCCAGCTTACCGATACAGAAAATTACGTCCAGTCCAAGACCTACCTTGATTATAACGGAACCCAGCCTTCCAAAACATTAGAAACCGTTCAGTATGTTGATGGTCTTGGAAGGCCCAAACAGGTTGTTAATGTAAAAGCTTCTCCTCTGGGAAGAGATGTGGTTACCCATATCACGTATGATGAGTTTGGAAGGCAGATTAAAGAATACCTTCCCATTCCCCAGGCAGGAACCTTAAACGGTGCTATTGTTCCCAATCCACTGGCTAATGCTTCAAGTACACCTTATGGCTCAGAAAAGATCTATGCTGAGAAAGTCCTGGAAAACTCACCTTTAGACCGTATTCTTGAACAGAAGCAGGTAGGAACAGCATGGGCAGGAAAACCTGTGAAATTTGAGTATGATGCTTCTGAAGACGGAGAGGTAAGGAAATATACCGTCACCACAACCTGGGTAAACGGAGCTACCCAATCAGAGTTCAGTTCTGTAGAAAGCTATGGTGCTGCACAGTTGTATAAAAACACAATTATTGATGAAGACGGCAATAAGACCATCGAATTCAAGAATGGAAAAGGCCAGACCATTTTAGTCAGAAAAATGCTCAACAAAATCAAAAATACAGACACTTACTATGTTTATAATGAATATGATCAGTTGGCTTTTGTTCTTCCACCATTAGCTTCCGGAGCGGCATCGCTGGATGAAGCCACGCTCAAAAATCTTTGCTATCAGTACCGTTATGACGGTAGAAACCGTTTGGTTGAGAAGAAACTTCCGGGAAAAGATTGGGAATATATGGTGTATGACAAGTCAGACCGTTTGATTCTTACCCAGGATGCAGGGATGAGAACGCAAGGTAAATGGTTGATGACTAAATATGACCAGTTTGGAAGAACTATTCTTACTGGAATAATTGCAGCAGGAGAAAGACCAGCCCTTCAAAATCTGATCAAAGATTTAATAATTACAGAATCCCGAAGTACAGCAGGTTATGTTAAAAGTGGGATGTCTGTTTACTATTCCAATAATTATTTCCCATCTGACACACAGACTGTGTTAAGTATCAATTATTATGATACTTATCCCCAGTATAGCTTCAATCCTTCTTTCCCATCAAGCATTGAAGGGGAAACAGTCTTAACAGATACCCCTTCTACAGAGGGAAGAAGCACGAAAGGCCTTGCCGTAATGAGCCTGGTTAAGAACATTGAAGACGATAACTGGACCAAAAGCTACTCTTATTATGATACCAAAGGAAGAGTAATTAGCACTCATTCCATCAATCATTTGGGAGGTTATACTCACAATGAATCCAAACTTGATTTCGCAGGAGCTGTACAGAAAGCTGTGACAAAGCATAAAAGACTGAGTACAGATACCGAGAGAGTGGTTACTGAAACCTTTACGTATGACCACCAGAACAGACAGCTCGTTCATAAGCATCAAGTAGACAGTAATCCGGAAGAGATTCTGTCGCAAAACAGCTACAATGAACTCTCCCAATTGGAAACCAAGAAGGTTGGAGGAACCAGTGTGGGATCACCATTACAAACCATCAACTATCAGTATAACATCAGGGGCTGGATGACACAAATTAACGATCCTGCGAATTTGGGAAATGATCTGTTTGGTTATAAAATCAATTACAACCAAGTTGAAGGAATGGAAACCCCGAACAGTAACTATAGCACCTTAAAAGTAAGACCTAAATTCAACGGAAATATTACGGAAGTATCTTGGAAAACTTTAACGGAAGAAAATGAACCGTTAAAAAGATACGGTTATGTTTATGATCCATTAAACCGTCTTTTAGCAGGATTTTACCAGAAACAAGGCAATGAGACAGCCAATGAATATTTTGAAATGCCAGAGTACGACCTGAATGGAAATATCACAAAGCTGAAAAGATCAGCTGCCCTCCAAACAGGAAATACAGCTGCTGTTGTGATTGATGATTTAAGATATGATTATACAGGCAATAAGCTGACTAAAATAACCGATTTGCAGCAGAATCCATCAGGCTATCCATACCTTGCCAGCCCTGGTACAATAGGATATGACAATGATAATGGCAGCGGCAATGGGAATATGACCAGCCATCCGGATAAGGGAATTTCTTCAATTCAGTATAATTATTTAAATTTACCTAAGCAGATTACCCAGAATACCAAAGTAACCAACTACACCTACAGGGCAGATGGAGTAAAAGTAAAGAAGTTCTTTGGAGATATAGAAACCAATTATCTGGATGGATTCCAGTATAAAAGTACCAAGCCATCAGAAGCAGGAACAGGTGGAATTATATTACCTGATCCAAATGAAGTTGCGGAGATGAAACTCAGAATCATTCCTACCTCAGAAGGTTATTATGATGCACTTAACGGCCAGTACATTTATAATTATACCGATCATTTAGGAAATGTAAGATTAAGCTACACGGATACCAACAAGGACGGATTCATTCAGCCAAGACAATACCGTTGGGTGCAATGTGACGGACCTTGGAACCCTTTAAATCCACCCAATTGTATTGATGGTTGGAAACCGGGAGAGATTGTGGAAGTGAATAATTATTATCCTTTTGGATTGCTGCATAATTACACCGTAACCACACAGAATGCTTACCAATACAAGTTTCAAGGACAAGAGTTGCAGGAGACTGGTTTTTATAGTTTTAAGTGGAGGAATTATATGCCCGATGTAGCGCGTTTCTTTAATATTGATCCACTAGCAGAAAAATACCCAACTTGGGCTCCTTATGTTTTTAGTGGAAATAGAGTAATCGACGCAAGGGAGCTTGAAGGATTAGAGCCACATTCTATACATAAATCATATAAAGAAGCTGGAGAAAACTTTGGAAAGCAATATAATAATATGTCTATCAGAATGAATGGTGAAATTGGAACTAGATTTTATAAAGGTGTAAATTCTGATGGAACTACTTACTATTCATATACTACGCCAATATCAGCAGGCCCAAATTCAGGTGCTGTAAACTCTAATCTTGCAGAAGATCCACCAAAGGGTACAGTTCAGGTTGGAATAAGCCACACACATGGTAGAGCAGATGAAATAGAATATGGTATTGGTCAAGATGCTCCTTCAAATTACGGACCCCAAATGGGAGATATTGCAGAGTCTGTAAAGGCTTCCAAAGAAAATCCAAATTTTGAAGGAGATATGGTTACAACTCCTGGAGGTTACTTGTTTATATATGGACCCGGAACCCAAAATGGAACTAATGATAGAAAAATGAAACCGGATTCTACTAGCATGCCAAAAGACCCAAACTCAAAAAAGAATCCAACAAATAAAAATACTGAAAGAATAACTCCTCAAGTGCTTCCAACAGGAGAAACAGAAGATAATTATATTCAGGACAACCTAAAATAAAAGTATTTCCAAAAATGAAAAAGCAAATTATAATATTATTGATAAGCTTTTTTTTCATAAATGTTTATGGAAAAAGCGTTACTGTAAAACATACTACTAAAAATATAACTGTCCATATAGCCTGCTTTTCTTACAGAGAAGAGATTAATAACGGAATTATAATTGGTGAATATGTAAAAGAGTTATCACAAAAGTATAACTATACAGATTCTATTGAAATCTTTCTTGAAATGATACCAAGCAAGCAAACCGAATATTTTTTTCTTCCTAAAAAAAATATTTTTTTACATGTGCAATCTAATAAGTTTAACTTATTAGAAAACCTTAAGCTAATAGAATTTGCTATTCTAAATAGAAAGAAAATTAATAGTAAAATAGATTTTAACAAAATATTAAAAAGTTCAAACTCTAATCAAATAGATGATGTATTAATGTTGTTAATTGAACGACCAAACATAGTTAAGCAATTAGAAAATACTTCTGATTTTTCTTATTATATTCAAAACAATCAATATTACATTTATAAAAAAACAACTAAAGAACTATTGTTTAATAGTCCTTCTGTTTATCTATTTAAAACAATAGCATATTCAAGACCTTTAATCTTTATTAACAATCACGAGTTTTATTATAAAAATTTAAAGGGGGATCTAAAATTCATATCTTTTAGTGACGCAAATGAATTAGCTGAAGATTATCCATTGAAAGAATTTAATTATTTTGTTTTATTTAATGTAGTAGGAAAAATAAATAATATTGCTATTTTAAATTTGGAAAAAGACAAACTAATTGACAACTTAGAATGGTAATCTCCCCTGCTTACGCACGATAAATAATAAGTTACTTTATATTATCAGGTTATTTATAATTACAAGTACAATGGTAAAAAGTTGTAGGAAACAAAATTGGGTAGCTTACACTCTAAATTCTATGAAATTTGATTAATGAAAATTCTCCCTGCTCCTACACGATACAATCGTGCGGGAGAAAATAAGTAGCCTCGTATTTATAAGGTTACTTAAGTATGACGGAAAGGAATTACAAGAGACAGTATGTATAACTATGGAGCCAGAATGTATATGCCTGACTTATGCAGGTGGGGTGTGATTGATCCGCTCGCGGAGAAATTCTTTGATTTTACAGGTTATAATTATGTTTTAAATAATCCTATAAAATTTGTTGATAAAGATGGAATAAGAATAAAGGCTAAGGGTTTAGTAGGTCAATTAAGGTTTTATAGAGATGGTAACAAAGATGATCAATATCAAGCATATCATCAATCTATAAAAGAATATACTTCTCAAGTGGAAGACGATATGTTTAATTTATTTCATTATACAGCCAATAATGCTAAAAATGTTGAGTTCTCACTTATAGATTTTAATTTGGAAAAAAAGAGATATTTGGCTTTACAGACTTATAATGATTCTGGTTTTTCACCAGGGTCGGGTCAGATAGGAAAAGATGTTAGCACTAACGCTGAATATCATAATCACCCTTTTAAAACAAAGTACGAAGAAGATTACACGGAACTGAACTCTATGGGATCTAGGGGAAACGGAGTATATTATGGTCCTGGAGGAGATTATAGAAACACTGTAGATTATAATGTTAATTATCCTAATTATGTATTTTTTCCAAAATCTACAAATCTTTATAATGTAACTAAAACTGGTGTTTATTTGATAAAGAAAATTAATAACGATAGCAAAAATTTTAAAAAATGAAAATAAATCTTTTATATTTATTTGTTTTTGGGTTATTAATAAGCTGTAATAATGCAAAGAAAGAAGACGTTTTTTTTAATGATAATCTATATAATGAAATATTAAATTATCAGAAAAAAAATCCAATTCCAAATAAAAGCTTGTATAAACTATTCATTTATGAAGTTTCGTTTTCAAAGACAAGGGATACATTGCTTACAATTACAGTTAGTCCAACAGGTATTCGTTCAAAAAACAGCTATGGTATTTACAGAGATAAGGTTACTAAGCCATCTTATATAATTGATAGTCAAAATCTAAGTAATAGATTCATGAAAATTTATAAAAAAGATAGCATTAAGTCATATATTTTGGAAGGAACGCCTCCACATATTGATATAATTTATCCTGTTTATAAGTATAAAATAGAAGGAGATAAATTAATTTTTATTGATTCTTTAAAATAATTCCCAACTCCCATACGAATCCTTTCGTCTGGCTGATAAAGTTAACTCACTATATCTATAATTACACTGATCATCTTGGAAATGTAAGATTAAGCTACACGGATACCAATAAGGACGGATTCATTCAGCCAAGACAATACCGTTGGGTGCAATGTGACGGACCTTGGAACCCTTTAAATCCACCCAATTGTATTGATGGTTGGAAACCGGGAGAGATTGTGGAAGTGAATAATTATTATCCTTTTGGATTGCTGCATAATTATACAGCAACCACACAGAATGCTTATCAGTATAAGTACAACGGGAAAGAGCTTCAAGAGACCGGAATGTATGACTACGGAGCGAGGATGTATATGCCGGATTTGGGAAGATGGGGTGTTGTGGATCCGCTGGCGGAGAAGATGACTCGTCATAGTCCTTATAATTATGCGTTTAATAATCCGATTAGATTTATTGATCCAGATGGAAGAGATCCAATTGACTATGTTAATGAAAATGGAAAAAAAATTGGGACTGACGGAACTGATGTACAAGGAACATTAATGATAACTAATAGAGATGATCAAAAAGCAATAAAAGCAGCAGAAAAAAAAGGGGAACATATTTCTACTGAAAAATTAAGTGAATTAAATTCTAATATGATTGTTCCGTTTGACAATGAGCTTACTGAAACACTAGACGTTATAAAGAGAGAAACTGATAATGGTGGTTTAAGTGAAGAAGCTTCTACTATTGGGAGTACTGGATATATTTTAAGATCTCCTACAGGACCAGCGCCAACAATCTCCGCAGATGGAGCAATGGCTACGGCAAGTACAAATATTAAGTTTAATAGTCTTTTGCAAGGCGTTCCGACAACAAGTATACATTCTCATAGTACAGGTATTATTGAAGGTACAGGCGGAACTTTTTATCCTTTAAATGCTTTAACTCCAACTCGAGGTGTTGATGATGTAGCATTTTCAACTTATCAAACAAATATAATTGCTGGTAGATTAGAGATTGGTAATTCATCAAATATTACAAAAAATAGTGATGGGAGCTATAAAGATAACAGATCTGTTGGTGCGGCAGTATATAATAGAGATGGATCTTTTAGAATGAAATTGACTGTTCCCGTAATAAAAAACATATTGAATAGAAATGCAAAATAGTATAGTAAAAAAAGTATTAATTTTAGCTTGCTCCTTTATATTGACGACATATTATTCTCAATGTAAAAAATTAAATATATTAATCATGATTGATGAAGAACCATGTTTAACGGTAAATAATTTTTATATAAACATTCCTCCATCTACAGAAAAGATTGAATTTAAATATACTGTTGGATCAGTTGATATAAGCGACAATTTTTATACAAGTTTATTAAATACTTCATCGCAAAATATAAATATAGGTTTTGAAGCGATTATACCTAATAAAGTATTTGTTTCAAAATATCTTGTCAACTTGCCCAAAGTTTATTTAAACCAAGAATATGTTATCATTAACATATTTAATTTAGATAAAAAAAAATATAGAAAAAGATTTTCAAAAATTGCTAAAAATGATAAATACTATGTCATTATTAAATCTCCTTCTTCAATGAGGTTCGATTAGACTTTGAGTATAATAATAAAACCAACTCTTAAAAGTTAGCTTCTTTTCTTTGTATGTTTCGTTTCTGAGTAGCCCCCGCTCTCGCACGATTCCTTTCGTATGGCTGATAAAAATAAAAACGTTCTGTTCCCCAAATACAAAATAATAATTTCTCCCCAATCTTTCAGGCATTTTATTTGTTCCTCTTTTTATCTTAAATTTGTAAATTCATTTTACTGGTTTTTATTTCATGAACGATATTCAGTTCTGCTGTATTTTTTGCAGTTAAAAAAATATAAAAACCAGTAAATTAAAATTGAAAGACTTATTATGATACGTATTACGAAAATTTTTACATTCGAAACCGCTCATGTGCTGTACAACTATGACGGGAAATGTAAAAATATGCACGGACATTCCTATAAGCTGTTTGTAACGGTGAAAGGGAGGCCCATCAATGACTTGGAAGATCCCAAAAACGGGATGGTAGTAGATTTTGGGGATATCAAAAGTATCGTAAAATCTGAAATTGTAGATGTATGGGACCATGCTGTTTTGGTGAATGCCCTGTCTCCGCATAAAGAATTGGGCGAAGATCTGGAGCAGAAAGGTCATAAAGTGATCTACTGCAGTTTTCAGCCTACCTGTGAAAATATGCTGTATGCCATCGCTGCAAAAATAAAATCAAAACTTCCGGCTGAGGTTTCTCTGGCCTACCTTAAACTTCATGAAACCGAAAACTCTTACGGAGAATGGTTCGCAGAAGATAATAAGTAATCTGACAGATAAAAACTCAAGACGGTGTTAAAAACGATCATTAATCTCGAACCTGGCAAAAAGGTATATTTCGCTTCAGATCAGCATTTCGGAGCACCCACTCCTAAGGAAAGCAAGATGCGTGAAGAGAAATTCATACGCTGGATGGATGAAATTAAGGAAGATGCCCAGGTCCTGTTTTTAATGGGTGACCTTTTCGATTTCTGGCACGAATGGAAACACGTAATTCCAAAAGGATACGTACGTGTTCTCGGTAAAATAGCAGAATTGAAAGACAGGGGAATTCACATCTATTTCTTTGTCGGGAACCATGATCTTTGGATGAAAGATTATCTTGAAGAAGAAATCGGCTGTACTGTATTCTATCAGAAGCAGTATTTTGAAATGGGCGGAAAACAGTTTTTGCTAGCTCATGGAGACGGATTAGGGCCTGGCGATAAAGGATATAAAAGAATGAAAAAGCTGTTTACCAATCCTGTTGCCCAGTGGTTTTTCAAATGGCTTCATCCCGATATTGCAATGAAAGTAGCCTTATACCTTTCCCAGAAAAATAAAATGATTTCCGGAGAAGAAGATAAGGCATTCCTGGGAGAAGATAAAGAATTTTTGATCATCTATTCAAAAGAGAAACTGAAAACCCAGAAAATAGACTACTTTATTTACGGACACCGCCACCTTCCGATGGTTCTGAACCTGAGTGGAAAGGCTGAATATATTAACCTCGGTGACTGGATTTCATATTACACTTACGGGGTTTTTGAGAAGAATTTTGAATTGAAAACCTATAAGGACGGAACAAAAAAAAATTACCCCTAAAAGAGGTAATTTCCGAATGGACCGAAGTCCACTCTTGTTTTTAATCCATATTCCGAATAGGTAATTGCAAGAAGTTTACCAAAGTGTAAATCTTCTGAAAAAAATATTAAAAAATATCTTTTTCCCTGTAAAAACTTAGGGTAAAGCGGGGGAGTTTAAAATAGTTTTATTAGAATTGGAAAATATATTCAACATTCAGACAGAACAGGATTTCCTGAACGCAGCATTGAAAACTTTTCGATATCAGTATGAAAACGTTGAAATATACAGGAAGTTTGTAGACTTTCTGAAGACAGATGTTGAAAAGATCAACAGTCTGGAGAAAATTCCGTTTCTGCCCATAGAAATGTTTAAAAATCATCAGATTCTGGATAAAAATGCCAAAGCTGATCTTTTTTTTCAAAGCTCAGGAACCACGCAGATGAATCTTTCAAAACATTATATTGCAGATCCTCGAAAATATGAGGAGAGCATCTATAAAAGTTTTCAACAGTTTATCGGAAAACCGGAAGACTTTATTTTCCTGGGGCTTCTTCCTAGTTACCTGGAAAAACAGAACTCTTCCCTGATTTATATGGTGGATTATCTTATGAAAAAATCAGGCAAACCGGAGAACGGATATTTTCTTTACAATCATACCGAACTTTTTGATCTGCTGATAACAATAAAGGATAAAAAAGTTATTCTTTTCGGAGTTTCCTTCGCTCTGCTGGATTTTTTAGATACATTGAAATCTCAAAATCTATCGATCTCAGAATCCCTCAACCTGACCGTAATTGAAACTGGAGGAATGAAAGGCAGAAAGGAAGAAATGACCAAAGACGAACTTCTGGCCATTTTACAAAACGGATTTAAAACCGAAAAAATCTACTCCGAATATTCGATGACAGAACTGCTTTCCCAGGCTTATTCTCTCGGAAAAAATGAATATACATGCCCAAAATGGATGAGAGTGATGATCAGAAATGCAGAAGACCCTTTTGCCTATGAAAAAGAGGGGAGAACCGGAGCGGTCAATATTATAGATCTTGCCAATATTCATTCCTGTTCTTTTATTGCTACCCAGGATTTGGGGAAAATAACCGGAGATCAGTTTCAGGTGCTTGGAAGAATAGACCATTCCGATATCCGCGGTTGCAGCCTGTTGGTAAGTTAATAGAGGGCGGTTTGAACTGAAAATTAGTCCGATACTTTTACATCGTAAACTATACATCGTACATTATACAAAGCAGATAACACACTTTCCAAACAATGATCAAAATAGACGAGCTTGTTCATGCCTACATCCACTCTCACTGTGATTTTGAGAAGGAAATTGTGATGACAAATCACTTTCAGGCAGATTGGGAGGCTGATATACTGATCATTGATGCCGAAGGGTTCAGTCATGAAATTGAGATCAAACTATCGAAAAGTGACTTTAAAAACGATTTCAAAAAATCATATCTCAACAAAGATACGGGAGAAAAATTTCTGAAGCATGACAAGGTTTCTTGTGGAGATTATGTCTGCAACGCATTCAGTTTTCTGCTTCCGATGGGAATGATCGAGCATAAAGATGTTCCGGAACACTGTGGCATCATTGAGTTTTACCATAATGAAGACAGCTGGGAAACGGAATTCTATCTGATACGTAAGCCTAAAAATGTACATGAAGATTCTTACTGGAAACTGAATGATAAAGATCTTTTTATACGTAAAATGGCGTTGAATCTCCTGCACAGGAAGATGGAGATCAAAGGAAAACACGAAGAATTGATCTTTAAAAATCCTTTTGATATAAAGAAGAAAAAATAACAAATCCTGTCAGATGACAGGATTTGTTATTTATGATAATGAAATGTTGAATATAATTAAGCTTCAACTTCCGTCGAATCTCTCTGAAGAAGGAACTTATAAATCAACCCTCCTACAATCCCTCCTAAAATAGGAGCTGCCCAGAATAACCAGAGCTGAGACATCGCAAGTCCTCCTGCAAAAACAGCCTGTGAAAGAGATCTCGCAGGGTTTACCGAAGTATTGGTGATAGGAATTGAAATTAAGTGAATCAGTGTTAAAGCCAGACCGATAGCAATACCAGCAAACTTTCCGTTCGCCCATTTATCCGTTGCTCCCATAATAACAATGAGGAAAAATGCTGTCAGTAAGAATTCCGCAAGAAATGCGGCTCCCATGCTGAATGCTTTGCCGTTATATACCGCTTCCCCATAGAAGTTGGTGGCAAACGCTCCGGGTTGGGAAAAATCTACGGTTCCGGCGCCATTAAGGATAACATACAGGCATCCCGCAGCAACAAGCGCTCCAAGACACTGGGCAACAATGTACGGGATAAGGTCTTTTGCAGGAAATCTGCCTCCTGCCATAAGCCCGAAAGTAACGGCCGGATTAAAATGACCTCCGGAGATGTGGCCCACAGCATATGCCATTGTAAGCACTGTAAGACCAAAAGCTAGAGCAACGCCTAAAAGACCAATTCCGATGTCGGGAACTCCGGCTGCAAAAACCGCACTTCCGCAGCCTCCGAAAACAAGCCAAAACGTGCCGAAAAATTCAGCAAAAAGTTTTTTTATCATGTTGTTTATTTTTAAATGTATCTCAAATGTAGAATTTAAATCTCAAAATAGAAAGATAAATCTTAAAAATATTTCAAATATTGGAGAACGAAAAAATTGAGGATTTATTAATTTGGTTTAATGTTTGTTGGGGATTCTGTTGAAAGAGCATAACGCTCCGGATTGATTGATATAACATAAATGTTTATCTTTCGTTAGTAATTTTAAAGCATGGTTAATGAGAAAGTTTTTTTGTGTGGTTTTTGTGCCTTTCCTATACAGTCTTTATTATTCACAGGGAGCTAAAAAGAGTCTTCCCTGCTATGATTTGTCACAGGTTTTAAAAGTAGAACCTACTCCTCTTTATAAGTCTCATCTGGATGCCTCAAAGAGTTTTGGGGTTAAACTGCTTAAAGACTCTAAAACGGTACAGAAGTACGTTAATAGCGGTAAATTTCACGCGGTAAAAAAAACAGGAAAAGGGTACCGTGTTCAGAGACTGGATTACAGCAGGGCTTTTATGGTATCCAAAGCCAAAACAACATTAGAGAAGATCGCATCAAAATTCAGTAAAGAGACAAAAGGTCATACCTTTACGGTTTCGTCAATAACAAGAACCCTTGAAGACCAATGCCGGCTTAGAAAAGTGAACTCCAATGCCTCTCTAGGGATCAGTTCTCACAATTACGGAAACTCTTTCGATATTTCTTATGTGCGTTTCAATAATGTACTCAAATATAATCCCAAAATGGAGCTCGCTTTGGAGAAAGTCCTGAAATACTATGCAGACGCGGGCCGAATTTACTATATCAAAGAAAAACAGCAGAGCTGTTATCATGTTACTGTTAGGAATTATTAATTAGCCTCAGTCCGGAATAAAAAATCAGACTTATATTAAGTGTTATAACTGATGATCAATTTATAAATTTTTGTAAAAAAATATGATATTATTTGAGTTTTTTAAGTGCTCCGTAGGAGTACTCTGTTCATAGAATTTAATACATGATCTAAGGTGAGCTCCGTAGGAGCGACCTGATAATTATATTGATCATATGATGTTCTGATAGAGTTTTTTAATTTTATGGTGGCTGTTTAGGGTGCAACCAAAAATAATTTCGAGTCTTCCTTATCCATTCTTTTATACTTACCTTAACCTCAGTCCGGAATAAAAAATCAGACTTATATTAAGTGTTATAACTGATGATCAATTTATAAATTTTTGTAAAAAATATGATATTATTTGAGTTTTTTAAGTGCTCCGTAGGAGTACTCTGTTCATAGAATTTAATACATGATCTAAAGTGAGCTCCGTAGGAGCGACCTGATAATTATATTGATTCATATGTTGTTCTGATATAGCTTTAATATGAACAAAATTTGAAAACAATTATAATCTCAGTCCGGGATAAAATGTTTTATTTAGACAGGCTTAAAGCTGGAAGAAGGAAAGTTATGAAGGTCATTAAAAATAAGTGTTGATATATTTTTATCTCATTTGATTTTACAGAGGTTTCAGTATCTATAACCAACAGTGACTTCCAGCCTCCTTCTTCCATCTTCCAACCTTTTATATTTAAAATTTCTTAACCCAGGTTAATTAAAATTCAAATTTTAGTGATTATTTGCACAGCACATTTAGTTTGTATATTTTTATGCAAACTAAACAAGCCACATCTATGAACAGAGAAGAATACGCCCTGGCAATTGCCCAATGGGGTAACGGGGTTTCTGATTATCACTCAATTGCTGAGTGGATTCGCACCAATTACACTTTTAAACTATCTAAAGATCAAATTGATAAAATCAAAGACTACAATTCCTACGAATATATCTGCGCAGAAGTTGGAGTAGTTGAAGGAAGTCTTGTCCTGATTTTTGTTCCGTTAACTGAAAAAGGAGTGATAAACAGTGCTGTAACAGAGTACCAGTACACTACTCTTGAGCCTCAGAAATACGATCTTGTCCTACAGGAGACTAAAGAGTTTAAAATCGTAAAAAATGCATTACTTTCTAACGACCTTCAAAAAATAGGCAGCAATACGGATATGTATTTTCCAGTATCAGAAGCTCCTGTTTTTGAGCAGGATAAAGCGGTAGAAGCCATTGAGCGCTGGAGAGACGAAGGAATGGAATGGTTCTATCATGAATGTTCAGAATTCGGAGGGGCAAGAATCTTCAGAAAATTCTACGTTCCTATGGAAGACCTTTGCCATCCGATCCCTGAAGTTACCAGAATCGTATGCTCATTCGGACTTCGTTACAATGATATTTATCAAAGAATGCTGGTAACCCTGATCTTTATTTCTTACCATGAACTGCTGCAGAATGGAGGAACTACATCCTCTATTTCCAATACCTATGACTGGGCAAAACCATGTCCGCCGGTATGCCGTATTCCCGGATTCCCAAATTAAGATCTTAAATGTCTGGACGAAAAAGGAATGACAGAATTTTTTAAGACAATTTTATTTCTGAATTATGGCCTGCTTCTTTGTGTGATTATTTTGGGAGCAGCCAGATATCGTATACTCAATCATAAGGAAAAGCAGTATTTTTATTGTATTGCTTTTCTTTTTTTTATTGAACTCCTGAACCTGATCCTGCCTTATGTTTTTAAACTGAATGATACTTCATTTATCTATCCGTTTTATATTGCCGGAGAATTTTTTCTGCTGAGTGCTCTATTCATCAGAAAATTGGACGTATCAAAATATTTTCTCGGGCTGGCAGGAGTACTGGCTATTGGTTTTATGGTCGCAAAATATGCCTTTGATTATCCCTCCAACAGTGATATTGTGAAGGTAGTATCCAATATTATCATTGTCTGTCTTTCGGGATTCACGCTCATCCGGGAAATTAATGGAGCTTCTGCAAAGAACCGTTTTCTTTTGGTAGATGCCAGTATTTTCTTCTATTATTCCGTGTCAGTATTTTTTTTTATTATTCAGCATCAGCTTGCCAATCTTTCTGATGATGATTTTTACTTTATGCTGAGCATTAATAATATCTTGCTGAGTATCTTATATTGTTCATTTATATACACTTTTATCAAATTAAAGAAGTAACTTTAAATATCAGTCTTTTGGTTCTTATAATTGTTACCATAACAGTTATAGTATCCTTTATACTCCTTGCTTACCGCTCTTTCATCAGCCGGATTATTAAAGAAAAAAATGCCCAGCATGAGGCAGAAGTTCTTCACCAGAAAAGTCTGGTACTTGAAAACATTAAAGCTCAGGAAGAAGAAAGAAAAAGGATAGCCGTTATGATTCATGATGATATCGGAAACAGGCTTAATATTTTATCATTATGGCTGAATAATCTGGATACCAAAGGAGATGAGGTGATTAAAAAGAATATTTACGGCCAGATGTCATCATTGATTGATGCGGCAAGAAGCATTTCACATTCATTATATCCTGTAAATCTTGAATCAGTAGGATTGGTTTTATATGTGGAAGAATTGATTGCGAATCTGTCTCATAAAATCAATATTTCTCTGCAGGTAATGCCCGGGTACAGGAAAAAAGAGATTTTTACAGAAGTGCAGCTGTATAGGATTATTCAGGAATTTACAACCAATGTAATCAAACATTCCCAGGCAACAGATCTCTGGATTTATATCAAAGATTATCCTTTGTATATGGCGGTGGTCATATCAGATAACGGGCAGGGATTTGATTATGACCAGGTAAAAAAAGGAATGGGACTCAAAAATATAGAATCCCGGATGAAATCAATGAATGCTGTCCATAAGTGGAAAAGTACCCTGAAAAAAGGAAGCCGTTTAATTATTATAATTCCAACAAACCATGAACCCGCAAATCAAAATAGCACTGATTGATGATGAACAGCTGATCCTGGAAGGAGTAAAAATGCTGTTGTCCAATGAAAAAAATATCTCCGTATCGCTGACTTCCGGTAACGGACCTGATTTTATTGAAAAACTGGAAGAACTTTCCAATGAAGGCTTTCCGGATATTGCTCTCGTAGATGTGCAGATGCAGCCCATGAATGGCTTTGAACTCGTGGAGATTTTAAAAGAAAAATACCCTGAATTGAAGATTATCATTCTTTCTTCCCACTATAAAACATCTATCCTGGGATATATGGTTAAACTGGGAGTTTCTGCATTTCTTCCTAAAAATTCAGATAGAAAAACATTTATTGATGCCATCACAATGGTTTATAAAAATGGCGTTTTCTTTACCGCTGAAGATCATCAGATGCTGTTTACTTATATGAACAGTTCGACGAAGAAAAAATCTCTTTTTGAAATGGAAGATGAACTTTCCGAAAGAGAAAAAGATGTGGTAAAGCTGATCTGCCAGGAGTATACCAACAATGAGATCGGAGAAAAGCTGTTCATCAGTCCAAGAACAGTAGAAAGCCACAGGCAGCGGATTCTTGAAAAGATTGGAGCCAAAAATACAGTAGGCATTGTGATCTATGCCATCATTAATAACATTTATACCCTTGAAAAAATATGATTCCGTAGAAATACGGAATTTTTTTATTTGGTGATTTCACGCTTGTACACTTGTTGTATCTTTCGTTAATTTGACACTATAAGTTTAGTCCGGATGTAAATAATTGTAGTTCATTAAAATACGCCGGAGATAGTCAGTTACAACGTAGAAACACAATGATGAAAAACGATGGAATAATATCAGTCGGAATTTTTTTTGACGGAACCGGAAACAACGGAGTTAATGCTGCTTCAGCGAATATGCCGGCCAGGAATAATGAAAGTTATCAGGGAGCAGCGACTAATATTTACAAACTGTTCAGTTTATTTAACGGAAACCACAAATTATATGTTGAAGGAATTGGTACCCTAAATGGTGGGGAAGATAGTAATTTTGCAATGGCGACCTGTAGCAATCCTCCTGGAGAAAAAGGATATTCTTCGGATGACAAACTTCAGAAAGCCTATGATTTCGTAGAGCATACAATAAATAATACCAACAAAATATACTATTTTTATATCTATGGATTCAGCAGAGGAAGTATGCTGGCAAGACATTTCAGCAATCAGATTCTCTTACAGTATCCTTCAGTCTCCATTAAAATAAAATTTCTGGGTGTTTTTGACACCGTAGAATCCAAACCTTTTAATACCTACACAATCAATTTGCCGCAGGAAACAGAGAATGCCCTTCATCTGTGTGCCGTGAATGAATGCAGGTACTTTTTTCCTCTTGCCGGTTTTTTTGAGACTTCCAAAAGTAGGCGGGATACAAAAACGGAAACCTGGAATTCTGTATGGAAGGAGGTCTTTGTTCCCGGGGCTCATGCAGATATTGGAGGTGGCTATCTGGAAGGTCCCCAGTCCGTCTATATTTCTACAGATTTTCTCAATACCCAGGACTTGCAGGATTATGTATCAGATATACGAAATGCCAAAACAGATAGGGCTGGAAATAAAATATGGGATTCGCTGCTTGCAGAATTTCAGATTGAAAAAGGGGTGATTCTTGCGCAAGCTTATGTTTCCAGAGACAAAGTTTATCAGGATCTTTCAAAAGTATATGGCAGACTGATGTTGGACGAAACCAACAGGGTAACATCACAGATCTTCAGTACAGATTTTAAAGAAGATGATTTTGAGATAGATCCGGAAAAACACCCGTTTCTTGTAGACTTTTATATCCGTGCAGAAGCTTACGTTAAAAATATGCAGCCGGAACTCCAGCCTGTATATGATTATAGCCGCTTTGCAGAGTATACCCATATTTCTGCCAACTTCGGGCTGTACAGCGATGAAGTATTAAAAAGATCCACAAAAGATATTAGTGCAGAATTGATTAATAATGGCCTTAATGTACCCAGCAGCAGCTCTCTGGATCATGAAAGCCATACTAAGGTTATCATGGAACTTCATCTTCCCGAAGACAGCTTTATCCCTGATTTTCTCTATGGAACCAATGTCCCAAACAACGATATCTGGAGCCGTACCATCGAGATGAGAATGAATAAAATGAATGGAGAAAGCTGGAAGCTGGAAGAAGGGAACCATTAAGACCTGAAAGCAACGCATTTTGTTATAAAAAAACAATGGGCCGCTTCGTAAACTTCTATCTTTAAAACTCTTGTATTTCAAAAATAAGCGAAGCGGCCTTGTTTATCTTAAAAACATCAGGAATTTAATTTTTTTTTGTCTGCCGTTGCGATAAAAACAAAAATCAGTTTCAGAAAACCTCCTAAAGTCTGAGGCAGCGGTGAACTTCCATCCTCCCTCTTCCGGCTTCCCTCTTTTTATTTCTGGCCTATTCATTTCTTTTTCCGTACTTTTGCACCCGAAAATTCATTATTCATAACTAATTATTAATTAAAAGAAATGCTTTCGGTTCAAGGTTTAGGATTACATCATTCGGGAAATTATCTGTTTCAAAACGTAAATTTTACCATCAAAAAAGATGATAAAGTTGGTTTGGTAGGAAAAAACGGAGCAGGGAAATCTACCCTGTTGAAAATGCTGTCGGGAGAAATTAATTTCTACGAAGGAAATGTAGTTCCTGAAGGGAATATAACCATTGGTTTCCTGAAGCAGGATCTTGATTTCGTTAAAGGAAGAACGGTATGGAATGAAACCATGCAGGCCTTCGAACAGATTAATGCCTGGAAAGAAGCGCTGGAAGAAGTTAACCACCAGCTGGCTACCAGAACCGATTACGAAAGTGATGCCTATACTGATCTGATCAATAAGATGACTGAACTTAATGATCTTTTGATGAACCATGATGCCTACAATCTTGAAGGTGATATGGAGAAAATATTGTTTGGTTTAGGTTTCAAAGCAGATGATTTTCATAAAATTACCGATGAATTTTCCGGAGGTTGGAGAATGAGAATCGAGCTGGCAAAGCTGCTGCTTCAAAAGAATGATATCATGCTTCTCGATGAGCCCACCAATCACCTTGATATGGAGTCTATTATCTGGCTGGAAAACTTCCTGAAAGAATATCCTGGAGCCATTGTTCTGGTAAGCCACGATAAACAGTTTATGACGGCGGTGTGCAACAGAACATTTGACATTAATAACAAAAAAGTTGATGACTATAAAGCCAATTATTCAAAATATCTTGTAATGCGTGAAGAACGCCGTGAAAAACTGATTCAGGCTAAAAAGAATCAGGACGCGGAGATCAAGCAGATGGAAGATAACATCAATAAGTTCCGTGCAAGTGCTACCAAAGCATCTTTTGCACAGTCCCTTATTAAGAAACTGGATAAAATTGAACGTATTGAAGTAGATACCGAAGACGTTTCCAAATTCAATATCCGTTTCGTACAGTCTGTGGTACCCGGAAAAGTTATTTTCGAGGCTGAACATTTAGGAAAAGCTTACGGAACAAAACAGATTTTTGATGATGTAGACTTTATTGTTCAGAGAGGAGACAGAATTGCCCTTTTAGGACAAAACGGACAGGGAAAAACAACACTAGCCAAAATTCTTGCCGGAGACATCAAAGATTATACTGGAACCTGGAATTTAGGACATAATGTAAACATCGGATACTTCGCCCAAAATCAGGAAGAAGTACTGACACCCAATAAAACAGTACTGGAAGAAGCTGAAGATGCCGCAACGGAAGAAACAAGACCAAGAGTGAGAGACCTTTTAGGGTCTTTCCTTTTTCAGGGAGAAGCGGTAACCAAAAAAACAAAAGTGCTTTCCGGGGGAGAAAGAAACCGTCTGGCGCTTTGTAAATTGTTGCTTCGTCCTTTCAATACTCTGATTATGGATGAGCCTACCAATCACCTGGATATTCAGTCTAAGGAGATTATCAAACTGGCTCTACAGAATTTTCAGGGAACATTGATCGTAATTTCCCACGACAGAGAATTCCTGGATGGACTTTGTGATAAAATCTATGAATTCCGTGACGGAAGAATGAAAGAATTCCTGGGAAGTGTAGGAGAATACCTTGAATACAGACAAAAAGAAACCCTTAGAGAAATTTCTGCAGAAAAAGCAAAGCTGCACAATGAAGAAGTAAAGCCGGAGCCTAAAAAAGCAGAAGTGAAGCCTGCTACACCAAGCAGCCAGTCATCTGTTATGGTTAGTAAAGAGCAAAAAAACATCCAGAACAAGCTGAAAAAGGTAGAAGAGAAAATTTCAGAACTGGAAACCGAAATTGAAAAAATGGAGGCCTCTTTTGCTCAGGAAAATCCTTCAGAGGAAACCCTGGAAAAATATAATAAAACCAAGGGAGAACTTGAACTTGCTTTACAGGAGTGGGAATATTTAGGTTCTCAGCTGGATTAATTTTGAAATAAGAAGAGCAGAGAGTTTTTCCCAAAATAGAATAATAAATTAAACAAAGGCGCACATTAATCAGAGTTTGCAAAACATTGTATGACTTTGCTAAGTTTACGCCTTTGTTTATCTTAAAAACACTTCGATTTATCTGCTATTGCGATTAATAAAAAACTGCTCCATCTTTAAAATTCTTTTCCAAAGATTTTTAAATCAGTGTATTAAGCTATATTGAGTTATTTTAATCCTGTTCTTTTGTAACAAAGAGCACTGCTTTTCTACCTATTGATAAGAGTAGTTCAGTTTAATTTTAATATAAGTTTAATTTAAAAATTAAATTATTTTTATAATTTTGACAAATGGTTTTTAAGGAAAGCAGAAATCTGAAGAGTTTTATCGCCAAGCTTTTGTTTGGGATATACTTCGTTGCGCTGTTTTCCCAAAGCTTTCACCACCATGATTCTGTAGACTATTTTAAGAGCTTCAATCTTAAAAAAACAGAAAATACCATGGCAAAGTCTTCCCAGAAAGAAAAAGCCGGAGACTGTCTTGCCTGTCATTTCCTGGCAACAGGACATACTTTGGTTCCTGAAGAATACAGTTTTACTTTTGAACATTATACACAGGAAGTAGAACTTATTATTGCTGTTCAGGAAAAAATATGGTCTCAGACTAAATTCACATTTCAGCTTCGGGGTCCACCCACAATTTCATAATTCATAGATTCTTTTTGGGTTTAAAACATGCTGTTTTAGATGTAATATTCAATGTTTGACGTTTAAAGCTTATATTGTTAGTAAAAACAATTAATAGTCTGTTGGCTGGAAACAGTAATACAGCTTTTAATGATTTATAACTTTCTTTGATCATTAAGACATAGTACATTATACATTGTACATCGTACATCAACACAGATTATAAACCCATCCCTTAATTTTTACGAAAAAATGTACCTCAAAAAAGGTACTCAATCTATTTATTGACAATGAAATTGATATATAGCCTGCTGCTGGTCTTTTGCGGACTGGCGCTTACAAGTGCACAAAAAACGTACACCATTGAAGGAACCGTTCAGGATTTTCATGATAAAACCATGCTGGAAAATGCAGAAGTGAAAATCGGGACGTTCACGGCAAAAACAGACCGGAAAGGTAAGTTTGTCCTTCCCAGGATTCCTGCGGGAAAGTATACACTCATTGCTAAACATCCTGATTGCAATGATTATACTGAAAATATAGGAGTTGACCAGGATCTTAGCCTGACAATTATACTAGAGCATCATTCCGGTGATATCGAAACCATTACCCTGCACGGAAGCCATAAAAAGAAAGCATCCGTAATTATGAAAACGCTGGACAAAACTGAAATTGAAAGAAATTCAACGGAAAATCTGGGGAATTTGCTTTCAAGATTATCCGGAGTTACCGCATTGAAAACAGGGAATAATATTTCAAAACCTGTTATCCGAGGTCTTTACGGAAGCCGTATTTCTATTTTGAACAGCGGAGTGAAAATGGCTGAACAGGAATGGGGAGTAGAGCATGCTCCTAATGTGGACGTCAATGATTTTGAACATATCGATGTAATCAAAGGAGCATCGGCATTAAAATACGGTAGCGAAGGAATCGGGGGAACTATCATTCTGGAACCGGCGCCGCTACCCAAGAAAGATACGCTGATGGGAAATATAAAACTGTCAGGAATGTCTAACGGAAAAGGCGGTGAACTGGCTGCAAATGCTCTGAAATCCTGGAAAAATGACTGGTTTGTAAAAACCGGAGGAAGCTACAAGAAGCTGGGAGACCAGTACATTCCTCATCACACGCTGCAAAATACCGGACTGGAAATTAATTCTTTTAATTTTTCTTTCGGAAAGCAGAGTTTTATGCAGGGATTTGAAGTGGCTTATAGCGGAATCAATCAGGAATTCGGGATTTACAAAGGGGCTCACCTTGGAGGACCGATAGATTATTACAATGCCGTAAATCTTGGTCAGGCCTATTTTTACGACGGTTTCAGCTATGATATCAACAGCCCGAAACAGGAAGTTGAGCATCATATCGGAAAAGTGATGGCTTACAAGCGTTTTGCCGATTTTGGAAAGCTGACTTTCCAGTATAGTTTTCAATTAAACAGACGTAAAGAGTTTGATATCAGAAGGGGTGAGCTGAATGCTGTTCCTTCCATGGATTTAAGATTGATTACCCATACAGCAAGTTTAACACACCTCCTTGAACGCTCAGCATGGAGCCTGGAGAGTGGAATTTCTGCGGGATATCAGGATAATTATCCAAACCCGGCTACCAAAGCAAGACGTCTGATTCCTGATTATTATCGCTATGATGCCGGAGCGTTTTCTGTGTTTAAATATAGATTTAACGGTAAACTGAATGCAGAAGCTGCTGTACGGTATGATTTCAGCAGATACGATGCCTATAAATATTATGATGCTTCCGAATGGGAAAGTAAATATGCCGACCTTTTCCCACAATTTTTTGTGCAGAAAAATGACAGCAGAATTCTAACCCGTCCGATTCTGGATTATCATAATCTTTCAGCCAATATCGGCCTGAATTATACTCCGGTCCGTAATTTTGAAGTGAAGCTGAATGCATCCCGAGCAGAAAGAACTCCTAATCCTGCAGAATTGTTTGCAGACGGACTTCACCATTCTGCAGCAGTGATGGAAAAAGGCGACCTGACCATCAAAAAAGAGACGGCTTATAATGTAAATCTTTCTTTGGCGGCTCAGTTTGATGTGCTGAAAGGGCTACATATTGAAGCAAGTCCTTACTTTATGTACTCCGATAGCTTTATTAATCAGGTTCCAACAGGGATACAGTCAACCAATAGAGGGGTTTTCCCAATCTGGACGTATCAGCAGATTAAAGCCAGAATGTACGGATTGGATGCAGAAGCAGAACTTCGGATTCTTGATAACCTGAACTTTAGATCCGCATTCAGTACTTTGAGAGGGAATGATCTGACGAATGATGAACCTCTTATCCTGATGATGCCGACTAAACTTAGGAACAGCGTTGAGTTGAAACTCAATAAACCTTCCAAGTTTTATATAACTTTGGAAAATGATATTGTTACACATCAGAAACGTTTTCCGGTAAGAAATCCTGATATCACCTTTATAGAAAATGGAACGCTTGTAACAAAAACCATCGATATGAGCACGCCTCCTCCGGGATATGTTGCATTTAATGCATCTGTCGGGGCAGATATTTTCAAAAACTTTAACCTGAATTTCAGAATAAATAACATTACGAACACTCTTTACAAAGAATATCTTAACAGGTTAAGATTAGTAATGTATGAACCGGGAAGAAATTTCGTGGTTACTCTGAAATACAATTTCTAATTTATTATTAATACTTAAAATTTAAATCAAAATGAAAAAAATATTCAATATAACACTTATACTTTTCGCTGCAGTTCTGTTATTCTCTTGTAGAAATGATGATAACGACAGTATTCCGGAAGATATCCACGAACATGAAGAAATCGAAAAGCTGGTTGTGAAGCTTACGAATAAAAATGATGCGGCAGATATCCAAACTATTAATTATATCGGAGGAGTGGCAGATGCTCATATTCATGCTCATGCCGGTGATGTTTATACGGTAGAACTTGATTTTCAGGTGAAGCATGATGATCATTACCATAGCGCTAACGACGAGATCCTGGAAGAGAAAGACGAACATTTTATCATTTTTAATTTCGCAGGAGCCGATGTTAAAGTGAAAAGAGCCGCAGATGATGTTATAAGAACAGACGGGAAAAGATTAGGGCTTAAAACAGAATGGACTGTGGTAAGTACAACAACCAACGGTAAAGCCAATATCAAACTTATCCATGCACCAACCTCTGTCAATGAAAATTCACCTTCATCCGATAACCAGTTGGGAAGTGTGGTAGGAGGAGAAAGTGATGTAGATGCTTTAATTGATATTCACTAATAAAAACCTTAATATTAAAGTAACCGACCGCTGAATTTTTCAGCGGTTTTTCATTTATAAATATTTGACCGTTAAGAATTTATTATTAATGAGTTATTTTCATAAAAATTTCATATTTTTGCAACCTAAAATTTTAATCAATAATGAAGGTTACCGCACAAAACCATGATGACGTAAGTGCTTTACTTACCGTAACATTGGAAAAATCTGACTACAAAGAAAGAGTAGAAAAGCAATTGATTAATTATGCTAAAAATGCGCAAGTTCCTGGTTTCAGAAAAGGGAAAGTGCCTTTAAGTATGGTTAGAAAACAATATGAAGCAGGTATTGCATTTGAAGAAATCAACAAACAGGTTTCTGACGCTTTGAACAACTACGTTAACGAAAACAAATTAAGACTAGTTGGACAGCCTGTTCCTCAGCCAGTAAACGAATTCGATTACAATGCTGATCAATTGGAAGTTGCTTTTGAAGTTGGATATGAGCCTGAATTCACTATAGATTTAGCGTCATACGAAGCTCCTCACTACAAAGTAGAAGCTTCTGAAAAAGAGATCAACAAAAGCATCGAGAACATGCAGAGACGTTTCGCAGAGCAGGTTCCTCAGGATAAGATCACTAAAGATTCTTACATTGCTTTAGAAGTTTCTCAGGTTGTAGAAGAAGATGCAGAAGGAGAGCACCACCACCATCCAAAGAACGTTACCATTACAGCTGAAAACAAAGAAGCTTTCAAATTGGTAAAAGGATTGAAAATGGACGGATCTGTAAAAGTAACGAAAGAAACTCTTGCAGGAGATGAAGAATTAGCTAAAGAATTAGGATTCAGCAAAGAGGAAGTAGAACATTTACACCACGCTGAAGTGGAAGTAACTGTAAAAGACTTCTATTCACTAAACCTTGCTGAGCTTAATCAGGAACTTTTTGATAAAGTATACGGAGAAGGAAACATCAAGTCTGAAGAAGAACTTAAAGAAAAAGTGAAATCTGAACTGGATGAGTACTTCCAGCAGAATGCAGACGTTCACTTTGTGAATAAAGTATTGGAGCAGGTTACAGACAAAGAAGAAGTAAAACTTCCTGAAACTTTCCTTGTAAAGTGGTTACAGTTCTCTAATCAGAACATCCAGTCTGAAGATCAGGCTAAAGCAATTCTTGAAGCAGAGAAAAACCAGTTAAGATACCAGATCATTGAAGGTAAGTTGATGACTGACAATGAAATTCAGTTAGATTATGCTGATGTATTGGCTCAGGCTGAGCAATTGGTAAGAAATCAGCTGGCAATCTACGGAATTCACCACTTAGGAGATGAAGAAATCCAGAAATATGCTGTTGAAATGTTGAAAGATCAGGAGCAGGTAAGACAAATTTCTTCTGAAGTAGCTATGGCTAAACTAAAAGACGTTATCCTTGAGAAAGCAGGTAAAAAAGAAACTGTAATCTCTCACGATGAGTTTTTAGAAGAACTTAAGAAATAATATTTCTTGATATAAATATTTCAAAACCGCCAGTTATGGCGGTTTTTTTGTTTAAACAGACCATCCTGTTAAAGTTAGTTAATCATATTTCAACAACAATCTGAATTTGGAAGTTAATGACAAGGCCCATCTTCCTGCATCAATCTCCCATCCATAAAGTATTTGCCAATATTCAGCCCTGAGGATAATTTCTTTTATTGATTTTATTTTCTCCAATATTCATATATTTACACTTTAAACTTATTATCATTATTATGAAAAAGATTATCATTCCGTTTTTCTGTGCCGTACTTTTTTCGGTTCCGGCAGCGGCTCAAAAGAAAAGTGCAGCTCCTGCTAAGACGGAAGTTGCAAAATCACAATTAACACCTAAAGATGTTTTGGATAAATATTTCAACGCTTTGGGTGGTAAAAATAAATTAGAAGCTGTAAAGTCTATTACCATTGAAAATACGATGAGTACCCAAGGGATGGAAATTGCAATGACTACCCAAAAATCAGGAAATAAATTCAAATCTGTACAGTCTGTAATGGGCCAGTCTATGACTCAGGTTTTTGATGGTGAAAAAGGATATGTAGATCAGATGGGGCAGAAAATGGATCTTCCGGCAGACCAGATTCCAGCTTTGAAAAAAGGAGGTCCGGTTGAAGCATTAGCTTTTGAAGAGGCGGATTTTAAATCAGCTTCAGTAGAAAAACTAGATGGTAAAGATTATAATGTTTTGGTTTCTGATAAAGGAAAATCATACTTTGATGCCTCTACAGGACTTTTATATAAAGTAGGATCTGAGCAGGGAGGTATGACTATTAAAAGCTATATGACTGTTGATGGATTAAAATTCCCATCAGAAGTAGACTTTGAAGGAAACGGGCAGAAAGCAACGATTAAAACTACCAAGATTACTCTTAATCCGGTAATCAATGATAGTGAATTCAAATAAAAAATTGATTTTTTTAATAACAAAGCCGGGAAAGTACCCGGCTTTTTGCTGGATTTTTAATTTTAACTCAAATTTAACTATAATCCGGATTTTAGCATTTCTTTACGTGGTGAATAATTGATACTTTTGGCTCAAAATAAAATCAAATAACATGAAGAGAATTTTATCGTCATTTGCGGTGGTCGTTCTGATGTCCTCAAATGTTTTCGGGCAGAATATCCCTGTGGATCCTTCTGTAAGAATCGGTACCCTTTCCAACGGAATGAAGTACTACATCAAAAAAAACACATTACCTGAAAAGAAAGTAGATTTCCGTCTGGCTATCAATGCCGGATCTATTCTTGAAGATGAAAACCAGAGAGGTCTTGCTCACTTTATGGAGCACATGAACTTCAACGGAACCAAAAATTTTCCGGACAATAAATTAGTGGACTTTCTGCAGTCTATAGGAGTGAAGTTCGGGCAGCACCTTAATGCGTACACTAGTTTTGATGAAACTGTTTATATGCTTCCTGTTCCTCTAGATAAGCCGGGAAATCTGGATGCAGGTCTGAAAGTAATGGAAGACTGGGCCTTTAATGCAACACTTTCCGATGAGCAGATCAATAAGGAAAGAGGGGTTGTTTTAGAGGAATTGAGATTAGGTCTTGGCGCTGATAAAAGAATGTCAGATAAATATCTTCCTAAGCTTTTATATAAATCCCAATATGCAGACAGACTGCCGATCGGTAAAAAGGAAGTGCTGGAAAACTTTAAACCGGATGTCATCAGAAAATTCCATCAGGATTGGTACAGACCAGATCTTATGGCTCTTGTAGTGGTTGGAGATATCAATGTGGATGAAGTGGAGAAAAAGGTAAAGGAGAATTTCGGAAAATATAAAAATCCTTCCAAGCCGAGAGAAAGAAAAGTATTTGACCTTCCTAACCATAAAGAAACACTGGTAGCGATTGAAACTGATCCTGATGCAACCAATTCTATGGTTCAGTTTATTATGAAAGATGCTGAAGCGTATAAGCCGGATGTAACGATCCAGCAGTACAATCAAAGTATTATAGAAAATCTTTCTACAACCATGCTGAACAACAGATTGAGAGAGCTTATTAACTCAAATAATCCGCCTTTCACGTTTGGTTCCGTATATCACGGAGGAACATACGCAAGAACTAAAGAAGCTTTACAGGGATTTGCTATGGTGAAAGAAGGAAATCAGCTTAGTGCGCTTAAAGTTCTATTGGAAGAAGTGGAAAGAGCAAAAAGGTTCGGGTTTACACAAACTGAACTTGACCGTGCAAAGGCGCAGGTTTTATCCAACCTTGAAAGATCTTACAACAACCGTGACAAAACGGAAAGTGATATGCTGGTAGATGAGTATGTAAGAAACTTCCTGGAGCAGGAGCCTATGCCTGGAATTGCCTGGGAATATGAAGATACAAAATCATTCCTTCCTTCCGTTACTTTGGCACAGACCAACGATGTCATCAAGAAAATGGTTAAGGATGACAGCAGGGTAATCGTGATAACAGGTCCTAAAAAAGATAATGTAACAATGCCTACCGAAGCAATGGTACTGAATACCTTTGAAGCGGTGAAAATGGCCGACCTTAAACCTTACGAAGAGAAAGCAACCATCAAAAATCTGGTAAAACCTTTCAAATCTGAAGGAAAAATTGCAAAAACGGAAACGGATGCAAAACTGGGAACAACAACCTGGACGTTAAGCAACGGTGCAAAAGTGACTTTCAAGAAAACAGATTTCAAAGATGACGAAATTGTATTCTCAGCAAGAAGTTTAGGAGGAAGCTCTTTAATTTCGGATGCTGATTTCAATAAAACACAATTTGCTTTCTCTGCATTATCAGAAGCAGGAGTAGGAGGCCTTTCCAAAGCAGATCTTACCAATTATCTTGCAGGAAAGCAGGTTGGTGTAAACCCAATGATTACCCCTCTTTTTGAAGGGATTTCAGGAAGATCTTCACAAAAGGATCTGGGAACAGCAATGGAGCTTATGTATGCCTATTTCACAGATTTAAACTTCAACCCGGCAGCATTCAATGCTTATAAAGAAAAACAGGCAGCCATGCTGAATAACCTTCTGTCTAATCCTCAGTTCTATTTCTCAAGCGAACATGCTAAATTCATGAATCAGAAGAACCCTAGATTTATCGGAGTGGTTCCAATGGAAAAAGAATGGGCGAATACAGACTATAAAAAGGCATACGACATTTACAAAGAGAAATTTGCTAATGCCGGTAACTTCCAGTTCTATTTCGTAGGAAATATTGACGAAGCTAAATTCAAAAATGAAGTATTGCAGTATATTGCAAGTCTTCCTTCCGCAGGAAAAACAACCTCATTCAAAGATACAGGCTACAGACAGATGACGGGTGATTTTACCAAAGTATACAAAAAAGGAAAAGACCCTAAGAGTATGGTAACGATTTCTTACAGTGGAGAAGCTCCTTACAATGAGAAAGAAGCTTTGGCTTTATCTGCTCTTGGAGAAGTGGCAACCATTAAAGTAATTGAGAAGCTTAGAGAAGATGAAAGCGGTATCTACGGCGGAGGAGCCAGAGGAGGAATGAACAAAGTTCCATACAGTACCTACAGCTTCAGTATCAGCTTTCCTTGCGGACCTGAAAATGCTGACAAATTAACGAAAAGTGCTATTGCAGAACTTCAGAAACTGATTGATAAAGGTCCTGAGCAGAAAGATCTTGACAAATACAAAGAAGGAGAGTACAATGATAATAAGACAGATCTTAAAGACAATATGTACTGGATGAGTGCTTTGTCTAAAAATCAGTTGGACGGAAGCGATAAATACGACATCCTGAACTATCAGGACAAAGTAAAAGCCCTTACCGTAAAAGATCTTCAGGATGTGGCGAAAAAATATCTTTCTAAAGGAAGAATTACAGCAACACTAATGCCGGAAGACGGATGGGAAAATGCTAAAAAAGAAGAAGCTAAAAAAGTAGGTGCAGCCAACTAAAAGCTTTTATTTATATAAGAAAACCGCAGATCACTCTGCGGTTTTTTATTTTATGAACCATATTCTTTTTTCCATTCATCGGCAGCTTCACTTAAAACTTCGTAAAACGCTTCACCGTATTTTCTGGTCAGCGGAGTTTTCAGAAATTTGTAAACAGGTACCTGAAGTTCTTTTCCAAGCGTACAGGCATCGCTGCAGACATTCCATTCGTGATAGTTTAGAGCCGTAAAAGTGGAATATTCTGTAATACGGATTGGATAGAGGTGGCATGAGATAGGCTTTTGCCAGTCTACAGCTCCGTCTTCATACGCTTTTTCAATTCCGCATTTTGTAATTCCCTTTTCATCAAAGGTTACATAAGCACATTCGCGGTCTTCCACCATTGGGGTAACATACATTCCGTCCATAGGATCAGTAGTCCATGTACCTTGTTCTTCAAGGGCTTTAATGCCTTCCGGAGTAAGATAGGGCTTGATTTTGTCAAAGATGCTGTCTAAAATTTCAAGTTCATCTTTGTCCAGTGGAGCACCTACATCTCCTTCCACACAGCATGCACCTTTACATTTCGTAAGGTTGCAAACAAATTCTTCGGAAAAAATATCCTCAGAAATCAATTTATCGTCTATCTGAATCATAATCTTTAAAATAAATCAAAATATGTACCTGCTTTGAATGTGATAAGGCTGATTATAATCAGCCACAGACTCACTTCCTGCATCCAGTACTTAGGTAAAAATCTCATCATTCTGCTCAGGATAATACTGGAGGGAAATGCCAGCAGCAGAAGATATTCATAACTTTTATTCATATACAGAATAATGGTGATCAGCTGAGCCACGGAAAAAACCAGCAGGAAAGTGTATTTGTAGCGGCTTATCGGGCTTTTCTTATTATAGTTGGTAAAATGGTCATATACAGCATATATAAGCATCAGGGCAACCGGAAGAAGCGGAATCAGCTCACTATAGTCAGTCATGGGTTTCATTTTTCCAAACGGAAAATAATCGATATTCCATGAAGTAAAGCGGAAAAAGAACATAATTGAAAAATAGCTGAATGCAATCAGGATGATTCCCAGAAGAAATCTGAAAAGATTCAGTGCAATTCTTTGAGAGGTAGCAATCACATGAATAATAACAAAAACAGCCATAGGCCAGGTGGTTGGCAGGAAAATAAAGTTCAAAGCAACAATAGATCCTACCAGAACATAAGATTTCTTTCTGATATCTTCATCCGTACTGGTCAGAAGAAGGATGAGAAATGAATTGGTAAGCAATGAAACGGCAATGCCGATGTCCAGATTTCCAGGATACAGCCCGAAAATAAAAATTGTATATAAAAATAAGGGCAGATGAGTTTGATAATTCAGAGCAATGCTGTGAAAACAAAAATATCCTAAAGCAATTCCCAGAAAAGTAATTCCGGCAATTATAGCTTCATAAGTATTGAAATTCAGTATGTTAAATATTAATACTACTAAAAGAAGGCAACCAATATAAACAGGAATTGAAAAAATATTGCTTTCTTTTGAAAGTAATTTAAACATTTTTTATAAATTTGTACAAAGTTAATTTAAAAAAGGAAAATAATGACGTCTTTCTGGTTATTCTTAAGTAAAGTTTTCAAATGGTCTTTCGGTTTTTATGATACATTTGGAAATGTTCTGAACTGGATTTTATTTATCGTTTGCTGTGTATTGTTCACGTATTGGTGCTATGTCCTGGTTGCAAAACTAGGTGGCGATAAAGATAAAGACTACTATTCTCCAACGGAGGGCAAGAACCCTTACTACGATCCGAAAATCTACAAAAAAGAAGGTTAATTAATTGGTTATATAGTAAAAAACCGATTGGAAGATTGTTTCCGATCGGTTTTTTTATTAACGATTAAATTTATTTGTATTCTCTAGTCATGAATAGGGAGTACCAGCACCGGAACAGGAGAATCTTTGGTAAGACCTTTTGTAAGGCTTCCTACGAATACATCGTAGATTCCGCTTCTTCCGTGTGATCCCATCACAATGTAATCTGCATTTTTTGCTTTAGCATATTCCAGGATTGTTTCTTTGGCAAGTCCCTGCTTCAAAAGGTGCTCACAGTCTATATCGTGAGCAATGATGCGCTGTTCTATTTTATTCAGCTGTACCAGCTCTTCTCTGATCTCGTTTTGCTCCACCTCAGGAAAATATTGATATCCCATATCACCAATGGCAAAACCAATATCGGACGGTGCTACGTGAATAAGGAAAATTCTGCCGTTCAGCTGTTTTGCAAATTTTACGGCACCTTCTACAAGTTGTTCTGTTTTATCCCCAAAATCTACGGGTAATACAATATTTATCATGACCTCTAATTTTGTTACCTAAAGATAGGAAAAAATTGTCGGAATTTATGTTAAATAAGTTATAATATTCGGATATCAAGAATTTTATCATCTTTCAGATACGCTTCCAGAATATCATTTTCATTCACTTTTCCAACTCCTTTTGGTGTTCCTGTAAAGATCAGGTCACCTACTCTTAAAGTAAAATACTGGGAAACGAAAGCTATAATATCATCAAAACTGAACATCATATCTTTTGTATTGCCATCCTGAACTTTACTTTTATTCTGTAATAAAGAAAACTCAAGGTTCTGAAGATCAAAGTTTTCTTTTTTGAAGAAATTTCCGACAACAGCAGATCCGTCAAAACCTTTAGCCAGTTCCCAGGGAAGTCCTTTGGATTTAAGCTCGTTCTGAAGATCTCTTGCCGTAAAATCTATTCCAAGGCTGATTTCTTCATAATGTTTGTTTGCAGAATCTTTCTGGATATATTTTCCGCCTTTTGAAACCTTCAGAACCACTTCCAGCTCATAATGGATATCTTCTGAAAATTCAGGAATATAAAAATCATTTCCTTTTAATACGGCAGTGTCAGGCTTCATGAAAATAACCGGTTTCTCAGGAATTTCATTTCCCAGTTCCTTTGCATGTTCGCTGTAATTTCTTCCTATACAGATAATTTTCATAATTCTTTTTATTTTAATGATAGAATAGTGATATACTGAGAATTGTTAGTGTATGAATTCGTTACCGCAATGATAGCAGACAAATTTCTGGCTCTTCAGGATGGAGATCCCAAAAAAGCTGGTTGCCCTGTCATCTCTGTAAATATGGTTAGAACCACATTTGGGGCATACAAAATCAAATTCAGGATTTACAATGGTATGTTCAGCTTCCAGTGAAAACGCTTCATTGTCTTTATACTCTTGCAGGATCTGTTTTGCTTTTTCCAGATCTTCTTCAAATACCTGAAGCTGGATGCCGCCTACAGCCTGAGACAGGAGCCAGTCCGACTGAATAAGCTGCTCGTTGGCAATGAAACTGTTGACCCCGTTTTCAGCAAGGATCTGTTTGTCCCTGTTGGCTTCCAGAGCAGTTTCATAGAATTTAAAACGGACAAGTTCTGACATTTTGTTTAGGATTTACCAGTCAATTGAATCTTTGTGAATACTTTCTTAGTATACAGAGGAAAGTCTGCATTCTGAAGCCATCCGAAATATCCAAGATCTTTTTGGAAAACAGCCTTTACACCCTGTCCTTTATATTTTCCGAAGTTGAAAACTTCCACCATTTTATCATTGTATCCGATAAATCCTGCCAGATCTGCATTCTTATTGTGGAATGTAAATTCACTTAAAGGAGCAATCTCATTCGGAATATCATCATATTTTCCCACCTGTGCATCCAGTACTTCAAAAGTAGCCATTACATCAGCTTCCGCAGAGTGTGCATTTTCCAAGGTTTTGCCACAATAGAACTGGTAGGCAGCCCCTAAATTTCTCGGTTCTTTTTTGTGGAAAATGGTCTGGGCATCTACCAGTCTGAATTTACTCAGATCAAAATCAATACCCACTCTTAAAAGCTCTTCAGCCAGAAGAGGAACGTCAAAACGGTTAGAATTAAAGCCTCCTAAGTCAGTTCCTGCAAGCATTTCCATAATTTTGGGAGCAATTTCTCTGAAGGTTGGAGCATCTTTTACATCTTCATCATAAATTCCGTGGATTTCACTGGATTCTTTTGGAATAAGCATCTCAGGGTTTACACGCCAGGTTTTGCTTTCTCTGGACGCATCAGGATTTACTTTTAATATGCAGATTTCTACAATTCTGTCTTTTCCGATGTTGGTTCCTGTGGTTTCAAGATCAAAAATGCAAAGAGGTTTATGGAGTTTTAAATTCATGTTGATGATTAATAATTTGAAAATGTGTTTATTTTAACTGTCCCTGAAAAATAAGTGATACCAATATATAATAAATCACAAGCATAGGGATTCCTACAATCTGGAAAAAAGCCAGAATAGCAATACCGCCTGCCAGTAATATTACCTTTGGATAATTATCTTTTAATGTTTTGGATTTAAATTTCATCGCCATCATTTTTATAGGACTGATTAAAAGCCATGAAGTAATTATGGTCAGTGCTATCAAAAATAATTCGTTCTCAAATAAGAAGCTGAAGTTTCCTGTTTCTTTGAAGGCATAATACAACCCAAATAATAAAACAGTATTGGTAGGAGTGTTGAGGCCTTTAAAATAATAACGCTGCTCTTCATCAAGATTAAAAATAGCCAGTCTGAGGCATGAAAAAACGGTAACCAAAAGCCCGATGTATTTAATCTCAAAAGGGAAATGCATTCCCAGAAGCTCGCTTCCGAAAGGTTCCAGTGCTTTAAACATGGTAAGCCCCGGAATCAGCCCAAAGCTGATCATGTCAGCAAGAGAATCCAGTTGAAGCCCCAGATTAGAATTAGATTTTACAGCTCTGGCTACAAATCCATCAAAAAAATCAAAGATAGAAGAGAGGATCAGGCAGATGGCAGTGGTCTGGTAATCTCCCAGAATAAGATGTATTGCCCCTATACAGCCTGCCAGCAGATTAGCAAGCGTCAGTAAGTTGGCAAGATTATTTTTTATGAAATTCATATCCGCAAAAATACAGTTTTTCCAAATTTTATCCTGAAATATTATGCAGGAAAAAATACATTCATATGATTTTGATGTAAATTTGCCGAATGAAATTTTTTAAAGAATTTAGAAAACAAGAAGTTCTGGTCCTTTTGTACCGGATTTTCTTAGCATATGTTTTTTATCAGATTGCAAGGCTTTTGTTTTGGTATTTCAATAAGGAGCTCATAAAAGTGGATTCCGTTTCAGATTATTTCAACCTGGCCTTTCATGGAACCGCCTTTGATACCACAGCGATTTTATACGTTAACGCTTTATTCATCCTGCTGAGCCTTATTCCGATAGTCATTAATACAAAAAAAGTGTATCAGACTGTTTTATTCTGGCTGTACTTTGTCACCAATGGAATTGCCTACGCCATGAACTTCGGTGATTTTGTTTATTATAAGTTTTCACAGGCAAGATTAACTTCTACAGCGCTGAATGTTGCCCAGCACGAATCCAATATTTTTAAAGTTTTCACGGTTTCCATTGGGCAGCATCCGTTTGTTTTGATATGGTTTATTGTTCTGATGGCGCTTTGGGTGTTCCTTTATAAAAAAGTGAAGATCACAGAGTATAAACCTTTAAAACTCATTCCATACTTTATCTGGTCTATCCTTGTTCTCTGCGGAACAGCTGTTTTAGTAGTTGGCGGAATCCGGGGAGATTTCAAACACAGTACAAGACCTATTAACCTGGTAGATGCCAACCGTTTTGTTGTCAATCCGCTGCAGGGGAATATTGTTCTGAACAGTACATTTTCATTTTTCAGAACATTAGGAACCAATAATTTCAAAGAAGTTCATTTTGTAGATCAAAAATATATTGATGACCATGTTCAGCCTTATAAAGAATACAGCAGGGAAGTAGAAAACCGCCCCAATGTTGTTATTTTTATTGTTGAATCTTTTGGAAGGGAATATTCCGGGGCATTCAATAAAGATAAAAATATAAATGGCTATGTTTCTTACACCCCGTTTATCGACAGTCTGGCTGGACAAAGTCTTATTTTTCCTAATACTTTTGCCAATGGAAGACAGTCTATTCATGGGATGAGCAGCGTGCTGGCCGGAATTCCAAGTCTTACCGATGCTTTTACCAGCTCACCGTATTCCAATCAGAAAATTCAGTCTATTGTTTCAGTGTGTAATGATCTTGGATATGATACTTCTTTTTATCATGGAGCTCCGAACGGTTCCATGGGATTCCTGGGATTTGGAAATATCTTAGGGTTTAAACATTATTTCGGAAAGAATGAATACAACCATGATGAAGATTTCGATGGAATGTGGGCAATATGGGATGAACCATTTCTTCAGTATTTTGCTAAAAATGTAGGAAAAAAACAGCCTTTCATGAGTACAGTATTTACCGCTTCATCGCATCATCCTTTCAAAATTCCTGAAAAGTACCAGGGGAAATTCAAAAAAGGAACGATAGAAATGCATGAGCCGATACAATACACGGATTATGCCATCAAAGAATACTTTGAAACCGCCAAAAAGCAGCCATGGTTCAATAATACTATTTTTGTTTTTACCGGAGACCATACCAACCAGATTGCTTATGGTGAATATGAAAAAGCCATGAACCGTTTTGCAGTACCGTTGATTTTCTATTCTCCTAATCCAAAGTATAACCTTAAAGGAGTGAGCCCGGAAATAGCACAGCAGATTGATATTTATCCTACACTGGCAGACCTTATAGGTTACAATAAACGTATCAGAAGCTGGGGGAGAAGCCTGGTAAGTGATAAAAAATATCCATCACTTGTCGTAAACTCAGATGGAACTACAGAACAGTTCATCATTGGAAACTATATGTACCGTTTTAACGGAAAAGAAATCATAGGAGTATATGATAAAGCAGATCTTGGGTTTGAGAAAAATCTGATGGGAAAAATAAACAGTCCGGAAATAGAAACAGGGAAAAAGACCGCAATGGCCTGGTATCAGGATTATATGGACAGAGTAATCAACAGAAAACTGAATTAAGTAAAAAAGTAGCAATATAGGAAGAGCAATAAAGAAATTACAGATCACCCTTTTGCTTATTTTGCCCTTTCTTAATATGCTCCGTATAATAAAATTTTTTGCAGGTTGGAAATTAATTTATATTTTTATCAATAGATAGGCAATAAAGCCAATATATCAGAATTAAAACTATAGAAATATGAAAAAATTATTAGCAACCTTTGTACTTTCATTGTTCAGCGTAATGTCTTTTGCGCAGATAGAAGGTAAATGGAAGACCATAGATGATGAAACCAAACAGGCAAAATCTATTGTTGAAATCTTTAAAAAATCAGACGGGAAATACTACGGAAAAGTTTCCCAACTGCTTATAAAACCTGCGGATCCAAACTGTAGCGCTTGTAAAGATGACAGAAAAGGAAAGCCAATCGTAGGACTTGAAATTATCAGAGGTCTGAAAAAAGACGGTGATGAATTTACAGGAGGAACCATTACAGATCCTAAAACAGGAAAAACATACAAGTGTACCATTACCAAAAATGGCGAAAAGCTTAATGTAAGAGGATATCTTGGAATGTCGGTATTTGGAAGAACACAGACCTGGGACAAAGCAAACTAATCAAGTTTAAATAGAATTTAAAAACGGCATTTCAGCAATGAAATACCGTTTTTTTATCTAATTTGATTTTCTGATGACTTTCAATATGTAAAACTAAAAGCAACTTCCGGTCTTTTCTTTTATATTTAAACTTCTTAACCCGAACTCAGGTTCGCTAAATACAATGAATATTAAAGCATCTCATCCAATGAGATGCCTTTTTTGTTATGTGTATAATAAAAAAACACTATTTTTGTAGTCTAAATTTTTCAAGAAAATATGGCAGAATATACTTTTCGTGAGGTAATTGCACAGGCAATGAGCGAGGAAATGCGTAAAGACGAATCTATCTATCTGATGGGAGAAGAAGTTGCAGAATACAATGGTGCATACAAAGCTTCAAAAGGAATGCTGGATGAATTTGGTCCTAAAAGAGTAATCGATACCCCAATTGCAGAACTTGGATTTACAGGGATCTCTGTGGGAGCTGCAATGAATGGTAACAGACCTATCGTAGAATTTATGACCTTTAATTTCTCATTGGTAGGAATTGATCAGATTATCAATAATGCAGCGAAGATCCGTCAGATGAGTGGTGGACAATGGAACTGCCCAATTGTTTTCCGTGGCCCTACTGCTTCTGCAGGACAGCTTGGAGCAACTCACTCTCAGGCTTTTGAAGGCTGGTTTGCTAACTGTCCAGGACTTAAAGTTGTTGTTCCTTCCAACCCATATGATGCAAAAGGATTATTGAAAACTGCAATTCAGGATAATGATCCGGTTATTTTCATGGAATCTGAACAGATGTATGGAGATAAAATGGAAATCCCTGAAGAAGAATACTACCTTCCAATAGGAAAAGCTGATATCAAGAGAGAAGGGACAGATGTAACATTAGTTTCTTTCGGTAAAATTATGAAGCTGGCTTTACAGGCTGCTGAAGATATGGCTAAAGAAGGTATTTCTGTAGAAGTTATTGACCTTAGAACAGTTCGTCCGCTTGATTTCGATACCATCTTAGAATCAGTTAAAAAGACAAACAGACTGGTAATTCTTGAGGAAGCATGGCCTTTCGGTTCAATATCCTCTGAAATTACTTATATGGTACAACAGAAAGCATTTGACTATCTTGATGCACCTATAAAGAGAATTACTACCCCTGACGCACCTGCGCCTTATTCAGCTGCATTGTTTGCAGAATGGTTCCCTAAACTTGAAAAAGTAAAAGAGGAAATTAAAAAAGCGATGTACGTAAAGTAAAGATAATAGAGAAAAACTTCCGAAAGGAAGTTTTTTCATTTATTATATTCATGAAGAAAAATTCTTGGCGTCATAAAATTAGTATAAATTTGCGCTTTTAAAAATTAAAATTGGCTGATATGGCAGAAGTTACAGAGGGCGGTCATCACTTTGACCTTAAGAAACTCTCATTTGTAGGTGTTATAGTATCTCTAGGGATTGTTTTCGGGGATATTGGTACCTCGCCGCTTTACGTAATGAAGGCGATCGTTAACGCAAGAAAAGACGGGGCCGCTATGCCGTTCGATGAGTATATTGAAGGAGCATTGTCCTGTATTATCTGGACCCTTACCCTGCAGACGACCCTGAAATATGTAATCATTGCCTTAAGGGCAGACAACAAGGGAGAAGGAGGAATTCTTGCTTTGTATTCATTAGTCAAAAAACTGAAGAAAAAATGGCTCTATGTCGTCGCCATTATTGGAGCCTCCACATTGGTAGCAGATAGTGTTATTACGCCGTCTCTTACCGTAATGTCGGCCATTGAAGGTCTTAAAATATACAATCCGGAAACCCCTGTAGTGCTCATTACACTGGTAATCCTGTTTGTAATCTTTGTGGTACAGCAGTTCGGGACGGCTTCTATTGGTAAATTCTTTGGACCGATTATGGTAACCTGGTTCCTGGTTTTGGGAGTTTCCGGATCACTGCATATCTTCGATCATATTGAAATTCTGAGAGCTTTCAACCCAATGTATGCCTATAACCTGATCACCCACTCATCAAGCGCAATTGTGATTATGGGAGCTGTTTTCCTCTGTACAACAGGGGCCGAAGCGTTATACTCAGATTTGGGACACTGCGGAGCAAAAAATATCAGAATAAGCTGGATTTTTGTTAAAATAATGCTTATACTGAACTATTTAGGACAAGGCTCATGGTTGTTAGATAATTACCATCAGGTACATAATGGAGTTAATCCTTTTTTCGGAATCATGCCTGAATGGGCGGTTCTTCCGAGTGTTATATTGGCAACAGCGGCTGCAATTATTGCCAGCCAGGCCGTAATCACAGGTTCATTTACCATGTTCTCTGAAGCAATGTCCATTTCTTTCTGGCCCAACCAGCATATCGAATATCCTTCAGGGATTAAAGGACAGATGTATATTCCAAGAATTAACTGGGGGCTAATGGCTTTCTGTTTTGTAGTTGTAATTTTCTTCCAGAAATCAGAACGTATGGAAGCCGCTTATGGTCTTACCATTACCATTACCATGTTGATGACGACTATTCTGCTCCTGTTCTGGCTGAGCCGTACCAGAGTCAATAAGATTTTTATCTTAGGTTTTGCTATTGTATATCTGTTCCTTGAATCAGGGTTCTTCTATGCCAATGTGATCAAATTTGTAGACGGAGGGTGGCTGACTATGGTATTAGGAGGATTTATAGCAGTCTGTATGTATGCATGGTACAACGGCCGATTGATTAAAGCGAACTTTATTCAGTATGTAAAAATTGATAAATACGTATCGATTCTGAAAGACATGAAACTGGATGAGTCTATCCCGAAATATGCTACCAATCTGGCCTACCTGAGCAGAGCTAAAAGAAACGATGAAGTAGAATCAAAAATTATCTATTCCATCATCAAAAAACAGCCTAAAAGAGCTGATCATTACTTTATTTTAAGTATTGTCAATCAGGAAGATCCATATACTTTCAAATATACGGTGGATGAAATCCTTCCGGGAACTGTGTATAAAGTGAATTTCCTTTTAGGATTTAAAGTAGACCGAAGAATCAATGACTACTTTAATATGGTTCTTAAAGACCTGATGGCCGATGGAACCATTCCTTCAAGAAGCAGCCATCCGTCATTAAGGGCTCATAATGTTCCGCCGGATCTGAAATATGTTATTATAGATAATACATATATCAACGATATACTTTTAACAGTTAAACAGAAGATTACCCTGAATATTTACAACTTCGTGAAATACATCGGAAGTGATGACTTTAAAGCATGGGGAGTATCTTCCCACAACGTTGAAGTGGAGTCTGCACCAATTACAGAGCTGACCGTTTACGACAATAAAATAGAACAATCAGGATTCTTCCGTCACAACTCTTAATCCCGGCGTATTAAACCATAAGGTCTATTTAAATAAAAATCAATAAATTTGTAGATAATTTTTTTGATGGATACAGTACAAAAAGAAAAAAATATTGCTTTGATCAAGGATGTTTTAAGAAACTACTTATTAGAAAAAGGGTTTAGAAACACTCCTGAACGATATACGATATTAGAAGAGATTTATAATATGGATCATCACTTCAATGTTGATGATCTGTATCTTCTGATGATGCAGAAAAAATATCATGTTTCTAAAGCAACGATTTACAATACTATTGAGATTTTCCTTGATGCCGGTTTAATCCGTAAGCATCAATTTGGAGAAAAGACATTGACCTCTTCATCTTATGAAAAGTCTTATTTTGATAAGCAGCATGACCACCTGGTGATCTACAAAAAAGACTCTGATAAAGAAATTGAAGAAATTATAGAATTCTGCGACCCAAGAATCCAGGGAATAAAAGAAGCAATTGAAGATGCATTTGGCGTAAAAATTGATTCGCATTCGCTGTATTTTTATGGTACTAAGAATGATTAATCAATGAGAATATTCCTTTTCCTGTTAATTTTTATTTCTGCGCTCGCTTCCGCACAGGACACTAAGCCTGTGAAAAGAGATCCGTATCTTCAGCCGGCTGCAGGGGCACCACGTCAGCAACCACAAAAACCTGAAGATAAAATAAAGATCATTCATGCAGATGAGATCAAAAAAAATCCCGAAAAATATGATGGAAACCAGTATTTCGTTGGCAATGTTCAGATTGAACATCAGGGATCCATTCTTACAGCGGATGAACTGATCATTTATGAGAAAGAAAATTTTGTAAAAGCAATCGGAAATACCAAACTCCAGAATACCGACGGATCAGTGATCACTGCAGGAGAAATGGAATATGACGGCAATACCCAGAAAGGTGTTGCTAGGAAAAACGTAGTTCTTACCGATCCGAAACAAACCATAAAAACCGATATTCTGTATTATGACAGAATTTCCAATCAGGCTTACTTCAATACCGGAGGAACCATTTCTGATGGAAAGAATGTAACCTATACCAAGTCAGCGACTTATTTTCTCACTACAAAACTGGTTGATCTTACAGGAAATGTAAAGATAGATACTCCTCAGTATATCATAGAAGGAGCTAATATCAAACAGAATCAAAATACAAAAGTGGCTGATTTTATAGGACCAACCACCATTACCAACAGAGCCAATCCTAAAAACAGAATTTATACAGAAAAAGGGACCTATAAAATGGAAACTAAAGAAGCTTTCCTGTATAAAAATTCGAAAATCTTTTATAACGATAAAATCCTTACCGGGGACGATATGTATTATAATCAGATCACTGGTTTCGGAAAAGCAACAGGGAATGTAACCTTAGACGATCCTCTGGAAAAAAGGTATATGAAAGGAGGTTATGGTGAAGTTTTTGAAAAGAAAGATTCTGCCATGATGACCAAAAGTCCTTATGCTGTAAAGATTATGGAAAAAGATTCCATCTACTTTGCCGCTGAAAAGATTATTTCTTACCAAAAACCTGATTCTGCAGATATAAAAATCAAGAAAAACTTCTTAAGAGCTTATAGAAAAGGAAGAATATATAAGTCCAATGCACAAGGAAGAGCAGATTCCATTGCCTTCAATGAGACTGATGGAATTATGCACATGTACACCAAACCTATTTTATGGAGCGGCGAGAAGCAGGTAACGGGGGATAAGATTGAAGCTTATTTCAATACAAAAACAGAAGACTTAGACTCACTTAAAGTAATCGGAAATGCTTTCGCAATAAGCAAAGTTGACTCCCTGAATCTGAAAGATGAATTCAACCAGGTAAAAGGGAAGTTTATGACTGTTTACTATGAGCATAACAATATCAAAGAGGCTCGTGTAGTTGGAAATGCCCAGGCCATTGCGTATGCAGATGATGTTGATCAGGAAACCCAGAAACCCCGAAGAATCGGAATTACCCTTTCAACCTGCGGAATTATCGGAGCTTTATTTGAAGAAACAGGATTGCAGGTTATTTCATGCAGTATCGGAGCCAATTCAGATACCTATCCAATGAGTATGATAGAACCTGAAAAAAGAAAATTTCCGGATTTCAACTGGAATACCAAAGACCGGATAAGAAAATGGCAGGACATCCTTGTAGACTCTCCGAATTACGAGGAAATAAAATATGTGGCAGAAAATGACCTTTATAATCAGGCTCAGGAAGCCGTAGAGAAAGAAAGGGCAAAAGAAGAAGCCAAGAAACCGAAAAGAGTTAGAAAATAAACAAAAGACCAGCGTACGACTGGTCTTTTTTATGCCTAGTTGTCACTAATTAAAAAACACCACAAAATCCGTGTAATCTGAGCAATCTGTGGGAAATATTTAACCACAAAAGATTCAACCCTTTAGTCTCAATACGTTTAAAAGCTTACTGCATAAAAGAACACCTTAGTTTTTAGAAATCTAAGATTTCTGTTTATGACAGAATAAAAGATCTGCTCAATCTGCAGAATCTGCGAAAATATATATAATCTGCAGTATTTATACAATAGAGGTGGACTTTAGTCCGCCTAAATAATTAAAAAAATCAACAGTTTTTATCAATCACAAAAAAGAATATCATCATCTATCTTTTTGCCCCATTAATTTGAGCATCTAATGAATGTTTTATAGCTTTGCTGAAATTTTTCGAGACAATGGAAATGCAAAAGGATTTTTTTACATATCAGGCACAAACCACTCAATTTGCGGCAGGTTTTGAAGTTGAAAAAGCAGAAGGATGCTACATTTATGGAACAGACGGAAAGAAATATCTGGACTTTGTAGCAGGAGTTTCAGCCAATACCTTGGGACATTCGCATCCTAAAGTGATAAACGCAATCAAAGAGCAGGCCGATAAATATCTTCATGTCATGGTGTATGGAGAGTATGCTCAGGAAAAGCCTGTTGAATTGTGTAAGCTGCTTGCAGAAGCAACACCGGATCCTTTAGAAATTACTTATCTGGTAAACAGTGGAGCAGAAGCTATAGATGGTAGTCTTAAACTGGCAAAACGATATACAGGAAGAGAAGAAATTGTTTCTTTTAAGAATTCCTATCACGGAAATACCCACGGTGCATTAAGTGTATCAGGAAATGAATTCCATAAAAGAGAATTCCGGCCTTTATTACCGATGATCAGCTTTATTGAGTTCAATAATGAAGATGATTTTGATAAGATCACAGAAAAAACAGCCTGTGTGATTCTGGAAACAATTCAGGGAGCAGCGGGATTTCTGGTGCCGGCAGAGGATTATCTCATCAAACTGAAAAAGAGATGCGAAGAAGTTGGAGCCCTTCTTATTTTAGATGAAATTCAGCCGGGCTTCGGAAGAACCGGAAAACTTTTTTCTTTTGAGCATTTCGGAATCGTTCCTGATATTCTTGTAATGGGAAAAGGAATGGGAGGAGGAGTACCAGTAGGAGCTTTCATGAGCTCTAAAAGAATTATGGAAACTCTGTCACACTCACCGAAGTTAGGGCATATTACCACTTTTGGAGGAAACCCTCTGATCGCAGCAGCAAGCCACGCTACTTTAAAGGAAGTACTGGAAAGTGGTCTTATGGAAGAAACTGCAGAAAAAGAAAAACTATTCAGAGAACTTCTGGTTCATCCGAAAATTAAAAATATCAACGGAAAAGGATTGATGCTGGCTGTCAATCTGGGAAGTCCGGAATACACGCTGGAAACGGCAAAAAAATGTATGGAAAAAGGACTTATTGTCTTCTGGCAGCTGTACCGAAATGAATACCTGAGAATTTCACCTCCGCTTACTATTTCGATGGATGAAATCAGACAGGGTTGTCAGATTATTCTGGATGTTTTAAATGAAAATTAAATAAAAAATCTCTTCGGTCCGGAGAGATTTTTTTATGCTCAGCATTATAGTTTTTATCCCTGAAAATGAAGTCTGTTACAGATTTTTGATCTCTGATAAATATCATGCAGATTATGTAAAAAAGTAATGGCTTTTTTGTGTAATAAAAAAATTAATTTATATATTGCGGGACGATAAAAACAAAGATTATATGGCGAAACATAAAGTCCATTACGAATTTCCAATGCATTGTTTATCAGAGATTTTATATGAATATCTGGCAACTGCAGAGGGATTATCTGAATGGTTTGCGGATGAGGTAACTGAGAAAGGCGATGATTTCTTTTTTAGCTGGGGCGGAGGGCCTGCCGAAAAGGCTACTTTGATCAGATATAAGCCTGAAGGTTTCGTCCGTTTCAGATGGGAAGAAGATGAAGGAACGAAGAACTTTTTTGAAATGACCATCATTATAGATGACATTACAGAAGATCTAGCTTTAAATATCACCGATTTCTGTGAAGAAGGAGATGAAGAAGAAAACGCAATGTACTGGGAAAATCTGATAGAAAACCTTAGAATAAAACTAGGTGCGGCGTAATCCGGATACTGGTAAAATGGTAAAACTGATGAACGATTTATCGTTCATTATTTTTTTATAAATAAATCACATCAAAAATTGGAAAATCAATATTTTACATCAGACGAATTAAATGTAAAGAACAGAGCGTTTCTGATGGGAGACGCAGTGAAGGTTTCTTTCTTTGTGAGAAACGGAGAACTTATCATGGATGAAGAATGCTATTTTTTCCTGATGGCTTCCATGAGAAAGATGAGAATGAATATTCCCCTGACCTATACTCTGGAATTTTTTCAAACCCTTTTTTACAAAGATATTATAGAAGGGAAAGGAATTCAAAACGGGATTATTAATTTTCAGGTATTCAGAAATAATGATGAAATAACGCTGGCAAAATCTTCAGTTTCTTATTTTTATGAAGTGACAGAAGTAGCAGATGTTCTTTCTGTTCAGCAAAGACTTTTAGAGCTGGATCTGATTAAAGAAATCAATGTCAATAACAATCTGTTGAGTAATATCCGGGTACACTGCCCTGAAAATATCTACGGTGGAATTTATGCCCAGGAAAATGATCTTGACGATGTTATCCTGCTTAACCCTAATAAAAGAATTGCCCGTACCACATCAGGAAACCTTTTATTTCTGGAGGGAAACGTGATTAAGGTGCCGAAACAGACAGAAGGAGCTTACATCTCTCCTTTTATGGAAAATTTTGTAACCTTCCTGCACAAAAATAATCTGGCAGATATTCAGGAACATGAAATTATAGCGTTTGAATCCCAGAAAGCCGAAGAGATTTTAATGATCTCCGATGAAAAAGGTATATTTTCTGTAGGTAAAATAAGAAATAAAACTTTTGAAAACAGCCGTTTTCTGGAAATGGTAGAAAGCTGGAAAAAAAGTTTTTAAAAATTGACAAACCCGGTAAACAACAAAAGTTCCACAGTCCTTTACCGGGTTTTATTCTGAATAAATCAGAAATTGTATTTTTATTTAGTATTCGCTGATGATTTCAGTGAATTTCTGAGCGATTTCTTTTTGTCCTTTTTCGCTGGTGATATACTCTCTGTCTTTGGTATTATTGATAAATCCAAGTTCTACCAATACCGCAGGAGCTTTTGTTTCCCGTAAAATGTGAAGATTACGCTCTTCAACCTTACGGACATCAAATTTTTCGGATATCTTTTTAGCCAGCTGTTTTGAGTTGTCAGTATTCTGAACAAAAACTTCGGTCCCCTGATCAGGAGATTCCTTTTGAGGACTTCCGTTAACGTGCAGGGAAATCACAATTTCAGGATTAAGTTTGTTGATCAGTGCTGTTCTGTCAGAAAGAGATGGATAGGTATCAGAATCCCTGGTAAGAATTACTTCATACTGATTCTGGCCATCATTAAACTTTTTGATTTCTTTCGCGATATTCATGGTGATATCTTTCTCGGCAATATTTCCGTGAACAACACCATTATCATTTCCGCCATGCCCGGCATCAATAACAATAACCTTTTTATTAACCGGAGTAAAAGATAAGAATGCCGCGGAAAATGCTGATAAAGTAAGTAGTTTAATCCCTCTCATTTTCAGTGATTTTTGGTTTTTCAAATAACGGAAATTCTTTCTTTAAAATTGGTTAACGTAATCTTAAAATTTGTTAATGTTTTTAAGGTGTAGTGAATAGGAATACAGTTAGTTAAGAGAAATGTCTTCGGGAGAGTTGGCCCAAAGCAGATATTCGCCGCCCAGGTTCTGCATAATTGATTTCCATAAGGTCTGATCATTGGGTAGTGTGTAGTCTAGATTATATACATCCACAACAGTCCACATCTTTCTCTGGATCTCCTTATCCAACTGGTCTGCAGCCCATCCGGAATATCCTGAGAAAATCTTTACATCATCAATGCTCAGTTCTTTGTTGAGGACTGCACTGATGATATTTTCAATGTCTTCTGTTAAATAGAAATCATCGGTGATCTCAGAATAGATCTCTGTTACTTTTTTGCCTTTTACGATAAAAAATACTTTGTCATTTTCTACCGGCCCGCCGTCATATACCTCTATTTTGAAATCAAAGAAATTGTTGAATTTATTACTCATCTGGTTGTTCCTTTTATTTAATATCAAACCAAATGCACCGCCTTCGTTATGTTCAATGATCAGAACCACCGATCTGGAAAAAATATCGCCGGAAATGTCAGGGGTGGAGATTAATATTTTACCTTTGTATGAGTAATTCATACTCAAATTTAATAAAAAATATTTATGGAAAACCTGCACGACAAAAGAAAAGTGTATGAGAAATCCCAACTTATTGAAAGTGAGATAAAACAAAATCCTATTGAGCAGTTCAGAGACTGGTTTTTAGAGGCCAGCGAGAGTGCTGTGATCTCTGAAGCCAATGCTATGGCTGTTTCCACTGTAGAAGAAGACGGATGCCCGAGAACCAGAATGGTGCTGCTTAAAGCGTATACCCATGAAGGATTTATTTTCTATACCAATTACAGCAGCAGAAAAGGAAAAGCCATAGAAAAGAATCACAAGGCCTGTCTGCATTTCTTCTGGCCGAACCTTGAAAGACAGATCATCATCAAAGCTGATCTTGAAAAAATAGCTGGGAACCTCAGTGATGGATATTTTCATTCAAGGCCGAAAGGAAGCCAGCTTGGAGCAGCCGTTTCACCACAGAGCGAGGTCATTCCAAATCGTGAATTTCTTGAAGAAAAATTGAAAGAACTGGAAAAACAATACGAAAACACCGAAGTTCCAAGACCTGAAAACTGGGGCGGATACCTTGCAAAACCTTATGAAATTGAATTCTGGCAGGGAAGACCCAATCGCCTCCATGACCGGATTATTTATCAGCTGGAAGATCTGGACTGGAAAATCTCCAGATTGGCCCCGTAATAAATTATGAAATTAATTTGATGTAATTAATCGCATAGCCAGGCAAGGTATATATAAAATTAAAACTATTTGCTATAAAAAAGACCGCTTCCAAGAAGCGGTCTTTGAATTTTGTAATCTGAATGATTATTTTTTCTTAGCACCAGAAACTGCATTAGATAGATCAGCTCCAGCTTTGAATTTAGCAACTTTTTTAGCCGCAATTTTGATTGGTTTCTTAGTTGCAGGGTTGATACCTTGTCTAGCCGCTCTCTCAGCTACTGAGAAAGTTCCGAATCCTACTAAAGAAACTTTTCCGTCTTTTTTCTTTAAAGTAGTCGTTACGTTAGAAATAAAAGATTCTAAAGCAGCTTTAGCTGCAACTTTAGTGATTCCTGCATCTTTTGCGATTGCGTCGATTAATTCAGACTTGTTCATAATTTTTAATATTAAAGTTAGTTCGTAATTATAGCAAATATAATACTATTTTCTATTTGTGCAATTTTTTTATTAAAACTTATATAATTTTTTTGCTTTTTGGTGAAAATAGTCAAAATATGATAATTTGGTTTTTCACGGAAAACCTGCGTTACGGGTCACTAAAATCATGCCAAATGCTTATGTGCATTGACTTTAGCAAAAAATTAATATTACTTTCTGTATTTATTAAATCCTAAATTGCATGTAGACTATTAATTTTTTTTATCATATGTTTGATAATTTATCAAGCAATATTCAAAAAACTTATATAATTTGAAATTAAACCCCTGTGTTTGTGGGACTTTTAAAATGATTACAAAAGCTCGATTTATGAATTTTTATTAATAAATTTGCAGTATGTTAATAGAAGTTTTCAAGTCTAAGATCCATAGGGTGAGGGTTACTGCCTCAGACCTTAATTATATTGGAAGTATAACGATTGATGAAGATCTTATTGATGCTGCCGGTCTGGTAGTAGGAGAAAGGGTCTATATTGTCAACGTAAATAACGGGGAGCGCTTTGATACCTATGTGATCAAAGGAAAAAGAAAATCAGGAGAGGTATGTCTGAACGGTCCTGCCGCCAGAAAAGTACAGAAAGATGATATCATCATCATCATTGCTTATGCACAGATGTCTCCTGAAGAAGCAAAAACTTTCCAGCCGAAGATCGTTTTCCCGGATGAAAAAACAAATCTGTTGACGTAATCTATGGAGAAAAAATCAAAAAATCCATTAAAATCCATACTAACAATAGTAATATCGCTTGCTTTTGCAGGCTTTTTTTTATGGCTGGCCCTAAAAGGGCTTGACTTCAAAGTGATTCAGAAATCGCTGGCAAAAGCCAATTATCTTTGGGTGCTGTTTGCTTCCGTTTTCGGGATTTTAGCTTACTGGTTCAGGGCAATCCGATGGAATCTGATGCTTGAACCCATGGGACACCGGATTTCCAATTCCAATTCTCTCTGGTCAATATCATTTGGTTATCTCATGAATCTTACCATTCCAAGAAGCGGGGAGCTTGCGAGGGCTACTGCCTTGTACGGTGTGGAAAAAGTTCCGGTAGATAAATCTTTCGGAACAATTATTCTGGAAAGAGTGGTGGATCTTGCATGTATGCTTGGATTTCTGGGATTAACATTGTTATTTAAATACGATGCCATTCTGTCTTTTTATAAGAATTCAGGAATCAATATTAACCCCAATAAGATTTTAGTTATCCTCCTAATCCTGGCAGTAGGAACGGTTCTGTTCTTTGTATTTAAAAAGAAGCTGGCCGGAATACCGTTTTTAGGAAAGATCGTGAACTTTATTGATGGTATCTTTCAGGGACTGGCAACTATTTTTAAGTTGAAACAGAAAGGAAAATTCATACTTTATACTTTAGGAATCTGGATCTCATATTATTTTGCAGCCTATCTGGTATGCTTTGCTCTTCCGGAGACCTCAGATTTTACTATTGCTGACGGTTTTTTTATAATTGTTGTAGGAACTTTGGGGATGATTATTCCTGCCAGCGGCGGGATTGGAGCTTTTAATCTGGCGATGAAGTACGGATTTATGGCTTTGTTCATTTCAGTAGGGAAAAGTGCAGATCTGGGTGGTGAAATGGGACTTACCTATTCATTTATCTCACTTCCACTTCAGATTACGATCATGCTGGTAATGGGACTTATATCCATTCCGATGCTGGCAAAGGCAAGAAATAATGCTGTTTCCGATAAAGAATTTAAAGATTAATATTACTATTATATTTTAATAATGAGTCCGGTTAAGAAACCGGACTTTTTTATGCTTTTACGCCCCGAAAAATGAAACTTTATCTGGTTTATCCTGTGACATTTATTTTTTTATGTATAAATTTGGTCAATTCACAAATCAAATCTATCTTAATCAAAAAAATAATTAATAATCTAAAACACTATGGCAATTAATTTACAGAAAGGACAAAAGATTGAAATCGGACTGACAAAAATGACGATAGGACTGGGCTGGGACCCGAATGACGGGACAGGATTCGACTTTGATCTGGATGCTTCTGCTATCATGATTGACTCCAACAGAAAATTAGTAAGTGAGGAATGTTTCGTTTTTTATAATAACCTGCAATCTCCGGATGGTGCATTAACACACACAGGAGATGATCCCAATGGTAAAAACAGTGATGGGGATGATGATGAAGCAATCATTGTAGACCTTGAAAAAGTAGACCCTAGAGTAGAGGAAATCCTTTTCGTAGTCACCATCGAGGATTTTGAAAGAAGAAAACAGAACTTCGGACAGGTAAGAAATTCTTATATCAGAATTGTAGACAACAGCTCCAATCAGGAAATCGCAAAATATGAACTGGATGAAGATTTCTCTATAGAAACTGGTGTAGAATTCGGAAGACTGTACAAAAGAAACGGTAGCTGGAAATTTGAAGCTTCAGGAATCGGCTACAGAGCAGACCTTGGATTCTTCCTTGAAAAATATTATAACGGACAAATCATTAAATAATATCAATTATATAAAACTATAGCTATGGCAATTAATTTACAGAAAGGTCAGACCATTGATCTAAGAAAAAATGACCGCGGAGAAAGTGTCTATGACCTGTCAAAAGTAACAATCGGTTTAGGATGGGACGTGAGAAAACAGGGCGGAGGCTTCTTCGGAAAACTATTCAGCAAAGAAGCTGAGTACGATCTTGATGCAGTGGCATTTCTTCTGGATGGAAACGGAAAAGTAGCCAATCTGGGGAAAACAGTTCAGACTCAGGACGGAAGACAGATCGCTCTTTATCAGGGAGACGTTGTTTTCTTTAATTCAATGCAGCATCCAAGCGGAAACGTGTGGCTTACCGGAGACAACAGAACCGGAGCTGGAGACGGAGATGACGAGCAGATTATTGTAAAACTGGATCAGCTGGATGAAAGCTATCAGAAAATACTATTTCTGGTAACTATTTATCAGGGAAAACAGAATAATCAGCATTTCGGAATGATTGAAAATGCTTTCATCAGAGCCGTAGATGCTAAAGGAAAAGAAATCACAAAATACAGCCTTTCCGGAGATTCAAGTATGAACGGAATGTGTGCCATGGTGTTTGCGGAAGCTTACCGTCATAATGGTGACTGGAAGTTCCGTGCTATAGGTGAACCACATCCTACAGATAATTTTATAGAAATTCTGAAGCAGTACGCCTACAGCAACTAAATTAACCTTCTATACAACTTAAAAGCCGGCAGAGAATAGTAAAATACTTCCTGCCGGCTTCAGAATTAATATTTGTCTTACAATGACCAGAAGATTATTAGCATACTTTTTACTGGATACTTCCGGCTCTATGAACGGAGAACCTATCCAGGCACTTAATAACGGATTTAACGGGCTTATCAGCATGCTCAGAGCAGATCCTCAGGCCATGGACAGCCTTCACCTGAGTGTCATCACTTTCGACAGAGAGGTTAAAAATATCATTCCGCTGATTGATCTTGCGAGCTTTTATCCAATGGAAATTACCTGTCCGGACAGCGGGCCTACTCATACGGGCGCTGCATTGGAAATGGTTTCGGAACTCGTTCAGAAGGATCTGGTAAAAGGATCCGGAGACGAAAAAGGAGACTGGCAGCCGTTACTTTTTATATTTACGGATGGAAAACCTTCTGATATTCAGAAATACAGACAGATGATTCCTGTGATCAGAGGTCTTGAATTTGGCGCGATTGTAGGCTGTGCAGCAGGTCCGAAAGCCGATGAACAGTTTCTGAAAGAACTGACTGATCATGTGGTAAAACTGGATACAACAGATGCGATTACGCTTTCTTCTTTCTTCAGATGGGTAAGTTCTTCCATTACACAGGGAGGGCATTCACAGAATGCGGGAGAAAATGTAACGCTTCCGCCGCCGCCATCAGAGCTTAATATTATTATTTAATTACCGTCTTTACACTATAATCATGAGAAGACTACCGATTTATTTTTTGGTTGATATTTCTGAATCTATGGTAGGAGAGCCTATCGAACAGGTACAGGAAGGTATTGCCAACATCATCAGAGAATTAAAAAAAGATCCGTATTCACTGGAAACGGTTTATATTTCTGTGATCGGTTTTGCCGGAGAAGCCGAAGTCATTACTCCGCTTCAGGACATCATCAGCTTTTATCCGCCGAAAATTCCGATTGGAAGCGGAACATCACTATCCCAGGGATTGATTAAAGTCATGGACTGCATAGACCGGGATATTGTAAAAACAACCTACGAAAGGAAAGGCGACTGGAAACCTATTGTTTTTCTGTTTACAGATGGAGTTCCTACAGACGATGCTACCAAAGCGATCGAAAGATGGAATACCAAATATGGAGGAAAAGCCAATACCATTGCCGTATCCATCGGAGAAAATACCAACTATAAACTGCTCGGTTCTTTAGCTGAAAATGTACTGCTTTTCAACAACTCCGATGAAAATTCCTATAAAGAATTCTTCAGATGGGTAACAGATTCTATTAAAACCACCAGCCAGAGTGTTACCGAAGCCAATAAAGAAGGAATCAATCTGTCAAAGATCGACTCCATTATTCTGGAAAAGGTAGATCCTGAAATGGAACAAAGATTTCCGGACAACAATTTTATAGTGCTGAACGGTAAATGTTCAGAAACTGAAAAACTGTATCTGATGAAGTTTAAGAAAGCCTTTACAGATTCCGGAATTATGGGCATGTCCACAAGATATTATAAACTGGACGGTGCCTATAAAATTGATGAAAAAGCATATATGAGACTTTCTTCATCCCAGAGAAATAATCTGAAAATCTCTATTGAAGAACTTCAGGGCGGAACATCCTGTCCTCACTGTGCCAACCCTATTGCGCTGGCGACCTGTTCCTGCGGCGGAATTCACTGTCTGAAAGGAGAAGGATACAACAAGTGTCCATGGTGCGGAACATCCGATCATTATGGATTCTCCAGCGGAGGGTATGATATTAACAGAACGTTGGGGTAACAGTAGCACAATATGGGCAGTATTTTTTTTAATAATAGCGGGAAAGAAGAACAAGCTTCCGGAGGTGAAGAAGCGAGGGAAAGGGCTTTGATCTTTAAAGAAAAAGAAGAGTTCAGAGAAGCTTATCTGGTCCTGAAAAATGCTACTTCAAGACAGTTTTATGAATTCAGTTTTGAACTGGAGGATTTTCCCAATATCAGAATCAGAACTATCGGAAATATTGAGGAAACCGGACTGGAATTTGAAGAAAATAGGATTACCGGAATTCCCACAGGAGGTAGTGTGTATGATCTGGATATTGAATTTTACCATATCCGGGATGAAAACAATTCAGACCTTAAAAGAGTTCAGCTGTATGTCAATGCAGACCCCAAAGACCTCTGGAAAAATATTCCCGGTGATACCAACGCTATTTTCTATAAATCTGATGAAGTCTCATGGAAAGGAACTTTTTTAGATAAAAAAATGGTGGCTGCCTCCAAAAGAGGTCGCTCACACGCCCATGACGGACGGTTTCGGGAAGACGATTTTGCCGTAAATGAACTTTCTGAAGGATGGAATATTGTTTCTGTATCTGATGGAGCCGGTTCCGCGGAAATGGCACGGGAAGGTTCCAGGCTGGCTGTACATTCAGTGAATGAATTTTTTGGCTCAGAAGCAAAATTAAGCGAGCTTGAAAAAAATATAAAAGTCATTTATAACGTTACATCCGGAGTACATTCCGAAGCAGAAAAAAATATTACCGGAATTTTATCTGAAAGTGTAAAGTATGTCTATCAGGTTTTAGATAAAACAGCATCTGAACATTCACTTTCCATCAAAGATTTTCATACCACACTTATTTTTGCGCTGGCTAAGAAGTTTGATTTCGGATATGTTTTTCTGACCTTTGGAGTAGGAGACTGTCCGATTAATCTCATCAGCCCTGATTTTTCCGAAGTAAAGCTGTTAAACCGGATGGACGTAGGAGAATTCAGCGGAGGAACCCGCTTTATTACCATGGACGAGATCTTCAATGATCAGATGATTTCCCGTTTCGGAATGACCTGTGTGAATGATTTTTCCTATCTGGTATTGATGACTGACGGGATTTATGATCCGAAATTCATGACGGAAAATAAACTGGAAGATCTGGAAAGCTGGACAACTTTTTTTAATGACCTCAACGGAAATAATGATGACCGTGCAAAAGTTGACTTTATCAACGATACAGATATTGACCGTCAGCTTCTGCAATGGGCCGATTTCTGGAGCAGAGGAAATCACGATGACAGAACCCTTGCCATAATCTATTAAAACATGAAAAAGACTGTTAAGGTTGTTTCTATTTTAGACACATCCAAATCATATGAATATGTAGATGAAAATCCCATTCGGGGAGGAGTAAAAGATGTCTATTTTTCTCCCGAGAGAGATTATGTCGTAGCCTTTTACAGAAATCCCATCGATGCCGGACAGAAAGAGCGTATCATGCGGATCGTATCTACTTATCTCGGAAATATACAAAGCGGAACTTCATCAGAATACTTTTTGAACGAAATATTCAGATGGCCGTATGATATTGTGGAAAAAGGAAAGCTTACGGGAATTGTTGTTCCCGTATATCACAATAAATTCTTCTTTGCTAAAGGGTATATCGGTTCAGATAATATCCAGGGTGAAGATAAAGTGGGGAAATGGTTTACTTCCCCGATGTTCAGAAACCAGCAGTACCCGTTAAGGCTTGACCAGTCGGAACTGGGTGACTGGCTGAGTTATTTTCAGATTGCCATCAATATCAGCAGGGGAGTGAAAAAGCTTCACCAGATGGGCCTGGCTCATTCGGATCTTTCTTATAATAATATTCTGGTGGATCCGGTAACGAAATCAGCCTGTATTATTGATATTGACGGATTAGTGGTACCAAAATTATTCCCTCCCGAAGTGATTGGAACCGCTGATTTTATTGCTCCTGAAGTACTGAAGACCAAACATCTGAATATTCAGGATCCCGGAAGACATCTGCCTAACCAGAAAACAGACCTTCATGCCCTCGCAGCGCTGATCTATATGTACCTCTTGAGAAGACATCCATTGAGAGGAGGAAAAATATGGGATCTGGATTCTGAAAAGGATGAAATACTTTCTATGGGTGAAAAAGCTACATTTGTGGAACATCCTGATGATTCTGTGAACCATGTCAAGCCTGATCATCTGAAAAAGTGGGAGACTTTCTGGGGCGATCCTCAAAAAATTCCGTATACCATTACCGGTCCTTATCTTTCTGAGTTGTTCAAAAAGGCTTTTGTTGATGGCCTTCATGACCCGATAAGACGTCCCCTGGCTAATGAATGGGAAACGGCCTTGCTGAAGACAGTAGACCTTATACAACCCTGCTCTAACGCATCCTGTACGGAAAAATGGTATGTTTTTGATAACACCAGCAATCCAAAATGTCCTTTCTGTGGTACACCGCATCAGGGAACACTACCCGTGCTGGATCTATATTTTAAATTTGATGATGAGGTATGGAAACCCGAAAACCACAGATTAATGGTTTACAATAACCAGTATCTTTTCAAATGGCACGTTTCCCGGAAAGTGATCCGAAATGAAAATCTTACCATGCAGGACAAAATGCCTGTAGGATATTTTACGTTTCATCAGGGAAAATGGGTGTTGGTCAATCAAAGTCTTACTTCAATGAAAGATGTTACGGAACAGAAAGAAATTCCGCCGGGCTCAATGACTGAACTGACTGACGGCAAAAAGATCCTTTTATCTGCTGAAGAAGGAGGCAGACTAATTTATGTAACGCTGGCGAATCAATAAAAATCGTAGATTTCTAAAAACTAAGGTGCTCTTTTATGCAGTTAAACTTATTGATAAAGTGTTAAATCTTTTGTGTCTGTTGTAGTTACATATTTCCCACAGATCGCTAAGATTTCACAGATTTTTGTGGATGTTTTAAATTCTTAATTGCAGGTTTTATGATTTTTTCTCCCCTGAAAATTCCATAAAATAAGAATGCTCATCTTCACCAATAATTTTAAATCCTAAAGCAGAGTATAAGTTCTGTGCCTTATTGGTTTTTAATACGCTCAGGGTGACTGTTTTTCCTGTTTCTGAGGCTTCATCAAGGATATCTTTCAATATTTTTTTTCCCAGCCCGCGGCCCTGCTGCTCCGGATCAATCTGCAGCTGAAGAACTTCTGTTTTGTCTTCTGTCCGGTTTATTTTTAATAATCCGATGGGGTGATGGTGTAAGAAAATAATATGGGCTTTATCAAACTGGTAAAGAACTCTTTGCAAAGTAGCTTCACGGTCAGTAGGTAAATTGGATTTTTCGTAATGAGGATTCATGGTTTTCATTCTCAGGCTGAGAAGAAAATCAATATCAGCTTCATTGGCTTTTTCATAGTGCAGGTCAGGATCCATTGTTTTATTTTTTCATTTCATCTTACAGATACCATTGCAGTACCATTAACAGGAGTCTAAAATAATGATTCTTGTATTTTTATCAGCATTAATTTTAGATTTCATGGCTGCAGAACATAGAAAAAAATCATAGGCCCTGCAGACTGTTTGTGTAGCGATGTTGTCTTTGTTGAACATCTTTTTCAGATATTCGAATTCATTTTCCGCTTCTTCCAAGATAGTTCTATTACCCGGATTATCCTTAATTTCAAAGACTGTTTTTTCTTCAAGTTCAGTAAAAGTATATTCAAAGCCATCCAGTCTGCTGTCCAGAATTTGTTTGGCCAGAAGAATCATATAATCATTGAACCTCAGAAAATCTTTTGAATCAACAGTAAGACCGATATCTTCGTCTGTCATTTGATCAACCGGAAAGTAATGGGTGTAATTTCCGTATTGAAACATATAACAGTAGCACACGGTAGAAGTAGGAACCTCATAAAGCAGCGTGATCCCCAAACCATTGTACAGCTCCTGAAGTATCTGTTCCGATGCTGCACGATCTTTGTCTATAGAATGAAAATGGCTTTCTTTATATCAAACATATAAATGGCCGTATTTCTTCCCATAATCCGATTGATTGAGTTATTTCAGAACAATTTTCAGCCCCATTTCTTCTTTCATATAAAGCAGAACCTCGGCATTTCCTCTCGCATCATCTACGGGATTATGGGTATGTTCTGTCTTACGAAGGTGCTTCCATTGAGCAAACGTATCTTTTTCCAGTCCGCAGTACAGATCAGAAAGCCTACGGGAAGAGTAACCAAAGGGATTTCTGCCTGTGAAGTGATGAAAATACCAACAGATAAACATCCAGTCGAAACCATTATTGTCACTGATAAAAATAGGTCTTCCTTTAGAGTTTTCTTTAATCCATTCCTCAAAGGCCAGCATCACCTGTTCCGGATCATCAAAATTCATTGTTTCCTCTCTGCTGAAGCCTGAAACCGCCAGCGCATCAGGATTGAACTGATCCGATATGGGTTTGAGCTTTCCGTAGAAAGTCCGGTCCAGTTTTTCATCAACCAGTACAGCACCGAAACAGACCATTGAAAAATCTCCGGGAATAGGGCCGTCTGACTCTATATCCACCATAAAGTAGCTCATAACTTAATCAAATTTAATATTTCGGATCTTCATATATTCCTCATCAACTTCTTCCTTTTCCATACGGTCCGGATACGTAGTAATCTTTAGCAGTTGATTGTTGAAGCTGTTTCCTACAATGAGTTCATTGCCATAGGATTTAAATTTTGAGGGTATAACGAATATCTCTGTTTTATTTAAAGTATGAATATTGAAAATAAAAATCCTCTCTCCATGCTTATCATAATACCGGGCAATAAGATAATTTTCAAAAAACATCAAACGGCCTCCAACCGAAGGCTGGCACATGGTATTAAGCGGTGGGTGCCAGGTAACAACAGTATCTTTTCTGAGCCATATTTTTACCATATCATTGCCTACATCGTTGCGAAGCCACCAGGCTGCCCATCCGTTATCACTGACAGCGGTCTGCCATGCCAATACCGAATTTTCAGCTCCGTAATGGTCTGTCCATACAATTTCATCTTCTTTGATTTCCGTATCAACGTTCTGCGCGTAAAGTTCATCCTGAACGAGCAGGAAAATTTCTTTCGTGGTCATTGTTTTTTCTTTGATCCAGCGAATATATTGAAATTATTCCTGCAGTTGGAAAGTTTATACCAGTTCAAAAAAACTTCTTCTCCCGATTTTGATCTTCATTTCTTTTTTCAGTTCAATTTCCTGTTCAGGATCTGTTATTTTGATATCATTAATCTGGATTCCTCCATTCAGAATCAGTCTTCGTATGGCAGATTTGCTGAGGTCATTTTTTAAATGATGACAAAGTTCAACTAAAGAAATCGTATGCTGATGTTTCAAAGATTTCATTAAAACTTTTTCATAGACTTTCTCTTCAAAATTTTTATTCTGAAACTGATTTTCAAAAAATTGTTCAGCATCTTCTGCTGAAGCTTTATCATGGTATTGGACAATGATATTTTTGGCGATTAATTTTTTAATGTTCATCGGGTTTTCACCGTTTTCTATCTTTTGTTTTAAATGGTTCTTTTCTTCAATGGAAAAATCGGTGGTAAGATCAATAAACTCATCAATAAGACTGTCCGGGATCGACATGGTTTTCCCGAACATTTCATTAGGTTCATCCGTCAGTCCGATAATGTTGTTAAGAGATTTACTCATTTTTTCCTTTCCGTCAAGACCTTTCAGCAGGGGCATGCACATAACAATCTGTGCCGGCAGATCATGAACTTCCTGAAGCTGTCTTCCCATTGTACAGTTGAAGAGCTGATCTGTACCGCCCATTTCAATGTCACATTCAATCTTCACCGAATCAAATCCCTGGAGGATAGGATAAACCAGTTCGTGCATTGCAATGGGTGTATTTTCCGTAAACCTCTTGTTGAAATCGTTTCTGTGCATCAGCTGGGCTACCGTTACTTTTGACATCAGCTGAATGACCTCTGAAAAACTGACTGCATCCAGCCAGTCAGAATTAAAAACAACTTGGGTTTTCTCCGGATCAAGAACCTTTGAAAGCTGGCTGATGTAGGTCTGTGCATTATGATTTACCTCTTCAGCAGTCAGAGGTTTTCTTGCTTTGTTTTTTCCTGTAGGATCTCCGATTCTTGCTGTAAAACTTCCTACTACAATGATAACCTGATGTCCCAGTTCCTGAAACTGTTTCAGTTTTTTGAGAACTACGGCATGGCCTAAATGAAGATCCGGAGCCGTGGGATCAAAGCCCAGCTTGATCATTAGTTTTCTGTTCTCTTCTTCTGCCTGTTTCAGTTTCTGTTCCAGTCCGTTTTCAGGGAGGATGATGGCGGCATTTGTTTGTAATGTACTGATCATGTTATATTAATTTTAAAAATGAAAAAGCCCGGACATTGTTGTCCGGGCTCTATATGATTGGTTAGAATATTCTTATTGAATCACAGATATAGAAGGTCTTCCCGAACGGCTGATCGGGGAGTAATACTCACTGAAGAATGGAAGACGCAATATGCTGTTCAGGTGTTTCATGTGTATTGTAAATATAACTGTTTTTTCATAGAATTCCAATATTTAAACCATTAAGATGCCTTGTTTGGAACAAGTAAGGTAATATTTTAGCAAAAAAACTTAAAAATTTTAATCATTTTACCAATCCTAATGGTTTAAAATAATGGTTCAAAACAATTTTACTTGCCATTCCTTTATCCAATACCATGCCATAAATTATTCATTTCCAAAACAGAGTAAATCTTCTCTTATTATAGAACCGCGTAGGCCGTTTTACCAGATCGTTTCATAATCCTTTTCTCCGGCATTTCCGGTATATGATGCATACGGATAATGATCTTTCTCTTTCAGGCTGAATTCACAGCAATAAGTTTCAATAATGTTGGTTAATGCAGCAGAAAAATCTCCAAGAAGTTTATTAAATTCTGCAGGGAGAAGTTCAAACCTTTTTTTCAATTCGCTTTTTTGGTAAGTTCTTGCTGTACGATAAATAGAATTTCCTATAATTTCCGGTATGATAAAACTTGCTTTGTATTCTCTTAAAACAGATACCAGCTGATCTTCGTGATGTATTTTTTCGATGATCAGGATATATTCTTTATCAAGCTGATAGCCTGAATGTATACTTTTAATGATTTTTTCCCTGTACAGTTTCATCCTGGTTTCCTGAATGGCTTCTGCATAAGAATATGAACCGGAATAAGGAAATATCCTTTCATCTGCTTTAACTAAAACATGAGGTCCGGGTCCGATCTGCATATCTACGGGGTTCAAAGTCTGTAAATAGAGGTCAGGCTGATAACAGAAGCAGAATACATCTTCATGAATATCAATACTTTCATCAGGAATACCGAATCCATTTCCAGCAGTTTCCTGGATATATTTTTGTGCTGCTTCTAAATAATTTTCATCCAAGGCTATAATTTTTATTAAAAATAGCAATTATACTTAATTATTACCACCGGCTCTACCGGATTCTTCAAATTTAACCTGTTGGGTAGAACCTTTTACATGATTATTCCTGTTATAGGTACTTATGAAGCTATTTTTTTCTCCCGCAGATTTTTTTGAATGATTTTTAAAATATTTACTGGTCAAGTTTAATGATTGAACCTTTATAAAATCGGGTAAGATCATAGAGTTCTCCGAAAGATAGCTGCAATTCAGAATGATTTTCTATTTCCGGACTTTTTTTGAACTGGCCTTCTGCAAAAGAGTAGAGCGTAGGATGGTCGGTCTTTAAATAATGGGAAAGCATATTCACACTGCCTTTTTCTTCCGAAGCTATATCCGTGATAAATATTCCGTAAAGCAGAAACTGATTGAAATTTTGGGAATCCATAATGAATTCCAGATTTTGCTGGGAATAATTTTCGTAATCGGTAAGAAGCTGCTGGAAACTTGCCACCCGGTCTTTATGGGAGATTTCATAGAAGAGATCAATTCCGTTGATGAAAAGCTGTGTTTTGGTTTCTTCAATGTCGGAAGGATAAAGGCTGTTGAACCATGCAAAAATAGTGGAAAGTTCATCTTTGGTAAGGTGTTCCACAGAATCCTTTACCTTTTTCTTAATAATTTCAAGGCTTACCCGGGCATCATCCGGAAGAAATTTCATCATCTGTTCTTCCTCGCGGTCAATCTTATTGAACAAATTAATTTTGGCAATAGTAGGATTGGTTTTTATGAAAAAAAGTTCATTTGCCATATGTTATGCATAGCTTGGTTTTTTAAGGTGGTAAGCCCTTTTCCGTGAACTAAGGTAAAGATTTTTTTTTCACAATTTGATAATAATAATTAATTTGTTCTATCATAAGTGTAAATACCGTCTGAACTGTCTTTACACTCCTTATTTTTTTAGAGTTTCGTGAAGGGCAATTCTGTTTCCTTCCGAGTCTTCAAATTCAGCTACGGCAAAACCATATTTATCATCTGTTTTTTTCGGATAGAGAATTTTTCCGCCATTCTGAACGGCTTTGTCTAAAGTCTTATCAATATTATCTGTTTTGAAATAAATAATAACGCCTTCTTTGCTGGGTTTGTAAACATCTCCTTTGGCCAGAGCTCCGGTAATGCCGCTGCTTTTTTCTTCAAAAGGGAACAATGCCATTTCATAACGGTCGATAATTTCTTTTTCAAAGCTGAACCCGAAAACAGCCTTGTAAAACTGTTCAGCGCGTTGCAGATCAGTAACGGGAATTTCAAAGTAAACAACGGGATTGGATGTATTTATAGGAGTTTCTTTTGGAGTGCAGGCATTTAATAAGAGCAGGAAAAATGCAAAATATAAATAATTTCTAGTTATAATAGGTGATTTCATAGGACTGTGACCATTTTCCGTTTTCTTTTTCTGAAGCATCTTCGTAGTAGATTAAATTATTATGGGAATCAAAAATATGGGTGAACTTTCGGTGATCTTCAGTTTCTTCCATTTCAATTCTGTTTCCGTTTTCATAAGAAACAGCAGTGATGCTGAAGCTGCTGCCCGTTTTGATTTTTTTGATGATTCTGTTTTCAGCATCAAATTCGTAAGTATATGTATAGCTGCCTCCGAAATCATAATTTTTTTCTGTGATAGTATTGGTGTGGGCCGTTAAAAGTCCGCGGTCATCGTATTTATTTTCTGAAAACTCCAATTGAGTAAGTTCCGTTTCGTCAAAATCAGGCCAGTAAACGAATCTTGCAGAGTAAATTTCCCGGTCAGATTCATCATAACCCAATGTTATTAATTCATTGAAAAAATGGATCGGTGGGTAGCCGGGAAGAAGTGCTCCATTCATATCATATCTAAATTCTTCAAGGAGATTTTTAATTTCATCTGCATACAGTCCGTTATTTTGTAAAGGGAAAACAGCCTGTTCCGGGAGACCGTCTGAGATTATATTTTTGAAATTTTCTGGTGTAATCCTGGAGGTGATTTCCTTGTTATACAATTCATACAGATCATAAACATGAATATCATATCTGGAAAAGGCAAAACTCTGTAAGATCCTTTTCTTTTCATCCAAGACAAGATATTTTAGCCTCACCAGTCTTTTTTCTGCATCAAATGTTTTTTTGGTAATAGAATTTCCAGCATAAGAATAGGTAACAACAGACCATTCTTCACCGGAATCGGTAAATGATATTTCTTCCAGAGCCTGATTTTGTGCATTGAACTGTTTGGTAAAAAGAGTGATCCCGTCTTTAATAAAGCTGACCAGTTTTCCTGTAGAATTATAGGTGATAAAGGTACTCCCCATCTTTTTTTCCTCCAGAAAATTGCCGTTCAGATCATAAGTCTCTTTTTTGTTGAGGTTTCCTGATGGATCCGTGAAATGATAGACAATCGTATCAGGCATATTTTTTCCCAGACGGTGAAGTTCCCTGACTTGCATACCCTCTTTTCCATATCTTTTTTCGATACTTGTCAGAACACCTTTCCTGTATAATTTCTTTTCTGACATCTGTCCTTCCGGGGTGTAGAGGGTTTCTTCACGAATAGTATCCAATACATATTCTTTCACCGATTTTACTTTTCCATGAAGATGGTCCATTAACTGATATTTTTTCGTGTGAATAAAGATACACAAAGTGAGAAACAAAAAAATAGACAAATCAGATTCTGTCTATTTTTTATTGGCCTTAAAATTAAATAAGATAAAATGCTTCAGAAATTGGGGTGCTCCCATTGTAATTATTTTTTATATTGTTTGGAATCATCTTACCGGAATAAATGCCCATTGCTCTGCCCAGTCACCGGTTGAAGCCTGGAAAATTTTAATTAATGATCCGTTTTCTGTTGATGCCCCAAATAAATCAAGTGACATGGTGGAAATATGTTTTGGATTTAAGGTGAAGTATCCGTTTTCCAGACGGTTGATTTTCCATTTCTGATTATCCCCGCCATTCTTTTTCTGAAGAATAACAGCTGTTCCGTCAGTTTTTCCTAAGCCATTTACATCCAGAACAGAGTCGGGAGTATTCTGGGCATGCAGATAGAAATAACCGTCTCCCGCAGCTTCCAGTTTCCATCTTTGATTGGGCTGGCCGTTTGCGGTATGCACAATGATTGGGGTTCCGTCCTGCTGGCTGTTTTGATTGACATCCATACATTTGTTAAGGTCCAGTCTTGTACGAACTTCATAAATCTGTCCGTGTTGCATGGTTTCAGAACTGAAAGAAAAAGGGTTACAGGAGAAAAGACGATTAATCAGGGCTTTATCCTGCGGGATTTCCGGAAAATCCATCGGAATAATTCCATATCGGGATTTAGGTTTGTTATACAGATAATTAAAAAAAAGACGGTTGACAATTTCTGCAATGCCTCTTGGTCCTTCATAAAATATATTACCGCTGGTTCCACTGGTAAAATTAATGAAAAGACTGTCCGGAAGTGATGATGAAGCTTTTTCCAGGACAGGTTTTACAGCCTTTATGAATTTATCTTCTATATCATCTTTCCAGTCATCATACCTGTCCTGAACATACAAGGCGATGCCGTGATTGCTGAATTCTTTGGTGCTGTCATGCGGCCATTGGTCATAAAGGTCAATTCCTATGTCAGCCCGGTCTCCCAGTCCAAACCGACGGAGGAGCACTATTTTTCCCTTTACTTCACTCAATGCGGGTATTCGGTTTTCTGTGTAGAAAAGGCCCGGGAAATGTCCTATATTGACAGATCCGGTCAGATCATCATAGAATTTGTTTTTGTCTTTACTGCTGTCGGGGTCACTTTCATTTTTGATGGACATCAGTATGGTTTCTCCCGGGTTTTCTGAAAGAAATTTCTGACATTCATTCATAATGGTTCCGCTGAAACTGATATCCATATCTGCAATCCCATGATACACCCAGAGCACATGATCCTTGTCTGCCCGCGTTCCGCGTTTTAAACGGATGTCCAGAAATCGTATACCTGCATTTAACTGTTCAGAGATGTTCAGGGACTGGCATTTGGTAAGGTAGCTTGAATCCCAGGCCGGATAAGTTCCGCTGTCATGAGTTCCGGGAATAGTAAGATCAGTAATTTTCAGATGATTGGGAAGATGGCTCATCCAGTTTTGTGAAAATGTTTTCATTTTTATATTGATTAGTTTCCCTACTCATATGGCTTTTCGGAATCTGCCCCGTTTGATAAATGGTTTCTGGTCTCCATTTTATTTTTCCGCTGTTATTTTTTTATGATTTTATAGCTTCCGGAATCTGTGGTGATAAGATAAGCTCCGTCGGGAAGTGCGGTAATGTCCATCTCGTTGTCACCTTTTACAGCTTCTGTGGACTTCACAAGCTTTCCTGATTGATCATAAACAGAAACTCTGTTGTTTTTTTCCACATTCAGATGGAAAATTCCTGAGGTAGGATTAGGGTATATTGCCGTTTTGTCTTTAATCTTATTTTCGGCTGTTCCCAGTGTGGATGTTTTTGCCCAGGTAAAGGCGTCAAGGCACATATAAACATAGCTCCCGGTAGATTGCAGCTGGAGCTCGTCAATTGGAGTGTTGCTGTTGTTCTGATTATTCAGGGTGGCTAGATCAATCAGGGTAAAACCATTGTAGACCCCTGTTGTTCCTGCTGTTGCATTGAAAGTAGTGTTGAATCCCGATGTTTTGGTGGTGGTAAATTTAGTGACACCTCCTAGTTTTCCTGTAATGATCAATGTTCCTGATGAATTAGATTGATTCAGCTGGGTATTGCTTAAAAACACCCAAAACTTTGGTACAGTGAATCTGGAAGTACTTTTAACGCTGAAAGAAGGAGAGTTAATATTGGTGGTTCCCGTATTATCAATATAAACATTATCATTTGCTGTTCCGTTCCATCCTGTACCCGGATAATTGGCCTGAATTCTAAAAGTTCCTGCTTGTGAAACAATAGAAAACGTATACCCGTTATTGGTAAAGCTTGTGCTGCCATTAATTGCATTCTCAAAAGTCATTGTGCTTGTCTGTGCACTGATGCCTGCAATATTGCTTAAGAAAGCAAGGATTGCAAAAAAGAAAATTTTTTTCATGATATAGATTTTTAAAAATGGATATTTTTTGTTCTTAAAGCATGTAACAAGGGCTGGTTTTTCCCTGTCATATCTTACCCCAAAGTAACAGTGAAATAAAAGGCCAAAACAGCGTATTACAGGCTGAATTGAAAAACAGGTAGAAATACGTGGTTTTCAATTCCTGGATTATTCTACTTTTGAAAACAGAAACAGAAGATCTCAACTCTTTGTTTTTGTAAAATATACAGAGATTAATACTCTATATTATGAACGAATTACGTAACTTTAAAAAAAGCTAAACTATGGAAGAACCCGTATTACATGTGCCATTAAAAGACGCCAGAAGATGGATAAATAATTGGCAGAAACAGGAAAAAATTAAAGGTATCCAGATCATTTCTCACCTTCTCCCATCCATTGATGTGTATGAAATCTTTAAGATTGACAACGGAACCGAAAGGTTTCGCGGATATAATGCCATTACCGATGAGGGTGAGTATAAATTTCTGATGGTAGGCGTTGATCCGTATGGTAATGATATGGTAGATCCCGATCGAAGATGGTATATTTATGATATGACAACTCCTTGCCCTACTGCATGTTCTGCTAATAAATGGTGGGAAGAAACAATTTAAAATAGAAGGATCATTGTATCAATGGATTGAAATACCATCGCTAATTGGAAAAGGTATTCTGCTGATTAACCTGACCGTATATACCATAGGCTTTTCCGGTTCCGGGAAGGCCTATAGATTTTTTATGGGCTATTTAATCTGGATATCAATATGTGAAGCTGTATTTTACATACTGAGCTATCAGAAAATCAATAATCTGTTTTTCTCTCATTATTATCTGATAGGCCAATTCCTACTGCTGGGACTGTTCTTTCGTGAGATTCTGACGGAACGGTATCAGAAGAAAACTGCACAGTTTTTTTTAATGATTATTCCCACCGTCCTGATTTTGCAATACATTGCAGATCCGGCAAAATATTACATTTTCAATCTGTTTGAAATTTTTGTTACCTCTTACGCCATCATTATTCTGGGATTGTTTCACTTATATAATATACTGGATGGCGAAAAAAAATATAATTATATGGTTTTGGGGCTCATTATGTATCTGATCAGCAGTACAGTGCTGTTTTTATCAGGGAATCTGTACGTGGTTATGGATAGAAATGTGCATAAAGAGATCTGGGTAATCAATGCAGTGATGTTTATTGTGTACCAGATTTTTATTCTGATCGAGTATTTTTCCTTCCACAGAAAAAGAGTATAATTATTTTGAAGATTTTATACCATGAATGACAATACCATTATTTCCACGATAGTCTACACTTTTCTGGCATTCACCTTACTGGCTGTCGCACTGATTATTTTCTACTATTTCTCCAATAAAAAGATCACCAAAAATCTTCTTCAGAAAAAAGAAATGGAAATCAGGTATGAAAAAGATCTTACCCATGCCATGATCAGTTCACAGGAAAAAGAAAGACTGAGAATAGCTCAGGATCTGCATGATGATATCAGCTCAAAACTAAGTGTGGTCTCTCTGAATGTTCATCTGCTGGATTGCGAATATTTAACAAAAGAGGAATATACCGAGCTTAAGGATAAAATAATAAACCTGATTAATATAACCGCAGAAAGTGCCCGGCAGATTTCGCATGACCTGCTTCCTCCCATATTGGAAAAATTCGGACTGCACGCGGCCATAGATGCCCTGTGTTCAGAAATCAATCTTTCAAAAACAGTGCAGGTTTCCTATACCAGCAATTTATATTTTGCAAAGGCTGAAAGTGAAAAAAATTTACATATCTTTAGAATAATCCAGGAACTTACCAACAACTCCATAAAGCATGGCGAAAGCACTCATATCCGGATTATATTTGAAGGAAGAGACGGAAAAAATGTTTGCAGGTATGAAGATAACGGTAAAGGTTTTGACCCGGATGACGATACCCTAAAAGGCGGTCTGGGACTGAGAAATATAAGAAGCAGAATAGAGCTCATCAATGGTACCCTGAAAATAGAAAGTAAAAAAGACAAGGGAACTACGGTAGAATTTACATTTTAATTGATAATCAGAATAAGATGAAAGAAAACTTAATCCGGGTGATCATTGTAGATGACGAAGCCCTGTTCCGCCAGGGAATTTCCTTTTTAATACAAAGAGAAAAAGATATGGTGCTTTCCGGAGATTTCAGCAATGGCAAAGAGATTCTTGATGCTCTTGCTGTTCTTGAAGAGCTGCCACATGTAATTCTGATGGATCTTAATATGCCGGAAGTAAACGGAGTAGAAGCAACCAAACAGATCCATACAAAATATCCTCAGGTAAAAATAATTGCACTGACCAGTTACAATACCAAATCTTTTATCATCAATATGATCCAGTCGGGAGCCTGTTCTTTTCTTAAAAAAAATTCCAGCCCGGCAGAATTGGTCAAAGCGGTGAGGGAAGTGTATGAGAAAGGCTTTTATTATAATGGGGAAGTTATGGAAGCGCTGCATCAGAATATAACGGATTCCAGTAAAAAGGTCTCCAGTATTTTTGATGCCAATCATATCTCAAAAAGAGAAAAAGAGGTGCTGGAGCTTATTTGCAGGCAGTACAGTACTTCGGAAATTGCAGATAAATTATTCTTAAGTTCGAGGACAGTTGAAGGCCACCGCAATAACCTTCTCCTGAAAACCGGGGCAAAAAATACGGCAGGCCTTGTAGTGTATGCCATAGAAAGTAAAATTGTGGATACCCATTATCTGAAAGATAATTTTGAGTAGGATTTAGGAAGGCTGGAAGTTATGGTCTACTTATTCAGCATAAATAAAAAATGACAGCAGGGTGTTCTGCTGTCATCTTGTTTACTTCTGTTCTAAAGTCTGTATGGCATGTTCTATATGCTTTTTGTCTTCAAAATAACGGATTTTGAGATATTCAAATTTTTTATCGTCTTTAAGTGATGCTTTTAACGTTGATATCAGGAATGAGTAGTTGGTGAAAACGGTAGGTGTTTTCAGAAGGGCATCCATCCATTTCCACATTTGCTTTTCACCTATTTCTTTTTCTATAGCCGCCAGAAGAATAGGAGTAGATTCGTAAGCATATTCAATATAATCATCATCGGATGGTTTTGTTTTGATAGTGCTTAAAGGCATTGGAGTAAAATCCTTAATATTTTTAAGTTTATCCTTTATCTTTTTGTCATATACCTCTTTACCCAGAATATCTTTGGCTACTTTTAGAGAAAGGAATTCCGAAAATCCTTCTGAGATAATTCCGCCAAGCTCAGAGTTGAATTGTTTATAAGTTCCGAAATAGTAATGAGCCAGTTCATGAGCAATAAAAGGCTTGAACCAGTTCTGGGTTTTAGGATCAAAAAGGCTTTTAAGTCCATTATCTCCCCAGCCTATATTCATGATGGTTGGGTAAGATACGAACAGCCATCCGTTGTCGCGGGAAGTAGGGGTAGTTTCTACAAAAGTCACCGGCCCCCCAAAAGGAGTTTCCAGGTTTTCAGCATAATAATTTTTATAGGTATTAATCATTTCGCTGAATTGTTTAATCTGTTCCTGCGTAAGTTGAGGATTCAGGATATAGGTATTGGCGATATTGGAGTAATCATAATTTCCAAGGAAGACCGCCAGCTCATAGGGTACATCACTTTTGAAACGGTAATTTTTAGCCTTTACAGGGGGATTTCCGTTGACATACAGAGTGGAGCAGTCGCTGCAGGTAAATTCAATATCATATCGCACTTCTTCATATTTTTTGTCCTTGGCCATATCAAATAAAATAGGATACCAGGCGCCCTGGTTACCTTCGGCTCTCAGAGAATTATAGTTGAAGGCGATATTTCCTCTCCAGTCATCTTTAGTATAATTTTCAATAGTATCTTTGGCAATAGGAAACTTGCCGGTATACTTCAATTGTACAGATTGAGGCAGAAATTTTTCTTTTTTGTTTTTCGGAAAATAGTAGGCAAGTGACTCGCCTGTTGAAGTACTGTCAACAGTACTTTTTTCATAAGCTAGTACAAAATCATTGGGCTTTTTACTTTTAAAGTGTAATATATTCATCCCGGAATTGAGGCGGATGACATAATCTTCAATACGGGGAATATCACTTAAAGTAAGATCACAGTCAAAAGTTCCTTCTTTTATGGAAATAGTGACTTTGCCAGTAAGCAAAGGACTTTTTTCTTGGGCTATGGCTTGTAATGAAAATAATAAAATAATGAAAAACGAGAATGTAATTTTAATGTCTGGTTTTCTGAACATTGATTGCATATGGTATTTAGTTTCTTTCAGCAATTTCTGAGAAATGCTGTCTGATAAAGATATTATTTAAGCCGTGATCCTCCAAATTTTTTGAAATAACTAATAGAATTTTTAATGATTTTCAGGTAACTGATGTTCCGGAGTGTATTTTTTAATGATAGAGTCAATCCAAAAACCGATGATAATAAAAGCAAGACTGGAAACCGGAAAGCTGAAGATAGAACCCAAAATAATCTGCCCGTCATTGCTAAAATCCGTAAAAAGGCCCCAGTAAATATAAAAACCCAGAGAGTGCACAATCCAGTAAAAGAGGAACATAATAAGGAATAATTCTTTTTTCGTAATCGTGAATATGTTTCTTGCCAGATTCTTTACATAATAGAAAGTCATGATCAGAGCACTGATAAAAACGAATGACAGCAATATCAAACCACCCGGTCCCTCTTGATGATCTCCAAATAGCGAGATCAGTAATTCAACAGCAAAGGCGACAGGAATAACCGATACAATAGCTGCAAAGCCTGTACAGGCAAGTAAAAGGGAAATAAGAGTACAGGTGGCTCCTATTTTTACAGGTAAATGCTTTTGAAAATAGCTTTTCCAGCTGATCCATTTTGAATTTTTCATACTTAGAGACTGTTTAAATTTTATATTTCTTCAAGTCTGCAAAAAAATTAACGCAAAGTTGATGAATAATTCCGCTTTATTTGAAGTGGGCAAAGTGAAACGACTTTGTCGCTGATGAAGAGGTATGCTTATCCACATGCTTCGACGAATCAACGAAGTTGATTCTATCCTTTGCTCCCTAAATAATCTCTGAAGTATGGGTAAGCAGATGGTGAATCGTAATTTTATCTCCGGAAGGATAATCTTTAATCTATTTTGAAACCGGATCATTAACACTCAGTTTTCCCTGTTGCTCCAGCATAAGGATAGCCACCGCAGCAAACTGTTTGGTCATTGAGCCGATCTGGAAGACCTGTTCCGGAGTCATATCTGAATTCAGTTCCAGATTGGCTTTCCCGAAGGCCTTCCGGTATAGGGTTTTCTCGCCTTTAGCCACCATAAATACGCCACCAGGCTCATTTTTATTACTAAAACCAGTGAGAATAATACTATCAATTCTGGCTTCCATATTTTTAGATCCGGAAGATTTTTTTTTGTGTAAAATACAGCTGATGGGTAAGTAAGAATAAAATAATGATTCTGAGTTTCATAGTGATGATATTAGTTTAGCTTCTTTTTATCTTAGAATACTATTTTTCTGCTGAGACCAGAAGCATCATTGGGCGGCGGAGTTCATCTTTCATTTCAGGGATTTCTTTCAGCATTTCATGGCTTGGTTCTGGTTCTACAATTTCTTTGATTCTAAAGCCGTGTTTTAGCAGGGTATTCAGGTAAGAGGTTAAAGTTCTGTGGTATTTGGTGACATTTTCGCCGAGAAATGTTGTGCTCCTTTTTCCTTCCATGAAATATCGGTCGACAGGCCAGCTTATTTTTTCGCCATTTTTGTCATAAGTCCAATCCTGGCCTCCTTCCGAGGTAAACACAGGATGTTCCACTGAGAATATAAAATGTCCTTCGGCAGTCAACCATCGGTAAACATTCTGAATGACCGTATCCAGAGATTCCACATAATGCAGAGTTAATGAGCTCAATATAATATCGAATTTTTCTGAAGGATACTCCAGATCTTCCAGAGCTTTCCTTTCATATTGAATACCTTCAAGGCTGTTGACTTCTTTCGCCTTGGCAAGCATTTTTTCTGAAAGATCAATTCCAATGACAGATTTTGCTCCATTTTCAACAGCATAGCGGCAGTGCCATCCGAATCCGCAGCCAAGATCAAGAACATTTTTATCCTTAAAATCCGGTAACATATTTTTCAGGGCATGCCATTCCCCGGCTCCTTGCAGCCCGATTTGAGAGCGGAGCATTTTATCATACTGCTCAAAAAATGAAGGTTCGTCGTACTTATTTTCTTTCATATAGGATAGGTTGTTTTTCTAAGAGATTTGTTTCATTAAAAACGAAAATAATCCATGAAATAGTCTTTCTGATTTCCTGTTACAATTCCTGTAAGCGCTTTTGAATATAAAAAATCCTTTAAAAAAAATAAAGGATCTGTATAATATATTCACGGTCGGCAGCTTATTTCCGATTTTCGCGCATGGCACGGATTAATCTTTCATTTCGTTGGTCTGCTCTTTCATTATTTAAGGATAAAACAGCCCAGATCGCTGCGGGAAGCCAGCCTATCAATGTAATCTGAAGAATCAGGCAGACAATTCCTGTAATGATTTTTCCACGAACCATAAAGGATAGAAAGGGGAGAAGAATAGCTAATAACATGGCTTCTGATTTTAATATTATGAATACGAAAGTTAGTTATATTTTAAAAAATAGGAGTGGCTTTTGCTTGGAAAATATTATTTGGTGAAGAGATTAGGTATGACTGCTTCTCTGTATCCCATTTTTCATTTTTCGGGGAGGTAATTATAAAAAAATAGATGCAGGAATAAAACCTACACCTATCTTTTATTATTTAAATAATCCGGAATTTTATAGTGAATCAATTAATTCCTTCATGGTCTTATCCGTTTTCATCAGTTCTCCATAAGGAATCTGATGATTGAGATACGTGAAAAACAGATTCGTAACCCAGGGATTTTCAATTTCATGAATGCAGTAAGAAGCAATCAGTTCAAAATCTTCAGAAATATAGGCCGGAAGATCAGATGAGTTGGCTGTTCTGAAAGTGAATAAAAAGATTTCCTTTCTGATTTCGTCAACCTGATCCCTTAAAGCTTCCTTCATTTCCTTTTCCTCCACGGCCTGGTAAGCCTGCATCCACAATGATGAAAATTCAGGCTCATCTCTGTTGTTTAAAATTTCGTCAATGCTTTCGGAAGTAATCTTATTAAGAGTGATTTTTAAAGTCTTTATAAAAATCTCTCCAAGAGTATTAAGTACCTGCTTCATAATTGTCTATTTTTTATCCAAATGCTCTTTTCAGTAAACTTTCCACCTTAGGCTCGCTTCCTCTGAAGTCTTTATACAGCTTCATAGGATCTTTTGTTCCTCCGGAAGAAAGCAGGATTTTATATTTTGCTGCGGTTTCAGGATTAAAAATTCCGGTTTCCTTAAAATATTGGAAAGCATCGGCATCCAGTACTTCAGCCCATTTGTAAGAATAATACCCTGCAGAATATCCGCCCTGGAAAATATGCGAAAAGCTTGGGCTCATGGCTGTTTCAGGATTAATCGGATAAAGGGTAGCAGGTTTAGTATACTTATCTTCAAACTCTTTTATACTTTCATTCTCCAGCTCTTTCACTTTGGTATGATAATTCATATCCAGCAGCCCGAAACCGATCTGTCTGAGCGTCTGGTAACCTTCCATGAAGTTTTTAGACAATTCAATTTTTTCAATCTTTTCATCAGGAAGTACTTCTCCTGTCTGATAATGTTTTGCGAATGTTTTTAAGAATTCAGGTTCAAAGCAGAAGTTCTCCAAAAACTGGGAAGGCAGTTCTACAAAGTCCCATTTTACGGAAGTTCCGGAAAGACTTGGGTATTGAGTATCAGCCATCATGCCATGAAGTGCGTGTCCGAATTCATGGAAAAGAGTGGTTACTTCCTGGAAGGTCAGTAAGCTAGGTGTATCTTTTGTCGGTTTGCTGAAATTACATACAATAGAAATGTGCGGACGGGAGTTTTCACCGTTTTGTTGATACTGGCTTTTATAGCTGGTCATCCATGCTCCGGCTCTTTTACCTTTTCTTGGGAAATAATCAACGTATAACAATGCTTTGTACTCAGATTCTATCTTACCGGTACTGGAAACAGCTATAATTTCTTTTACCTCATACACTTTCACATCCTCGTGATATTTCGGAATATCATTTCTTTCTTCAAAGCTAAGCCCGAAAAGTTTTCCTGCCAGTCCGAACACGGCGTCCTGTACCTGATCCAGTGGGAAGTAAGGTTTTAGTTCTTCGTCATCCAGATCAAATTTGGCTTTACGGAGCTTCTCGGCATAGAACGTATGATCATAGTTTTGCATTTCTTCAGTTCCGTCAGCTTTTGCCAGAGATTTCAGTTCTTCGATTTCCTGGTCAGCATAAGGCTTTGCTTTGGTTAAAAGTTCATTTAAAAAATCAAAAACCTTAACCGGAGATTTAGCCATTCTTTCTTCAAGAACATAATCCGCATAATTTTTATATCCTAAAAGCTCAGCTTTCTGCTGCTTTAAAGTAAGAAGCTCTTTAATCAGATTCTGGTTGTCAAACTCATCACCATTGAAAGATTTTTTACCGTTGGCCAGAGCCAGTTCCTTTCTCAGATCACGGTTTTCGGCATACGTCATAAACGGAATATAGCTTGGGTACTGCAAGGTAACCACCCAGCCTTCAAGATTTCTTTCTTTAGCGTCTTCAGCAAACTGTTCAATGATGGCTTCCGGAATTCCAGCCAGTTCTTTTTTATCGGTGATATGTTTAAAATAAGCATTTGTAGAAGCCAGTACGTTTTGTCCATATTGAAGGGACTTTAAAGACAGATCCATGCTGATTTTCTTTAATTTTTCTTTGTCTTCCTCATTCAACAGGGCTCCGCTTCTTACAAACCCTTTGTAGGTTTCATTTAAAAGCATTTCCTGTTCACCGTTAAGTTGGTATTTTTCCTTCTCATCATATACTTTTTTGATTTTGCTGAAAAGGGCCTCATTCTGAGAAATTTTAGAAGAATATTCCGTCAGGATGGGAGAAACTTCCTGGGCGATCTGCTGGATCTCATCACTGGTTTCCGCAGAATTTAAATTAAAAAATATATTCGAAACCACATCCAGCTGTTCACCGGAATAGGCGAGGGCTTCAATAACATTTTCAAAAGTTGGTGCTTCTGGATTATTGACAATGGCATCAATTTCCTGCTCAGATCGTTTAATCAGTTCGTTAAAAGCCGGAAGGTAATCCTCATTTTTGATTTCATTGAAAGGGGCTGCGTGATATGGCGTATTAAAAGTTTCTGTTAAAATATTCATTTTCAATTTTATTTAAGGTAAAAATAATGATTCATCCCTGAATCAAAGCTGAAAATGGTCAAAAATAATGCCTTGATGTCAGGATATGACAAAAATACTTTAACTTTAATAATCTTGTCATATGGAAAGCTGCAGAGAAAACAGAATGACTAATTTTGGTGACAGGATTTACCATTTCAACTCAAAATAAACTTAAAAATAGATAAACTATGAAAACAATCTTAAAAATTCTTGGCACAATCATTCTGCTTCTTGTCGTATATGGTATCATTGCGATATTAACATTCAGCAAAGATTATCATTTCGAAAAAGCTGTAACCATTAATGCTCCAATAGAAAAAGTATGGCAGCATGTAGGCTCTCTGAAAAGCTATAACACATGGGATCCTTTTTCTAAAGAAATCAAAAATATCAAGATCACATATTCCGGAGAAGGTGACAAAATGGGAGATTCTTATCATTGGATAGGAGAGGGAAGTGAAGGAGAACAGTCTGTTACTGAAATAGTGCCCAATCAAAAACTGGTGACAAAACTTCACTTTATCAAACCATTCAATGGTAATGCCAAAGCAGCATTTGTTTTAACTCCTGAAGGAAGCGGAACCAAAGTAACCTGGATGATAGACAATGAACTGAATCCGGTAATGAAGATCATGAAGCCTCTGATGAACATGAATATGGAAAAAATGTTTAATCAGGGGCTTGGAGATTTGAAGAAACAGGCAGAACAATAATTAATAATACTAAAAAAAGAGGCTATAAAAAGTCTCTTTTTTTATTGCAACTCAAAATAGAAGTGTTATTACTATTGTTTTTTGTCAAAACTGAACGTCCCGGATAACGGACCTCTTTTCCAACTTCCCGTAGTGTGGGTTTGTTTCAGGTATCCGGTAAAATGAAAATTATTTTTGGTATTCATATCAAATTTACCGTCGGAATTCACATATCCGTCTATGATCTCTGTTGTATTAGCGGGAGGAAATTCCAGTTTGCCATCCATGGTTCCTTCTTTTGATATTGTAAAAGAAATGTTGCCGTTTTCATCTCCGCTGAACGTTCCTGCATATTCACCCTTAAACGCTGAATTTACCTGTCTGACGGATTCTTCATCAGAAACACATGAGCTTAATGGCAGTATAAAAATCAAAGCCCATATGATTAAACCTATCTTCATTTTTTTTAGGCTAAAATATAACATTTACGGATAATGCGGGGAGAATTAGATTTTTTAGATGAAAAAATGGGTTCTGTTAAAATAATAGGCTGTCCTGATCAGAATGGCTTAATTTTTTCAGGAAAAAAATATACCTTTATGTAAAGATTAGATGTATGGAGAAGACTGTATTTGAAAAAAGTGATATCCGAAACTATGTTAAGACTGTTATTGCAGAGAAAATAGAAAAACTTAAAAACTTCATCGAATTTACGCTGGAAGCAAGCCGTGACATTAAAAAAACGCCCAAATATGACAGTATGAGGGAAGAAATGCAAGAGGAGATCTACCAGATGCAGCGCCAGTTAGGTGCTTTGAATGATCTGAAAAGAAATATGGCAAAAGTGCTGAACAATGCTACGGAAAGAGTACAACTCGGCTCTCTTGTGATTACCAATAAAGCCCGTTTTTATATTTCTGTTTCTTTAGGTGAATTCTTTTTTGAAGGAGATCGTTTTTATGCCATTTCTCCCGAAAGTCCTATGGCCCGAAAAATGATGGGAATGAAATCAGGAGATGCTTTTACTCTGAATAATATCCACCAGGAGATTATTGAAGTACTTTAGGGATCTCATTACAAATATATTGAAAGAAATTTGTGGATTTGAAATATTTTAGTACCTTGCATTGCAAAATACTAAAGCTGTGATATTTGAAAAGTTAAGAACAAATCGATTCAATCAGTGGATCATCATACATTTAAGATACCTCGTAGGATTTGCTTTTCTACCCTCAGGGCTGGTGAAACTGATGGGAGAGAGATTTACCCGTATTTCTACAGATCATCCCATCGGGTATTTTTTTGAAGCATTATATCAATCAGGTTTTTATTGGAATTTTTTAGGACTCACACAGGTGGCAGCAGGAATTTTACTGATGACACAGCGCTTTGCATTATTGGGGGCACTCATGTTCATGGCAATCCTGAGTAATATATGGGTCATTACGATAAGCCTCTCTTTTACCGGAACCTGGATGATTACTTCCCTGATGATGATTGCCGTACTGGCATTGATTATATGGGATAAACATAAACTGATGCCTTTATTCAGCTACAATCAGTCATCTTCTGTGAAAGCCTTTCCGGATCCGGACAAAAGCTGGGTAATGACGGGAATGATTTATATTTTCAGTTTTGTAACCCTTTATCTGCTTGGGCCCGTCGGTGAAAATATCTACATGAAGGGGATTTCTGCAGCTTTGGGGATTTTGATGGTGGGTACCTTTGTAATAACCGGGTATAAAGCATACAAAAACCCGGATCTTTTTTTGAAAAATCAGGTGTAAATAAATGCGGTGCGTTTGCGTTCATGTTGTAAATTTGCAGCATGAATAAAGCAGAAATTTTAAAAGAAATCATAGAGCACAGAAGAAGTATATTTCCGAAAGATTATACCGATGATGAAATTTCTCAGGAACTGATTGATGAAATTCTCAGCTCAGCAGCATTTGCTCCCAATCATAAACGGACGAAACCGTGGAGATTTAAAGTTTTCAGAGGCGAAGACAAAGCAAAGCTAGCTTCCGAAATGCAGGCTATTTATAAGGCAACACAGCCTGAACAGCTTTTCCTGGAGAAAAAATATAACGATATAGGATTTAAAATCAATAAAGCAGATGCGGTAGTATCCATTGTCGTTAATTTTAGCGGAATGGTTCCTGAATGGGAAGAAATTGCAGCTACCTCAATGGCTGTACAAAATATGTATCTTACCTGTACAGCCAATGAAATAGGGTGCTATTGGAGTTCACCCAAAATTGTAGACCATCTGAAAGAATCCCTGACTATTGAAGAAAACCAGAAATGTCTTGGACTTTTCTACTTGGGGAAACTTAATTAAATGAATTATACCTGTGAAATTAATCCTGTAATCACGGCTTTTTAATTACCTGGTAAGCAGGGTTAATTTCATTGGTCATATCCAGAATAATATCATAGGTTCCGGGTTCTGTTATTTTGATATTATTCCCATATTTTACCAGATGGTTGGCTTCATTGATGCCCAGTTCCATCGCCCATTCATTATTGGCCCGAAATTTTAGGTCACCTGGTTTTAATATGACATTTCTGGCTTCCAGAATATTTTTATTTTTGGAACTGGGTGCTAATTTTACATCTGGTCCGTTCCACCCATTTGGAGTGGAGGCTCCTACTGCTCCCCATAGAAAAGAACTGCTTATTTTTTTAGCTTCCCTCATCAGTTTTCCGTTTTTGGTTATTTTTAAAGAGCTTATTTCTCCATTTTTGCCCGCTTCAAATTCAAAATAAATTTTATCATTTTCATAATTGATAACGTAAAACTTTTTTTCATTTTCCGGAAAGAAGGTATCTCCAGAGCTGTCTTTAGAATCAAAATAGCTTGTTAATCCGTCGTTTGCAGAAATATAGATATTCCTGTCTGCTGACTGGTATAATCCCTTTATCCGGTTTTGCTGTTCAGGACTGATTTTTACATTTTTAGGAAGATGATAAGGATGGTTGTTCAGTAAAGAGATGGTTCCTTTGTATACTTCCGGAACACCACCATCGAAAATATTGCTTAATATGATAACAGAAATATCATCCTGAGGAATTCTTGAAAAGAAAGATAGAAAGCCAGGCCCCGCACCACCATGTCCGATCACCGTTTTCCCTTGTATTGATTCAACGGTCCATCCATATCCATAGCCGTAATTATGGAAAGGGGACTGCGCCTTTTCCAAAGTTTCCTTATCCAGTATTTTAAAATTCTTAAGTCCTTCTTCATATTTGTAAAGATCCTCTACTGTAGAATACATGGCGCCCGCAGCGTGAGGGTGGTCATAATCATAATTTACCCCTTCTCTGGAATTGTTTTTGGATAAAAAATCATAGCCTGTTGCTTTGTTTTTATCTTTTAAATCTTTAAATCCAAAACCTGTACTGGTCATGCTTAAAGGATTTAGAATATATTTTTTTACAGCCTGTTGGTAAGACATTCCTGCCGTTTTGTTGATGATGTATCCTAATAAGTAATAATTGGAATTGCTGTAACTCCATTTGCTGCCGGGAGAAAAATCTAAAGGCTGGCCCGCTATATAGTTCAGAAATGTTTCTTCATCTTTGGTCTGCTCAGAATTGGTATTGTTCTGAATGCCGGAAGTATGGGTAAGTAATTGTTCAATGGTAATGCTGTCTCCTTTTGGAAATTTTGGAAAATATTTGGATAGTTTATCCTGCAGAGATAATTTTCCCTGTTTTTCCAGCAATAAAACAACGGTAGCTGTGAATGATTTGGTGGTAGAGTAGATCCGGTAAATAGTCTGATTAGTATTCTTTTCTTTGGTCTGGAAATTTTTGATGCCATAACTTTTCTCAAAAAGTATTTTTCCCTTTTCTGCCACAAGAACACTTCCGTTAAAACGGCCGAGATGCTCATAAGAGCTGATAAGCTTGTCAATTTTTTCTTCTCTGGATTGGCTGTACAGATTTTTACAACCAAAGATGGCTACCATAAGGAGGAGTAAGTTTTTCATTAAACGTAACGTTTTTGTTAAAATATTTAAAAATGCTTTGAACGGAAACATGAAAAAGAAAAAGTAATACCAGAACTAACTCCGGAAATCACAGAAATTTTTCATAAACAAACTGTCTGACCGTTTAATACTATAACAATTTAAGATTTTATCTTGTTACATCGGAAAAATTATTTATCTTTGCACTCTTAAATATTTAACTGGGACGAGTTCCCGTAAAATTCACAACATTATGTCAGTAAAAATCAGATTACAAAGACACGGTAAAAAAGGTAAGCCTTTCTTCCACATCGTGGTTGCAGATTCTAGAGCTAGAAGAGATGGTAGATTCATCGAGAAACTAGGAACTTACAACCCAATTACTAACCCTGCAACTATCGATTTGAACGTTGATGCTGCTGTAAAGTGGTTAAACAACGGTGCACAGCCAACTGATACTGCAAGAGCAATCCTTTCTTACAAAGGTGCCCTTTACAAAAAACACCTACAAGGTGGTGTAGCTAAAGGTGCTTTTGACGAAGCTGAAGCTGAAAAAAGATTCAATGCTTGGGTAGAAGCTAAAGATGCAAAAGTACAAGGTAAAGTAGAAGGTTTATCTAAAGCTCAGGCAGACGCTAAGAAAGCTGCTTTAGAAGCTGAAGCTAAAGTAAACGAAGCTAGAATCGCTGCTGCTGCACAGGCTGAAGCTGATGCTAAGGCTGCTGAAGAAGCTGCTAACGCACCTGCTGAAGAAGTTGCTGAAGCTACAGAAGGAGAAGCTCCTGCTGCTGAAACTGAAGAAAACACTGAAGCTTAAAAAGTACCGCCGTATGCGTAAAGAAGACTGCTATTTATTAGGTAAGATCACACGCAGACACGGACTTGCGGGCAACGTTATCCTTAAATTGGATACCGATCAACCCGAGCTTTACAATAAATTGGAATCAATATTCGTTGAAATCAACGGATTATTGGTTCCTTTTTTTATTGAAAGATCATCCTGGAGCAAAAACGATGCTCTGAATATTTTCCTTAAAAATTCCACAGAAGCCATTGTAGATCAGGTGTTAGGTAAAAGTGTTTATCTGCCGCTTGCTACACTGCCTAAGCTTTCAGGAAAACAATTCTATTACCACGAAATCATTGGTTTCGATATTCTGGACCAGAATAATAATAACTGCGGAGTGATAAGATCTGTTAATGATCAGACTGCACAGAACTACTTTATCACCAATTTAGACGGAAAAGAAGTAGTAATTCCAATTATCAAAGACTGGATCATGGAAGTCAACAGAGTAGAAAGATTCATTAAAACTGAACTTCCTGAAGGACTTATCGATGTCTTTTTAGTGCCTTCCAAAAAGGACGAATAATTTAATTTTTCAAAAAATAGACCTGAAACTTTCCTGCTTTCAGGTTGTTCACTAAAAAATATTTCCCTGAGGCTGTTTTTACAATGGATGTGATAACCATTTTGGTATTGTCTTCCTTGGTAGAGATGGTCTTATTTTTGATTTTCAGATCGTAATAATACATGTAGACCGGAGAATAACCAAAGCTGGCTACATAATGATTGCCACGGCTGAACCAAACATTTCCGGTAACAATTCTATCTTTTTGATTGAAAAATGTAGAATCCACATGCTGTTTGCTGATTTCACGGGTAAACCTGTTTTCTCTGTGAACCAGTGTCATTTTCGGTCGTAATTTCCCGTAAAGAGAATCTTTGTAGCCGACATCCCTCATTTCAAATGCAGCCCGCGATTCTTCCAGAAAATTAGGCATAATATAAAAAGGATTTTCAGAATCAGAATTGCAGAGATAGGAAACGGATGAGGAAGGGTAGTTCATCATTCCCGGACTGGCTTCATTATCGATGTAACGGATTTCTTTGATCCTGCTTAAAATATTATCCTGAAGCTGTTTCTGCTCCACGGCGATCTTTTGCAATACCGCGGAATCTTTTTCATTTTCTCCCAAATGCAAAAGGTGTTCATATTTATCCTGAACATCATCAAGATTATAAATGGGGAAAATTTCTTTCAGAGTATAATTGGGGGCCAGATATTTTCTGTTATTCACATAAAGATCTGCATGATCCCCCACAAATGCAAAATTATTGATCTTCGGAATATTTTTCCATTTTTCAAAAATGACTGGTTTACCGTTTTTGATGATGAAGAGCTGGCAGAGATCATTGGATGCGTAATCCAGCCCTGGATAATTGTAGATGAAAAAATAATCATCCTTTTGCTGATAAAAACAATTACTGCTCTGTGAAAGAGGAAGTTCGATTACCTTTTCCGCATAAATGGCAGGCTCTGAAAATTTTGGAAATTCCGGTATTTCAGGGTGTTTGTCCTCCTCAATATCTGTTTTCGGGGAATAACAGGACTGAAGCACCAATAGTGAAAATAAGAGGATAATCCGGGTTTTCATAAGGTTGTTTTGATTAAAGATACAGTTTTATTCGCTCAGATATCTCTGAAGGCGGCCGATCTGTTCGTACATTTTGTTGAAAAATATCTTCCTGTCGCGGTTCCCGGAGGTATTCAGGGATTTTGAATTTTTAATCTGATGTTCAAAATAATTCAGGGTTTCGTTACAGGTTTTGGCATCATTAATCAGAATATACCCAAACATATTGGTAGGAATGGCAAAAAGCGACTGCTGCGGATGATGGAAAAAAATATCGTTGGAAAGATGCATCAGCTCATTTTCATACAGATGAAATTTGGGATTGTTTTCAGTTTTCTGTTCAATATATTCTATAAGTTCCTTCAGTTCCCCTAAAATAATATTGGCTTCTTTTTTTTGTAACAGGCCGGTATCAGAATAAAAGGCAATCTGTTGAAGAATGCTGGAAACCGTCATATCATTCCACAGTTCCACAACGTTTTGTGTTTCATACTTTTTCTTCAATTCCTGGGTGTCTGCTTCAAAATAAGGCGGTGAAAACTGAAGGAAAGGAACGAAGACCTGCTTGGCATTCAGGAGATTCATCCATACATACACTTTGAACCGGGAAAGCAGGGTATCAGAAAGAGTATAGAAAAAGGGAATATCCTTCGCTGAATAGTAAATGGTAATCCCGTCTGAAAGCGGTAAATTCTCAAAAACGCTGAGATTATTCTGAAAAAATGACTGTAAATCTTCTGTCTCAGTCACTGCTGATGTTTTTTGTACCAGAATCTGATGATCGGATGTCATAAACTGATCCAGAGAAATCTGATAATATTTTGCCAGTTCCAGAGCCTCTTCAAAGCTGAATTTCGCTTTTAATGAAGTTCTTCTGTGGGCTGCGTCATAACTTACGTTGAGGATATTAGCAATTTCATCATTCAGCGATTTGTCACCAATTTTCCTGCGAATTTCCCTGAGTAAAAGTTCCTGATGCATGTTTTTGTGATTTTCACAAATGTAGGCATTTATTTTAATTTTTTTTCGCATTCGGATTGGTGTTTTTCACCGATAATTTTGAAACATCATTTTAAAACAATCAGCGATGAAAAATATAATCTTAGGAGCATTTTTACTTTTTTTTAGTTTGGGCAAAGCCCAGCTGGGAAATGATAAAGGCTGGAAAATTGTAGCCGTAATACTCAGCACCAGAATAGAAGGAACTTCATTAGGAGACAAGACCTTTTTATCGGTAGGAATGAAATTACCGTCCGAAAATGCCAAGAACTATTACAGCCTGAGAGGGCACTTTAACTGGTGGGACGAGAGAAAGCTGCTGATCATTCCGGAATTCGATTATTTCCGGAAGATAAAAGCTTTTGGTGATGAAGATCTCGTGACCAGCCTATATGCGGGAGCAGGAGTTTCTCCTTATACTGCGTCACCCAAATTCGGAGTAACATTCTGCCATTTCTTTACCGGAGAACTGGGCTATAATTTCGAGTACAATACGTATAAACACTTTCCTATTAAAGGATTCAGGTATTCCTTTGGGTTCAACATTGTTTTTTAACCACATGATCATGAAAACAAAGATAAAATTCAAAAAAACGAGTTCCGCGTTTTACCCGGAGCTGCGTGAAGAGGTAAAGGTACTGCTTACAGAAGAGACTGTTGATAAAGCGAAGCAGCTAATAATTGTAAAATTCTTGTTCTATTCTGTGGCTTTTATCCTGCTGTATCTCAATCTTTTTAATCCTTATATGGAAAATAAGAGGTACGCCGTTGTTATTAACTATATATTATTAGGGTTGTCAGGGATACTTCTTGCATTCAATTGTTCTCATGACTGTGTACATAATACATTTTCAAAGTATAAAAAGCTGAACCAGATTATTTATTATATCACCTTTAATCTGCAGGGAGTTAATGCGAGACTGTGGAAAAAAAGACATATTGCCTCACATCATGTGTTTCCGAATGTAGATGGTTGTGACACAGATATTGATGACAATATATTCATCCGGCTTTCTGCTAATCAGCCCAGAAGTAAGCTTCATCAATACCAGCATTTATACGCTACTTTATTGTATTGTCTGTATACCTTACACTGGATCCTGATTAAAGATTTTATTTATCTGGGGAAAAAAGACCTGGCCAATCTGAGAAATCAAAGCCATTCCTGGATGTCTGTTGCAGAAGTCATTATCCTGAAGCTGGCTTATTTCAGCTACATGTTGGTAATTCCTGCTTTTTTTACTCATATTCCGGTAGTGACAATCATTTTGTCTTTTATCATCATGCACCTGACGATTTCCCTGTTTTTTGTGCTCACCCTGATTATTTCCCACCTGAGCCTTGAAACAGACTTTCCGGAAGCAGATGAAAACGGTTATCTACCCTATGATTATTATGAACATCAGTTAGCCGTTTCTCTGGATTATCACCCTACAAACAGACTGGCCAACTGGATTTTCGGAGGATTTAATTCCCATGCCGCCCATCATCTTTTTCCCGGTCTTCCGCATACAGTGTATACGATTATCACTCCCGCTATTAAAAAAGCAGCAGTGAGAAATCAGCTTCCTTATCATGAAAAAAGCATCTTTTATGCGGTAATTTCTCATTATGAATATCTGAAAAAATTAAGCCGGTAGTTTTGAATAAAAAATATAAATCAAAAAGAATATGAAAACAATATTTTTAATAACAGGACTTTTTTTGAGTGTTCTGGTTTCAGCTCAGAACAGTTTAAGCAGGGAAAGAACAAGTTTCGCCGCTTTAACTCCATTAAATAAAATTGATAAAGTAAACGGTATTGCTTTAGGGTTAGGAGGTGTTCTGGATAAAAACAATACCAGAAAAATTAATGGTATCAATCTGGAACCGATTCCTCTGGGACCTGTTGTATGGATGTTTTACGATCCTGCGAAAAACAGGAAAGAGCAGCCTGAGCTTATTGTCAACGGCCTTACGGTTTCCGGTTGCGGATACGGAAGTATAGTGAACCACAACGGGGTTTCTGTTTCAGTTTATAATTATGGAAACACGATGAACGGAATTATTGTAACAGGACTGGGCACTTACATCGATAAAGGAAAGGGGGTGATGCTGTCCGGGTTTTATAATTATGAAAAAGACTTTAAAGGAGTAACGATTGCTCCGGTAAACAACGCTGAACTATTTAAAGGATTTCAGGCCGGAATCTACAATAAAACAGAAGAAATGACAGGAGTACAGATCGGGCTGGTCAATGTTTCCAGGAAAATGAAAGGCCTTCAGTTGGGACTATGGAATAAAAACGGAAAAAGAAGTTTACCAATCATTAATTTTTAAAACCATGAAAACAATACCTTATATTTTAATTGCCATAAGACTGCTCCTTGCTCCGGTGATTCTTTTCTTAGCCTATTCTGCAGGTGAAAAAGCCCGATTTATAATTTTGATAATGATGTATGCAGGACTGCTCACGGACATTTTTGATGGGATTATTGCCCGGAAAGCAGGGGTTTCTTCCGAAAAACTCCGGAGAATGGACAGTCAGACCGATTTGATATTCTGGCTTTCACTGGGCTTTGCTGCCTATTTCCTGAATCCCGGACTCATTAAAGACGAATGGCAGGGAATTCTTCTGATCTTTGTGATGGAAGCACTTTGCTATATCGTAAGCATCTGGAAATTCGGAAAGGAAACCTGTACCCATGCGTTCTTATCAAAAATGTGGGGAGTGAGTCTGCTGATCGCTTTTACCTATTTAATAGGATTCCAACAGACCGGCTGGGCATTTTATCTTACAGTGGGATTGGGCTTTATCTCTCATATAGATGTGATCCTGATTGTCGTGCTGCTCCCGAAATGGCAGTATGACGTACCCAGCTCTTACCATGCATGGAGAATCCGGAACGGAAAACAGAGAAAAAAGACCATCTTCTTTAATTGATCCATATCGTTTTCTTTTAAATAATTGATGAATCATACAGCGTAATCGTTACTTTACGCTGTTTTTTGTAACTTGATCGGGAATTAATTTCCTTATAAACCCTCAATCAATAAAGGAAAATTGAAAGAGATCATGAATCTGCCGAATAAAATAATATTTTTGTAAGATACCCTGAAGGAGCAATGAAAGTAAAATATTGGATACTGTTATGGATTGTATGGACTACCGTAGTGAATGCACAGGCACATACGGCTGAAAAAAGTATCTTAGGAAAACAATCAGCCTATCAGGAACTGGAAGAAAAATTCTTTAACACAAATCCTCAGGCTGCCCTGGAATCTGCCAAAGAACAAGGAGATAAAAAGCAGATGGCCCTGGCGCATATAGGCATTGCCACCCTGAATAATTATACAGGAAAACATGCCGAAGCAGCCAGAACTTTCAGACATTACTTATATGAGGCAGATAATATGAATGAGGGCGAACGTGATCTTCTCAAACTTAGCCTTGCAGATGCCTATATACAGACTAATAAAATGGATTCTGCTTATACACTGATACAGGAGGGTTTGCAGGCTTCCCAAAAGAATGAAAATAAGTACAGCTATCATCAGTATCTGGGTTTATTGGGCCTTTATCATGTACAGCTAAAAAAATACAGACCTGCCATAGATAACCTGATACAATGCAGAAAATTCTTCTTTATTCCGGAAAATTCGACTAAGAGAAATCAAAACTATACCCTTTTAAATTTAGGGAAATCCTATGCAGGGCTTCAGGAAAAAGAGAAAGCGATAGAATGTTTTGTCAGAATAGATTCTATGGTTCTTAAGACGGATTATATTTATCCTGAGCTAAAAGAAGTATATACTTATCTTATCAATTATTATAAAGAAAATGGGGACAAGGAGAAGCAATGGTATTATGTAGACCGTTTTATGAAAATTGACCGTATTCTGGATGCTCAATTCCTGGATATATCCCGTGAGCTTCCCGGAAAATATGATGTCCCTGAACTGCAGCAGGAAGAAGAAGCCGCTGCCAATGATTTTAAAAACAGGAAGAACCTTTTTTATATTGTTCTCAGTCTTTTAGTGATCTCCCATTTATTATTTATGAATTTTTATTTCAGGTATAAAAAAACGGGAAAGAAATACAGGAAAATTGCACAGGATCTTCTTCAGTCTGTTCATAAAAATAAAAGAAGCTGGGAACCGAAAAGTGAAACGATGTCAGAGGGTTTTTCAGAACAGAACAAAGAAACTGAAGATCATAAAACAGCCAAAACCGTTTCAGAGGATATCGCCCAGGCTGTATTAAAAGAACTTGAAATTTTCGAAGATAAAGAACAGTTTTTAAATAAAGGAATTACCCTGGGAAGTCTCGCCAAAAAAGTAAAGACCAATTCCAAATATTTATCAGAAATCATCAATACCTATAAAGGAAAGAATTTTGCTACGTATCTTAATGATCTTCGTATTGATTATGCGATTAACAGATTGGCCAATGATAAGAAATTCCGTTCTTATAAAATTCCTTTTATTGCCGAAGAACTAGGATATAATAATGAACAGGCCTTCACTTTAGCCTTCAAAAAACGAACCGGAACCCCACTTTCTATTTATCTGAAGGAGATTGAAAATATTAATTCGATTTAACTTTAATTTATTTGTTATCAGTGTTTTATCATTTATAGATTCATGATTTTATCCCTATAAATTTATGAATCTATAAACCATCTGCTTGCATAATCATCTTACTTTACTGCATCTTTGTTTCAGTTAAAGACACAACATCTGCATTTTGAAGAGGTACCATTCAAAATTGAAAATGTTCAATCTTTGATCGTAAAAAATCAAATCAAAAAGTTAATGTGACGAAAAAAATCGAACGAAAGTAATGACATAATTGTTTAAAGATTGATATGCAGACACTAATCATTTAAGGATTTTAAACCAGTAAAAACAAGAACCATTCAATCCCATTAATGCATTTTAAATGTGGAAATGAAGTGTAATAGCAAAACGGGATCATGGTTTGAACATTAATCTGAATTTTAAAAACTAATAACCATTTATTATTAAAAACTACTCCATGAAAACTCAGACTAATTTATTTAAAGTGATGTGGCTTCAGAGTAATGAAGGTTTTTATAACAGTTCAGACCGGTATTAAAGTGAAATTAAATTCGAAAATCAAAAAAGACTAACAGATAAAAAGGCGATTTTCCTGAACTGAAAGTTTAAATACTTCTTAAATGATTTTTTTAAAGACAGCGCAATCATCAAATTGCGCTGTTTTTTTGTAACTTTGCAAACATTAATTTTTATACAAAAATTTATCATCAACAAATGAAAAAGCAGACGATTAAAGAAATCCTACAGGATTACAAGAAAGTATTACATCATGACATTACAGTTTACGGATGGGTAAGAACATTCCGTGCTAATCGCTTTATTGCCCTAAATGATGGTTCTACGATTAATAATTTGCAGATTGTTGTTGATTTCGAAAACTTTGATGAAGAGCTTATCAAAAAGATCAGTACAGCTTCATCTCTTAAAGTTGTAGGAGAAGTGGTGGAAAGTCAGGGCGCCGGACAATCTGTGGAAATTATTGCTAAAAAGATCATTATTTTAGGAGATAACTTTACAGAAGAATTGCAGAGTACTATTTTGCAGCCGAAAAAACACAGCTTAGAAAAGCTTCGTGAACAGGCGCATTTGAGATTCAGAACCAATGTATTTGGAGCTGTTTTCAGAATCCGTCACGCGGTAAGTTTTGCAGTACATTCATTCTTTAACAAAAACCAGTTTTTCTATATCAACACTCCGGTTATTACAGGAGCTGATGCTGAAGGAGCTGGAGAAATGTTCGGAGTGACCAACTTCGATCTTAACAATATGCCAAGAACGGAAGACGGTGAAATTGATTTCTCACAGGATTTCTTCGGTAAAAAAACCAACTTAACGGTTTCCGGACAGCTTGAAGGAGAAACTGCCGCAATGGGATTGGGAAGAATTTATACTTTCGGACCTACTTTCCGTGCAGAAAATTCAAACACGACAAGACACCTTGCAGAGTTCTGGATGATTGAGCCTGAAGTAGCTTTCAACAACCTTGAAGACAACATTGATCTGGCAGAAGACTTCCTGAAATATGTGATCCAATACGTTCTTGACAACTGTAAAGACGATCTTGAATTCCTTGACAAACGTTTTGAAGAAGAACAAAAATCAAAACCGGAAAAAGAAAGAGCGAAAGAAGGACTGATAGAAAAACTTGAGAATGTAATTACCAAGCGTTTCAAGCGTGTAAGCTATACAGAAGCTATTGAGATCCTGTTGAACTCTAAAGAAAATAAAAAAGGAAAATTTGTGTATCCTGTTGAACAATGGGGAACAGATCTTCAGTCTGAGCATGAAAGATATCTGGTAGAAAAACACTTTGAGTGCCCGGTAGTATTATTCGATTATCCGAAGGAAATCAAAGCATTCTACATGAAACTGAATGATGATAACAAGACCGTTGCTGCAATGGATGTCCTTTTCCCGGGAATCGGAGAAATCATCGGAGGTTCCGAAAGAGAGGCCAGATTAGACGTACTAAAACAGAAAATGGCAGATATGCACGTGGATGAGCACGAACTTTGGTGGTATCTTGATACCCGTAAATTCGGTTCTGTGCCACATGCCGGGTTTGGATTAGGATTGGAAAGACTTATTCTTTTCGTAACAGGAATGACGAATATCAGAGACGTAATTCCTTTTCCAAGAACGCCGAAGAACGCTGAGTTCTAGACGAATAAAAAAAGCCTTAATGTAAAAATTAAGGCTTTTTTATTTTTTTATAGTTTATTATCTAGGAAAGTATACAGCAAAAATCATGCTAGGGGTGTTTTTTATCAAATAAATTTATTAAATTCGTGGAATATGTTATGTTAAAACACAAATACAAATATGCTTAAACAACACTTACAACTCAAATTAGGACAGAAGCTTGCTCCTCAGCAGATCCAGCTGATGAAGCTTATACAGCTGCATACCCTGGAATTTGAAGAGGAGCTGGAAAGAGAGCTTGAAGAGAATCCTGCTTTGGAAATTGTAAAAGAAGATTCTAAAGAAGATGATTATTCTTCTCTGGAAGAAGCCTATCAGGATGAAGGTACGGAAAGCATTGAAACAGATTTTGATGTTAACGAGTATCTTTATGACGACGAACCCAGCTATAAAACAGCATCCAGCAACTATTCTCCGGATGACGAGGAATTTGATAACGAAAGCCTTCTGACAGAAGGACAATCGCTGTATGATTATCTGACGGAGCAGATTCATCTGATCAACATCAGTGAAGAAGATCTGAAAATTGCTGAATATATCATTGGAAACCTTGATACAGATGGATATCTGAGAAGAGAAATCAAATCTATTGTGGACGATCTTGCATTTTCACAGGGAATCTATACTACCAAAGAAAAAGTGGATGATATTCTGGAAAACTATGTTCAGAAACTGGATCCGCCAGGCGTTGGCGCACGCGGACTTCAGGAATGTCTTCTGCTTCAGATCGAAAAGAAAGTAAGCTCTGATAAAGCAGTTTCTTTAGCTGCCAATATTCTGAGACATCAGTTTGATGCCCTTACCAACAAGCACTATAATAAGATCATCCAGAAATATGATATTGAAGAAGAAGATCTTAAAGATGCCCTGGAGGAGATCTCCAAATTGTCTCCGAAAGTAGGCGGGAATTTTGATACCCAGACCATCACGATTAATCAGGAAATTATTCCGGATTTTGTGATCCAGGTGAAAGACGGCTTGGTTATCCCTATGCTGAACAGCAAAAATGCACCTACTTTAAGAGTTTCTGAAGAATACAAAGACATTCTGACGACTTATTCACACGATAAAAACTCTTCTGAGCACAAACAGGCGGCACTGTTTATCAAGCAAAAGCTTGATGCTGCCAAATGGTATATTGATGCGATTAATCAGCGTCAGAATACCCTTCTTCAGACGATTACAGCTATTGTAAAGTTCCAGAAGGACTATTTCATCACGGGTGACGAGAAATCTCTTAAACCAATGATCCTGAAAGATGTTGCAGACATTACCGGATTCGATATTTCTACCATTTCAAGAGTGGTAAAAAGCAAATATGCCGATACACCAAATGGAATTATTTATCTGAAAGACCTTTTCTCAGACAGCCTTACCAATGATGATGGTGAAGAAGTTTCTACCAAAGAAATTAAAACCCACCTTCAGGAGGTTATTGATAAAGAGAATAAGAGAAAACCGCTTACAGATGATGCGCTGGTAGTGATCCTTAAAGAACAGGGGTACAACATCGCCAGAAGAACCATCGCCAAATACCGTGAACAGCTCAATATTCCGGTAGCGAGATTAAGAAAAGAACTTTAAAATACATAAGGCTGTCCTCAAAAGACAGCCTTTATTATTGTACTCCGGGTTTATGTCAATTTTACAGAGTAATAAAAAAATAATGTTCTGAATGTTGGCAAACGCAATACCGCAATGTTTTTAATAGCTAACTGTTTTTAAGGCGCAAGAAAACCAAAGGTTTTCAACAGAATATACTACAGCAATCTGTGTAAATCTGAGCTATCTGTGGGAAACCCGTGCAATGAATTTTTAAAACCACAAAAGACACAAGAGAATTTAACACCTTAAATTTTTAAGTTTAAAGCTTCACGCATAGAAGTTCATAAAAGAATAAAAATCTACGATTTTTATTGGGTGAGAATAGATCTGTTCAACCCGCAAAATCTGTCATAAAAAACATCCAAAACAATCTCTTCTGAAAAATCTTTTAATGTATTCTGTAGAATTTATTCAATAGAGGCGGGCTAAAGCCCGCCTAAATAAAAAGACAATCCATTGGCTTTAGCCAAAACCTATAAAAAGTATCAGAATCAGAGAGAATTGCTGGGTATTACGACCGTTTAAAACCATCCAGTCCCAGTTCTTTCATCGAAATTTCCCGCATTTCAACTTTTCGTATTTTTCCGGAGATGGTCATCGGGAATTCATCCACAAATTTCCAGTATTTCGGGACTTTATAATGGGCAATTCTTCCTTTACAGTATTCCAGAAGTTCGGATTCGGTCACCTCAAAACCTTTTCTGATTTTGATCCACGCCATAACTTCTTCTCCGAATTTTTCACTGGGAACTCCAATGATTTGGACATCGAGGATATTGGGGTAGGTATATAAAAAGTCCTCAATTTCTTTAGGGGAAATATTTTCACCACCGCGGATAATCAGGTCTTTGATCCTTCCGGAAATGGTGATGTAGCCGTCATCATCCATTACAGCCATATCTCCGGTATGCATCCAGCGGGCATCATCCAGAACTTTTCGGGTATTTTCCGGATCATTCCAGTATTTCAGCATAACAGAATAGCCTCTGGTGCAGAGTTCTCCATGCTCGCCCCGGTTTAAAATCTTTCCGTTTTCATCAATGATCTTTATTTCGAGATGATCCTGAACGGTTCCTACCGTGCTTACCTGTTTTTCTAAAGGAGTACCAATCAGGGTTTGTGTAGAAACGGGTGAGGTTTCAGTCATTCCGTAGCAGATGCTCATTTCTTTAATATTCATCAGGCTTTCAACCTTTTTCATAATCTCCGGCGGACAGACTGAACCTGCCATAACTCCTGTTCTCAGACTTGAAAAATCATAGGTGTTAAAATCTTTTACAGCCAGTTCTGCAATAAACATGGTAGGAACTCCATAGAGAGAAGTGCATTTTTCATCGGAAACAGCTTTTAAAGTAAGGTCCGGGTCAAAACTGTCATTGGGAATCACCATACAGGCGCCATGGGCCGTACAGCAAATATTACCGATCACCATTCCGAAGCAGTGATAAAACGGAACAGGAATACAAACCCGGTCTTTTGATGAATATTTCAGACGAATACCAATAAAATAACCATTATTAAGAATATTATGATGGGAAAGCGTTACTCCTTTCGGAAAACCTGTCGTTCCGGAGGTATATTGGATATTGACAGGATCATCAAACTGTACATGTTCCTCAAAGCTGTGCAGGGTATCGTCTGAAGTATCCTGCCCGTTGTTGAGAAAATCTTCCCAGTTATCATCGAAAAATATTTCGTGTTCCAGAGAAGGGCAGACTTCTTTGGCGTACTCCACCATTTCTTTATAATTACTGCTTTTAAAGCTTAATGAAGAAAAGATGAACCGTATCTCAGATTGGTTGATGACATAGGTCAACTCGTGCGTTCTATAGGCGGGATTAATATTCACGAGAATGGTTCCGATACGGGCAGTGGCATATTGTAGAAGCACCCATTCATAGCGGTTGGAAGACCAGATACCAATTCTGTCTCCGGCTTTTGCTCCCAAAAAGATCAGTGCTTTTGCAACAGCAGTGGTCTGATTATAAAATTCCTGATAAGTTGCTCTGTAATTCTGATGAACACAGACTAATGCTTCCTGGCGGGGATATTTTTCAACGGTGTTTTTAAGATTTCCTCCGATCGTTTGTCCCAATAGCGGAGTCTCAGAAGTCCCATAGACATAAGATAATGGCATAATTCAAGGTTTGGTGGAATAAAATTAATGAATAAATCCTGAATTATGAGCCTATACCAGTTAATTTTCCTGAGAATCTATTTCTTTAAGCTGTTTTAAATTTTTGTCGAGTTTCCGGATGATAATACCATAAACAAGTCTGTAATACAGCCAGATCAGCAGTATGCACAAAATCATACTGACAATGGTTCCTATAATAACAATCGCAAGGTTAGAATTGGAAGGCTGTATATTTTGGGAATTCAGAATATAAAAGATAAATGCCGAGAAAACCAGAGTAAAAGCTATAAGCAGAACAATACTGATCAGAATAAAAGCATTCACCGTATTTTTAAACTTGATAATTCGTGTAATCAACCCTTTAAGGTTTTCTTCTATTTTTATTTTACGGTAATTCTGGTAGAATTTGAAAACAAAATAAGCGGTGATCATGAGGCCTATGATTTTAATGGCTAAATAAGCAAAGTCGAAATTGTTTTCCAGTTCAGGAGATTCCTGTGCTCCCAGTTTTTCAAGAATTTTGCGGAAACTGTCAGATTCGTCCCCCTGGAAAAAATAAAATACTCCAAGTACAGAAAAGAATAAAAATTCAACAACACTGATCCAGAAAATATATTTCACATAATTACGTGATTTTCTGTTCAGCATCTGAAGGATTTCGGTGCTGTCATATTTCGGCTGAACAGGCTGCTCCTGCCATGTTTTCTTAAAGCTATCTAAATCAAAATCAGGCATATTTTTCCATCTGTTCTTTAAGGGTTTTCTTTAATCTGTTCATTTTCACACGGGCATTGACCTCGGTGATCCCAAGGTTTTCTGCAATATCCTTATAGGGCAGGTCGTCAAGATACATCATTACAATTGCTCTTTCTACATTCGGTAACGTTTTGATTACGGTGTACAGAAGCGAGATCTGCTGCTGTTTTTCATCATCATCTTCCACAAAATCTTTATGGTTAATGTCCAGTTCATTGGTAGGAAGACTTTTGCTTTTTTTCCGGAAAAGGGTAATGGCTGTATTAAGGGCTACACGGTACATCCATGTAGAAATTTTGGAGTTTCCTTTAAAGGAATCATAACTTCTCCAAAGCTGGAGAACAATTTCCTGAAAAAGATCTTCTTCATCTTCGAGAGAATTGGTGTACAAGCGCGAAACTTTAATAATCAGGCCCTGATTATCTTTAATAAGCTGCGCAAATTCTTTTTCTCTTGAACTCATAAATTTATAATGGCACGAAGATAATAATAATGCGGTAATTTATTAATTTGAAAATGGTTTAATTTGAAAATTTGAAAATTTTTGTTGAAATTCATAAAAATAATTAAAGAAATCTTTGAAATATCGTTCCTGTTTTTAATTTAATCTGAGTTTGGGTTAAATAAACAGTTATTCTTAATGATCTTTATAACTTCCCTATTCCGGCTCCCAGCTTCAAACCTTCTGATCATGAATTGAGAATAGTTTAATTTTCAAATCAGAGCATGGCTGTATTTTCAAATTATCCTGTATCTTTGCATTCGCGAGAAAATCGGCTTGTTGATTTCCCGTTTTACGGGAGGTAGGAAAGTCCGGACACCGTAGAGCAGCAAAGCGGATAACATCCGTCACCCGTGAGGGTAGGACAAGTGCAACAGAAAGCAGGTACAGTTCGGCTGTAGTGAAACCAGGTAAACTCTTTGTGGTGCAATGATAAGTATATCGGTTCTTTTCAGCAATGAAAATAGGGGCGGCTCGTCCTGAAAGCCGAGGGGTAATCAGCTCAAATTTTGCAGTAATGTAAAATGTAGATAAATAACAGGCACTTCTTCGGAAGTACAAAATCCGGCTTATAGATTTTCTCGTATTTTTCCTGGCCCATTTCCTTATAAAATGTCTTTTTTTCAAACTTCCAGCTACTTGAAAAAGACCGGAACTGATTCCGGCCTTATAGATAATGATCTGCATTCTTTACGACCACAAATCATGAATGTAAGGTTTAAAGTGAATACAACTGTAGATAAGTAGTGCCGTTAATGGTAAAGATCTCTGCGAATTCGTTACCGGAAGGAGTGGTATACGTATCCATAGAATTAGGGTTACATGGGGTGATTAATGCTAAATTAGCATGGAACTCCAGTAATGAGGTACTGAATTTGGTAGCATACCATTGGGTGGTCGTAGAAATTGTACCTCCGGGTGCCAGATTTGGATCATCCCATGACATTACGGTGTGGTTCAAGGGATTCTGGTAAACTTCCCAGGTAGTTGTAGGATAGAGGGAATTTGTAAATTGAGATTGATAATCTTTATACATAAGTTCTTTTCCGTTTCCTGTATGGGAATCAGCAGGTATCTTAACGATATCTGTATTTCCAACCCTTGGATAGCATCCATTAGCAGCTGAGGTACTTCCTGCTATCAAAGTGCCGGAAAAATCATATTTCGAATAATTATTGACAATAAGTATTCCCTGTGAGTAAGCCAGTGAAGTCATTGCCAGCCCGGATAGTATTAAAACTTTCTTCATGAGTAAATCATTTTAGTAAAGCTGAATGTAAGTATAAAGTGTTACTCCGTCGTCTATGGTGAATATTTCTGCCATATTTCCTGAAGGAGTAGTGAAATTAGGTGTTGTATTATAACAGTTGCTGAAAATAGATACGGTACCTCCGAAGTTGTCAGGAGCATTGTTATGGGTTCCCGGATAATACATGGCAAACTTTGATGCAGCCCACTTTGTATTGTCGGAAATAAATCCTCCAAGACTTAAAGACGGATCATTCCATGGGATTGTAGTCGTATTGGTTGCTGATAACATAACAGACCAGGCAGCCATAGGATATAAAGAATTGTTAAACTGATCCTGATAATCATTATATCTCAGTTCATGTCCGTTGTACATATGAGAGTCGGCAGGAATTTTAACAAGGTCGGGATCAGCAGAAGTAACCAACGGATAGCAGCCTCCATCAGAATTACTGGCTATAATATATCCTTCAAAATCATACTTGGAATAATTGTTCAGGATGAGAGGGCCTTTCTGAGCAGATCCAAAAGAAAAAGCAGCAAGACTTAGTAATGCGAGTCCTTTTTTCATATCTATTATTTTTCAGATTTAATATTTTTACGGATTTCATCACTTTTCTTCATGTAGATCTGGGTAGCCCAGACAATGATCTGGCTCATATCACCGCCTGTTTTTCTCATCAGCTCGTTTTCAGTTACTCCGGTAGAAAGGATCAGCTCTTTGGAAGCGGGAACTAAAAGTGCTTTTCTTCGGTCGCTCAGTTCAGAGGTGTTTCTTCTTTTCTCCTCTTCCGTAGGTCTGTTTTGTGGATCTCCCAAACTTTTGAATGCTTTATCGAAGTTTTCCATTTGCGGAGTTTTCATGCTTTCCATCGTATTGGTAGCTGAGCCTTCGTTGTTACATGAGGTCAGTATTAAGGAGGCAAATGCTGCCAGCAGAAAATGTTTTTTCATAATTATTTTAGATTTATTTTTAATGTTGAAATAAGGCAGGAATACCTTATTTCAACATGGTTAAAAAGATTAATTTTCTAATAAAGACTGATATAGGTTATGTCTCCTATTCTGAACATTTCCGCATAATTTCCGGAAGGATAATCTATATACCACGGCATCAGGGGTTGGCACGGATTATTGGCAACACTTAAATTACCTATGAGACCAATCACATTGTTGTTGGTTCCCGGGTAAAATGTTTGAAATTTAATGGTGCTCCATCTGGTAGTGGTGGAAAGAGGTCCGGCAGGATCAAAGACAGGATCGTTCCAGGATACCCCCTGGCTTCCGTTTGTAGCGCTGAATGCATAATTCCAGGTCGCCATAGGATATAAGGAAGAATTGAACTGATCCCGATAATTCGTATATTCAAGCTGAAGCCCGTTACCCATATTGGCATTAGCCGGTACAGTAATATTATTACCTGCACGCGGAAAACAGCTGTTGCCCGCATTATTGGCGTTATCTGCCATAACAAGGCCACGAAGTTCATAGGGTGAGTAATTATTAACAATAAGTGTTCCCTGTGAAAAAGCAAACGAAGAGATAATGATGCCGGATAATGTTAGGATTTTCTTCATACTTTTTTATTTTATCATTGGGATTAATAAATCTGGAGGTAGGTTATATTGCCTGTTCCGGAGGTTATCGTGAACCACTCTGCAAAAGATGGCGTATTATACCCGCTTTGATTGGGCTGTAAAAACCCTCCTGAAAGTACCGGATCACCTACTTCAAAAGAATCTACAGATTGCCCGTTGCTATCCCTGAGACTAAAAGCATAACCTTCCCATTCATTAGTAGAATTAATTGCAGTAATAAGAGGGTGGTTGTAAGGATAAGTGTTTGAATTGGCCGGGTTTAAAGGATCCACATAATTCCAATAAAGGATCGGGATGTTGGCTGTTCCGGTAGTATCGAAATGATCGTAGTAGCTGTCACCATTAATAGGAATGGTATAATTGGTAGAAGGGTAGGTACCAATGGCATACATATAAGGGGCGTAAGGAGTTGTACTTTTGGTCATCAGTCTGCCTACTGCAATATAATCAGGATTATAATTATTTACCTGTAAAGGAGTTGATTGTGCTGAAGCAGAGATTCCTGCTGCAATGCTAAGTATAATGGTTAATTTTTTCATAGAATTAAATATGTATTTTAGAGTTAAAATAGGGATGAGAGTAAGTATTACGGAGAAGCAGATGATTATTTCTCCGATTTGATATTCTTACGGATCTCATCACTTTTTTTCATATAGATTTGGGTAGCCCAGACAATGATCTGGCTCATATCACCGCCTGTTTTTCTCATCAGTTCGCTTTCAGTTACTCCGGTAGAAAGAATCAGCTCTTTGGAAGCCGGAACCAGAAGTGCTTTTCTTCTGTCGCTCAGTTCAGAGGTGTTTCTTTTTTTCTCCTCTTCAGTAGGTCTGTTTTGTGGATCACCCAAACTTTTGAATGCTTTGTCGAAGTTTTCCATTTGTGGCGTTTTCATACTTTCCACAGTGTTTACAGCAGAACTTTCGTTGTTACATGACAATAGAGTTAAAGCGGCAAATGCTGTCAGTAAAAAATGTTTTTTCATAATAATAGATTAAAATTTTTTTTAAGTTGGGAGTAGTGTTAGAAAAACTGAATGTAAGTGATTGTTGTTGCTCCGCTGGTTACGGTAAAAATATCCCCGGTGTTTCCTAAGGGAGTACTAATGCTGCTTGGAGCGTTATAGCAGCTGTTAGGAAGCACTAATGGACCATCGAAGCCGCCTGGAGCAAGATCATTGGTTCCTGCGTAAAACATTCTGAATTTTGTGCCAGACCACCTTGTATTAGCTGAAATAACTCCGGTAGGTAATAAAGATGGATGGTTCCAGGCTCTTGGAGTTACGGATGTGGCTGACAGGCTTACAGTCCAGGTTGTTGTAGGATATAAAGAGTTGGTAAATTGATCCCTATAATTGTCATAAACGAGTGCTTTCCCATTTCCCATATGAGAATCAGCCGGAATTACAATTTCATCAGGATCTCTGGTAGTAACATAAGGAGAACAGGTTGCTCCTGATTCATTACTGGCAAAAACAACCCCTTTAAAATCATATATAGAATAATTGTTGACGATAAGAGGGCCTTTTTGAGCATAGCCTAAAGAGCAGACAGCCAGACTTAATATGGCTAAAACTTTTTTCATGGTATTTTATTTTTCAGATTTTAAATTTTTACGGATCTCATCACTTTTCTTCATATAAATTTGGGTAGCCCAAACAATGATCTGGCTCATATCACCACCTGTTTTTCTCATCAGTTCTGCTTCAGTTACTCCGGAAGAAAGAATCAGCTCTTTGGAGGCCGGAACTAAAAGTGCTTTTCTTCTGTCGCTCAGTTCAGAGGTGTTTCTTTTTTTCTCCTCTTCAGTAGGTCTGTTTTGAGGATCTCCAAGGCTTTTGAACGCTTTGTCGAAGTTTTCCATCTGTGGCGTTTTCATGCTTTCCACCGTATTGACGGCATTGCCTTCGTTGTTACACGAGATCAGTGTTAAAGTGGCAAAAGCTGCCAGTAAAAAATGTTTTTTCATAATAGATTTAAGTATAATTGTTTAAAACCTGATGAGATCAGTAAAGTTGAATATAAGTGGTTGTAACTTTGTCAACGGTGATGGTAAAGATTTCCGCACTGTTTCCATCAGGAGTGGTAATATTACTAGGAGCATCATAACAGCTGTTGGGAAGCACTAATGGACCGCCGAAGCCCCAGACACCGTCATTGGTTCCTGGATGAAACATTCCGAATTTGGTGCCTGACCATCTTGTGTTGGCTGAAATAACCCCGGTAGGCAGTAAAGACGGTGCGTTCCAAGGACTTTGTGTTGAAGATGTATTCGAAAGGGTTACCCTCCAGATTCCAGTAGGATATAAAGAGTTGGTAAATTGATCTCTATAATTATCGTAGATGAGTGCTTTTCCATTTCCCATATGCGAGTCGGCCGGAATAATAATTTCGTCAGGACCTTGGGAAGTTATATAAGGATAGCAGTTTGTTCCGAATTCATTACTGGCAAAAATAACTCCTCTAAACTCATAAACAGAATAATTGTTAAGGATAAGAGGTCCCTTCTGAGCAAAACCTAAAGAGCAGGCCGCTAAACTTAATATGGCTAAAACTTTTTTCATGATTATTTATTTTTCGGATTTAATGTTCTTACGGATCTCCTCGCTTTTCTTCATGTAGATCTGGGTAGCCCAGACAATGATCTGGCTCATATCGCCGCCTGTTTTTCTCATCAGTTCGGCTTCAGTTACTCCGGAAGAAAGAATCAGCTCTTTGGAGGCCGGAACCAGAAGGGCTTTTCTTCGGTCGCTCAGTTCAGAGGTGTTTCTTTTTTTCTCCTCTTCAGTAGGTCTGTTTTGTGGATCTCCCAGACTTTTGAACGCCTTGTCAAAGTTTTCCATCTGTGGCGTTTTCATGCTTTCCACTGTATTGGTTGTACTTCCTTCGTTATTACACGAGATGAGCGTTAAAGCAGCAAATGCCGTGAGTAAAAAATGTTTTTTCATAGTAATTAAGATGTAAGTATAATTGTTTAAAACCTGATGGCATCAGAAAAGCTGGATGTAAGTGATCGTATCCGTTCCACTGGTTATGCTAAATATTTCTGCGCCGTTTCCTGATGGGGTAGTAAAGTTGCTTGGTGCACTGTAACAGTTGTTAAATAGAGTAACTGCTCCGTTGAAGTTATCCGGAGCGAGGTCTGTGGTACCCGGATAATACATCACAAATTTAGTAGTGGCCCATTTAGTGTTGTTTGAAAGAACAAGGCCCGGTGCCATAGAAGGATTGTTCCATGCTCTCGGGGTGATACTTGAACTTCCGCTTGCCAAAGCTACTGACCATGTGGCCATAGGATATAAAGATGAAGTATATTGATCTCTGTAATTTTCGTAAACGAGAGCTTTACCATTCCCCATGTGGGAGTCATAAGGAACCCGGACCATTTCAGGGTTAGCTGAACTTATGTGAGGATAACAGTTTCCCGTGGTATTATTAGCGATGATATATCCATAAAAATCATACTTGGAATAGTTGTTGAGAATAAGAGTTCCTCCCTGTGCATAGCCTAAAGAAAAGGCTGCTAAACTTAGTAATGCTAAAACTTTTTTCATGGTATTTTATTTTTCAGATTTAATATTTTTACGGATTTCGTCACTTTTCTTCATGTAGATCTGGGTTGCCCAAACAATGATCTGGCTCATATCGCCGCCTGTTTTTCTCATCAGTTCGGCTTCAGTTACTCCGGAAGAAAGAATCAGCTCTTTGGAGGCCGGAACTAAAAGTGCTTTTCTTCTGTCGCTCAGTTCAGAGGTGTTTCTTTTTTTCTCCTCTTCAGTAGGTCTGTTTTGAGGATCTCCAAGGCTTTTGAACGCTTTGTCGAAGTTTTCCATCTGTGGCGTTTTCATGCTTTCCACCGTATTGACGGCATTGCCTTCGTTGTTACACGAGATCAGTGTTAAAACAGCAAAAGCTGCCATTAGAAAATGTTTCTTCATAATTATTTTTATTAAAATAGATTTTAGTTGGTTTAGAAAATTTGCAGATAAGTTGTGGGCCCGCTTGGGGTAGTAATCGTAAACCAGTCGGCACTTGAAATAGAACCCGTAATAGAGTTACTAAATGCCGGGTCAATAGTTGGATCTCCCAATTTATACTCATCACTGGCTCCGGTTGCAGGGTCCTGAATAACGAAATGAAAGCTTGCCCATTCATTGGCAGAATTCATTACCGTGGAAATAAACGGATGATTATAGGCGTAGCTTCCATTGTTGGCGGGATTGGTATAATCTGTAACATACCATTTGACAATAGGAAAAGTTGCTGTTCCCGTAGTACTGAATGAATTGTATTGGGTAAAACCTCCTGCAGGTACTGTATACATTCCGTAGGGTGCGTTGGGAGAAGCAAACATATAAGGCCCTGCTACACCACCGGCTGGTGCCGTCCGGAATCTGCCGGCAGCATCATAAGCACTATAGTTTTGTATGATGATAGGCGAGCTTTGGGCAAAAGTGAATACTCCTGCCGTTATCAATAAAATAAATGAAACTTTTTTCATAGTATTTCAATTAATTAATGACCAGATAAGTGTATACGGTTCCGTTGGACGTAACGGTAAACCAGGAAGCATCTCCCATTGGAAGAGCATCAATATATTCAGAAGCTGATAAGCAGGGATTATTCTTGTTACCAATATTTCCGTTAAAATAGGTTTCCGCATTAGAAGTTCCGGCGTGATACATCTGAAATTTGGAATGTGACCATTGGGTGTTTTTGGAAATAATGCTTCCAGGTACCATCGTTGGATGATTCCATGTACGAGGACCAAACAAACCCGAATTTACGCTGACAGACCACGTAGCTACTGTACTTAGAGATCCGTTATACTGGTCACGGAAATTATCATACTGTACCGTATTACCCGCCTGTACTATAACCTGCTCCGGATCTTGGGACATTACGAAAGGCAGACAGCCTCCCGCGAAATTATTGGCAATAATATTTCCGTGAAAATCATAATTTGTAGAAAGATTCTTAATAATAAGAGGACCTCCCTGAGAATATCCTAATGAAGAGATGGTTAAACCTAATAATGCTAATGTTTTTTTCATGAACTATTATTTTTCAGCTTTGATATTTTTACGGATCTCATCACTTTTCTTCATGTAGATCTGGGTTGCCCAAACAATGATCTGGCTCATATCGCCGCCTGTTTTTCTCATCAGTTCGGCTTCAGTTACTCCGGAAGAAAGAATCAGCTCTTTGGAAGCAGGCACCAGAAGTGCTTTTCTTCTGTCGCTCAGTTCAGAGGTGTTTCTTTTTTTCTCCTCTTCAGTAGGCCTGTTCTGTGGATCTCCCAAACTCTTGAATGCTTTGTCAAAGTTCTCCATTTGCGGAGTTTTCATGCTTTCTACTGTGTTTACAGCTGTACTTTCGTTGTTACATGAAGCCAGAATCAAAGCAGCAAAAGCCGCCATAAAAAAATGCTTTTTCATAATTACTTTTTATTAAAATAAGTCTTGAATATGTTTTGGAAATTGACATTAAAAAACCTTGGAAGTCTAAAATTTAAGCTTCCGTATAGATAGTGTTCAATTAAATAAACTGCTATAAAGCAGTTGTTCTTTTAAAAGATCTGCAGATAAGTGGTGGGGCCACTAGGCGTAGTAATCGTAAACCAGTCAGCACTGGAAAAAGTACCGGTCAGCGAATTACTGAATCCTGAATAAATCGTAGGATCTCCCAGCTCATAAATATCAGCAGCTCCGGTTACCGGATCGTGAAGCCAGAAATGGAAGCCCGCCCATTCATTCACAGAGTTCATTGTCGTTATAAACGGATGATTATAGTCATATCCTCCATTATTGGCTGGGTTGGTATAATCTGTAACGTACCATTTGACAATAGGGAACGTTGCTGTTCCCGTAGTACTGAAGGAGTCATATTGGGTAAAACCTCCGGCCGGAATCGTATAAGAACCATAAGGCGGATTAGGTGCCGCATACATCAGAGGTCCCGGAGCCCCTCCCGGCATTCCTGTCCGGAATCTGCCCACTGCATCTGAGACACTGTAATTCTGTATGATAATAGGTGAACTTTGAGCAAAAACAAGAGCTCCTGCTGCTACTGATAAAAGTAATGCTATTTTTTTCATAGATAATATGGGTTATTAGTTTTAGTTGATGAGCAGATATGTATAGACCGTACCTCCGGTAGTAATGGTAAACCACGATGCATCGCCCATTGGAAGTGCATTGATGTAATCTACATTATTGACACAAGGGTTGGCTGCATCTCCGATATTTCCGTAAAAATAAGTCTCCGGATCAAGTGTTCCGGCATGAAACATCTGAAACTTAGACATAGACCATTTCGTGTTGTTGGAAATAACTCCTCCCGGCACCAGGCTGGGATGGTTCCAGGGGCGTAAGCTAGGTGTACCTCCTGTCGCAAGAAGAACCGACCAGGTAGCCACAGAACTTTGAGATCCAGGAATATATTGGTCCCGGAAATTATCGTATTGTACCGTAGTCCCGGCTGGCACCCGTAACATGGTAGGATTGTTAGAGGCTACAACTGGGTTACAGCCTGCTCCTGCAAAATTATTGGCAAAAATGTTTCCCCGGTAATCATAATTCACAGACTGGTTCATGATGATGAGAGGACCTCCCTGTGCGTACATTAAAGAAACAGATAGAATTCCTAATAGTGATAAAAGCTTTTTCATGACTTATTTTTCAGATTTGATATTCTTACGGATCTCATCACTTTTCTTCATGTAGATCTGGGTAGCCCATACAATGATCTGGCTCATATCACCACCTGTTTTTCTCATGAGTTCGTTTTCAGTTACTCCGGTGGAAAGGATCAGTTCTTTAGAAGCCGGAACCAGAAGTGCTTTTCTTCTGTCGCTCAGTTCAGAGGTATTTCTTTTTTTCTCCTCTTCAGTAGGTCTGTTTTGGGGATCACCCAGGCTTTTGAAAGCTTTGTCGAAGTTTTCCATCTGCGGTGTTTTCATACTTTGTACAGTATTTGCAGAGGCATTTTCATTGTTACAGGAAACAAGACATATCACAGCGGCTGCTGATAATAATAATTTTTTCATAGTTAATAGTTAATAAGGTTTGGTGTTCTTAATTTTTGATAAAATTATAAAAAAAACTGACATGAACAATATATTATTCATGGAATAGGGATTTTTATATAAAATTTAACTATTTTATTTAACTATGAATTAGTATGTTACATTAGTAGATTATTCACTTTCAAGTGTTATTTTAGCTTGCTCTAACCCTGCTTTTTCTTTTTCATCCAGCTGAGGATACTTTAGATTCATCCTTTCCAGAGTATCAATAATGATCTGTATAGCGGCTACTCTTGCAAACCATTTATTGTCTGCAGGAAACACATACCAGGGAGCATGGTCTTTGGAGGTTTCATTAATCGCCGTTTCGTAAGCTTCCATATATTGACTGAATAAAGCTCTTTCGGGAAGATCTCCCGTAGAAAATTTCCAGTTTTTCTCCTGCTCGTTGATTCTGTCCAGAAGCCTTTTCTTCTGCTCATCTTTAGAAACGTTTAAAAATATCTTGACAATCGTTGTTCCGTTTTGAGCCAGATGTTTTTCAAAATTCCGGATGCTTTCATATCTGTTTTCCCAGAACTGGTTGTCAAAATCTTTTACCGAAGACCAGGTTTTCTCACTGAGGTTATACTCAGGATGTACTTTACACACCAGAACACTTTCATAATGGGATCTGTTGAAGATTCCTATCATCCCTTTCTGAGGAAGAGCAAGATAATGCCTCCATAAAAAATCATGGGAATATTCTTTGGAACTTGGTGTTTTGAAGCTGGTAACATTACATCCCTGCGGATTTACTCCTCCGAAAACGTGCTCAATAAGGCTGTCTTTTCCGGCAGCATCCATAGCCTGAAGAACAACCAGAAGGGACTGGCTGCCATCAGCATATAGTTTTTCCTGAAGCTCACGAAGCTTTTCCTTTTCTTTGATCAGCAATTGTGCGCCTTCTTCTTTAGTGAGCTTTCCTTTATAGGCTGTTGATGTTTTTTTTATTGAGAATTTTCCATTTATCTGAAAATCGTCTGAGAAATTGGTGTCCATATTGTATTAAAGATTAAAAAGTGTCTTAAATTTCTTGTAGATCCGGATTTTTGAAACAGAATTCCGTATATCTTATGTCTACAGTACTATAAATGTAATAAAAAAACCGTCTCCAAATGAAGACGGTTCTTTTATTTTTTTAAGTAGAGATTACTTTGCAGCAGCTCTTTTTGCAAGTTTAGCAGCTTTTTTCTCAGCCTTAGCAGCAGCTTTCTGCTCTGCAGGTGTTAACGGCTTCGGTTCAGGAGCGTTTGGATCTACAGTCCCTTGAATGTGGATTACACTTCTGCTGTTAGCCGGGTCATTAGAAAATACTTCAATCATTTTATTGAAAGGTCCGTTTGATGCAGTATTGTATCCAACTTTGATTTTAGCAGATTTTCCTGGCATAATCGGGTCCTGGCTGAATTCAGGAGTTGTACATCCGCAAGAAGGTTTTACATTTGAAATGATCAGAGGTTTATCACCAGTGTTCGTTACTGTGAAGAATCTTGTTCCGTCAGCATTGGTTTTGATCGTTCCGTAATCAAAAACAGTTCTGTCAAATGTAATAGTCTGTGCAGATGCCAGAGCAAATGTCCCAAATAATGCAATTCCTGCAATTAATTTTTTCATATTCTTGAATGTTAATATGTTTGTTAGATAAATTTTGAGAAACAAAGTTAAAAATTATTTTAATTCATACTTAAAATTTTTTTTCTTTAGACTATTTTTGCAAATTGTAAATTAAAGAAATAGAATTTATGCAGATTTCAGAAAAGTACAATCCACAGGAAACAGAACAAAAGTGGTACAATTACTGGATGGAAAACAAGTACTTCCATTCAGAACCGAATGACAAGCCGCCGTATACTGTTGTAATTCCTCCGCCAAACGTAACGGGGATCTTACACATGGGGCATATGCTTAACAATACCATTCAGGATGTTCTGGTCCGTCGTGCAAGAATGCAGGGCTTTAATGCCTGCTGGATTCCGGGAACAGATCACGCTTCAATTGCTACTGAAGCTAAAGTTGTTGCTAAACTGAAGTCTGAAGGGGTCAATAAATCTGATATTACCCGTGAAGAATTCTTAAAACATGCCTGGGACTGGACCGATAAATACGGAGGGACAATTCTTGATCAATTGAAAAAATTAGGATGTTCATGCGACTGGGACAGAACCCGTTTCACCATGGAAGACAAGCTTTCACAGCAGGTAATCAAATCTTTTGTAGACCTTTATAATAAGGGATTGATCTATAGAGGTTACAGAATGGTAAACTGGGATCCTGAAGCTAAAACCAATATTTCAGATGAGGAAGTTATCTTTAAAGAACAGAATGGTAAGCTGTATTTCCTTAAATATAAAATCGAAGGTTCAGAAGAATTCCTTTCGGTAGCTACTACACGTCCTGAAACCATTTTCGGAGATACTGCCATATGTATCAATCCGAATGATGAAAGATATGCACATCTGAAAGGTAAAAATGTAATTGTACCAATCGTTAACAGAGTGATCCCGATTATTGAAGATGAATATGTAGATATTGAATTCGGAACAGGAGCATTGAAAATTACCCCTGCTCACGATACCAATGACTACGAAATCGGGCAGAAGCATAATCTTCCGATGATTGATGCTTTGGATGATGACGGAAACCTTAATGAGCACGGGCTTCATTACGCAGGTCAGAACAGATTTGAGGTAAGAAAGCAGATCGCCAAAGAATTGCAGGAAAAAGATCTTTTGCTGAAAGCTGAAGATTATGTAAATAAAGTAGGAACATCCGAAAGAACAGGGGCAGTTATTGAACCTAAAGTTTCTGTACAGTGGTTCCTGAAAATGTCTGAAATTGCCAAACCAGCTTTGGATGTAGTAATGGATGATGAGGTGAAATTTTATCCTGAGAAGTTTAAAAACACCTATAAACACTGGATGGAAAACATCCGCGACTGGAATATTTCCCGCCAGCTTTGGTGGGGGCAGCAGATTCCAGCCTATTATTATGGAACCGGAGATGAAGATTTTGTAGTTGCTGAAACAAAAGAAGATGCTTTAGAATTAGCAAAACAGAAAACCGGAAATCAAGAACTGGTTATAGAAAATCTTAGACAGGATGATGATGCATTGGATACCTGGTTTTCATCATGGCTATGGCCAATGTCTGTGTTTGACGGGCTGCTTGATCCTGAAAACAAGGATATCAATTATTATTATCCAACATCTGATCTGGTAACAGGTCCGGATATTATTTTCTTCTGGGTAGCCAGAATGATCATGGCCGGATTGGAGTACAGAAAAGAAGTTCCTTTTAAAAATGTATACTTCACAGGGATCGTAAGAGATAAACAGAGAAGAAAGATGTCTAAATCTTTAGGGAATTCTCCGGATCCTATTGATTTAATGGATAAATATGGTGCAGATGGAGTTCGTGTAGGAGTTTTATTGAGTTCTGCAGCCGGAAATGACCTTCTTTTTGATGAAGACCTGATGCTTCAGGGAAGAAACTTTATGACGAAGATTTGGAGTGCCTTCCGTTTGATCAATATGTGGAATCATGAAGATAAACCGGCTAATGATACAGAAAACCAGACCATCGAGTGGTTTGAGAATAAACTGAATAAAACCATTGCTGAAATTGATGATCAGTTCACAAAATTTAGAATTTCTGATGCTTTGCACCTGATCTATAAATTGATTTGGGACGATTTTTGCGGGTCATATCTTGAAGCCATTAAGCCTAACTATGGAGAAGGTATTTCTAAAGATGTTTATCATAAAACGGTTGCACTTTTTGAAGAATTAATGAAATTAGTTCATCCGTTTATGCCTTTCCAGTCAGAAGAAATCTGGCAGTTGATTTCAGAAAGAAGTACGGAAGAAGCATTAATCATTGCTCAGCAGAAAAAAGCAGGTGAATTTAATGAAGAGGTAATCCGAAAGTTTGAAATAGCAGAAGAATTGATCTCCGGGATTAGAAACTACCGTCAGACTAAAGGGATTTCTCCTAGAGAAGCCGCTGAAATTTATACCAATGCAACTGAATTTGCGAACGAAGCGGTGATCAGAAAACTGGCCAACGTTTCTGAAATTCATTTTGGAACAAAAACAGATAAACCAAGCTTTACATTCCTAGTAGGAGCTACAGAAGTTTCTATTCCTTTAAGTGAAAGCCTGGATTTAGGAGAAGAAAAAGAGAAAACAGAAGAAGAACTGAAATATCTTAAAGGCTTCCTGATCTCTGTAGAAAAGAAGCTTTCCAATGAAAAGTTTGTAGCCAACGCCAAACCGGAAGTGGTAGAAGTAGAACGTAAGAAGCAGAAAGATGCTCAGGATAAAATTGCTATTTTGGAAGAGAAACTGAAAAGTTTGTAACTTAGACAATAGCTTTATCAAAATGTCAGGCTGGGCACAAAACGTGTTCAGCCTGACAATTTAAAAAGAAGAATTAAAATGACACACATAGAAAATATAAAAAAGCTGTTCTCAAAAGAGTTTGTAGAAAGTCCTTTACTTGAAAGCTTTGAAGTCGGAAAGATCTACCTTTCCAGTGGGAAGCTGGTGGCTTGTGATCCTTTGATCACCAATGATATGCTGTCTTTCTCTACAGAATTTCCAAAAGGAAACTTCTCTGTTCTGCTGCATAAAGAAAGAGAAAGTAACTGTGTGGCATATGCTGAAATTATTTTCAGCACAGAAACCGTTACAGATTGGAAAATGGCGGTTACTGCAGGCCAGAATATCAAAGATCTTACAGATGAAGAAGTCTTCGGATATCCGGTAGAAAGCGGAATGGGATGCTTTATGGATGCAGATACCCAGAACAGCCTCAACGAACTGGAAAAAAGACTTTATCACAGCAAAGGTGTAGACTTCATGGGCATTTATGAAGAATTCTTCCATGAATATTTTTTCGATGAAAACGGAGCTATAGATCAGTATGCTTTTCTGAAACCTTCTGAAGATCATCCGGGAACTATTTTTGCATTTGAAACCGGATATGGAGAAGGATTTTACGCCAGCTATATTGCGTATGATAAGGAAGGAAAGCCAGTTAAGATAATTACAGAATTTATTGAAATAAGTTAATTAAATTAGCTATTTTTGAAACGATATTTCCGGAAGAAATTTTTATTAAATTAATGAAAAACACCAATGAATTTCTCATCTGAACAACCCAAAATTATTGTTGTAGGCAGTTCATCTATTGATCTGGTTTTAGAAACTGAAAAACTTCCCCAGCCGAATGAAACGGTTTTAGCCGTCAATTCAGACAGCTATTTCGGAGGCAAAGGAGCCAATCAGGCTGTTGGAACAGCAAGACTTGGAGCCAGTGTATACTTTGTTGGGTGTGTGGGAATGGATCCTCTGGGTCAGCAAATCATGAGAAACCTGGTGAGCGAAAATGTAAACGTAGGTTTTGTTCATGAAACAGATCGTGAAGCAACCGGAACAGCATATGTAACAACCAGTAATGGAAATGCAGCCATTGTGGTAGTACCCGCAGCCAACAACTGCTTGAGTATAGAACATATAGAAGAAGCAGACCGTTATTTCCATACGGCAGACCTCGTGCTTGTTCAGCTGGAAGTAGCGATGGAAGCAGTAGAATATACTGTAAAAAAAGCCAAAAAGTATGGCAAGAAAGTAGGGCTTTACGCTTCACCGGCGATGAAAATCAGTGATGAACTCATCGAAAATGCAGATTTTATTGTCGCTAAAAGCAGTGAGCTATATATTCTTTTTGGTGAAGAACAGCGGGAAGAAGTACTTAAGAAATATTTCAATAAGGTTTTTGTAAGAGATGATACCAATTCCACCATTTATTTTGATGGAACGGCAATGAAGTACTACAGGAACGATAAAGATGAGACCGTTTATAAAATGGGAATGGGAGATGCTTTTACCTCAGGATTTGCTATTGCACTCTGCCACGGGAATTCTATTGAAGAATGTGTAAAGTTCGGAAATGAAGTTTCATCAAGAGTTTCCAGAGGAAAAGGATCACAGACAGGACTGCCACAAATGTCAGATTTCTTTTAAAGCTATTTGCCACATATCGAAACTCTGAGATTTTGTATAAAATGATAAGTAAAATTTCCACTTTTATAGTGGATTTTTTCTTTTTACCTGTATGGAAAAACTTTTGCTTACTACAAAGGATCACATATCACTTACAGCACACCTTTTTCGGCCTGAAAAAAGTAATGGAAGCCTTCTTCTCATTAATTCGGCAACAGGGGTAAAGCAGCAGGTCTATTTTTCTTTTGCCCAGTACTTTTCAGAGCAGGGATTTACTGTAATTACCTATGACTACAGAGGAATAGGTCTTTCTAAACCTGCCGAAATGAAAGGATTCAAAGCTTCAATGCGAACCTGGGGATCAGTAGATTATAAAACATTGACGCAGTATATAAAAGCTAAGTTCCCGGAATATAAAAAATATTGTCTGGGGCATTCAGTAGGAGCATTGATTCTGGGAATGAATGAAGACTCAGTGATGTTTGATGAATTTATCTTTGTAGGTACACAAAACGCTTTTGTCGGAAATTTAAAAGGAAAGACCAAAATTGAAGCCTATCTGGGATTCGGGATTGCACAGCCTGTAACAACTAGGTTATTAGGATATTTTCCGGCACATTGGTTCGGACTGGGAGAAAGTCTCCCGAAAAATTGCGCATTTGACTGGAGAACCTTAATTTTAAACAAGAAATCAACCAACAGGCTGCTGGAGAAAATTGATGATCATTCTAAAAAATTAACCCAGAAAACATTCGTGATCCGTGCTGAAGATGATATATGGCTGACAGAAAAAGGCGTTCTGAGTCTTTTGAATGATACCTATCCTAATCTTAAGCCCACCTACCGACTGGTAAAAACTTCCGAATCTGATAAAAAAGAGATTGGGCATGTTAATTTTTTCAGAAGCTATAATCAAAAACTCTGGAGTATTATTTTAAACGAATTAAAGAACTCATGAAAAGCGTAATTGAAAACACGGTAGCATTTGTAAAAGAAAAACTGGAAGGTGCGGAAGCCGGACATGACTGGTATCACATTGAAAGAGTATGGAAGCTTTCAAAAAAAATTGCAGCAACAGAGGATTGTAATCATGATGTTGTAGAGCTGTCTGCATTGCTGCATGATATTGCAGATCCTAAATTTCACAACGGAGATGAAACCATAGCTCCGAAAATTTCGAGAGCATTTTTGGAAGAACAGAAGGTTCCGGAAGAAGTGATTGAACAGGTTTTGTTTATTATTAGGAATATTTCATTTAAAAACAGAGCTGAAATCCCTGCCAATCCGCCCATTGAACTTAAAATTGTTCAGGACGCAGACCGTATTGATGCAATAGGTGCTATTGGGATCGGAAGAACATTCAACTTCGGAGGGTATAAAAACAATCCGATGTATGATCCGGAAATTAAACCTGATCTTGGGATGACCAAAGACCAGTATAAAAAATCGAACGGAACTACCATCAATCATTTCTATGAGAAACTACTGCTTTTAAAAGATATGATGAATACCGAAACGGGTAAAAAACTGGCTCAGGAAAGACATGATTTTATGCAGGCGTTCCTGGATCAGTTCTACAAAGAATGGAATGTTGACTAATATAATATTTTAAATTAAGGCCGGAAGAGGGAAGGTACCATTTTTATTATCCGTCGTACTATAATTTTTCTAATGGTATAAGCCTGATAATGAATTTTCATTGGTTTTCAGGCTTCACAAAGCTTCCTTATATCCGGCCTTTATCTTCTGTTTTTACCAAACTCGGGTGAAATCAGTATCTTTGCAGTATGGAATTTATCATTTTTGTTATCTTTTGGGCTTGTGTGCTTTCTCTGGTTTTGTCTAAAGTAAAATCGGGGAGGATGGCAAAATGGGCAAAACTCTTTCGTATTCTTACGGTAGTCTTTTCTATTTCTATTTTTACCTATTGGTTTATTAAAAAAAGTGCTGTTGGGTTTGTTGATAATTCAGTAGGACTTCAGGTGATTAATAAACTTCCTCAAACGCTGGATTTTTATCTGATTAGTGTTGATCATGATGCCAATGGAGAATTACTTCCCAGACACATCGGTAAAATACGTCCGGAATATTACAGAATTGAATATCTGCAGATGAGTAAGTCTGATGAATACTGGATTGTAGGGTATCTGGGCAAAAAGAATATGGTCTATTTTTCCCAGCATTCTGTACCTAATAAAAATATGGATCAGATTGTGGAAGTGCAGAATTATATCAATCAAAGTGTAAAGCTCTCTGATATGGCAAAAAAGCAGGTAGATGCCTACAATTATGAAAATGCAAAATTGGGAATCTGGGTAAGCCTGGATTTTCTTCTTCTGTTTCTGAATTTAGTGCTGCTGCTGAGAAAAGATAAGCAATAAGTAATACATTTTCAGGTATATTACCTATTGCCTATTACTCATATTAAGGATAATCCAGAATAAGCATGACCTGTTCTTTGTGTTCTTCGGGGCAGCTTCTGATTAATTTATCTTTATTTTGCTTGCTGATCTGCTGAGGTTCCAGCCATTCCGTCTGGTGTGAATTTAAACTATGATTGTCGTAAACCCTTTTTATTTTATGATCTTCATAAAAAGTATATTCATCGCCCAACGAATCACTGACAATGCTGATTGTACAAATTTTTTTTTCCATGACATTTCGTATTTTAAAGTATACTCGCTCTATGGGAACATCGGTATACTCTAAAATACTAATTTTTTCAATATAAACCAGTGTTTTGAAAGATTTTATTTTCGGAAGCCTGTTTTATACTGAAATAATTTTTGTTCTGATTAAAAAAGACTGCCTGTACTTTCAACGGCCATATGAGGAATGTGAAGATCTGTTTTCCATGCTTCATTCATTTTCTTGATGAAGTAAGCAGAAAGCAATGGTGACGCTTTCTCAACATTCTGATGAACAAAAAAATACAGATTCTGAAGACCTTCTTTTTTCCATCGGGTTAAATGTTCCATCCAGTCATCCAGTCGGTTATAATCACTTTCGGCGTTGGCTCCCACATAACGGATGAAGGCGTTTGGGGTAGTCAGGCGCATGTGAAGCATATCTCTTCTTCCTGCAGTATCCACAATAATATTGGTGATGTTATGAGCCTCAAACAGCTCGCAGGTTGTATTCAGAATTTCTTCATTAGTAAACCATTCGGTATTCCGGAGCTCAATTGCCAAGGGAACTTCTTTAGGCCAGTCTTTTACAAACTTTTCAAGTCTGTCATAGTCTTTTGGCTTGAAATTATCATGAAGCTGAAGGAAAGCCATACCCAGTTTTTCATCGAAATTCATAACAGCCTGGGCAAAATGAGTTACCGGTTCAGTTACATCAATTAGTCTTCTGAAATGAGATACGGTATTGGTTATTTTAGGGAAAAATTTAAAATTTTCGGGGGTTTTTTCTTTCCATGTCATTACCTGTTCAGGTGTAGGCATCCCATAGAATGTTGCATTCAGCTCAATAGAATTAAACTGAGTGGCATAATAAGTCAGTTCGTCTTTAGTTCCTTTAGGGTAAAATCCTTTCAGATCGGTTTTATTCCATTTAGCACATCCAATGGAAATAGTATCCAGTCCTTTTTTGTTCTGGCTTAAAATATCTTTTGTGCGCGGGTGGTCTTTTGGTAGTGTGAAATCTATTTTTGAAGGATCCTCTACTTGTCCGAATTTCATATTAATTTATTTTATTGTTTAAAATTAGACAATTTTTTGCTGATTGATGTCTTCAAACTAATAAAATCATTGGGGCAGCTTATCAGGTTATTAAGTTTTTTAAGCGGTTATTAAAAATAAAAGCTGCAAACAAAACGTGCAGCTTTTTATGATGAATTTGTGTTTTACTTGATACCCTGTGTTACCATTTTGTTGGAAACAACAGCATAGATACATCCTGAGGTTTTCAAATTAACCGTAATGGTTGCGGGAACGGATCTGTATGCAGTATCTCCATAAGGTTCAACGATTTTTCCGTTGCTGTCTTTTAAAGTTTTTCCTTTGATGGTATAAGTCATTGTAGTTGTTCCGGTAAACCCGCTGGAAGGGCTGAACGTGACAATACCTGTAGATTTATTATAGCTCCATGTTCCCTGTGCTGTTATTTTTTTACGGTACAGAGTAAGATCTGTATCATTATTTTTAGTAAAACTAAAGGTTGAATAGTCAATATTATCTTTGCTTCCTACTGGCGGTGTTACAATGCTGATCGGGCCTTTATATGCTATATCATTATTGAATACCGGAATAGAGACGGGTTGAAATTTACATGTTGAAGCAACATCATCATTAGCTACTGCAGAATAGGGAAGTGTAAGTTTTACATTTCGGATAATATGCTGCTGATAAGCGGCTCCTGTAGCTGCAGCAAAACCTAATTTCAGAAAAGAAGGAACGGTTGCATTCAGGGTCTGGTTTGTTGCGGTTCCTTCAGTATCAGAATTGTTAAAATCACTTGTCTGCGGATTAGCATTTTCAGTGTAAGGTACTGAAGTTGGATAATGATAATAATTGATCACATTAACCGGTGTTCCGTTTTGTAAGGTCTGTATATCCACTTTGATATCAAATCCGTCGGTTGTGGTAGGACTGGTAAAATGCGGGATCAGATCAAGATATACTTTCCTGAATTCGCCACTGTTATTTCTGAGATCAAATACAGAGGAAAGCGTATTGGTGGATGCTGCGTAACTTCTGTTGGTTTGTAATATTCTGCCAACAGTTCCGGAATTGCTTAAGGTGGTACGGGTTGTCAGAACCGGATAACCTGTATATCCGTCTCCTAAACCTGTTGTATTGATGGCTGCACCCTTGGCTCCTCTTAATGTTACATGGCTCCCTCCCTGGCTCCATGTGACTCCCGAAATACCATTTACCCTGGATTCTCCCTGGAACCGTTTTGCTTTAAAATTTCCGAATTCATCCAAAGCAATACCCAAATAAGCTCCGGTAAGTCCGGCTTTACGTTGGGAGGCATACGTGTCTTTTGCTCTGTTATAAGCATATCCAAGTCCTGCACCCGGTGATCCGATAACCGGATTAGTCACAGAACCGTCATACAGAAAGAATGAAAGTCCGTCTCCATAGGCTCCGCTTAGGGGTGCCCCATTTTTCATATCATACTCAAATTCAACATGCAGCCCATTAACTGAAGTGAATGTTCTTCCATTGATAAATAATCCTCCGAATTGCCCTGTGCTGGCTGGGGTAAGCTGTACTCCTGTTGAAGTATGCGTTGCATTTCCCTGGATGCTGAGTTCAGATGCTGAAGAAGCATTCATCAATGAACTTGAATACGAATAAAATCCGTAAATACTGGCTACTTCTGTACTGTCTGTCTGTGCGTAGGCGAAATGAGCGAGCAGGCTGAATAACAGACACATCAATGATGGTCTTTTAAAAATCTTTTCCATGACTGTTTATTTTACAACAAAAACAATATTGATGAAAGATGCAGAGGTTGCATTGGACAGGATATCATAATTCAGGACACCTGTACTGCTTATGCTGTTGATTTTAAATACAGCCGGATCATAGCCTGTTACATAATAATACAGATCGGTAGCATTTGGGAAAAATGGAATGGAGGCCGGCGCTGAAGCGCTCCTTGCGTTAGCAGCGACGTTCGAAAACTGATTTTTGTATAAGGTATACAAATCTTTTGTCTGCCCGGTAGCGGTTGTTGTGGTGTCGAAAACTACGCTGGGCATATAGAAGAATCTAGCTGCATAGGGAGAAAGACATACCCAGTCAGGGGCTGCGGGAGTTCCCACATTCTGACTGATACATTTCTTGTTGCTGTCAAAAATGACAAGTCCTGTAGCGGGATTGGTAACTGAAGTGAGGGTGGTGATTCTTGGGAGTAAAACTCCTTTTGAAGTGCTGGTAACATCTAAAGCAGCACTTTGATCAGGTGAGGCGGTATTAATGCCCACCTGCGCAGTAATGGAACAGAAAGCCATCACCAAAACTAAGGTAATAATTTTGTACATGTCGAAATAATTTTTTTGTGTGTTTTGATCTTATTGACAAACCAGATGTCAGTAAGAAGTTAATTGCTTAAAGGTAGTATTGTGTGTTTTTTCTAATAAAAGGTACTATTGATTAATATTAATTTTTTTCTGTGTTTTTATATTGATATGATTTTTCAATACAGGTTATAATATTTCTATTATTATGTTAAATATTAATTTAATTGAGATATTTTAGTTTATATTTTTCTGTATAATTGAATAATCATAGTGTAATATTGAACAAATGTAGATAAAATTATGATATAACAATGGCCTGATCTCTGCGATAGGAGGATTTGATTCACCCGTCGGAGAGTGAACATTGATTATTCTTAGTGTTGGTAAATGATTGAGTATATATTTAATAAAAATATTAAATATGTTAAAATATGTTAAATTTTTATTTATCATAAAAAAAGCACGCTGAATAGCGTGCTTTTGTGTATATAAAAAGTTTATTATTTGTGAATTATGCTTCGCAGGAAGAACAAGATACAAAGTTGACCATCATTTCTTTGGATACAGATGAACTTCTTTGATAGTAAAGAGTTTTCACTCCTTTCTTCCATGCTTCAATATAAAGATAGTTAACATCTTTTACCGGCATTGTAGATGGAATCTGAAGGTTCAGAGATTGTGCCTGGTCAATATACTGTTGTCTTTGCGCAGCCTGGGAAATAATTTCCATTGGAGAAATTTCCTTGAATGTTTTGAACACTGCTTTTTCTTCGTCAGTAAGTTCTGTCAAATGTTGTACAGAACCGTGGTTCAGCATAATGGTTCTCCATGTTTCTTCATTGTCTAACCCTTTTTCTTCCAATAATTTTGCAAGGTATTTGTTTTTACGCATAAAGTTTCCTTTAGCAAGACCTGCTTTATAATAGTTAGATGCAAAAGGCTCGATTCCCGGGGAAGTCTGTCCTAAAATTGCAGAACTTGAAGTGGTAGGAGCAATGGCCATTGTTGTGGTGTTTCTCAATCCGTATCCTTTTAATAATTCCGGTTCACCATAAATATTAGCCAGTTCTCTTGAAGCCTGTTCCGCCTGTTCTTTGATATGTCTGAAAGCTCTTGCATTGAACTGAGTAGCTTCAAAACTTTCAAACGGAATCATATTTTTCTGTAAATACGAATGGTATCCTAGAACGCCCAATCCAAGCGCTCTGTGACGTAAGGCAAAGTTTCTTGCTCCCTGCAGGTAATAGTTTCCTTCTGTTTTTTCGATAAATTCAGTTAAAACAGCATCCAGGAAGTAAACGGCAAGTTTTACAGCATCTGTATCTTTCCATTCATCATAAAGTTCTAAGTTCATAGAAGATAAACAGCAGATAAAAGATTCTTCTCTGGTAGAAGGAAGCATGATTTCAGAGCAAAGGTTACTTGCATTCACAGGCATTCCCAAATCTTTATAAACCTGAGGCTTATTTCTGTTCACATTATCTGTAAAGAAAATATAGGGTAGGCCTTTCTGCTGACGGCTTTCCAGAACTCTAGCCCAGATCTTACGCTTGTCCATGTCACCATCAATCATATCCTGCATCCAGTAATCCGGAACACAGATTCCTGTGAACAGGTTCTGGATTGGACTTCCGATATCTTTGATAGATAAAAATTCTTCAATATCCCCGTGATCAATATCAAGATAGGCCGCAAAGGCTCCTCTTCTTACACCGCCCTGGGAAACTACATCCATAGCAGTGTCGAACAATTTCATGAAAGAAACAGCTCCTGAAGATTTACCGTTATCAGTTACCGCAGTACCTCTGTTACGAAGCTCTCCGAAATATCCTGAAGTTCCGCCCCCGATCTTAGTCTGCATAATTACCTCACCCATTTTGTGGGTAATTCCTTCAATACTATCCGGGATATGAACATTGAAACAAGAAATAGGAAGACCTCTCTGTGTTCCCATATTGGCCCAGACAGGAGAAGAGAAACTGATCCATCCTTTGGTGATCATTTCTTTAAAAGCAGGCTGTAGTTCCGGCTTGTATAGTTTTTTAGCAGCTGCAGTGGTGATTCTGTCAATAGCTCCTTCTACTGTTTCTCCTTTCAGCAGGTAGCCTCTGTTCAGCATTTGCTCAGATTCCTCATTGAGCCACCAGATATTTGAATTTTGCTCTTCCATAGATGTTATATTTTCGAATTCCGGAGTAAGGTTATATACTCCGGAATTTTGTTGTTATATTGATTGTAAAATTTCTACTTTGTGGGACCCGTTCAGTCCGCTTTCGTCTCTTAATCTTTGAAATTCCTTAAAAGACGGAACATTTAAAACCTCATACTGAGCCTCTTCATTGATGTAATTGGAGTAATGCAGAAACGTAACACCGTCTTCTTTTACATACACCTTATATTCAAATGTTTCCTGATCTAAATTCTGAAAATCATCCAGAAACTGTTGAATATTGGCTTTATTTTCTGAAACAAATTCAGGGCTTACGGTGTAGGTTACAATTACATTAATCATTTGCTTTGCGTTTTGGTATTGTATATTTATTTTGAGAAAAGGATTCTCAGAATGATATCTCTAATACTATCTGTTTCGACGCTCGCTTCGCTCGCGCCTCATTCATTAAAACAGGTCGTTGGCTGTAATACTCTTATCGTGTTTCGTGTAATCAACCGGTCTTTTGGCAAAGAAATCATCCATAGAGTTGGCGAAAACTTCTTCTTCAAACCATTTCATCGGGCGGTATTGCTCAGGAGAAATGTTGTAGCGGGTTTCCATATTGATTTTTTTCAGACTGTCGTCTACTCGGTATTTCATGAAGTTCAGAAGGTCTTCTCTTGAGAAAACGCTTAGTTCTCCTAACTCAAAGATCCAGTCTAAGATTTCACCTTCCAGCTCAATAGACTGATCTACTAAAGTATAGATGTCTTCAATATCTGAATCGGTAAGAAGGTTGGGTTGTTCTTCACGGATCTTGTTGATCAGGTAAATTCCCGCATTGGCGTGGATTTGTTCATCTACAGAGGTCCATGCAATGATGTTGGAAACATTTTTCATGTATCCTTTGAATCTTGTGAAAGAAAGAATGATCGCAAATTGTGAGAAAAGCGATACGTTTTCAATCAGGATGCTGAATAATAAAAGAGAGGACACATATTCTTTCGGAGTTGTAGAGTTGGCGTGTTTTAAAACATTCGACAGGAAGTCTATTCTCTTTTTTACAGCCGGAATCTCTATAACGCTAAGGAATTCTTCATTATACCCTAATACCTCCAATAAACGGGAATACGCTTCAGAATGACGGAACTCACATTCGGCAAAAGTAGCTCCAAGTCCGTTGAATTCAGGTTTTGGAAGGTGATTGTACAGGTTTCCCCAGAATGTCTTTACAGACACCTCGATCTGTGCAATAGCTAAAAGAGCATTTTTCACAGCATTTTTTTCGTGTGGTTCAAGTTGCGAATGAAAATCCTGAACATCTGCAGTAAAGTCAACTTCCGAATGTACCCAGAACGATTTGTTGATCGCTTCTACAAATTGAAGAACCTCAGGGTATTCAAATGGCTTGTAGCTTACTCTTTTATCAAAAATTCCCATATTAAAATATCTTTAAAATTAAATAATTTACATCACTGTGGATAACGTTGGTATAACAGTTAACTTTCTGTGTATTTGGTGCTTATGTTTGAAAGTTATTCACTTTGATAAGCAGCAGTTTCTTGTAAAGAACTAAGTACAAAGTTCGAAAAAAAGAACTGATTTTGAAAGCCCTAAATACTAATTGGCTGACTTTTAACTCTAAAAGTTTTCCACATTTACATGAAAGTAGCGCAGATAATGGCTTAGACAGGGTTATTGACAAAAAATATATGGAAATCTATAGTTACAGTTAAACAATGTTTTGTAATGTGCTATAAATAAAGGGTTGATTTATTAAACAATAAAATATTTGAATAAATTCGGGTTCTTGTAACAAATTGAAAATATCATCTACTTATTGGGTATAAAATCATAGATCACTCAATGTTAGTAATTCAGGATTTACATAAATCATACGACACCGGGAAAAGTAAGCTGCACGTTCTCAAGGGAATCAACCTCAATATTTCCGAAGGCGAATTTGTTTCTATTATGGGAAGTTCCGGTTCCGGGAAATCCACGCTTCTTAATATTATTGGAATTCTGGATGAAAAAGATTCAGGAACCTATGAACTGGATGGTGTTCCTATTGAACATTTGTCTGAAGTAAAAGCAGCAGAATACAGAAGTAAATTCTTAGGATTTATTTTCCAGTCTTTCAATCTGATCGGCTATAAGACCGCTCTGGAAAATGTAGCCCTTCCTCTGTATTATCAGAATGTTCCAAGAAAAGAACGTAACCAGAAAGCTATGGAATACCTGGAGAAAGTAGGTCTTGCACAATGGGCTAACCATCTTCCTAATGAACTTTCCGGAGGACAGAAACAAAGAGTCGCTATCGCGAGAGCTTTGATTACAGATCCTAAAATTGTTCTGGCGGATGAGCCTACAGGAGCGTTGGATTCCAAAACAACCCACGATATTATGAAGCTTCTTCAGGACATCAATAACGAAGGGAAAACCATCATCGTCGTAACCCATGAGCCGGACGTAGCCGCACAAACCAAGAGAAACGTTGTGCTGAAGGACGGAATCATAGAAAGTGATGAGTTTATAAAGCAGATTGTCTTATAAATGAATGGTGAATGGTCAGTTTGCTTCGCAAGTGAATTTGATTTTTTTCCGAAATTTAAAAAAACAACAAATGAATTTGAAAAAAAATAAAAATGTTTTTAAATCTGAACCATTACAAACTTGATGTTTATATTTCAGCTAAAGAACTGCGAAAAGAGTGCTATAAAACTTTCATTAAAATTCCGGATAGTGAAAGATTTAATCTGATTGATCAAATACGCCGGGCATCAACTTCTGTTGTTTTGAATATTACCGAAGGATGCTCCAGAAAATCAGAGTTGGAAAGAAAAAGATATTTTGAGATTACAAGAGGCTCAGTAATAGAATTAGATTCCTGTTTTGACATAATTATAGATTGTGATTATATAAAACAAGAGGAGTTAACAAAAATTGGAAATTTAATAAAGACAACATTTATCCTGTTAAGCGGAATGTTGAAATAAAGACAAAAGTAAGTGTGAATAGTCAGTCATGAATTTTTGGATGCCGTAAAATTGACTACTTTGTTAATTGACTTCAGAGAAAATTCACAACATCGTTAATTGACTTTTTACATAGTAAAAAATAAAAAATATGTTTGACCTAGATCGTTGGCAGGAAATATTCAGTTCTATCCGCAGTAATGTATTGCGGACGGTACTTTCGGGGTTTACGGTAGCTTTGGGACTATTTATCTTTATTGTGCTGTTCGGAATTGGTAAAGGATTGCAGAATGCTTTTACACAGGGTTTTGCAAGAGATGCCCAAAATCTGATCACTATTTATACAGGGAAAACGACGGTGGCCTACAGAGGTCTCCAGTCGGACAGGAATGTAACGATGGATAACGACGATTATGATTTTCTGATCAATACCGATAAAGAAAAAGTGGGAGATGCCAGCCCGAGATATACTACGAGTATGATGGTGAAGTACGGTAAGGAAAGCGGAATGTATCAGATAAACGGTGCGGAGCCGGGAGAGCAGATTATCGAAAACAGAAAAGTTATAGAAGGACGCTACCTGAATCCTATGGACCTGAACAGAAAACAGAACATAGCGGTAATCGGAAGAATGGTGCAAAGAGACCTTATCAAAAACGGAAGCCCGGTAGGTAAAGATCTTGATATCAATGGTACCATGTTCAAAGTGGTGGGCGTATTTTCTGATGATGGGGGAGACCGGGATGAAAGACATATTACGGTTCCTATTACAACCCTTCAGCAGATGAAGAAAGGATCAGATACGGTCAATACAGTCTATATTGCCTATAATGAAAAGCTTACTCCTCAGGAAGCAATTAAATACGGAGATGAGCTTAAAGATAAATTAAAATCAAGAAAAAATGTCTCTCCTGATGACGAAAATGGAGTAGGAGTATGGAATAACGCCAAGAATATGGAAGGAACCTTCCAGTTTATGTTTGTACTTACCATTATCGTAGGATTTATTGGAATGGGAACACTGCTTGCCGGAATCATCGGAATCAGCAATATCATGGTGTATATCGTAAAAGAAAGAACCAAAGAGATCGGAGTACGTAAAGCTATCGGTGCTAAACCGGGAAGCATTGTAGGACTGATTGTACAGGAAAGTGTTGTGATTACCGTAATTTCAGGTATTGTAGGAGTTGGTGTGGGAGTTTTGACCCTTAGCTTAATGGGGGACAGTCTCGAAGAATTCTTCATTGTGAATCCGAGTGTAGGTACGACAGAAATTATTATGGCTTTCATAGCATTGGTTTTCTCCGGACTTATCGCAGGGTTCGTTCCGGCGTACAGAGCTTCAAAGATCAAACCGATTGAAGCGTTGAGAACCGAATAAAGGTAATTAGGATATAGTAAAGAAAATATAAAAATACAACTCAGAGAAGTGAATATTTTATTTAAAAAAGATACCTGGCAGGAAATTTATTATTCATTGAGAAATAATAAGCTTCGTACGTTCCTTACCATGATTGGTGTGGGTTGGGGAATGTTTTTATATGTAAGCCTTCTTGGGGCTGCCAAAGGAATGGAAAACGGTTTTGATAAATTGTTCTCAGGATTTGCTACCAATTCCATTTTCTTGTTTGCTGGAAATACCTCCATTCCGTATGACGGTTTTCCGAAAGGGCGTCAGCTTCATCTGAAGCTGTCTGATATGGATATGCTGAAACAGAAAGTTCCTGCAATAGATTATATTTCGCCGCAGAATTCCAGGGGAAGTTTTACCGGAACTGCAGGGGAACTCATGTCAAGAAATGGCAAAAAAGGAACTTATGGTCTTACAGGAGACTATCCGGTAGGAAATAAAATTTCGGAAAAGAAACTTATTTTCGGACGTTACATTAATGATGCCGATGTGATGGGGAATAAAAATGTAGTAGTGATTGGGGAAGAAATCTACAAGAACTTTTTCGATTCCAAGAAAAATGAAAGCCCAATCGGGAAATCAGTGAATATAAAAGGGATGTTCTTTAACGTGATCGGAGTGTTTCGTGTGAAAAAAGGAGGAGGTTTTGAAAGCGATCAGAGTGCCTATATTCCACTTTCAACCTATACCAAAATGTACAATGCCGGGGAGCAGATTGACCTGTTTGCTATTGTAGGCAAGCCAACGGCAGATTTAGGAGTTGTAGAGGAAGACGTAAAACAGGTATTGAAAGATAAAAATAAAGTATCTCCTGAAGATACCAATGCCTTTATGAGTTTCAATATCGGGAAAGAATTTAAAAAGCTGACAGGTTTTCTTACCGGAATGCAGCTTCTCACCATTATCGTAGGAACTCTTACTATTCTGGCGGGTGTAATTGCGATCTCCAATATCCTTCTGATCACGGTAAAAGAAAGAACCAAAGAAATCGGGATACGAAGAGCCTTAGGCGCAAAACCTGCTGAAGTAAGAAACCAGATCCTGTTGGAAAGCGTGGTAATTACACTCTCATCGGGGCTGCTTGGATTCATGTTCGGAATTTTTGTTCTGATTATTCTTAATGTAGCGACCCAGAATCAGGATACCTTCCCGTTCTACAACCCTACGGTTAATTATGGAAACGTATTCAGCGCTATGTCCGTAATGGTTATTCTGGGACTGATTATCGGGATGATCCCGGCACAGAGAGCGGTAAAAATCAGGCCGATTGAAGCGTTGAGGACAGAGTAGTAATAATTTGAAAATGAAAAATTTGAAAATCTGAAAATGTTTGTCAGACATTTTAATTTTCAATCTTTAAACCATTAAATAGTAAAAAAATAAACTAGGTATATGAAAAAGAAATTCACTTTGAAAAAAGCCATTTATATTGTATTGGGGCTTTTATTTGCAGTGGCATTGTTCTCAGGAATCGGGTATCTTGTGAAATCCAATTCCAAGCAGGCTGAAGCCTTCCTCACCAGGAAGCCTGTCATTAAGGATATGGAAGATAAGGTCATGGCAACAGGTAAAATTGTTCCGAAAGAAGAAATTGAGATCAAACCTAACATTGCAGGGATTATCGATAAAATTCTGGTAGATGAAGGGGATAGAGTAGAGGCAGGACAGCTGATCGCTACGGTAAGGATTATTCCTAATATCGCTGATGTGAACAACGCGCAGCAGGAAGTGGTTAATTCTCAGCTTCAGATCAATAATGCCAGGCTTAATGTTGATAATATGCAAAAGCAGTTTGCTATGCAGGAAAAGCTTTACAAGCAAGGTGTTGCCTCAAAGCAGGAATATCTGAATTCCCAGCAGCAGCTTTATTCTCAGCAGCAGACCCTTAAAAATGCTCAACAGCAGCTTGTAACGGCTGAAAAAAGACTACAGATTGTAAAAACAGGAGCAACTCCTGAACTTCAGGGATTGGCAACTACGCAGATCCGTTCCAAAGCTTCAGGAACCGTGCTTGAAGTTCCTGTAAAAGTAGGAAGCCAGGTAATTGAGGCTAACTCATTCAACGCAGGTACTACCATCTGTTCCATTGCAGATCTGAATTCACTGATCTTCCAGGGAGATATAGATGAAGCTCAGGCTGGGAAACTAAAGCAGGGAATGGATATGAAAATCGTGATTGGTGCATTGCAGAACAAAACGTTTCCGGGTAAACTTACCATGATTGCTCCAAAAGGAAAAGACAACAGCGGAACCATCAAATTCCCGGTAGAAGGAGATGTAAGAAATCCTAATAACGAGTACATCAGAGCCGGTTTCTCTGCTAACGGAGAAATTGTATTGAAATCTGAGAAGAATGCTCTTTTATTGGACGAATCTCTTGTTCAGTATGAGAAAGTCAAAGGGAAGGATTCTCCTTTTGTAGAAGTGAAGCAGAAAGACGGTAAGTTCAAAAAAGTATATGTGAAACTGGGAGCCAGCGACGGAATCAATGTACAGATCCTTTCCGGAATTGATAAAAATGCCGAAGTGAAAGTATGGAACCCTTCTGATAAAGACAAAGAAGAGCTTAAAGAGAAGAAAAAATAATAAACAATCATTATAGATTTCCATGATGAAATCCTGGGAAACTTTCTCAGGATTTTTTATTGAAAAGAACTATACAACCGCTCTTAAGCCGCTGTTTTTCTGAAAACTAATTAATATATTTGAGTTCAAATTAAAACCATGTGCAGATACGCGGGAAAGGGCTATAAAATTCACTATGCTTGCTTTAAATGCAGAAAATCATTTAAACAGCAGAATTCTCATGACATTTTTTTAAGAATAAAAAAAGAAAACGTATATCATGCTCCTGACGGCAGTGTGAGAAAAATCGGACATCTTTTTATGAAAGCTAATAAAGAAGAGCTGGATTTACTGATGAAGGAAATAGAATCAAGACCTGTAAAATGCCCGGAATGTGGTAGCATCATGGCACATCTTGGGTGGGAGTTTAAAGCTCCTAAAAAAACGGCGGTCAAAGAATGGGAAATTATAGAAGGTCTTTTCAGAACAGGAAAAGTATTTAATACCTGCGGTTGTTACGGGATTGGCTATATTCCAAAGAATCCGAAAGATTACGAACAGTATTTAAGGAATATCCTGAGTGAATACCAACAACAGATGACCACATGTCAGAACAGAACGATTGAAGAATGTCCTGATAAACTGGATGCGGTTAAGTATTGGAGTGAAAAGATCTCTGAGGTAAAGGCAGAAATGAACCTTCAGAGATTTGAAATATTTTAAAACAAACCTTCATGAAGAAAAATTACCTTATCCTCTTTTTCTTTATCATTGGTAAATTCATACTGCAGTATATATTAATCAGCCCTGAATATGAACTGCACCGGGATGAATATCTGCACCTCGACCAGGGGAATCATCTGGCATGGGGATATGTTTCCGTTCCTCCTGTGAACTCCTGGTTGGCCTGGCTCATCAAAATGTTGGGAGGATCTGTCTTCTGGGTTAAATTTTTTCCTGCTTTACTAGGTGCTTTCACAATTGCTGTTGTGTGGAAAATTGTCGAAGAATTGCAGGGAAATCTATATGCCAAAGTACTGGCGTCAACGGGAGTTTTGTTTTCTGTATTTCTTCGGATGAATATGCTTTTTCAGCCCACCTCTCTGGAAGTGTTGTTGTGGACGATGCTTTACTACGTCCTGATCCGGTATTTTAATTCTGAAAAAGTAAAATGGTTATACATTGGCGCAGTGATCTTCGGAATCGGTTTTCTGAATAAATATAATATCGTCTTTTCTGTATTGGGGATTATTCCGGCTTTACTGCTGACGAAACAGAGAGCCCTATTTCTTCAGCCCCATCTTTACGGAGCCGCATTGCTGGCTCTTGTTATCATTTTTCCCAATCTGCTGTGGCAATATCATAATAACTTTCCCGTGGTTCATCATATGAAGGAACTTTCAGAAACTCAGCTGGTAAATGTTAGCCGCTTTGAGTTTTTAAAATCCCAGATGCTTTTTTTCATAGGTGCTGTTTTTATAATTTTCGCCGGATTGTATGCTTTACTGTTTTATAAGCCATTTGAAAAATTTAGATTCTTCTTTTGGGCGTATGCATTCACAATCGGGCTGTTCCTGTTTTTCAGAGCAAAGGATTATTATGCGGCTGGACTTTATCCGGTATTCATCGCATTGGGCTCAGTGTATCTCGCTTATCTTTTGGCGGATGGCTGGAAAAAGATACTAAAGCCTGTCAGCATACTGATTCCTGTTTTGTTATTTATCCCTTTGTATCAAGTAGCTTTTCCCAATAAAAGCCCGGAATATATCATTCATCACCCTGATCAATATAAAAAGCTAGGGCTTCTCCGTTGGGAAGACGGAAAAGATCATCCGCTGCCTCAGGATTTTGCCGATATGCAGGGCTGGAAGGAACTTGCAGAGAAAACAGATAAAGAATATGCAGTATTGTCGAAATCCGGGAAAACCTTGGTTCTTTGCGATAATTACGGACAGGCTGGAGCTATTAATTATTATTCAAAACAGAAAATAGAGGCAGTTTCTTTTAATGCGGATTATGTTAATTGGTTTGATCTGAGTAAGCGGTATGATCATCTGATCAGAATCAAAGATCCATTCTCAGATAATGATGAACTGAAAGAGACCGGCCCTTACTTTGAAACTTCCAAAAAGGCAGATTCTATTATCAATCCGTTTGCAAGAGAAAAAGGAGCGATGATCTTCAGTTTTAAAAATGCAAAAATAGATATCAGGCCAAGACTGCAGGAAGAAATAGATGAAGTAAAAGGAGAGTATTAAAAAGGTGGAGGGTAAATAACTTCTGAAAATATAGTAAAGTTTAAGTCTGTCTTCTGTTTTTCTTTAAAGCATAAAGCTTATCAAGAAAATCTTTGATTTTTTCCTTAATTAATCTTAAAACTTAAATGGCTCTTAATGGTTTAAAAACAATAAACCCAGACGTAAGGATTATCTTAATAAAGAACATTCCGGGCAGTAACCTGAAATAATCCCATTAAAATTCACAGGCTGATAACCTTCCGGCATGGTAATATCCACTTCTTCCGGCATACATTCTATTGTTCCGCATTGAAGGCATCTGAAGTGAAAATGACTGTGTTTATGGTGCTTTCCGGAGCATCCACGACAGGGTGCAAAATAGGACTTCCCGTCATCACTCACTACTTTATGCACAATTCCGTCATCACAGAAACTATTCAAAATTCTGTAGATGGTAGCCCTATCTATCTCATTTCCCAGCTCTTTCTGTAAAATATCATGGCTTACCGCTGATTTTGAATCTTTTAATGAATTCAGGATCAGTTGTTTTGTTTTGGTATTCCGCTTATTCATAAGGCAAAGATATAAAATATTATTGCGACTGTGTTGCAATAATGGGATTTTGATTTAACTTTGTACAGACAAACAGATACTTAAATCATCATTCAAACTTAATTATAATGGAAAATAAAGACTTTGATGTCATCATTATTGGCGGAAGCTATGCTGGATTATCAGCAGGAATGGCACTGGGAAGATCACTGAGAAACGTACTGATCATAGATAACGGTAAACCCTGCAACAGGCAGACACCACATTCGCACAACTTCATCACTCATGACGGTAAGGCACCAAAAGAAATAGCAACATTGGCCAGAGAGCAGGTTGAAAAATATAATACCGTGAAATTTCATGAAGGTACCGTAACCAAGATCAGTAAAAATGATGAGTTTGCCGTTGAGAATCAGGATGGCAACAGTTTTCATGCTAAGAAACTGATTCTTGCATCGGGTGTAAAAGATGTGATGCCGGATATTCCCGGATTTGCAGAGTGTTGGGGAATTTCTGTTCTGCACTGTCCATATTGTCACGGGTATGAAGTGAGAAATGAAACCACCGGAATTCTTTCGGACGCAGATATGGCTTATGATTTCACAAAAGTGGTATACAATCTTACGAAAAACCTTTCTCTATTGACCAATGGAAGATCTGCTCTTTCCGAAGAGCAAAAGGAAAAACTAGCCGGGAATAAGATTTCGTTAATTGAAGATCAGGTTGAAAGTATTGAACATGAAAACGGACATATCAGAAAGGTGATTTTTAAAACAGGAAAAGAGATTTCCCTGAATGCTCTGTATGCTAAAATACCTTTTATACAAAACGTTGATACTTCAGAATTAGGCTGTGAGCTGACGGAACAGGGCTTTATTAAAGTTGATTTTATGCAGAAAACCAACATCCCCGGACTTTTTGCCTGCGGAGATAATATAACCATGATGAGATCCGTAGCTAATGCGATTGCTCAAGGGAATTTTACCGGAGCAGTAGTGAACAAAGAATTGGCGGAAGAACAATTTTAAATGAAATATTCTGAAAGACTTTACCGGTGAATTTATGCTGTCACCCTCGGCTGCTAAGCTTTCAAAAATCATTTTTCCCACTGTTGAAATCTCAACGGAAATTCCGTACATTTGGGGTGGAAAATTTCAAAAACTAAAAGTATAATGGATATTATTTTCGACCTGATTGAAAAAGAAAGACAAAGACAATCCCATGGATTAGAACTTATTGCGTCAGAAAACTTTGTTTCTGAAAACGTGATGAAAGCAATGGGAAGCGTACTGACAAACAAATATGCTGAAGGGTACCCGGGTAAAAGATATTACGGGGGCTGTGAAGTGGTAGATGAGGTTGAAACGTTGGCAATCAACAGAGCCAAGGAACTTTTCGGTGTGGACTATGTGAATGTTCAGCCGCATTCCGGTTCTCAGGCTAATGCTGCCATTTATCTTGCTGTTTTGAAACCAGGAGATAAAATCATGGGAATGGATCTTTCTATGGGAGGACACCTTACCCACGGTTCAGGAGTTAACTTTTCAGGAATCCAGTATCAGGTAGTGTCTTATGGAGTAGAAAGAGAAACCGGCCTTATAGATTATAACCAGATGAGAGAAGTAGCTCTCAGAGAAAGACCAAAAATGCTTATCGCTGGTTTCTCAGCGTATTCAAGAGATCTGGATTATGCTAAATTCAGAGAAATTGCTGATGAAATCGGGGCAACACTTTGGGCGGATATTGCTCACCCTGCAGGTTTAGTAGCCAAAGGGCTGTTGAACTCTCCGTTTGAGCACTGCCACGTGGTAACAACAACAACGCACAAGACTTTAAGAGGTCCTAGAGGAGGAATGATTATGATGGGGAAAGATTTCGAAAATACATACGGTCATAGAACCCCGAAAGGAGAAACCAAAATGATGAGCCAGGTATTGGACGGAGCCGTTTTCCCAGGAATTCAGGGAGGTCCGCTGGAGCACGTTATTGCCGGTAAAGCAGTAGCTTTTGGTGAAGCATTAGACGGACAATTTGAAACCTATGCTAAACAAGTTAAAGCAAATGCTCAGGCGCTTTCAAAAGCAATGATCGACAGAGGATTTGATATTGTAAGCGGAGGTACAGATAACCATTTAATGCTGGTAGACCTTAGAAATAAAGGCGTAAATGGTAAAGAGACTGAAAAAGCCTTAGTTCTTGCTGATATTACATGTAATAAAAATATGGTTCCTTTTGATGATAAGTCACCATTCACTACATCTGGTATCAGATTAGGAACGGCTGCTATTACTACAAGAGGCCTTAAAGAAAATGATATGGATACTATTGCAGGACTGATCTCCGATGTCGTAGACAATATCAAAAACGAAGAAGTTCTTGCATCTGTCAGAAAAAAAGTAAATGAACTGATGGAAGGAAAAGCACTGTTCAACTATTAATTGTTAGCGGAAAATACAAAATAAAGAATGGGCACCTGTCCATTCTTTTTTCATTGATTATGGAGAAGAAATCTTTCACATTTGAGGAAATCAGGCAGAAGGTGGTAAATTATTGTGTTTACCAGGACCGATGCCATGCCGAGGTAGAACAGAAAATGAAAGAGTTTTTACTGATTGATGAAGCCAGGGAAGAAATTATGCTCTATCTTCTGAAGGAGAACTTTCTGAATGAAGAACGCTTTACACGGAGCTATATCAGGGGTAAATTCTATATCAAACATTGGGGGAGAAATAAGATCAGGATGAATCTGAAGCAGAAACAGATTTCCGAAAGACTTATCAATAGCTGTTTTGATGAGATTGATGAAGATGATTATGAAAAAATGATCAGGAAAATTTACGAAAATTATTCTTCTAAACAGAAAGGCTTGAAAGAATATCAAAAAAAAGTAAAAACTATAAAATATTTGATGAGCAGAGGCTTTGAATATGAAAAAATAAATGATACTTTTGGAGAAACATAAATAGATATTGGAAAAACAGAAGATTTGGCTTTCACCACCACATATGGGAGGGAATGAGCTTCAATATATACAACACGCATTTGATACCAACTGGATTTCCCAATACGGCTCAAATATAGATGAATTTGAAAACAGTCTTGAGCATTATTTAGGAGGCACTTCCCATGTTACAGCTTTATCATCCGGAACGGCAGCCATTCACCTTGCCCTGAGATTACTGAATGTTCAAGAAGGGGATTTCGTAATCTGCCAGTCGTTCACTTTTGTAGCTTCTGCTAATCCTGTACTTTATTTAAATGCTGTTCCCGTATTTGTAGATAGTGAAGAAGATACCTGGAATATGTGCCCTGATGCACTGGAAGAAGCTGTTAAATTCTGTATTCAGAAAGGAAAAAAGCCTAAAGCCATTATTGTTGTTTCTTTATATGGAATGCCCTTCAAAGCAGACGAAATACTCAGCATCTCGCGGAAATATGAAATCCCATTGATTGAAGATAGTGCAGAAGCCCTGGGAAGCAGCTATAAAGGACAGTTGTGTGGAACTTTCGGAGATCTTTCAGTCATCAGCTTTAACGGAAATAAAATTATTACCACGGCAGGCGGGGGAATTCTGATTTCGAGAAATGAAGCTGATAAAAAGAAAGCTCTTTTTCTGGCAACACAGGCCAAAGATGATGAAGATTATTACTGTCATTCTGAGATAGGCTATAATTATCGGATGGATAATATTACAGCAGGAATAGGCCGCGGACAGCTGGAAACACTGGGAAATAAGATCACAGGACGGAGAGAAAATCATGATTTTTATCAGATCTGTCTTAAAGATCATGAAAATATTGAACTTTTTTCTGCACCAAATGGTGATTTTTTTTCTAACTACTGGCTCAATACGGTTATTCTCAAAAATAATCTTTCAAAAGAAAAATTGAGGAAACTATTTTCTCAGAATAATATAGAAACCAGATATCTATGGAAACCCATGCATCTTCAGCCGTTGTATAAACAATATCAGTTTTTTGGAAATAATCTTTCTGGTACACTTTTTGACCATGGATTGTGCCTGCCATCGGGGACTAATTTAACGGACGATGACAAGGAAAGAATAGCTGAAATCCTTAGGATGTGAAATTCCCTAAATTTATACCATAAAATTAAATAAAGATGGGATTTTATTTTAATTTTGTATCCATCTCAAGAATTAATATTAATTAAAAATTGGTTTTAGCCGTTTTAAATATGAACACAAATACAGACAATGTACAACTCTTTTAGGAAAAAAGTATTTGGAGGAGACAATGTTGTCAATCTCTCTGATGTAAGATATCTTCCCAGATGGATAATACTTGTAATAGATATTATCATTTTGGTTATATCTCTATTCCTTTCTACTTATACTATAGAAAAAATTACTCAGAAAGAATTTATTTATCACGAAGATAAAAGTATAGTTTTTACCTTTATTATTGTGGTGAATACTATGTTTATGTATTTTTTCAAGACCTATGCAGGGATTATAAGGCACTCCACCTTTATTGATCTTTTCAAACTGCTGATTTCCTGTTTTTGTACAATGACAGTTATAGGCGTAGTAAATCTTATTTACTTCTGGGTAACAGGAGGGAAATTTATTTTAACCCCTTTTCTTGTCCTATATTTTATCATCTCCTTTATGGGACTTTTTCTGTTCAGGCTTTATGTGAAAGAGTTTTTTCATATTGTAAGAGAATACAGGAGAAGTACCCTGAAAAAAAGAATTTTGGTACTGGGTATTGATGAACAGTCTATTGCTATAGCACGTGCTATTCTTGATAATCCAAGTCTGCCTTATCAGGTTGTAGGATTTTTAACTCAAAGGACAGATTCGAAAAGAGCTTCGTTATTAGGAAAACCTATCTACGAAAAAAGGAAAATAGAAGAAGCAACAAAAGAAGATCTTATCATTGATGGTGTTATTATTGTTAAAGAAATGATGTCTAAAGACGAAATGAATTCCTGGGTGAATTTATTTTTAGAAAAAGACCTGAATATATTCAAAGCTCCTTCTGTACAGAAATTAAGAGACAGTGACCTGGGGGGATCCATCAGGAATCTTCAGATTGAGGATCTTCTTAACAGAAAGCCTATTAAGATAGAAAATGAAGAGGTAAAAAGCAGACATTTTAATAAGAATGTACTGGTAACCGGTGGAGCTGGTTCTATCGGAAGTGAAATTGTCAGACAGGTTGCTCAGTTCAACCCTGCTTTAATTGTTGTTTTAGATCAGGCAGAAACTCCATTGTATGACATTGAGCTGGAGATGAAAGAGAAATTTCCTCACATCAGATTCAAGTTTGTTTTGGCTGATGTTTCTAATATTCACAGAGTTGAACCTTTATTCCAGACCTATAATTTCTCAATGGTATATCATGCTGCTGCATATAAGCATGTTCCTTTGGTTGAGGAAAACCCTAATGAAGCAATACGTGTCAATGTTTTAGGATCAAAAAATATTGCGGTGTTGTCTAGCCGCTACAAGGTCAACCGGTTTGTAATGATCTCTACAGATAAAGCTGTGAATCCTACCAATGTAATGGGGGCTTCCAAGAGAGCTGCTGAATTATTTGTTCAGTCTTTACAGCATGTTGACGGTAATATAACCAAGTTTATTACAACGAGATTTGGTAATGTTTTAGGATCGAACGGATCCGTTATCCCGCACTTTAAAAGGCAGATTGAAGCTGGCGGTCCGGTTACCATTACCCATCCGGACATTGTGAGATATTTCATGACGATTCCGGAAGCCTGCGAACTTGTACTGCAAGCCGGGACAATGGGGCAGGGTGGAGAAATCTTTGTTTTTGATATGGGAGAGCCTGTAAAAATCCTTGATCTGGCAAGAAGAATGATCAAACTTTCGGGATTTGAACCTAATATTGATATTAAGATTATTTATACAGGATTGAGACCAGGAGAGAAGCTCTACGAAGAGCTGTTGAGCGATAATGCAAAAACACTTCCTACTCATAATGAAAAAATCATGATCTCTAAAGATCCGACGATGGAGTTTATGGAAATTGAGAGTTTGATCAACCTGATTACAGAGGCTTCCGTAATGAAAGATAAGGTAGAAGTTGTTAAGATTTTGAAATCAATTGTGCCTGAATTTAGGAGCAATAACTCGATCTATGAGATTTTAGATAAATAAAAATATAAATGTATATTTGTACAATTTTAAGATATGAAAAGTAAGATATTGGTTGTATTGGTCGCATTTTGGTTAGTTTCATGCAAGACAAATCCTAACGCAAAAAATGACCTTAACTATATGCAAAATATTGAGAAGATAGCTCTTGAAGCATCTTCAAAAAATCTGAATAATACAATTCAAACGGGAGATCAGTTGGTAATATTGGTGACTGCAAAAGATATGGATGTTGTAAAGCCTTTTAACCAAAACTATTCTTCATCTGAAATTGTTCAGACTAATGCATTTGCAGGAGGGAATACTCCTAACCAGGGCGTTGCTTCTATTACAGGTCCTACTTATGTTGTGGATGCTAATGGAGATATAGATTTTCCTATACTTGGGAAACTTAATACCTCAAACAAAACATTAGTAGAGTTCAAAGATGAACTGAGAAATAAGATGACACAATACATCATTAATCCCACTGTTAACCTAAGACTTGCTAATTTTAAAATTACAATTCTTGGAGAAGTAAATAAGCAGGGAGATTATGTAATTTCTAATGGACAAGGTACTATTTGGAATGCGCTAGGTTTAGCTGGAGATCTTACTATGTATGGAAAAAGAGAGGATATCTTGGTAATCCGAACAGAAAACGGCCAGATAACTCATGGTAAAGTAAACTTAAGAGATGCTAACCTTATTAATTCTCCATATTATAACTTAAAACAGGGAGACGCTATTATAGTTTCTGCAAATAACACTAAAGATGCGATGTCTAAACAAAATCCTAATACAGGATTATATTTAACTGCAGCTTCAATTGCTATTACTGCAGCGGCTGTCATTGTGAGTTTAATTAAAAAATAACAGTTCCATAATTAAATTCTTTCTGGTTGCAAAAAAAATACTAAAAATGAATGAAATTAAATCATATAGAATAGCAGTAATCGGGCAGGGTTATGTTGGTTTACCGCTATCTCTAGAGTTTTCGAATTATTTCCCTGTTTTAGGGTTTGATGTGAATTCTGTTAGAATATCTCAATTGAATGAAGGAAGGGATGTCACATTGGAATCTGATGAGGCAAAACTAAAATCTGCTTTAAACAATTATAAAGAATCCCAAGGAAAGATAGGATATAAGGCTGTCGATGATCTGAAAGAAATTTTAGACTGCAATATATTTATAGTTACAGTTCCCACACCTATAGATAAATATAATTCTCCTGATCTAAAGCCTTTAATATATGCCTCTAAAATGCTTGGTGAGATCATCAAAAAAGATGATATAATAATATATGAGTCTACCGTTTTTCCAGGATGTACCGAAGAAGAATGTGTTCCTATATTAGAAAAATACTCAGGATTGCAATTTAATAAAGACTTTTATGTAGGATATTCCCCTGAAAGAATTAATCCGGGAGATAAAATAAATACATTAACAAGTATAAAAAAAGTTACATCGGGCTCAACGGACGAAATAGCAATCGAAGTAGATAATTTATATAAAAAAATCATAACGGCGGGCACCCATAAAGCCCCAAGTATTAAGGTTGCAGAAGCTTCTAAAGCAATTGAAAATGCCCAAAGGGATGTTAACATATCATTTGTCAATGAACTAGCTCTCATCTTTGATCGAATAGGAATTGATACTAATGATGTTTTGGAAGCAGCAGGAACCAAATATAATTTTTTAAAGTACAAGCCAGGGCTAGTAGGAGGTCATTGTATCTCAGTAGATCCGTATTATCTAGCACATAAGGCAGAACAGTTAGGATATCATCCCGATGTTATTTTATCTGGGCGTAGAGTAAATGATTCTATAGCAAAATTTATTGCATCTAAAGTAGTTAAACTTCTTATAGCTAAAGGAAATATGATAAAAAATTCTGAGGCTTTGATTTTGGGAGTAACATTTAAAGAAAACTGCCCAGATGTAAGAAATACTAAAGTTATAGATATTTACAAAGAATTAAAAGAATATGGAATTGAGGTTGACATCTTTGATCCTTGGGCGAATAAAGAAGAAGTACAACATGAATATGGAGTTGTAATTCTAAATGAAAAGCCTTCCAGTAAAAAATATGACTCTATTATCATTGCAGTTGCTCATAATGAGTTTTTGACAATGGATATAAAGAATATGAAAAAAGAGAATGCAATTATTTTTGATGCAAAAGCATGTTTAGACAGAAACTTGGTGGATGCCAGATTATAAAACACAAAAAAATTAATAGCAAAAGTTTAAAATCAATCGATACTGTAATTTAAAATTAAATAATGAATAGTCCAGTCGTTGAGGAATCAGAAAATGAAATCAATTTTTTAGAAATAATTAAACCGTATTTAAGAAATTGGATATGGTTTGTTATTATGCCAGTAATAGCTTTAATATTAGTTTACTTTTATTTAAAATTTGTTACACCAGTATATAGCATTCAATCATCTGTTTTGATTAAAGATGCTAAAAAAACTCCTACTGTCGGTGGTGATTTTGGCGTATTACAGGACTTATCTGGAATTGGGGGTATGGGTACAAACAGTATTGAAAATGAAATTGAAATTTTCAAGTCAAAAAAGCTAATGACAGATGTTGTTACTTCTCTTGGCCTATACACAACAATCCATGAGGGAGAAGGCTTTTCATCAAGAGAACTATACAAAGATACAAGTCCCTTCATTATAAAGGTTATCAACGAAAAACCACTTGCCGATTTACCAAAAGAACCTGTTTTTATTAAAATTTCAAATAACATACTTACTTTATCATCTGAAGAACTACCAAAAGATATTCAAACATCGTTTGGCAAGACTGTAAATTTGCCTTATGCGAATATCATGTTTTTAAAAAATCCTAAATTTAATAAAGATAAAGCAGGAGAACTATCAAACTTAAATTTTACTTATTCTACATTAGAAGGTGCTGTAAATGGAGTACAAAAAATATTGAATGTTGGTCTTGCAGATAAAGATGCAACGGTTATTGTACTTTCATTAAATTATCCAAATACAGATAAGGCAAAAGATATTTTAAATAAACTTGTAACCGTATATAACAATGATGCTATTAAAGATAAAAATTCTGAATCTGCAAGTACGAGAGATTTTATAGATGAAAGAATAAATATCATTGCTAATGATTTAGGTGAAGTTGAAAATAAAAAAGAACGATTTAAATCTTCAAATCAAATTACAGATCTGGTAACTGAAGCTAAAATTGGTTTAGAAAGTTCAGCAGAAGCTCGTTCAAAACAAATAGAAGTTGATGCTCAACTTGATCTCACAAATGCTTTAATAGGCTATATGTCTAAACAAGGGAATAGCGAAGTGCTTCCTACAAATGTTGGATTGCAAAATGATGAAGCAGTTAGAAGTATAAGTTCTTACAATCAACTAGTACTGGAGAGAAACAGATTACTGGAAAGCGCAACTCCTCAAAACCCGATAGTAATTGATCTTAATAAACAAATCAATTCTTTGAGAGCTTCTGTTGTTGAAAGTCTTAGAAAAAATGGCACAGGTTTGCAGCTTGCGAAAAATCAGTATCTGGCTGAGCAACAAAAAGTTTCTTCCAAGATTTCTAAGATTCCGGAACAGGAGAAATTATTCAGAGATATAGAAAGACAGCAGCAGATCAAAGAAAGTTTATATTTAATTTTATTACAAAAAAGAGAAGAAACAGCAATATCCCTTGCAGTAACAGCAGATAAAGCAAGAATTGTAGATTATGCATATGCATCTCCCAAACCTGTGGCTCCTAAAAAATTAGTTTTTTTAATGGCTGCTTTGTTGATGGGAATCGTATCGCCTATCATTTATATATATATAAAAGAATTAATTAACAATAAAGTAAAATCTAAACATGACTTGGAAAAATTATCACATGGTAAGCCAATAATTGGTGAGATTCCAAGTTTAAACAAAGGACAGGATGAATTGGTGAAAGTTAATGATATTTCTCCTTTGGCAGAAGCATTTAGAATTCTTATTACAAATATGAATTTTATGCTACCAAAGAAAAAAGAAGCAAAAGTTGTGTTTGTTACTTCAACAGTGAAGGGAGAAGGGAAAACTTTTGTTTCCGTAAATCTGGCCCTTACATTAGCAACTCCTAGTAAAAAAGTTATTATTATTGGATCTGATATACGAAATCCTCAACTTCAGAGATATAATAAAGCTAGAAAGGGGCTTTCAGGTCTTACAGAGTATTTATATTCTGATAAAACTAAACTTGAAGAAATTATTCATGTTTCAACATTTAATCCTTATTTGGATGTAATATATTCAGGAAGTATTCCTCCAAACCCTACAGAGCTTCTTACCAACGGAAGATATGAAGTATTAATTGAGGAACTAAAACATAAATATGACTATATTATTTTAGATACAGCACCTTTAATGTTGGTTACAGATACATTACTTTTTGCAGAGCTGGCAGATGCCACACTCTATGTAACAAGATCCCAATATACCGAAAAAACATTGATTGATTTTGCCAATAGAAATATAGATTCTCAGAAAATTAAGAATACAGGATTTGTTCTAAATGATGTTAGTAAAGATTATTTTGGCTATGGTAATAAATATGGTTACGGATATACTGTAGAAGAAAAAAAATGGTGGCAAAAAATACTTAATAAATAAAGAATGTCCATAAAAAATGTCATTTTAAGTGGAGGGGTGGGGTCCAGATTGTGGCCATTATCTAGAAAACATAATCCTAAGCAATATCTTGAAATCTTTCAAGGAGATTCTTTGTTCAGTCTGACAATTAATAGAAATAAGAGATTTGTTGAAAGCTTAATTGTTATATCAAATTCTGAAAATTCTAAAATTGGAGAAAAATGGTTGAAAGACATGGATAAACCCGTTTTGTCCATTACAGAACCATTACCAAGAAATACTGCCGCCGCAATTGCTCTAGCGTGTTTTGCTGCCGATAGAGAAGATATCTTATTAGTGACTCCTTCAGATCATATAATAGACGGAGACAGCTTTTATGAGAAAGCTGTCAATGAATCTTTAAGCCTTGCAAAAGAAGGATACATTGCAACCTTTGGAATTAATCCAGACAAGCCTGAAACGGGATATGGTTATATTGAATATGAAGGAAGAGAAGTATTAAGATTTCGGGAAAAACCCAACAGAGAAACTGCTATTGAATTTGTCAAAAGCGGAAAATTTATGTGGAACAGTGGAATGTTTTGTTTTAAAGCAGGTGTCATGCTTGATGAATTGCTTCTTCATGATCCTGAAATATTCAAAACGGCTAAAACTGCTTGGGAAAATAGAAATGAAGATGCATCTATATCAGAAGAATTAATGAAAGTAATTCCTTCCAAAAGTATAGACTATGCCGTTATGGAAAAAAGTAAAAAAATCAAAATGGTTAAATCAGACTTTTTTTGGTCAGATTTAGGGGCTTTTGATTCATTATATGATTATCTTCTAAGAAATGGACACCCGGTTGATGAGCACGGAAATATGTATATCGGGGACGAAAAAAAGTTTGCCCAGTTTATAGGAATGAAAAATTCAATACTTATAGATACTAGAGATGTAATATTGGTTTTAAATAAAGAAAACTCTCAGGATGTTAAGTATATATATGAAAATTTAGAAAAATCAGGATCTACACTAACATAATTTTTAGAATAGACCTACATAAATTATGATTTATAATAATATCAGAAACAAATATAAAAGGAATTAGAATACAAATATGGGAAAAGTAGCATTAATCACAGGAATTACAGGACAGGACGGATCTTTTTTGGCTGAATTTTTAATTGAAAAAGGATATGAAGTTCATGGAATTATTCGTCGTTCATCATCTTTTAATACAGACAGAATAGAACATCTTTATTTTGATGAATGGGTGAGGGATATGCATCAGGCAAGGCTGGTAAACCTTCATTATGGTGATATGACAGACTCTAGTTCATTAATGAGAATCATACAACTTACCCAGCCTGATGAAATATATAATTTGGCTGCTCAAAGTCACGTAAAAGTTAGTTTTGATGTACCTGAATATACAGCCGAAACAGACGCTGTTGGAACATTGAGATTATTAGAAGCCATAAGAATTTTAGGAATGGAGAAGAAAACTAAAATATACCAAGCTTCAACATCTGAATTATTTGGTCTTGTTCAGGAAGTTCCTCAAAAAGAAACTACACCATTCTATCCAAGGAGCCCTTACGGAGTAGCAAAACAATATGGTTTTTGGATTACCAAGAATTATAGAGAATCATATGATATGTTTGCCGTAAACGGAATATTATTTAATCACGAAAGTGAAAGGAGGGGAGAAAACTTCGTGACCAGAAAAGTTACATTGGCTGTAGCAAGGATTGTACAGGGGCTTCAGGAAAAACTTTATATGGGAAATCTAGACTCTTTAAGAGACTGGGGATATGCAAAAGATTATGTAGAATGTATGTGGCTTATGCTTCAACATGATAAGGCCGAAGATTTTGTAATTGCTACAGGTGAAATGCATACGGTGCGTGAGTTTATTACAAAAGCTTTTAAAGTGGCAAATATAGAAATTCGCTGGGAGGGGACAGATATTGATGAAAAAGGAATAGATGCGGAATCGGGCAGGATCTTGGTTGAAGTTGATCCAAAATATTTCAGACCCGCAGAAGTTGAACAGCTTTTAGGTGATCCTACAAAAGCTAAAACACTGTTAGGATGGAATCCAACACAGACATCATTTGATGAATTGGTAGAAATTATGGTAAAACATGACCTGGAATATGTAAAAAAACGTTAGTATTTAATGAAAAAGGATAGTAAGATATATATAGCAGGGCATAAAGGATTAGTAGGCTCTGCAATTTGGAAACAGCTTTCTGAAAATGGATTTACAAATCTGATCGGGAGAACTTCCAAAGAACTCAATCTGATGGATGCAGAAGCTACACAAAAATTCTTTGAAGAAGAAAAACCTGAATATGTATTTTTGGCAGCTGCGTATGTGGGAGGAATTATGGCAAATAATACTTACAGGGCGGATTTTATATACAATAACCTCCAGATTCAGCAGAATGTAATTTACCAGTCATATAAACATAACGTAAAAAAGCTTCTTTTTTTAGGAAGTACATGTATTTATCCTAAAGAAGCCCATCAGCCTATTGATGAAAATGAACTTCTTACAGATGTATTAGAGTATACTAACGAGCCTTATGCTATTGCTAAAATAGCTGGAATAAAGTTATGTGAAAGCTTTAACATCCAATATGGAACGAACTTTATTTCGGTAATGCCTACTAATCTGTATGGTCCTAATGATAATTTTGATCTGGAAAAAAGCCATGTTTTACCAGCAATGATCAGGAAAATTTATTTAGCTAATTCATTAATGAATGACGATTGGGATGCCGTTCGGAATGATTTACATAAAAGACCTGTAGAGTCTGTTTCAGGAGCCGACACTAATGAGACGATAGAAAAAACGTTGTCAAAATACGGGATATTTAAAGACAGAGTAGAATTGTGGGGAACAGGTAAACCTATGAGGGAGTTTTTATGGAGTGAAGATATGGCAGATGCCTGTATTTTCTTAATGGAAAATATAGACTTTGCAGATCTTATTTCCAATAAAAAAGAGATAAGAAACACCCATATCAATATTGGAACCGGGAAAGATTTGTCAATAAAAGATCTATCTTACCTGATTGCTAAGGAAATAGGATTTTCGGGAAATATTCTTTTTGATGCTTCTAAACCAGATGGAACAATGAGAAAACTGGTTGATGTATCAAAGTTAAATTCATTAGGATGGAAGAATCGTATTGAAATTACAGATGGAATTAATAAGATTTATAACTGGTATTTAAAGAGTATTAAATAATTATTTATTAAATTGAAACTTCTTTCTGATAAAGTCCTTCGCAAAAATTTTTCGTATCTTTTTGTATTGCAAATTGCAAATTATATTATTCCTCTCTTTTTATTTCCGTACTTAGGAACAGTATTAGGATCAGAAAATTTTGGACGAATTATGTTTGCCCAAGCATTTGTTGCATATTTTACATTATTTACCGATTTTGGTTTTAATGTTTCATCAACAAAAGAAATTGCAGATGCTTTGGGAGATAAAATTAAAATAAGTGAAACATTTTGGAATACAATGTTTGCAAAGTCCTTGTTGCTTATTATCAGTTTTATTGTCTTTGGAGCAATATTACTCCTGTTTGGGAGATTTAGAGAAGATAGTACTCTTTTTTTTATAAGCTTTGTTAATGTAGTATCTGCAGTGTTATTTCCTGTTTGGTTTTTTCAAGGAACTGAAAAGATGGGCTTTATTACAATTATTAATACTATTCCAAGAGTTGTAATGTGTTTAATAACTTTCTGGTTGGTGAAAAAAGTTTCTGATTATAATTTAGCTCTGTTAATTCAGGTTTTATCAACATTTTTATCTGCCATTTTAAGTCTGGCTTTATTATTTTACTTGAGATTAGTAATCTTTATCAGGCCCAGCATTAAAAGTGTTAAAAAACAAATTGCTAATAGCTGGCATATTTTTGCAACCAGTCTTTCTAGTAATCTTTATACAACAACTAATACAATAATCTTAGGCTTAATTGCTGGTAATACTTCTGTAGGAATTTATTCCGCAGCAGATAAAATTATAAGAGCTTTGATAGCACTGCTTTCTTCCGTTACACAAGTTGTTTTTCCGAGAGTAAATGTTTACTATAATACTTCGAAGAAAAAATGTTTGCAATTTGTAAATCAAATCGTTTATGCAATTGCTGTAATATGTTTAGTATTAGGAGTTGGGATTTTTTATTTTTCTGATTTAATCATATCATTGATGTTTAAAACTGGAGAATTTATGAAATCAGCTGAAGTGTTAAGGTTTTCGGTACTATTGCCTCTATTTTCTGTAATTAATGGTGTTATTGCTATCAACATTTTTATAACATTTGGCTTGAAAAAGAAGCTGCTTAATATAGTTATGATAGGTTGTGTGTTTAGTTTAACTTTTATTGCTCCTCTTGTTATCATATTTAAAGAAAATGGAGCGGTTATATGTGCTACACTTACAGAAATTATTATATTTATTTTATTGTTATTTACAATAAAGAAAAGTAACTTGCTACATGAATCATAAAAAAGATATCATTATACTTCTTACTTGTTGCGTAAATCCGGCAGGTATGTCTTTTACTAAGATTAATGATGAAAATACAAGGATAAAACAATATTACAATGCAATTACCTATTATTTAAATACTACTGATCATAAGATTTTAATAGTTGAAAATACTTTATTTAATATTGATCCTGTTTTTTTACAAAATGAAAGAATTGAATATCTGACATTTGATGGCAATAATTTTGATAAAGCTTTAGGAAAAGGTTATGGTGAAGCTTTAATTATAGAACATGCATTACAAAATTCTTATTTTTTAAAAAATGAAAAAGCATATATCATTAAAATTACAGGAAGGTTATGTGTAATCAACTTAAATAATCTCATTAAAGATCTTCCTGTTGAGAATAAGAATTATATTATGGCTGAAATGACGTGGAAGAAAGATAAGGCATATTCTCATTTCTTTATAAGTAATTATAATTTTTTGAAGTCCTTTGTAGAAAGAAAAGAAAATATTAATGATTCAAAAGGAATGTATTTTGAACATTTACTTGCAGAACAGATAAAGGATATGAATAAAAAAGGCTTCCCTTTTTTAGGTTTGAAAAGAACTGTTATTATCGAAGGAATATCGGGGTCTACGGGGAAAGAATATACCAAAAACTATAATATTATACAATTACTTATTTTTAAGATTAAAAATTTTTATTTAAAAAACTTTTTAAAATGAAACAATTTGCAGTATTGTTAACTGTTTTTAATCGGATTGATTTTACAAAAAAATGTCTCTCACAGCTTGAAGAGGCAATAGCTCTATGCCCGGATTGTGAGTTTGATATAATTTTAACTGATGATCATTCAACCGATAATACAAAAGAAGTTATTGGAAAGCTATTTCCTTCTGTAAAAATACTTGATGGTACAGGAGACTTGTTTTGGTGTAGAGGAATGATTAATTCCTGGAAGTATGCTGAAAAATCAGAAAAAAAATACGATGGATATTTTTGGCTTAATAATGATAGTTATATTTTTCCAAACTCATTGATTAGTCTTATTAACCAATCAGAAGAGAAAAATAATAAGGCAGTTATAAGCGGAGCATTTAAATCTGCAGCAACTAATCGTACAACTTATGGAGGGAGACTGAAAGGACAAACTGTTAATTTGGACCCGGATGGAACTCTGCAAAAGATTGAATGGATGAATGGTAATCTTGTTTTTGTTCCGGAATATGTATATGAAAAAATCGGAATGCTGGATAGCACATTCTGGCATGCAATTGGAGATTATGATTATGGATTAAGAGCAATAAAACAGAATTTAGAAGTTGTTTTATCAAAAGACTATGTAGGAGAGTGTGAAGATCATGAAAAGATTGAAGCATGCTATGATAAAAAAAATTCTTTAAGAAAAAGGTTTAAAAATCTCTATACTCCACTTGGAGATGACCCGTTTATGCGGTTTTCATTTTTAAAAAGGCATTATTCTCTTGGTAAAGCCATAAAGTCTTTTACTATTACTCATTTATTTGTTTTGTTTCCTGACTTAATGAAATTCTATAATAATAAATGATGTGATGAAATTTAGCAGTATAGAATATAGTATTCCCTACGTCTTCATATTTTTAATTTTATTTGCCTGTGCAATTTTAGAACAAAAGAATATTGATAGGATTATCTCCAGAAATAAACTAAGAAACTTTGCCTTTATTTTAGTTCTGCTTTTCTTCGGATTAAGAGGTTATGTAGCAAGTGACTGGATATCTTATACACATTTATACAGAGATATAGTTCCAATAAACCAGCTCTCGCTAAAAACATTCAAAACCATTACTTACGAACCTGGCTTTTTAGTGTTCACTTCCCTTATTAAAACATTTTCTGATAATTATATATTTTATTCCTTTGTAAATTCTCTTGTTGATCTTCTTTTACTTAGAATACTTATTAAACGATATTGTCAGGGATATTTTATTTTTGCTTTGACTATATATTTTGTATTCTGTGGCGAAATAGAAATTAATATGCTTAGAAATATCAAAGCCATATTTCTTTTTCTGCTGTCTATTAAATATATTAGTGAAAGAAAAATTTTACCTTTCATGTTGATTAATCTTGTGGGGTTGTCATTTCATAATTCTGCGATTTTTTATTTCCCGCTTTATTTTTTTATTCATAAAAATAATCAGAAAGTATATTTTATATTTACCATTATTGGACTAATAATTTATTTTTTCCAGATCCATTATTTAAATACTATTACGAATGCAATGGCAGGCTTTCTTGGAGGAATGTTTGCTAAAAAAAATGATCATTATATTACTTCAGAATCTTCCGGTATAACTTTTGGGGTTTTATATATATTAATTCCTCTCTATTGGGTTTTTAAAAATTATAAAAAAATTATCAATATCAATGAAAATAATTTGATTTTTGTAAACCTATTTTTTTTGTACTGCTTTTCAACCTTATATTTTTCAGAAGTATTGGTATTTAGAGCAAGATTTTCGGCATTGTTTTCATTTAGCTTGTGTGTATTATTTCCGTTAATGTATTTATTTAACAGAATTAAGATCAATAGAATACTGATTGTTAATTTTTTATTAGTAGTTTTTGTTAGTAAATTAGTACTTACAAATACTCCTATACTTAACAAGTATGATAATGTTATTTTTGGAATAACTAGTTTTGAAGAAAGAACTAAAATCATTGAGTTTTATTATAGAAAACTTTTAGACTAATGCATATTATGTTTTTATTGCCTGGACACGGCAAAAAGCCAATCGGTGGGCACAAAATTATCTATGAATACGCGAATTATTTTGTGAAGGAAGGACATGAAGTTTCTATAGTATATGGTTCAAGTTGTCTTTTTGGAAAAGAGAGTTTTAAGAATAAAATAAAATCTCTAGCTAGGTATATTTATTTTAAAACAATTGGTGATTTTAGACCCTATGGCTGGTTTGATCTTGATAGAAGTATAAAACTATATTTTAATTGGAATTTAGAAGAACGGAGGATCTTAAAAGCAGATAAATATATTTGTACAAGTATAGAAACGGCTTATTATCTAAATGAATTCAAATGCAAAAATTCAGATAAAATCTATTTTATACAGGGCTATGAAAACTGGAAATGGGGGAATGATATGGTTCATGAGACATGGAAGTTTAATATGAAAAAAGTTACTATTTCGGAATGGCTTATGGAACTGATCAAAAAAAATAATGAAATAGTTTATTTGGTAGAAAACGGATTTGATTTTAATGTTTTTGATCTTGATGTTCCTGTGGAAAGCAGGCAAAATACAAATGTTTTAATGCTTTATCATACTTCGCCCAATAAAGGTGTTGCAAATGGATTTAAATCTTTAGACCTTGTAAAAAAAGAAATACCAGAATTACAGGTAAATTTATTTGGAACTTTTCCGAAGCCAGTAAATCTCCCTACAGGATATAATTATTATAGAATTCCCGAAAAAGAAAAATTAAGAATGCTTTACAATGATGCGGCCATTTTTGTTGGAACAAGTATTGAAGAAGGTTGGGGATTAACCGTAGGTGAGGCTATGCAATGTGGATGTGCTATAGTATGTACTGATAACAAAGGATATCAAGCTATGGCAATAGATAATTCTACCGCTAAAGTTAGCCCAGCCGGTGATATTAAAAGTATGGCAGATAATATTATTGAATTAATTAAAAATAGCGAAACCAGATATTCAATAGCCCAAAAAGGATATGAACATATTAAAAAATTTGATAATGCAGAAGCATTTTCTAAATTTAAAAAAATTTTGAATGATGATTAGTGTTTGTATGGCTACCTACAATGGAGAAAGGTTCATTAAAGAACAAGTTGTATCCATTCTGAATCAATTATCTTCAAATGATGAGCTCATTATTTCTGATGATGGTTCCACAGATAATACATTAGCTATAATAAAAACTTTAAATGATAATAGAATTCATTTAAAACAGAATATTAAAAGCAATAATAGAAAGCATTCTAGGCATTTTCTTGTCACTAAAAACTTTGAAAATGCGTTGTCATATGCTAAAGGTGATATCATTTTTCTTGCTGATCAAGATGATATATGGAAGACTAATAAGGTTGAGACATGTTTACATTACCTAAAAACATACGATATTCTTTTTACAAATTATGATATTATTGATAATGAAGGTAAGGTAAGTGAATTACAGTTCTTGAAAGAAAATCCTATCGATATATCTTTTTATAAAATGATGAAAAAAATGCCTTTTCATGGCTGTTGTATGTGCTTTAAAAAAGAAGTCTTAAAACAGGCACTGCCTTTTCCAAAAAAACTTCTACTACATGATAATTGGATTGGCATTTTATGGGCGTATCAGCACCCCGAAAAAATTAAATTTATAAAAGAATCATTTGTGCTATATAGACAACATACAAATAATGTTTCAGGAGTAAGTAGAAATTCTTGGATGTATAAATTACTATACAGAGCCGAATTTTTATTTGATATTTATAAGAGATTAATTTTTAAAATATAATGGTATGGATTTTTCGGTTTTGATTTCGGTATATTTTAAAGAAAAAGTTGAATTTTTAGAAAAAGCATTAGATAGTATTCTAAATAATTCTCTCCAACCTAGTCAGATTATTCTTGTCAAAGATGGTAAACTAACAAAAGAGTTGGATGAATGTATAGAAATATATTGTACTAAATATAGTGATTTATTTACAATTGTCTCCCTAGATGCTAATGTGGGTTTGGGAAAAGCTCTCAATGCTGGACTTAAGCATGCTTTGTATGATATTATAGCAAGAATGGATACAGATGATATTTGCTATCAAGATCGATTTAAAAAACAAATAGAGTTTTTAATTAAAAATCCTTCTATTAGTGTTATAGGTACTGGGATACAGGAATTTAATTTAATTCCTGGAGACCTAAATCAGTTTAGAAATTTGCCAGTAAATTCTGAAGATTTATTGAAGTTTTCTAAATTTAGAAATCCTCTGAATCATCCTACTGTGATGTTTAGAAAGAAAGCTGTTATTGAGGCTGGATCGTACCAAGATATGCCATTGTTTGAGGACTATTATCTTTGGGTTAGAATGTTACATAAAGGATTTAAAATTGCAAATATTTCAGAACCTCTGCTTCATTTTAGAATAGGAAATAATATGATTGGCAGGAGGAGTGGTTGGTCTTACCTAAAAAAAGAATTGGCATTTTTATCAAAAATAAGAGAAATAAATTATATTAATAGAAAGGAATTTTTAGTATCGGGAATTGTAAAATTACCACTCAGAATATTACCCAAATCTATTTTAACCTTCTTATACAAAAAACTACTGAGATAAATTATGAAAATAGCCGTTTTTGGAAGTTCAGGCTTTATTGGCAAAAATTTAGTAAAATCTTTACAGCAGAATTTTGATGTTCAGGAGATTTCTTTACGAAACTCTGAATGGGAGAAAAACCTGAGTGAAGAAACCAAAATTTTCATTAATCTTGTGGGAAAAGCACACGACCATAAAGGCACAGCAACTGAAAAAGATTATTATTTTGCCAATGTTGATCTGGCTCAGAGCCTATTTGAAGCTTTCAAAAAAACAGATGCGGAATTATTCATTCATATCAGTTCACTGGCTGCACTGGAAGAGTTTGAGTCTGTTAAACCATTACTGGAAACAGATCAGTGTAATCCTGTTTCTCTTTACGGAAAAAGTAAAAGAAAAGCTGAAGAATGGCTGTTACAACAATACTTGCCAGAGGGTAAAAAACTGATTATTATCCGCCCGCCAATGGTTCACGGGCCGGGCGATAAAGGAAACCTGGGACTGCTGTATAAAATCATTTCAAAAGGAATTCCCTATCCGCTGGCTTCGTTCAACAATGAAAGATCTTTTATCTCCATCGGCAATTTTATCTTTTACATAGAACAGATCATTCAGAAATACAATAATTTAAACAGCGGTATTTATCATATTGCAGATGATGAAACTGTTGCTACCAACGAAATTATTGAAGTCATTAAAAAAGTTGAAAATCTCAAGATTCCCAATATCAGTCTTCCCAGGTTTCTGGTGAAAGCAATTGCAAGGTGTGGAGATTTTTTACCGATTCCATTGAATACAAAAAAATTAAAAAAACTGACTAATAATTTACTGGTATCCAATCAAAAGATAAAAAACGCGTTAGAAATTGATGAATTGCCTTTAACGGCAAGAGAAGGTTTAGAACTGACCATCAAAAGTTTTAAAAAATAATGGAATATATACTCGTCACCCTGATCTTATTTATCTCAATTTTGATCTACTTCAAAATAGCCGATAAATACAACATTATAGACAAACCAAACCACAGAAGTGCCCATACTCAGATTACTTTAAGAGGTGGGGGAATTATCTTTCCTGTTGCATTCATTGTTTTCTGTTTATTTAATTTGAATTCAGCGATTGAAAATTACTGGTCATTCGGTCTTGGTCTTCTTGCAATATGTACCATAAGCTTCATTGATGACATCAGAACATTATCGAATAAAATAAGATTGCTTGTTCATTTTATTTCGGTGATCCTGTTGCTATATTTCACAGGAGCATTTACTTTGATGCCTTTTTGGGTATGGCCGGTATTATTTATAATTATAATCGGTACCCTGAACGCATACAATTTTATGGACGGAATTAATGGAATGACCGGGATGTATAGCCTTGTTACCTTGGCTTCCCTGGCTTATATCAATCAGGAGGTGATTCAGTTCACAGATAATGATTTTATTATATATCCTGTTTTAGCCTGCCTGGTATTTCTGTTCTTCAATTTTAGGAAAAAAGCCAAATGTTTTGCGGGAGATGTAGGAAGTATGGGAATTGGTTTTTGGGTCATAGGCCTTATTGCTCTTCTGATCATGAGAACCGGAGAATACAAATTCATCCTGCTGCTGGCCATCTACGGAATGGAAGTCGTTCTCACAATCATTGAAAGAATCCTGTTAAAAGAAAATATTTTTGAAGCCCATAGAAGACACCTTTATCAGCTGTTTGCCAACGAGAAAAAAATTTCACATTTATTGGTAAGTACAGTGTATGCTGTAGCTCAGCTGATTGTTAATATATTTTTAATTCATTCAGAACTTCCGGTTTGGGCGGTTATTTTGATTATATTTATCCCGGCAGGAACACTCTATTTGGGATTAAAATGGAGCTTAAAAAAAGAATATAATTTATAGAGATAAAAAATGAAAATAAAAGAAACTCCCTTAAAAGATTGTTACATCATCGAACCTACAATTTTTGAAGATGAAAGAGGCTACTTCTTTGAAAAATACAACGAAAAGAAATTTGAAGAACTTACCGGAATGAACGGACATTTTGTTCAGGACAATATCTCAAAATCTTCTTATGGTGTATTAAGAGGCTTACATTTACAGAAAGGCGAGCATGCACAGGCTAAGCTGGTATCATGTCTTGAAGGAAAAGTTTTTGATGTAGCTGTTGATCTTCGCAGAGATTCCCCTACCTTCGGGAAATGGTTTGGAGTAGAACTTACTCCCGAAAATAAACTTCAGCTGTATGTTCCGAGAGGCTTTGCTCATGGATTCTCCGTATTAAGCGAAACAGCCATTTTTTCTTATAAATGTGATAATTTTTATCATAAAGAATCGGAAGGAAGCGTAATCTGGAATGATCCGGAACTGAACATCGACTGGAAATTACCTTTAGAGGTAGTACAACTTTCAGAAAAAGACAAAACTTTGCCCCTTTTCGCTGAAGGTAACTTCTAGATATAATATTGAAAACCATCTCCCTGAGGTGGTTTTTATTTTTTAATCAATACTCCTTTAATATTTCGTATCTTTGCACACTCAAAATCAAAAAGATGCGCACAAAATCTGTAGGGAAGAAGAAAATCAATGTGGTTACACTTGGATGTTCCAAGAATGTATATGATTCTGAAGTTTTAATGAGCCAGCTGAAAGCCAATGGGAAAGAGGTGGTACATGAAGATCGCGGAGATATCGTGGTAATCAATACATGTGGATTTATTGATAATGCAAAAGAAGAATCAATTAATACTATTCTTGATTATGTAGAAGCCAAAAACAGAGGTGAAGTTGAAAAAGTTTTTGTAACAGGATGCCTTTCCGAAAGATACAAACCGGATCTTATCAGAGAAATTCCTGATGTAGACCAGTATTTCGGAACAAGAGATCTTCCAATATTACTGAAGCACCTTGGTGCAGATTACAAGCACGAGCTGGTAGGAGAGAGGCTAACAACTACTCCGAAACATTATGCCTATCTTAAGATTTCAGAAGGTTGTGACAGACCTTGTTCATTCTGTGCTATTCCTTTGATGAGAGGTGGTCACGTTTCTACACCAATAGAAAAGCTGGTAACAGAAGCTCAAAAACTGGCTAAAAAAGGAACAAAAGAATTGATTCTTATCGCTCAGGATCTTACCTATTACGGATTGGATATTTACAAAAAACGCGCACTTGGAGATCTTTTAAAAGAATTGGTGAAAGTAGAAGGTATCGAATGGATTCGTTTGCATTATGCTTTCCCTAGCGGATTCCCTGAAGATGTTCTGGATATCATCCGCGAAGAACCTAAAGTCTGCAATTATATCGACATTCCTCTTCAGCATATCAATTCTGATTTATTGAAGTCTATGAAAAGAGGAACGACCCATGAAAAAACGAATGCTCTTTTAGCAAAATTCAGAGAAAAAGTTCCGGATATGGCGATCAGAACAACATTGATCGTAGGATACCCCGGAGAAACAGAAGAAAGATTCCAGGAGCTGAAAGATTGGGTAAAAGAACAAAAATTTGACAGACTTGGATGTTTTACCTACTCCCATGAAGAAAATACGGGTGCTTATGTGCTGGAGGATGATATTCCACAGGAAGTAAAAGAAGCGCGCGTAGAAGAAATCATGGAAGTTCAGTCACAGATTTCTTGGGAAAAAAATCAGGAAAAAATAGGAAAAACCTTTAAATGTATTTTTGACAGAAAAGAAGGAAACTATTTCATTGGAAGAACAGAATATGACTCTCCTGATGTAGATAATACAGTTCTGGTTTCTGCAGAAGATACTTATATTTCTATAGGTGAATTTGCGATGGTAAAAATAACTTCTGCGGAAGAATTTGACCTCTACGGAGAACTTATTTAATTAATTAAAATATAATACTTTAGGAAAAATAATCAATTGCTCAATTACTTAAAAGATTAATAAAATTTAACATACTTAAATTTATACTTAATTCTTGTAATTTGTTGTTTTATAGTAAATTGTACTTGTTTGATAGATATATAATTTATTTTTTTTATATAAAATGTATAAATTAGAAAATTATGTCTTAAATTTGCGCAATAAAGCAATATTTTAAAATCAAATGCTTTCATACGGTAACTCATAATATAGGTTGATATACAGTTAGTTAAAGTAATTGTTAAACAGGCTAGACGTTGGGCACAAGTTGGGATGCATCTTCCATTTGGAAATATTGATGGAAAATAATGTAATTAAAATCTTTAAAAACTTATGAAAAAATTTTTATTAACAGCGACAATGCTCGTTTGCCTTTCGGCGTTTTCCCAAGCACAGCAGGGCCGTGTAGGTATTAATACCACCACACCTTCAGCAACATTGGATGTAGCAGCCAATACTGCAGATAATTCTAGACCCGATGCATTATTAGTTCCCCGAATGACTGCTGCAGAACTTGCTGCAAAAGATGACACATCCGGTACTTACGCGTCTGCTCAGAACGGAGCAATTGTTTACATTACTTCAGGAACAGGATCAGGTTCAAGAAGAGCTAAAATTACTGGTGCTGGATTTTACTACTTCGATAATGTAGTTCCTGAATGGAAACCTATCGGTGGTGGAGCAGTTGTGCCAACAGGTAGAACTGTAAGAACACAAACAGGAAATACAATTTCTGATGCTGATTTAGGTAATGCTATTGTAGTAACCAGTAATACTACATTTGATCTGTCTACGCTTACAAAGACAAATGGAAAAAGTATTATGTTTATCAATGCTGTGTCTGATGGTACAGGATTTAGTGTAACCGGAATTCATTCTACATCTGCCGGAGCCCCTCTTGGTAACGGAGTTGCTATGGAATATATTTGTGATGGAAATAACTGGTACAGCTTAAATTCATTATAATTAATTTAAAATAAGGACACATTATGAAACTATATATTAAAACCATATTGTTCTCAGCAATCGTTGCATCTGCAAGTTCTTTTGCTCAGATTAAATCGAATAACGTAATTAGCAATACTATTCCTGGACAATCTGCATTCTTGGATGCGTCTGCTCCTTTATTTAATGGTTCTGTGGGTAATGGTAAAGGAATTGTTTTCCCTAGAACAAACCTTACAACGTTTGTATTTACTACCCAAACAACAAATGCTGGAGTTTTCCCTACTGCTTATGATGGGATGATTGTGTATAACTCTGCTACAGGTAATACTCCTAGTTCAGGTTCTGGTGTTGGAGGACAGGCTGTTACTCCTGGATACTATTATTTCTCTAATCCTACGGGTGGCGCAGCTAACAGCTATGCGACTTCAACAGGGAGATGGTTACCAATCGCAGGAGATCCGAAAGTGAATATCACTACAGCTGAAACGTTAACCAATACTTCAATTGCTGCATCTCCGGTATATGCAAGAAAAGGTACATTTAGTGCTAACGGAACATCAACAGCACCTACTTTCCCGTCAGGAGCTATTGTAATCCCATCTACAGGAAGCTTATACAGAATAACTATTTTCCAGGCAGGAACGAATAATGTTTATGCAAATAGCGTATATTCTTATGACAAAACAACAGGAAACTTCGTTACAGGAGCTCCTAGTATGTCTGTAGTATATCCTTCAGGAAGTTATGATTATATTGTAGAGTATACTAAGTAATCAATAGTAATGATATATATAAAAACCAATGAGGCAGCTCATTGGTTTTTTTGTTTTAGAGAGGTTATTAGACCGTAGTTCTTAAGTAAGGGTAAACTTAACAAAGCAATAAAAAAGAGCCTGTATTTCAAAGAGAAGCGAAGCAGCTTTATTGATCTCTTAGTGATTAATAAAAAATTATTTGCCCCAACTTTATATAGTCCATTTTTATTGGATGTAAATTAGTGCATCTGTGTTATCGGTAGCACGACTTAGGGAATCTAAACACATTTTGATGCTATGGGATATTTGTAGCTCCTAAACAATGCTTTATATAAAAGGGAGCCCCTCCCGACTTTCCTAAGCAATTGGATTGATTGGGTTTCTATTTTGACTAAACAGCATCAATTAAAAGATATATAACCATAAGATGGAAATTTTAATCCTACATATTATCTTTGATCAGCCTAAAAAGATCTATAAGCAGATGAATAAGTTGGTCAGAATGACGATAGTTTTAAATGAACCAATTCGAATATATTCCTGAAAAAGAATTAAATATATAAAATAGAATGGTTGTAACCTGTTAAATTTAGACCTAAAACTGTCAAAAAGAACAGGCTCTTGAAAGGCTATCCTGCTCTGATCCCTTGTGATAATGCTGTTTCGCCTAGATTTTGAGAGACCTATGAATGAACTTAAAATTTAACATAATCGGCATCAGTGCTTTTTATATTTTTTTATTTTACTTTTCCGGCTGTTTTATAAATTATTGATTTTCAACTATTTAAAAATATTGTTTTTTGAAATTATGCATGAATTAGTTAATTAAATTAACGTTTTGGTATTTTTTTTAACATTTTTTAACAGTGTTGTTTAAAAGACCTAATCATAGGAAGTTACAGAGATTGTTAACATATATTTTGGTTTTAGTTAACGGTTTTTAACAAATCGCTTATGGACTTTAAAAGATTCCTGATACTTTTGCTCCGTCAAAACCAATAAAATTCAAGATGATGAAAAGATTCATTCTCGTAATCATAATGATGATTTCAACCTTAGGAGTTTATTCATTTACGAATAATGCCTCAGATGCGAAAAAAACAAGTTATGCATCGTACTACCACGATAAGTTTAATGGTAGAAAAACAGCAAGCGGAGAGATCTTTGATAATTCAAAGTTTACCGCTGCAAACAGAACGCTTCCTTTTGGGACTAACGTTAGAGTTACCAATTTGAACAATGGAAAACAGGTAATAGTGAAGATTAATGATAGAGGACCTTTCCATGCGTCAAGAGCTTTAGATATTTCTAAAGCAGCGTTCGATGAAATCGGAGATATCGATCACGGTACAATTCCGGTTGAATATGAAATTGTCGACTAAATTTATGATTTAAATTAATAAAGCCAGCTGATTCAGCTGGCTTTTTGTATGTAACCTTATTCCTTGTTTTATACATCAAGCTCCAGAAGAGCAGGGCAGTGGTCAGAGTGTACGGCTTCTTTTAAAATCACAGCACGCGAAAGCTTATCTTTTAAAGAATAAGTAGCAAAATTATAATCCAGTCTCCAGCCCTTATTATTGGCTCTTGCATTTTGCCTGTAACTCCACCAGGTGTAATTGTCCGGTTCATTATTGAAAAACCTGAAACTGTCAATCAGCTCGCATTCCTCTATAAAACTGGTCATCCATTCCCTTTCCATCGGAAGAAAGCCTGAAACATTCTTTAAGCGAACCGGATCATGAATGTCAATCGCCTGATGACAGATATTAAAATCTCCCGAAATAATAAGATTCGGAATGGTTTTTCTTAATTCCTTGATATAAGCCAGAAAATCATGACAGAATTGCATTTTAAAATCCAGTCTTTCAATATTGCTGGCAGAAGGAACATACACGGAAATAACAGAGTAACCGTCAAAATCTGCGCGTATAATTCTGCCTTCATTATCATAGCTTTCTATTCCGCATCCGTATTCAATATGAGAAGGTTTGATTTTGGACGCAATTCCCACGCCACTATAGCCTTTTCTTACTGCGGAATGCCAATAACTGTGATAGCCTAATTTTTCAAGACTTTCAATATCAATCTGGTCGTTTCCTGCTTTGCTTTCCTGAATACAGATGATGTCCGGATCAGCGGTTTTCAGCCAGCCTAAAAAATCTTTGGTAAATGCTGCTCTGATTCCGTTGACATTATAGGTAATTAACTTCATGCGTCTTTTATAAAAAATTTAAAATGTTCATCATATTTAGAAGGAATAAATTCCACAATATTATAATCCGCTGTCTGATGAATATAAAAAGGGCATTACAAAGAATAATACCACCTGTTCTCGGCTCTTTTCTTCCGGAAGGGAAATCTCCTGAATGATCATATTTTTCCGGAAAATCATTGTGTTCAGGAACTTTATACGTCAGCGAAAAAATAAACATTGTCTTCTGCTAAGATAGGAACTCTGACAGACTATTAAAAGTAATGGCAAAAAAAGAAGCGGAAAAAAATCATTCGATTTTTTTCCGCCCTCAGACCCAAAATTAAATAAACTATGAAAAAAACTATTTGGGTTCTAAAATACTGATCGGAATAATACACTCTTCCAGTGATATTCCGCCATGTTGGTAGGTCTCTTTATAATAATTCACAAAGTGATTATAATTCTTAGGATAAGCCAGGAAAATATTGTTTTTGGCAAAAATATACTTCGAGCTTAAATTTCCTTTAGGAAGGAATAGCTTTTCCGGATTGGTGATAGCCCATACATCGCTGTCATCATACGTTAAGCTTTTCCCTGTTTTGTAACGGATATTGGTAGAAGTCTCACGGTCGCCTACAACTTTGCTTGGCTTTTTAACGTAAACAGTTCCGTGGTCAGTAGTGATCACTAGTTTATACCCGTTTTCTGCAGCTAATTTAACGATCTTCAGCAAAGAAGAATTTTCAAACCAGTTATAGGTAAGAGATCTGAATGTTTTATCATCACGGATCAGTTGGTCTACAATATGGTTATCTGTTTTGGCATGAGAAAGAATATCAATGAAATTGTAAACAATCACCAGAAGGTCGTTGTTTTTATGTTGATTAAAATCATCGTAGATCTTTCTTTCAAAATCCGCATTCAGGACTTTAAGATATTTCATAGACTTAGAGCCCAGTCCAATTCGTTTCATCTGATCTTCTAAGAAATCACGTTCAAATTCGTTTTTATTTCCTTCTTCATTATCATTGAACCATTTGTCCGGAAAACGTTTTTCAATTTCAGAAGGCATCAGCCCGGCAAAGAATGAATTTCTTGCATATTGTGTTGCTGTAGGAAGAATACTGTAATAATAATCTTCTGATACTTTATTGTAATATTTTGTAAACAGAGGTTCAATAACCTTCCACTGATCATAACGGAGATTATCCACCATTAACAGAAGAACTTTTTCTTTCTCTACTTCAGGCTTTACTTTTTCTTTGAAAAGTGTGTGGCTCATAATGGGTTTGTCAGAATCAGTAAGCCAGTCTGTGTAATTGTTTTCAATGAATTTAGCAAACTGAATGTTAGCCTCCTCTTTCTGAGACTGTAAAAGATCGGCAAATTCATTGTCTGTTACCTTATCAAACTTAATCTCCCAGCTTAATATCTTTTTATAATATTCTGCCCATTCCTGATAGGTTCTCAGGTAAGAAAGTTCCATAGACAGGTTTCTGAACTCCTGCTGGTACTGTAAAATTGTTTTTTGCTCCACCAGATTTTCCTGCTGAAGATTCTTTTTTAATGATAATAGAATCTGGTTTGGGTTTACAGGCTTTAGAATATAATCTGCAATCTGCGACCCGATAGCCTCTTCCATAATATGTTCCTCTTCACTTTTGGTTACCATAACGATCTTCAGAGCATTATCTTTCTCTTTGATCATAGGAATAGCCTCCAGTCCGGAAATTCCGGGCATATTTTCATCAATTAATGTTAATGCAAATTTTTCTGAATCCATAAGTTCCAGAGCCTCATTAACATTGTTAACAGGCGTTACCTGATAACCTTTTTTTTCTAAAAATACGATATGGGGCTTTAGTAAATCTATTTCATCATCTATCCATAATATCTTTTCCGACATAATTTATTTTTTACATGATTATTCTATCAAAATGTTGACCAATTCCTTTTAAAATCTCCCAAAATCAAAAGATTAAAAGTTAAATATTAGTTAAATGAAAATAGAGGGGGTATAATCGCTCTCTCCATTTACTAACGTCCGGTCTTTATGTATTCCAGAGCCCTTTCCAGAACTTCATCTCTTCCTTCCTGAATACCTTTTACCGTAGGCTTTACAATAATTTCAGGAACGATGCCTATTCTCTGTGTTTCTCTTCCGTCTGGATAATAAGCTCCCAGTCCTGAAAAACACGTGTCCAGCCCGGCAATTTTAAACATGGTAATATCACCGTTGGCTCCCGACGTATTGCTTCCTATCACCTTTACCCTCGGATGCTGCTTAAACATCATTGCGGTGGTCTCTGCCTGGCTCTGGGTATTTTCATCTACTAAAACTACAACATTTCCTTTATAATAATCAGAATTTTTTTTACCGATGCTGTTGACTGCAGTATAAAACTTTCCGGGATAATAAGTTTCCGGAAAATTGAACCGGTAATAAGGTGTTCTTTTCGGAAGGATCATCCGGCTGAGAGGAATGATGGTCTGTTTCGGATAATTTCTGAGGTCAAAAATAATAGAAGAGGCAGATTGCAGCTCTTTATACATATCATCAAGGTCGCTTTTTTCAATGATTCCCATATGAACGTACCCTGTTTTTTTATCTGAGTCCAAAAATTTCCACTTTTCCTGAGGGGAAGGTTTTTCTCTGGTGATAGCATTAAGAAGATATGTTTTTGCTGTTAGAGCTATATTTTGTCCGTTTCTTTCAAGATTGACAGTAAGGGAGTCTTCGTTGGTTAAAAGAAAATAACTTCTCATTTTCAAAATCTTCCCCCAGGAATTGGAAGCGGGAATATATTTCCCGAGTTTGTTGACTGTTTGCGGAATCGTCAGTCCATTGATACTATAAATGACATCTCCGGTTTGCAGCGGAGTTTCTTCGTTAAAAGAATTTTTATTAATTTTTGTAATCACCAGTTTTCCTTCTGCGTATTGGTATTCCACAGGGAGCTTTTTTCTTCCGTAAAGGTTTTTAGTGATCAATGGTGAAAATAAAAAAGCATGGGAGTCATCTACTTTTGCAACCAGTTCGGCAAGGACCAGGTGATAATCTTCATCATTATTTACATGGGTGAATTTTGGAATCATTTCCTTTAAAACATCATTCCAGTCCTGATCCGTTTCATATTTATAAGGAAAGAAATATTCTACAAAATTCCAGTATCTGAAAAGTTCCAGAAGACTGATATATTTCGAGGTATATTTTGATCCGTAAGAAACTTCATTTCTGAAAAATCCTTTTCTGCCGGACCTTCCTATGTAATAATTGTTGCCGGTATTTCGGTTGGCTTCAATATAAAGAAGCTGCCGGCTTACTTGTTCATTAAAAATAACAGGATTTTGAACCCAGCTTAGATCAAAATTTTTAAGGAAATAAGTCTTGCTTTTATCCGTTTTTGAACATTGTTTACATTCTTCAATTTTTCCAAGGCTGTTAATCCAATGAAAGTACAGGCTATTTAACTGGGCTTTATCCTGAACCGTTTCCAATTCATCTATTTTTTTAAGCAGCTGCTGATCCCAATCAAGATTGCCTTTCGCAACATGGGGATGGTAATATTTTAAAAACCCCCAGACCCGGCATAGCGATTCCAGCTTTTCGGTTTCAGATAACATCTGGGCAGAAAAAAAATGTACAGTGAAAATCAGGACGAAAAGCGAACGTTTTCTCATTAAAGGCTATAAGTTATTAAAACCATAAAGATAGATGTTACCCATACATAATACAAAAACATCTTTCATATTCTTTGAAAAATCTTCACAACAATAAAAATCTTCAAAGCTCTCTTCATGAAAGGCCTGGTAATTCAATCCATAGAATTTATTCAATAGAGGTAGACTTTAGTCCGCCTAAATAATAAAAAAATAATCCATTGACTTTAGCCAAAACCTATACAGTTAATCAATAAAATCAGGTATTTGTGGCAATGAATAGATAGTTTCTCTTCTACCTGCTCAGATAATCTTCAATAATAAAAACAGACGTGGATAAACTCGGTCCGTTGTTAATGCTAAATTAATCAAAATTAAAAATTAAAATCCCTAACTTTGTTTACTAATATCGACGTTTCCAATGCAGAACAAGCTTAAAATCATCAATGATCCGGTTCACGGCTTCATTAAAATTCCTTACGAAATCTTATTTGACGTTATTGAACATCCCTATTTTCAGAGACTCAGAAGAATCGGGCAGACCGGACTGTTGAATCTGATCTTTCCGGGAGCCACCCATACAAGATTTCATCATGCTTTAGGAGCTATGCATCTGATGTTTACAGCCTTGGAAACTCTGAAACAAAAAGGAGTGGAGATCTCTGATGAGGAAGAAAAAGGGGCGATGCTGGCTATTTTGATGCACGATATCGGTCATGGTCCGTTTTCTCATGCTTTGGAAAGTATGCTGATGGATGACTGGCATCATGAGAAACTGTCACTGTTGCTGATGAATAAACTAAATGATGAATTTAACGGGCAGTTGTCAGTAGCCATTGAAATGTTTCAGGGAAAATATCACAGAAAGTTTTTCAATCAGCTGATCTCATCCCAGCTGGATGTAGACAGACTGGATTATCTGAAAAGGGACAGCTTTTTTACAGGAGTTTCAGAAGGGAATATTAATACCCAGAGAATTATTTCGATGATGAATGTCTGTAAGGAAGGGGAATTGGTAATTGATGCAAAAGGTGTTTATTCCATTGAAAATTTTCTTACCGCAAGAATGTTTATGTACTGGCAGGTGTACTATCATAAAACATCGGCTTTAGCTGAATTTCTTTTAGTAAAGATCCTGGAGCGGGCAAAATATCTTGTTTCACAGGGGGTTGATCTTCCGGCGGGTGAAAATCTGAAGTATTTCCTATACCGCGCAAAAAGCGCAGCGACTGATGAAGATATTTACAGATTTACCCAACTTGATGATAACGATGTGATTCAGGCCATGAAACTGTGGCAGGGTGCCGACGATTTTATTCTTTCCTACTGGTGTAAATGTGTAACCCAGAGAAACCTTCCGAAAACCGTTATTTCATCTCACCCGTTTGAAGCGGAATTTATTGAAGAAAAAATAAAAAAAACTAATGAATTTTTCGGAATTGATAATGGAAAAGAGCTTGTGCATGAAATTAAACGAAAACTATTGCCTTATGATACCGAAAAACAGCCCATTTATCTACTGCAGAAAGACGGAATGAAAATACGGTTAGAAGAATCCCAGGACCAGCTTTTATCAGGGTTGATGGTAAACAAGACTAAACGGTATATTTTGACCTTTCCAAGAGATCTCTCCCGGATAATTTCATAAATATTATTAAAATTCACGTTCCGAAAACCAAAAAATGTTTGCGAATTACAGAATTTCTTATCTTTGCAGAATATGGAATTTACAGCTTCGCAAATTGCAAGTTTTATCGACGGAAAAATAATAGGCGACGAAAGTGCGGTTATTACAGGGGTTTCACCAATTGAAAATGGAGAATCGGGACATCTTTCTTTTATAGCACAAGATCGATTTTCTCATTTTTTAGATACCTCAAAATGCTCTGTTATTATTGTTTCGGAAAAGCTTCTGGCTAATAATACTTATAATCCTACCCTCATTGTGGTAAAGGATGCCTATCTCTCTTTTCAGATCTTAATGAATCTGTATCAGGAAATGCAGGGAAGAAAAGAAGGAATTGAAAACGGTTCTTCCATCCACAATACTGCAGTGATTGGTGACAAAGCCTATATTGGAGCATTTACTTATGTTTCTGAAAAAGCAAAAATCGGTGAAGGATCTCAGATCTATCCGCATGTATATATTGGTAAAGGAGTAAAAATTGGTAAAAACTGTAAAATAGACAGTGGTGCCAGGATTTATGACTACTGTATCATTGGGGATAACTGTGTAATTCATTCCAACACGGTAATCGGGGGTGATGGATTTGGTTTCCAGCCTACACCGGAAGGATTCAAAAAAATTCCTCAACTAGGTAATGTAATTATTGAAGACGATGTGGAAATTGGTTCAAACTGTAGTATAGACAGAGCTACTATCGGTTCTACCATTATCGGAAAAGGAACAAAAATTGACAATCTTATCCAGATTGCCCATAATGTGAAAATAGGGCAGAACAACGTGATTGCAGCTCAGGCTGGTATTGCAGGATCCACCACTATTGGAGACTGGAACCAGATTGGCGGACAGGTTGGTGTTGTAGGCCATATCAAAATAGGAAATCAGGTTAAAATTCAGGCCCAGAGTGGTGTGAATTCAAGCGTTAATGATAAAGAAACTTTGTACGGATCCCCTGCGATCAGCTATAATGACTATCTTAGAAACTATGTTCATTTCAGAAATTTCACTGAAATTGTAAAGAGAATAAATAATCTTGAGAATACCTCAAAAGATAATACTAATGAGTGATATGCAAAAAACACTCCAGGAAGAAGTAACACTCTCTGGAATTGGCCTTCATACTGGTAAAGAAGTAAAACTTACCATTAAACCTGCAAAAGAAAATACAGGTTTTGTTTTCGTAAGAACAGATCTTGAGGGGCATCCTCAGGTTGAAGCTGATGTTAATTATGTTGTAGCAACAGAAAGAGGAACAACATTAGAAAAATTAGGTGTAAAGATTACAACCTGCGAACACTTGTTAGCTGCTTTAGTAGGATGTGATATAGACAACGCTATCATGGAAATGGATGCTTCCGAGCCTCCTATTATGGACGGATCTTCAAAATTCTTTGTTGAAGCTATTGAAAGCGTAGGAATAGCAGAACAGAATGTAGCCAGAGAATATCTTGTGGTGAAAGAAGTATTGAATTATTCAGATCCTGCATCCGGATCAGAAATTACCATTATTCCTTCAGATACGTATGAAGTAACAACCATGGTAGATTTTGGAACCAAAGTACTGGGAACCCAGAATGCTACCCTTAAAAATATTTCAGAATTCAAAGACGAAATTTCTTCGGCAAGAACATTCAGCTTCCTGCATGAATTAGAAATGCTTCTGGATCACGGGTTGATCAGAGGTGGAGATATTTCTAATGCTATTGTATATGTAGACAAGGATCTTACTCCTGAAACTACAGAAAAGCTGAAAAAAGCCTTCGGAAAAGACAATGTATCTATCAGACCGAACGGAATTCTTGATAACTTAACTTTAAACTACCCTAATGAGGCTGCAAGACACAAATTACTGGATGTGATAGGTGACCTTGCCCTGGCAGGAGTTAAAATAAAAGGAAAAGTAATTGCCAACAAACCTGGCCATTATGTAAACACTCAGTTTGCTAAAAAACTGAACCGTCAGTGGAAACTTCAGAAAAAGAAAAATGTTCCTGATTTTGACCTGACTAAAGAACCGGTTTTTGATATCAACGGAATCATGAAGCTTATGCCGCACAGACCTCCGTTCTTATTGATTGATAAAATTCTTGAACTTTCAGATTCTCATGTAGTAGGGTTAAAAAATGTAACGATGAACGAACCGTTCTTCGTAGGACATTTCCCTAAAGAACCTGTAATGCCGGGAGTACTTCAGGTAGAAGCTCTTGCTCAGACAGGGGGTATTCTTGTTCTGGCAAGCGTTCCGGATCCTGAAAATTATTCTACCTATTTTATTAAAATTGATAAAGTAAAATTCAAAAGAAAAGTAGTTCCTGGTGATACTATTATTTTCAAAATTGAATTGATAGAACCTATCAGAAGAGGTATCGTTCATATGCAGGGATACGGATATGTAGGAGATACAGTGGCAGTAGAAGCGGAGCTAATGGCTCAAGTTGCAAAAAATAAAGTTGATTAAATGATCCATCAATTAGCAGCCGTAGATAAACGTGCGAAAATCAGCAAAAATGTTATTGTAGAACCTTTTACTACAATTGCAGGGGACGTAGAAATCGGAGAAGGAACCTGGATTGGTCCTAATGTTACCATCATGGATGGAGCCAGAATAGGAAAAAACTGCAGGATTTTTCCCGGAACTGTAATCTCTGCAATCCCTCAGGATTTAAAATTTGATGGCGAAGATACACAGGTAATCATAGGAGATGATACTACAATCAGAGAATGTGTTACCGTAAACAGAGGAACAAAAGCCTTAGGATATACTAAAATAGGGGCCAACTGCCTTATCATGGCTACTTCGCACATTGCCCATGACTGTGTGATAGGAGATCACGTGATCATTGTTAACGGCTGCGGTATTGCCGGACATGTAGAAATCGGTGATTATACCGTAATGGGTGGCCTTAGTGCTGTTCATCAGTTTGGCAAAATTGGTAAGCATGTCATGATTTCCGGAGGTACCCTGGTAAGAAAAGATATTCCACCTTACGTAAAAGTAGCGAGAGAGCCTATGTCTTATGCAGGAATTAATTCAGTAGGATTAAGAAGAAGAGGCTTCACCAATGAGAAGATTTTTGAGATCCAAAAGATCTACAGAGCTATTTTTCAGATGAAAATGAACGTTTCTCAGGCTATTTCTCACATTGAAAAAGAAATGCTTCCTACCGCTGAAAGAGACGAAATTCTACAGTTTATCCAAAACTCTCCGAGAGGAATTGTAAAAGGATACGGAACTGGTAAAGAAAGCAGCTAAAATAGAACAATAAAAACACCTACACACTTATGAAAAATTTATTTTTAACACTATCCTTTTTGTTCTCAGCTATCGTAGCCGGGCAGGAAACTAAACCGTCAAATGCTAAAACAGAAGATTCGTCTTCTAAGAAGCAGACTATAGAAAAAAGCCGTACACTGCAAAATGACAGTATTGCCAAAAGCAATGTGAATAATGCTTTGAAAAAAAGCATGAACAACGATTCATACTTTAAAAAATATGAGAATAATTCAAACGTTCAGAATAATGTGAATCAGTTGAACCAAAATAACACAATGTTTAACAATACGACTAATGGTTCATATATTTCGCCAAACGGCAAAGTTGTGAATCCGGTGGGGCAGCAAGGACCAGGCACTATGCAGGTACAAGTACCTATTTTTAAAACAAAATAAGAATAATATACATTAATGGCAACAAGTAACGATATCAGAAAAGGGCTGTGCATTGAGTACAGCAATGATATTTATAAAGTAATTGAATTTCTTCACGTAAAACCTGGGAAAGGACCTGCTTTTGTAAGAACCAAATTAAAATCAGTAACCAACGGTAAAGTAATCGATAATACTTTCTCTGCAGGACACAAAATTGAAGAAGTAAAAGTAATCACCAGAAAGTTCCAGTATCTTTATGATGATGAAAACGGATTCCACTTCATGAATAATGATGACTTCTCTCAATTATACCTGAACAAAGAAATGATTGAAAACGCTCAGTTTATGAAAGCTGGTGAAGAAGTAACAATCATTTTGAAAGAAGTTGATGAAACTCCTCTTTCTGCTGAACTTCCACAGTCAGTATATCTGGATGTTATAGAAGCTGATCCGGGAGTAAAAGGAAATACAGCAACCAACGCCCTTAAAAACGCAATCGTTGAAACAGGAGCGAGAGTAATGGTTCCTTTATTCATCGAACCAGGTGACAGAATTAAAGTAAGCACGGAAGACGGAAGCTACTTAGAAAGAGTAAAATAATAAAAATCCACATAAATTCGGTTTGCATCAGCAGTCCGAATTTTGTTTTATAAGAAAATCAATTGTTATGAAATTCCATTCTCCACAGAAACTTAAAACCATAGCAGATTTAATAGGCTCTACATTCATTGGTCCTGAAGACTTTGAAGTTTTGGGAACCAATGAAATTCATAGAGTGAAACCGGGAGACATTGTGTTTGTTAACCATCCTAAATATTACGATAAAGCCTTACATTCCGCAGCTACAATCATCCTGATTGATAAAGAAGTAGAATGCCCGGAAGGAAAAGCACTTTTGGTGTCTGATGACCCTTTCAGGGACTTTAATAAAATCAACACACACTTTACCAGAATATACAACTTTAAAGAAGAGCTTCATGATGTTGAAATAGGAGAGGGAACGAAGATTCACTCTTCAGCTGTGATCGGAAACAATGTGACGATCGGAAGCAATGTGCTGATATTTCCTAATGTAGTTATAGGAGACAGAACGGTAATCGGTGATAATGTAATCATCCAGTCCAATACTGTACTGGGTGGAGATGCCTTTTATTACAGAAAACTGAATGGTAATTTTGATAGATTGATCTCCGTAGGAAATGTAATCATTGAAAATAATGTAGAGATTGGAAATGGATGTACCATTGACCGTGGAGTTACAGATTCTACCATCATAGGAGAAGGATCAGTTTTAGATAACCAGATTCAGATAGGACATGATACCGTGATCGGGAAAAAATGTCTGATCGCTTCACAGGTTGGAGTAGCAGGATGCTGTATCATTGGAGATGAGGTAACACTTTGGGGACAAGTAGGCATAGCTTCCGGTAATACCATTGAAAGCGGATCTGTCATTCTTGGGAAGACCGGAGTGAACCGGGACCTTAAAAAAGGAACCTATATCGGGATGTTTGCAGAAGATTTTAAAGGTTATCTTAAAAAAGAGGTAAAACTGAGAAATCTCAAATAAACAATTCCGAAGGTTTTATCCAAAATCAAAGAAATTTAAGTAAATTTGTGAGCATTAATAAAATATTTAAATAAATTAAAACAACAATAAAATGTCAATTTTAGTAAACAAAGATTCTAAAGTAATTGTACAAGGATTTACAGGGAACGAAGGTACTTTCCACGCTGGTCAGATGATTGAATACGGAACAAACGTAGTAGGTGGGGTTACTCCGGGAAAAGGAGGATCTGAGCACTTAGGAAAGCCGGTATTCAATACAGTAGCAGACGCTGTTGAAAAAGCTGGAGCTAACGTAAGTATCATTTTCGTACCACCTGCATTTGCTGCTGATGCAATTATGGAAGCTGCTGAAGCAGGTATCAAAGTTATCGTATGTATTACTGAAGGTATTCCTGTAGCAGATATGGTAAAAGTAAAATCTTATATCGCTGACAGAGACTGCAGATTAATCGGTCCTAACTGTCCGGGAATCATTACTTCTGAAGAAGCTAAAATTGGTATCATGCCAGGATTCGTTTTCAAAAAAGGGAAAGTAGGTATCGTTTCAAAATCAGGTACCCTTACTTATGAAGCGGCTGATCAGGTAGTAAGAGCTGGTTACGGTATTTCTACTGCTATCGGTATCGGTGGTGACCCAATCATCGGAACAACTACAAGAGAAGCTCTTGAATTATTCATCAACGATCCTGAAACTGAAGCTGTTGTAATGATCGGTGAAATTGGTGGTGGTCTTGAAGCAGAAGCTGCAAGATGGTACAAAGCAAGCGGATCTACTAAACCGGTTGTAGGATTTATCGCAGGACAAACTGCTCCTAAAGGAAGAACAATGGGACACGCTGGTGCTATCGTAGGAGGTGCTGAAGATACAGCTCAGGCTAAAATGGAGATCATGAGAGAAAACGGAATCAACGTTGTAGATTCTCCTGCTGATATCGGTGCTACCGTTGCAAAAATCCTTGGATAATAAGCTACAAAACCCAATACAATATGAAAAAACTTTTATTAACCTCTGCTTTGGCTGTTTCAACCCTTTCTTTTGCCCAGATTGATTTTGGAAGCACAAGATTTGGTGTCACTGCCGGAGGTAACTATTCCCGTGTAAGGAATGCCCATAACCCTTCTGGTGCCAGATTTGCATTTCAGGGTGGAGCTCTAGCTCTTATCCCGATCGGAAAGGCCAACCAGTTCTTTTTACAGCCGGAAGTAACGTACTATGGTGCGGGAGAAACCGGAAAAGATAAAGAAGCTAAAGGAAAGGACGGTTATGATGCGGTATATGCCAACAATTACCTGAGCGTACCTGTTTATTTCAAAGGATACTTTTCAGAAGCTGAATCGGAATTCTTCGGAATGATAGGACCAAGATTTAACTTTCTCTTAAACCAGAACGTTAAAAATGCTCCGGCAAACAGACCTTACTATGATCCAGATGTAACAGACCCTTTGTACCCTGCAGTAAGCGGAAAAGCATCAAGCTTCAATTTCGCATTGGGATTAGGAGTCGGTTACAGTTACAAAAGACAGCTTGAAGTAACCCTAAGATATGATTTAGGTCTTTCAGATACCTATCCTGATCTTGCCAAAGAAAAAGGAGGAACCAATAAAAAGAAATCTGAGCAGGTTTTAGGCGTAAGCTTAAGCTATATCTTCAAATAGAATAATAATTATTCACCATAAAAAAGTCCCGGAAATTTTAATTTCCGGGACTTTTTATTTCGATATAGGAGATTTAGTTAATTTGTTTTTTATACCCAATTTATAAGGAAATTAAGAAGGTAATAAAGTAGGGCTTATAAAGATGTATGCTTATCCACTCGCTTCATCGAATCAACGAATTTGATTCCCATCTTTGCTCCCTAAAATCAACATTGCCTATAAATAAATCTTGGCATTAAATCTAAATTATTTAAAGATAAAATAATATTCTTTTAAAACTGATCTCTTTTATCCCTTGATCCATTTCCAGATCTCCTTCAGCGTGGCTTTATTACCATACATCAGAATCCCCACACGGTAAATTTTTCCGGCTAAAAAGATCATAAAAACCGTTGTTCCCAGCAATAATGCAATAGACAAGGCAATCTGCCAGGCCGGAACACCAAACGGTATCCTTGCAATCATCGCTACCGGGGAAGTAAACGGAATAATAGACAGCCAGAATCCCAGAGGACCATCAGGATTATTCATTAAAGAAAAGCTCCCGTACATTCCTAAAGAAAGTGGTAAAATAGCAAATAAAGTAAACTGCTGAGTTTCTGTTTCATTATCCACGGCAGAACCAATGGCAGCATAAATAGAGCTGTAAAAAATATATCCCAGAAGGAAAAATACAATGAATACAAAAATGATAAGCGGGAAATTCAGTTCCAGCAGGCTGTGGGAAACCTGAGTGGCAATCTGTGCAAAATCCAGTTTATTGGCAATTTCCTCACTGCCACCCGGAATATTTTTCTGAATGGAAGAAAAACCAGTATTCAGAATCAATGCTCCGATGACAGACATGGTGATCCAGATCACAAATTGGGTCAGGGCAACAAGTGTTACTCCAAGGATTTTACCCATCATCAGCTCAAAAGGTTTCACTGATGAAATAATGATCTCTACCACACGGTTATTTTTCTCCTCAAGAACACTTCTCATCACCCTTACTCCATAAATAATGATAAACATAAAGGTAACATACATCAGAAGGATGCTTAGCCCACTCTTTACCCCAAAAGCAAGATCAGAATCTTCCTTATTGTTTTCAGAAACATTAATGGTCTTTAAAGTAAAGCCCTTGTCCAGATCATTCAGTTGTGTCTCCTGAATACCCAGCTGCTTGATCTTTTCTTTTTTGATAACATCTGTAATGTCAGAGACAATCTTTTGTTTCGTATCAAAGCCTATCTTACTGTTTACAACAAGTCTTGAACTGTTCTGAAGCTCATCGTAATTCTGTCCGGTTAATTCCGGAAGGATCAGAATACCATCCAGAGATTCATTGTCTTTCAGGTTATTAATCTTTGATTTTTCATCTGCCGCAGAAACAAATACATAATTGAGCTTGTCATTGGATTTAAGCTGATCTTTAAACAGTCCGCTTTTATCCACGACTTCAATTACGCTGTGAGATTCATTGGCTTTAAACATAAGTCCGATTACAGCACCAAAGGCAGCCAGAAGAATAGGGGCCAGAAGCGTTAGTATAATGAAGGATTTTTTCTTAACCTGCGTAAGAAACTCCCTTTTTGTAATTAAAAAAATATTGTTCATAAAATTAGGAATGGTTACTTACGGCATTAATAAACACTTCATTCATACTTGGGATTCTTTCATCAAAAGATCTTACTTTTCCAATGTGTACAAGATCCATCAGAATATCGTTTTGTCCGCTTTCATTTTTTAGCTCGAAAGAAACCAGATTGTTTTCGTTGGAGAAATTGAAAATTTCATATTGAGTTTTGAAATTATCAAACTTAGTTTCATCAACTTCCGAAAGCGTAACTCCGAAAATATTCTTTTTAAATTTCTCTCTGACATCAAAAACTCTTCCGTCAATAATCTTTTTTGAGTTATTGATCAAAGCCACATAATCACACATTTCTTCCACACTTTCCATTCTGTGGGTGGAAAGAATAATGGTCGTTCCGTTATTTTTAAGATCAATGATCTGGTCTTTAATCAGATTGGCATTCACAGGGTCAAAACCAGAAAACGGTTCATCCAGAATCAGAAGATGAGGTCTGTGAAGGACTGTTACTACGAACTGAATCTTCTGCGCCATTCCTTTGGAGAGTTCAGAGAGTTTCTTTTTCCACCATTGATCGATATTCAGCTTATCAAACCACTTTTTTGCTTCGTTCAGAGCATCATTTTTGCTCATCCCTTTCAGTTCCCCGAAATAGAGAAGCTGATCTCCAACAGTCATATTCTTATACAGCCCTCTTTCTTCAGGCATATAACCAATGTCTCTGATGTGGTTGGGGTTAAGGCGGTCTCCGTTGATCCAGATATCTCCGGAATCGGCCTGGGTAATCTGGTTGATAATACGGATGAAAGAAGTTTTTCCGGCTCCGTTAGGACCTAGAAGACCATAAATGCTGCCTTTCGGAACATGGATGCTGAAATCATCCAATGCTACTTTTTTTCCTGCATTATAGGTCTTTCTGATATGTTCAGCTTTTAGCATTAAATTGTTTTTTACAATGAGTGTATAAAAAAAGGAAGTTGAAAAACTGGGAAAATTATATAAATATTTGTGGTAAATATAATTTTTAATCAGGTTTTAGATTAAACTTTCTGCCTTGTTCTCAATTTTTATTCCTAATTCTACAAAAGTTCCGTAAGTTACGGAATTATTAAAACAGAATGAATGCAAAAGAAAAAATCCTGATGATTATCAGGATTTAAATTTTTATTGTTTTACAATTTGAGTTACCTTTTGGGTATTATCGCTTAAAATATAGCGAATCAAATATTTTCCGGGTTTCAATTTTTCAATATTGATTTCCCCTGAATTCATGTTGACACTGTAACTGGCCACCTGCATTCCTAAAATAGAATAAAAGGTTACGCTTTTGATCTTCAGGGAAGAATCTTTAGCTTTAATCAGCAGGTAATCCTTAGCAGGATTTGGATAAGCAACCAGTACACCATCATCAGCTTTCTGTGATAGGGATCCCGGCTCTCTCAACTGAGCTTTTAAATTGGTGGAAAAACCAACAAAAGTGCCTAAAAATATAAATAAAAGTAAAAGTTTTTTCATCAATATTATAATTTCTCGAATGTATTAAAACAAAAATAACAAATTCTACAATTCCATGCAATAGTTTTTTATTGAACTTGTAGTAAATTTGCATAAACTTATTCAAAAAGTATTCCAAAATGATACATTCAAGAAACAGAAGACTTAGAATTAATGAATCTATCAGAAGTTTAGTAAGAGAAAATATTCTTACAACGGATGATTTTGTAATGCCTATCTTCGTAATGGAGGGCGAAAACCAGCAGGAAGCAATCCCGTCGATGCCAGGAATTTTCAGGAGGAGCATCGATCTGACCGTGAAAGAATGTAAGGAATTATTTTCTTTGGGGGTGAAATCTGTCAATCTGTACATGAAAGTGTCCGAACATTTAAAAGATAATACCGGAAAAGAAGCCTGGAACAAAGACGGACTGATGCAGAAAACCATCAGAGCGATTAAAGATGCTATTCCGGAAATGATTGTAATGCCTGATGTAGCACTGGATCCTTATTCCATTTACGGGCATGACGGAATTATAGAAAACGGAAAAATCATCAATGACGCCACCAATGATGCCTTAGCCAGAATGTCTGTGTCACACGCAGAAGCAGGAGCTGACATTGTGGCACCAAGTGATATGATGGACGGAAGGGTACAGGTGATCCGTGAAGCTTTAGAGGAAAGCGGATTTACCGATGTAGGGATTCTGAGCTATTCCGCAAAATATGCAAGCTCATTCTACGGACCGTTCAGAAGTGCTCTGGATAGTGCACCGAAAGATAATATGGAGATTCCGAAAGACAAGAAAACATACCAGATGGATTTCCACAATTCCCGCGAAGCATTAAACGAAGTTTATAAAGATATTGAAGAAGGGGCAGACATCATTATGATCAAACCGGGACTTCCTTATCTGGACATCGTTTCCAAAGTACGTGAAGCTATTGATCTTCCAATTGCTGTTTACAACGTAAGCGGAGAATATGCCATGGTGAAAGCAGCAGCACAAAACGGATGGCTGGATAATGACAAAACGATTATCGAAAGTCTTACCTGCTTCAAAAGAGCCGGAGCAGATATGATTTTCACTTATTTTGCCAAAGAAGCGGCCATGATTTTAAATAAATAGGCAATAACTGCATATACAATTAAAAACACCTCTGTTTTGAGGTGTTTTTTCTATTCAGTCCAATATTGAATAAAGAGGAAAGACTAAGATGATACTCCATCATGCTGTCTTTGGTGAATTTAAATGTTACTAAAGGAGTTTACTTTATTAGTTTACTTTTATATATTTGCGCTATGATTTTACGAGGAGAAAATTTGATCAAGGAATATGGTCCTAAAAAAGTAGTAAAAGGCGTTTCTGTACAGGTTCAACAGGGAGAAATTGTTGGTTTATTAGGCCCGAACGGAGCCGGAAAAACCACTTCGTTTTATATGATCGTAGGACTGGTTAAGCCTACTTCAGGAAAAATTTTCCTTGATAAACAGGAGATCACCACAGATGCCATGTACCGCAGAGCCCAAAAGGGAATCGGATATCTGGCTCAGGAGGCTTCCGTTTTCAGAAAACTGTCTGTAGAAGAAAATATCATGGGCGTTTTACAGCTGACCAAGCTTTCAAAGCGGGAACAGCAGGTCAAATGTGATGAGCTGATTGAAGAATTTTCATTGCAGCACGTTCGTAAAAACCGCGGAGATCTTCTTTCCGGAGGAGAAAGACGCCGTACCGAGATTGCAAGATGTCTCGCTACAAGCCCGAACTTTATTCTTCTTGATGAACCTTTCGCAGGGGTTGACCCCATTGCAGTGGAAGATATTCAGAAGATCGTAAGAAGTCTCGTAGATAAAAATATCGGAATTCTTATTACCGACCACAATGTACAGCAGACCCTGGCCATTACAAATAAAACCTACATTATGTTTGAAGGCAAGATCCTGAAAGAAGGACTTCCTGAAGATCTGGCCAATGATCCGCAGGTAAGAGAGGCTTATCTTGGAGAAAACTTCGTCTATCAGAGTATTCTGGACAAACCAAAGAAGAAAAAATATATTTACAATATCTGGGCGGGAAATTTTGATTCTAAAACCCAGTTACAGGGGTTTGTAGATAACAATTTCAGCCAGTTTGATGATCTAAGATTAATGTATGGTTTTGAAGACATCGGTTTTGCTTCATTAGGCAATTCAGAGATTGAACATATCTTCAATGATGTAGTTGATAAAAATGCCAACAACTCTTTTGTTTTCCAAAGAAAAGAGTTAACAGCCATGTATTCTCTGGAACAAGCCGAAGCAGAATCCAAAGCTGCCAGCAGACCGGAACTGCATTACCTGACCACATATTTCTACGAAGGATAAAATTTGACTGTTAAAAAAAGCAGATCATTTGCTGAAAAATAGAATAAAACGTACCTTTTCTCTCAGAAACGGTACGTTTTTCAGTTAACATACATTCTATGGCAAAACCTTTTAACAGAACAGTTACTTTATTCGGAATTTATAAACAGCTTGTTCCTTTCATCAGACCTTACCGTTTAATGATCTATGGAACTTTATTTCTTACCTTTTTGGGAGCTTTGGCGGCACAGGTCAATCCCATTGTACTGAAATATACGGTGGATGAGGTTACCAATCTTACCCATCTTCCCCATCCGATGTCGGAAGGAATTCATATTCTTATTGTGATTTCTGTTATTTTACTGGGAAAGGAGTTACTGAATATTTTCATCAATTTCGGACAGAAATTTTATGGTGAAAAAATCAGGATCAATGTGAGTTCCGTTCTGGCACAGTCAGCGATTGATAAGATTCTTACATACAAGGTAGCTTATTTTAATGATGAAAATCACGAATCCGGAAAACTTCAGATCAGGATAGACCGCGGCATTGAAAGTCTGACAAAACTGGTTCAGAATTTCTTCATTGATATTCTCCCGCTTTTTTCCAATGCCATCATTGCCCTCATCATTATGTATATGCAGAATGTTTATGTAGGAATGGTTTCCACCATCATTGTTCCCATTTATTTTTATATTAGCTCACTGCAGGCCAAAAAACTGGGTGGGGTGAGACGCCAGCTAAGAAATCAGAGAGAAAGGAAAACCTCAGGACTTCTGAATCTGATCAACTCAATTATGGTCATTAAAAGTTTTGTCCGTGAAAAATTTGAAGGTAAAAAACAGTATGACCTTCAGATGGAACTGATGGAAAGCCAGATGTTCACCCGGAAAACCAACTTTATTTACGATGGATTAAAAACCTTTATCGAACAGTTTGGAGTGGTTCTGATTATTCTTTTGACGGTGTATCTGGTACTGGATCAGCAGATGACCATCGGCGCGATCATGCTTCACATTATGTTATTCAATAACGTCTCGGCTCCAATCCGCCAGCTTCACAGGATTTATGATGATATGAATGATGCCATGATCTATGCGGAAGGGTATTTCGACATTCTGAATGCTGATAATGAAACTGAACAGAACGGAACTTTTATAGAAAAAGAAATCAAAGGAACTTTCGAATTAAAAAATGTGGATTTCACCTATCCGAATGGTACAAAAGCGCTGCATGAGGTTTCCATGAAATTTGAAAACGGGAAAACTACGGCATTGGTAGGACTGAGCGGTGCAGGAAAGTCAACTGTAATCAATCTTTTGTGTAAATTTTACCTTCCCGATTCCGGAGAAATCCTGCTGGATGGAGTGAATTTAAATGAGTATAACAATACTTTCCTGAGGAATGATCTCGGTCTGGTGCTCCAGAGAAATCATATTTTTCAGGGAAGCATTGAAGACAACATCAGATATGGAGATATGAATGCGAGCTTTGAAGAAATTCAGGAAGCCGCTAAAAAAGCTTACCTGCATGATCAGATTCTGGATCTTCCGGACGGTTATCAGCATGATGCAACACAGCTTTCAGGAGGGCAGCAGCAGAGAATTGCCATTGCCCGGTTATTTCTGAAGAATCCTCCGGTTATTTTTCTTGACGAACCTACCGCCAGTCTGGATGCCATTGCTACAGAACAGATCAAAAACTCACTGGATGCCATTAAAGAAGGTCGTACTGTGATCATTATTTCCCATTCACTTTCCCAGATCCTGGATTCTGATACAATTTATGTAATGAAAAAAGGAAGAGTGGTGGAAAGCGGTACTCATGATGAACTCGTAATAGCCAACGGAACCTACCGGGAAATTTTTGATGCATCAGCCAGAAGTTTGAATCTTGATAAGCTGGTGAACACCTATAAAGAGAATTAGCAGATCCTGATCAGAAATTTTAAAAAAAATGACTGATTTTATCCGCTGAAGACCAAAAAGAATAATAGATTTGCCGGAGCAATTATGAACGATCACTATCTTAAAAAACTCGACAGGGTAACAGCTATTCTCACGCAATTACAATCGAAGCCGATGATCCGGGCACAGGATCTGGCTGAAAAATTCGATGTCAGCATCAGAACGATTTACCGTGATGTGAAAACTCTGGAAAATGCAGGAATTCCAATTATTGGGGAGGCCGGAAACGGGTATTCCCTGATGGACGGCTATAAGCTTCCACCCATTATGTTTACCAAAGAAGAGGTATTAAGTTTTATCACTGCTGAAAAACTGATGCAGAAATTTTCCCATCAGAGTTTGGGGAATCATTATCAGGCAGCGATGGTGAAAGTACGTTCCGTATTAAGAAATTCGGATAAAAACCTGATTCAGAATATCGAAAAACAGATCGATGTCTTCAGCCATCATGCAGGGGCAGAGGATCATGTTAAAAATGTGCTGCCCACGATCCTGGAAAGTATTGCTGATAAAACCCAGTTGATCATTGAATATCAAACAGTAGATTCAACGGTTACCAACAGAACGATTGAAGCTGTAGGAGTATTCTTTGAATTCAACTACTGGTACATTATGGCATTCTGTACGCTGAGAAAAGATTTCAGGCAGTTCCGTGTTGACAGGATTCTTCAGATCTTAAAAACCCAGACACCATTTCTGCAGGAATACGGCCAGATCAATGATTACAGAAAAAACGGAAATGGAAATAAGACCAAAGTGAAGCTTTTGGTTGATAAAAAAATTATGGGACATCTGGTCAATTCAAAAAGATATTATGGTCTAACCGAAGAAGCAGAAAGAGAAGATGGAGTGGAACTGACTTTTGAAACAGAATGGATTGAAGAAGGATTCCCTCGCTGGCTGATCACGTTTGCCGATTATGCCACTGTTTTGGAACCGGACAGCCTCAGACTAAAAATAAATGATCTTGTTACCAGAATTTCGGTTAAGCATCAATAAAAACCCCAACACAGAGGTGCTGAGGTTTAAGGCAATAATGATTTAGCTGAATAATATTTGATGAAAAAGGAAAAGGCAAAATCGTAAAGCGGCAGGAAGAACCATAAAATGAGTTTTGTCGCAGTTTAATTTGATATGATTATTATTGAAGAATAAACAGTTTTACCAACCCGTTTACTTTTCGCCTTCCCTTTTATGATCCTAGAATCTTTCCCAGAAGAAAGGAGGTTCAATTCCTAAAGCTCTCAGGTAAACATACCCTTGTCCGCGGTGGTGGATTTCATTGTCTACAAAATAAAGGATGTTCTGATATACCGGGAACTCGTACTGTCCAAACAGATTGAATGTTTCCTGAAAACGCTCTTCTGTAATCTGGCTGAAATATTGGTTGATTACTTCTGTTTCTTCATCCCATTTTTTTAAGAGGTCTTCTTTTGTTTTAGGATTGAAACCTTCTTCGTTGTAAGCCTCCATATTTTTTTCAATGATTCCTTTCAGGGCAGGTCCGCCAATACTGATCAGTTCTACGGCTAATTTGGCAAAAGGTCTCATTCCTCCTACTGAAAACTCAAATAATTCCTTTTCAGGAAAAGCTTCGATTACTCTTCTTGTCAGGTTTCTGTGCCCCTGCCAGTGCTCTAATAATTGCTCAGATGACATGAATTGTTTTGTGGCTGTTGCTGTAGTTGTCATAATTGTATCGTTTTTGTTTGTTATTGTTGATACAAAGGTAAGACAGGGTTATGACAACAGTTTGTCAGTAGTGTTTTTGAAGGTGAAAAATATTTTTATTTTCTTTAAAAATATGCGGACCGATTTTTGCGTTAGGTATGAAAGTGTAGTCATAAAAAAATCAATTCCAATTTAGAATTAAAAAATGAAGAAGTATATTTTGTCAGTTATTCCTGTTTTTTTATTAGTATCCTGTAATAAAATAGAAGAAAAAATAGATCAGACTGTTCAGAAAACAACAGAAACCGTGCAGCAGAAAGCACAGCAGGCAGTAGAAGAAACTGTGAAGAAAACGGTAAATGAATCTATTAATTCTTTAACCAACTCGCAGGATGTAAAGTTCAATGAAGTATTTCCCGGGGCAGAAAAAGCAATCGTAACGGAAGACAGTGGAAAGAAGTTCAAATTTCCCAACGGTTCTGAAGGCTATATCTTTAAATACAAGTCAGATCTGGCAGTATTGCTCCCTTTTCTGGAAAGCAGACCTTCCACTGATGAAAGCAAATCTGATAAAACAGCCCGTAAAATTGATGGGCAGAGCATTATTGATAAAATAAATTTTATGTCTAAATTTCTTCCCGAAAATACCTTTGATACAAGCTTCCTTGAAGATATCAAAAATGATAAAAATATAGAATACTATAAGCTGAAAAGGTTTCCTCACAACAGTACCATTATCTATAATCCCAAAAACCAGACTGTTATACAATACGTAGAAATCAGTAAATAACGATGACAATAGCATAGGCAGATTACCGGTCATTCTTTTTGCACGAATCCTTTTTACATTCTGCAAAAAAAGGTATTTTAGTACCTATGAAAATTTATACAAAAACAGGAGATAAAGGCCAAACCGCTTTATACGGCGGAACAAGAGTATCCAAAGCCAGTGCAAGAGTGGACAGCTACGGAAATATAGATGAGTTGAATTCATTCATAGGGATTGCTAAAAGTCATATTCAGGATGAAGAAGTGCTGAAGCAGTTAAAGAAAATTCAGTTTGATCTCTTTACCGTAGGATCAGAAGCGGCTACACCGGTTGATAAACTTATGCTGGCTAACGGAAAATCGCGCCTGCCATTAATTATTTCTGAAGCAGAAATTGAAGAACTGGAGCAATGGATGGATACTTTTGATGAAAAACTGGAACCTCTTCAATATTTTATCCTTCCCGGAGGAGGAAAATCAGCAACATTTTTACACGCAGCAAGAACTATCTGCAGAAGAGCAGAACGTTCCCTTGTTTTCTTAAATGAGTCAGAAGAGGTTCGTCCTGAGCTGATCAAATACCTGAACAGACTTTCAGACTACCTTTTTGTTTTGGCGAGATATGTTTCCAAACTGAATAACGAACCGGAAGAATACTGGAACCCGAATGAAAGATAAAGCATTACTTTTCATTAACGGAGACGCTCCAAAATCTTTTCCGGACTTAAATAATTATGGGCTGATTGCCTGTACGGACGGAGCTTTTCATTATTTGAAAAAAATGGGTTTCCCTCTGGATAAGCTGGATTTTATTTCCGGTGATTTTGATTCACATTCCGGATCAGATGAAAATATTTACGAAGGGAAATTTATCCATACACTGGATCAGGACAAAACAGATTTTCATAAGGCATTAGAAATTATCCTGGAAAAAAGTTTTTCAGAGATTGATGTCTTCGGAGGCAGCGGCGGAGAACAGGATCATTTCCTTGGGAATCTTACGGTAGCCTATACATTTAAAGACCAGATGAAGATCCGATTTTATGATGAATTTTCGGAATATTACTTTATTTCTAATAACTTTAAACTGAAAGGAGTAAAAAACAGAATGATCTCACTTTATCCTTTTCCGTTAGTAAACAATATCACAACCAAAGGGCTCAACTGGCCTTTGACTAATGGAAGTTTAAGTATTACCTCAAGAATAGGAACCCGGAATTTTGCGATTGAAGATGAGGTTTCTGTAGAATATGAATCAGGGGATGTGTTATTTTTTGTGGGAATTAATGAGATAGACTATCCAAAGATATATTAAAGCTGTTTAAACTTAAAACTGAATTTAAACAGACTTATTTTATACTTTAATATCCTGCTAAAAAGCTTAAAGAAGTTTATTAAAAACTATTGAATAGATTAATCAAAATATCAGTTTTCACGGTTTCATTATTCTGTGTTTTCTCCTGTAAAACACAGCATTTTGAGAACCCGGATTATGGAATTATCGGAACTGAAAAAAGTTTTAATATAAAAAAAGTCGTCAATTTCAGGACGACCGGAAATATCAAAAATACAGAGGGAAGAACTTTAAAACAAGGCCTGTTATACAGAAGCGGACATCTTCATAAGCTTAAGAAAAACTCTTTCGAACAACTTAAGAAACTGGGAATAAAAGATGTTATTGATCTCAGGAATTCCAAAGAAATTGCTCAGAAACCAGATCATCTTCCGGATGAAATCATTTATAAAAATTATTCAGCTTTTGAAGATGAGGGCGATCAGCTGGATCAGGCCAAAAAACTGGTGTTAAAAGGAAAAGTGAATGGTTCTGATGCAGATAAAAGAATGATGGATTTCTACAAGGAATACGTTATTGAAAATCCTGAAATCATCAGAAAAATCATCACCGAAATCATGGAGTCTGATCAGCCGGTTCTCTATCATTGTACAGCCGGAAAAGACAGAACAGGAATTGTTAGCGCTTTGATTCTGACTATTTTGAAATTTGATAAACAGACCATTTACAACGAATATCTTTTATCCAATAACTATAGGAAAAGCCTTGTGAGGAAAAGATTAGATCTTGCCTATACCCTCCATTTTCTCTATCCGAAGATGGATATTCAGGTGCTGGAAAAACTGAGCTGGGTAGAAAAAAGATATTTAGACAGTGCATTTGATCAGATCAATAAAAAATATGGGTCAACGGATGTGTATATAAAAGAGGTTCTGGGTATTTCCGAAGATAAAAGAAAAAAATATATTGAGAAGTTTACCTATTGATTTTCAGAGCAGAAATTTTCGGGATACGGTGTTTTGGGGATTATAGAAAATTATAATAAATTTAACGCTTAAAAATCAAACTTTTTTAGCAATTTTGCATTTCTTAATTCACTTGTTTAGAAATGAAAATAAAGTACTCGGAACTTATTGATCAGACATTATATTTTCCTACTGAAGAATTTAATGTTTCTGAGAACAATTTGTTATTTCACGATATTCCTTTGATGGAAGTCGTTGAAAAATTTGGCACTCCGCTAAAGATTAGCTACCTGCCGAGAATTTCTCAAAATATCCAGAAGGCGAAAAGCTGGTTTAAGGAAGCTTTTGAGAAAACCGAATATAAAAAGAATTATACCTACTGCTACTGTACCAAGTCCAGTCATTTCAATTTTGTTCTTGAAGAAGCTCTGAAAAACGATATTTCGATAGAAACGTCTTCCGCCTACGATATGGATATCGTAAAATCTCTTTACAATAAAGGAAAGGTAAACAAAGATATTGAAGTGATCTGTAACGGTTTCAAAACAGATGATTATCTGACCAAGATTTCAGATATGATCAATAGTGGTTTTGAAAACATTACTCCGATCCTAGATAATTATCGTGAACTGGATAAACTTACGGAAAGTATTGATTCAACTTTTAATATCGGGATCCGAATTGCGTCTGAGGAAGAACCTAAATTCGAATTTTATACCTCAAGATTAGGAATCGGATATAAGGACATTATCCCTTATTACAGCCAGAAAATTGCTGAACATCCTAACGCAAGACTGAAGATGCTTCACTTCTTCATCAATACAGGAATCAAAGATACTTCTTACTATTGGAACGAATTGTATAAATGTCTTCGTGTATATGCACGTCTTAAGAAGATTGCTCCGGAAGTGGATTCCCTGAACATTGGTGGAGGTTTCCCTATTAAAACTTCTTTGAATTTTGATTATGACTATCAGTATATGGTAGAAGAGATTGTATCTCAGATCAAAAAATTCTGTGAGGAAGAAGGGGTAGAAGAACCTAATATTTATACGGAATTCGGAAGCTTTACCGTTGGGGAGAGTGGTGCGAACCTATACAAGATTATCTCCCAGAAGCGTCAGAACGACAGAGAGAAATGGAATATGATTGATTCTTCATTCATGACCACACTTCCTGATACGTGGGCTATTTCGAGACACTTCATTATGCTTCCGCTGAACAGATGGGAAGATACTTATGAAAGAGTGTTTTTAGGTGGATTAACTTGTGATTCTGATGATTATTATAACTCTGAACAGCATACCAACGCCATTTATCTTCCTGTTTTCAGTGATACGAAGCCTCTTTATATCGGGTTTTTCCATACAGGGGCCTATCAGGAAACCATTGGAGGATACGGTGGAGTACACCACTGCCTGATGCCTCAGCCAAGACACGTCCTGATCCAGAAAGATGAAAACGGAGAACTTCAGTATGAAATTTTCCGTGAAAAACAGGAACCGGAAGACGTTTTAAGACTTCTTGGATATAAATAATAAATCAGCTGGCTTTAGCCAAAATAGATACAAAATAAAAGCTCTCAAAAATGTTGAGAGCTTTTTATTATTTAACCTCAGTTCGGAATAAGAATTTTTAATTTATAGAGTTTTGAAGCTGGGAGATGGAAGAGGTTTTCAGCCATAACTAAAAGTAACTTCCAGCCTCCTTCTTCCATCTCCCAGCCATTTATAATAAATTCATTGACCGAACTTGGGTTACTTAAAAATATTTTGAAATTTTATCAATCTGAAGGTCTTCATAATCAGAAACCACAACATCAGCCAATGTGTAATCCTGATTTTTGGAATGGGGACTTCTGTAGGCCGAGCAGAAGATTTTTGCTCTGTGTGCGGCAAGAATTCCGTTCGTGGAGTCTTCTATAACCATACAGCTTTCAGTGGATTCACCAGCCATTTCAGCGGCTAATAGGAAAACTTCAGGATGAGGTTTGGATTCTTTTAAATCGGCACCGCTTATCTTTCCGCTAAAGTATTTTTCAAGTCCGAATTTTTCAAAAACCATATTGATGGTAGTCATTGTTGCCGAGGAAGCAAGAATCAGTTTAACCCCGTTTTCATGGTAATGCATAATCAGTTCTCTTACCCCGGGAATTAAGTCAAACTCATCATCGTTATCAAAATAATCTTTAAAATGAGCCCTTTTGATGGCCGCAATGGCTTCGTGGGTATGAGGTAAATGATACTGCTGAATCAATGTTTCACAGACTCTCTTGGTAGAGGCTCCGGTAAAAGAGGTGTACAGGTCTTCGGAAACAGCGATTTCCAGTTCATCAAACGTTTTGAAATAAGCTTTTCTATGCAATGGTTCTGTATCTACAATCACCCCATCCATATCGAAAAGAACAGCTTTTAAGGACATATTCTGAGTTTTGCACAAAAATAGGTATTTATTTGGTAGGAGGAAAGGGGAGGACAGATAGAAAGATGATAGATCGGTTGTAAGCTGTAACTCTAAACATTAAACTCTGAACCTTGAACCTTAAACCTTAAATTCTGAACTTCAACCCATCACTTTTCTTTGTATCTTTGCGGTAAATATTTCAATTTTTATCATTTAAATTTTTAAATAAAACATGAGAACATACGCAGGAATTCCTGAAGAAAACGCAACGTTAGAGAACTCGAAAGTAATGCTGGTAACGGTTCCTTATGACGGAACTTCCACATGGGGAAAAGGAGCAGATAAAGGTCCTGAATTATTCTTAGATGCTTCTGAAAATATGGAGCTTTATGATATTGAAACACAGACAGAACCTTATCTTCAGGGAGTTTATTTAGCAGGAGAAGTTTCTGAAGATTCTAGTCCTGAAGCGATGACAGAGGCGGTTTATCAGAAAACAAAAGAGCTTTTGAATAACGAAGGTAAAGTATTCACTCTTTTTGGTGGTGAGCACTCTGTTTCTATTGGTTCTATCCGTGCAGTAGGAGAGAAATTTGAAAATTTAACGGTTCTTCAGCTGGATGCTCACACAGACTTACGTCCTGAGTTCCATGGTTCTACTTCCAACCACGCCTGTGCTGTTTTTGAAGCAAATCAGAAACATAACCTGGTGCAGGTGGGAATCCGTTCTATGGATGCAGAAGAAGCACAATATCTGCCGGAAGGAAGAGTATTTTTTGCTCACGAGATTGCTAACAATGAAAATTGGGTAAATGATGTGTTGGAAAAAGTTTCAGGGAATGTGTATATCACAATTGACCTTGATGCTTTTGATCCTTCAATTGCCCCTTCTACAGGTACTCCTGAACCAGGTGGATTAGCATGGTATCCAACATTGGAACTGTTAAGAAAAGTATTTGAAAAATGTAATGTGGTAGCTTTTGATATTGTAGAATTAATGGATTCTCCAATGGCTAAACCAACTGCTTTCCTGGCAGCGAAGCTATATTATAAAATGCTTGCTTACAACGATATTTATAACAATAACTAATATTCCGCAGGAATCGGATTTTTTCAGCCGTATATTCTTTGGAAATTTGTGAGGTAAATAAAAGCAAAATATTATGTCCACACAAAATCAGATTGATTATAACAGAATTGCCAAAGCGATAGAATATATCCAAAGCAATTTCAGGCTTCAGCCTAATTTGGATGAAGTGGCAGAGAAAGTTCACCTGAGCCCGGCTCATTTTCAGAAAATATTTACGGAATGGGCAGGGACAAGTCCGAAAAAATTTTTGCAGTTCATCAGTCTTGAACATGCTAAAAATTTACTGAAGGAAGAAAAAGCAAGTTTATTCGATACTGCATTTGAGACAGGTTTCTCCAGCACAAGCAGGTTGCATGATCTTTTTGTGAAGGTAGAAGGAATGTCTCCGGCAGAATATAAAAACGGCGGAAAAAGCCTCAGCATCAATTACAGTTTTTCTCCAAGTCCTTTTGGATCTGTAATGACCGCTTCTACGGAAAAGGGGATCTGCTATATGGCTTTTGAAGACGATAAAGAAACAGCATTGGGGAATTTGAAACATACATTTCCCAATGCTTCTTTTTTTGAAAAACAAGATGCGCTTCAGCAGAATGCTCTGTCTATTTTCAATAAAGACTGGACAAAGCTCAACACCATTAAACTCCATTTAAAAGGCACCGATTTTCAACTTAAGGTTTGGGAAAGTTTATTAACCATTCCTATGGGAAAACTGTCTACTTACGGCAGTTTGGCAGAGAAAATAGGAAATCCAAAAGCCTCAAGAGCAGTCGGAACAGCAATCGGCAATAATCCGGTAGCCTTTCTTATTCCGTGTCATCGGGTGATTCAGTCTACAGGAAACATCGGAGGCTACAAATGGGGAAGTGATAGAAAACAACTTATTGTGGGCTGGGAAAGTTCACACCTATATTCCTGAAATAACCTGAGAGTTCGAGCTAAGAAAACTAGTATTAATGGCCGGAAAAAGGGAGCTGGAAGTTACTCATGGTTATACCTATTGATAATCTCTGTAAAATCACATTAGCTAAAAAAGATGGCAATCTATTATTGATGACCTTCAGAACCTCTCTATTCCATCTACCAGCTTCCAAGCTCTGTAAATAGAAAACCTTATCCCAAACTGGCCTATACAATCAATCCCATTAATCAAAAGCATACAATTAAGAAACGTGTCTCTAATCTGAGAATGAGGATTTTATATAAAAATAGCTAAATTTAGGTATTTTCTACTGATTGATTTCTAAGTAATTTAACATCAGTAAATTTACTATCATGAACAACAGTATAAAAAAGTATTTATGGGGAACTATTGCTTTTTTGCTTGGGTTTTCCTTTATGGCCAGGGCACAAAAGAAAATAGAATATGTTCTTCCCACAGCAGAATTCAATAAACAGGAAGCATATAAAATGCTTGAAGAAGGAACCAATACTATTCAGGGGAATGTTTCATTTAAAAAACGAGGGTATACCAATTATCCGCATTATACGGATAAGGTTTTGCTCTTTCCTGTAACGCCTCATCTTTTGGAGTATTTAGAACTGCGGAAAAAATATAACAGTAAAAGAAAGCAGGCGGCTCTGACAAAAGAAGCGGTTATGGCAAAAATAGAAACGAAAACCTTGGATGATAAAGGCAATTTTGAATTTGTTAATTTAAAACCAGGGAAATACTATATCGTGAGTTGGGTTGCCTGGGAAAAAGTAACGAGTTCTCAGGTACAGTCCGGACCTGTTGTTGCGAATTACAATATGCTTGGACAACAAATGGGAGGAGGTTATGTACCAACAGAAACACAGTATAGTTCAAGGGGGTTTGAAGAAGAAATAGGTGAATTTGTTGAGGTGGCGGGTGATCGTAAGGTAATTAAGGTAAACATGGCAAGATAAAAATTAATAAAAATGCAGAAAATGAAATTACTATATATCGTTCTTGTCAATTTGGTATTTGTTTGTGCCGCTGTTGATGTGAAAGCGCAAACCATATCATTCCCGGATAAAAATTTTAAAGATGCGCTGATTGAATTAGGCCTCGATACCAATAAAGATGGGAACATTCAAAAATCAGAAGTGGCGAACGTCAAAGAATTGTATGTGGTTAAGGCTGGTATTACCTCTTTGGCAGGAATCAAAAACTTTACCAGTCTGGAAGATCTCGGGTTTTACGAGAATAAACTAAAAACAGTTGATCTTGAAGGCATGAAAACCCTAAAATTTATTTATGGTTTCAGAAATGAAATTACCCAGATAAAATTAAAGGGATGCTCAAACCTGGAGATTCTTGCTTTAGATAACAATCAATTATCATCCATTGATTTAAACGGGCTTACAAAATTAAGAGAAATTGATATCAACTGGAATAAGTTACAAAGGGTTGATCTAAATGATACACCTAAGTTGGTTAAGGCATGGCTATGGGATAATCAAATTACCAGTTTCAAAGCCAATGGTTCACCAGAGTTGAAAGATTTGAAACTCAATAAAAACCTGATAGAAGAAATTGATTTGAGAACCCTTACCCAACTCATATCTGTTAACCTTAATGACAATCCTTTACGGAAAGTTAATGTAACAGGCCTTAGTGCACTTGAGACCCTTAACTGTGAAGGGATAGGGCGGAGAAGCTTTCTCACCCAGTTAAATACCAGTGGGCTTATAAACCTGAAAGAATGTAAATGGTAGCCCGGAAGTATATTAAAATTTGGGCTGGCAGCCATTCTTGGACAAGCTGAAATCTATTTCTGTTGATGATTCATTTGTCAGAAAACTACCCATGTATTTGTATTTTATCTTACCTTTAAAATCTGGAAATCTTCAGATTAGAGTAAAGATCAATGAATTTTAAAATTACAAATGGTAAAGGCCTGGTTTCTATTGAATATGATATTCATCATCAGAGTGAAGATGAATAATAATGGTGCAAAAATCATATATACATTAAACCATTACTAAATTTCCTGAATTATGATGAGCCTGTTCGAAGAACTATCAGAATATCCCTTAAATATCCTTCCGAATGACGGAACTGTTCATTACTATGGAAAAGTATTTTCTAAAGAAAAATCGGATGCCTTTTACGATTATCTGTTTAACCAGATTCCATGGGAAAATGATGAAGCGGTAATTTTCGGAAAACTGATTTTAACCAAAAGAAAAGTAGCCTGGTTTGGTGAAAAAGCTTTTGAATATACCTATTCCAAACGGACAAAATATGCCCAACCCTGGACTCCTGAACTACTGGAACTGAAACAAAAGTGTGAGGAAATTTCAGGTGAAACCTACAATTCCTGTCTCCTGAATTTATATCATGACGGAAGTGAAGGGATGGCCTACCACAGCGACGGAGAGAAGGACCTCAAAAAACACGGAGCCATCGCTTCTTTGACTTTCGGTGCAGAGAGAAAGTTCCTCTTTAAACATAAAACAACAAAGGAAAAAGTAGAAATATTCCTGGAAAACGGAAGCCTGCTTGTAATGAAAGGAATAACCCAGGAAAACTGGCTCCATCGCCTTCCACCCACCACAAAAATAAAAACACCAAGAGTAAATCTTACATTCAGAACCATTGAAGAATAATGACCCTGTTTCGGTATAATATTAGTCAGCTACAAAATAAAAAATATCCCCAAACATCAATATAATTCGTGTATTCTGTGGGAAATATTAAATCACGACAGATACAAAATATTTTTACACTGTAGTAATTTTTAAGTTGAAAAACTTTATGGATAAAAGTTTATATAAGAGTTTTAAAAATCTACGATTTTTATTAATGTTGAAAATAAATCTGCGCAATCCGCGAGACAATAAAAATACCAACAAAAATCACTACTAAAAATCATTCAGTGTAGAGCGTAGAATTTATTCAATAGAGGGGGCTTTAGTCTTCCTAAATAATAAAAATGAATCCATTGGCTTTAGCCAAAATTTAACAACAGATCAAAAAAGGTGGCTTTGAAAATCTCAGCCACCTTTATAATTGTTTATTTTAGAATATCAGCTTCAATAGAACTGTCATCATAGACTTTAATGAATGCTTTCGTATAATCTTCTTTTGTTGCAAAATTTGGATTTTCAAGGAACTTTTGCGGATTTAAAGCAAACAGGGGAAACCAAGTACTGCTGATCTGAATCTGTATTCTATGGCCTTTTTTAAAGGTATGCATTACATCCTGCAGCCTGAAATTCACAGCGGTTTTCTGATTGGGAACCAGTGCTTCTCCTTTTTCCTTAGAATTTCTGAATCTTGCCGGCATAATTTCGCTTCTTACCATCTGGTGGTAATTTCCGTAGATTACACCATCTTTCTTTTCTTTCGGTTTGAAATCTTCAGGATAAACATCAATCAGCTTTACAGCGAAGTCAGCATCAGTAGAAGTAGAGGCAACATTCAGTTTGGCCATGATCTCACCTCCGAAAGTAATATCTTCCGTTAAAATATCGGTTGTGAAGGTCAGTACATCAGGTCTGCCTTCTGCAAATCTCTGGTCTTCCGACATGTAATTTCTTGGGGTAAAACCGTTGAAATCTTTCAGGTTATCAGAGCTTAATACAGGATTGTTCGGGTCGCTGTAATATTCTGAATAGCCCTGTCCTGCTGATTTTTTCAATGTTCCTCCTGCTAAATAAAAATTGATTTTCTGAGCATTTTTTGGAGGATAAGATGTAAATTCTCTCCATCCTTTGGAGCCCGTATCATACATTAAAGCCTCAGGAAGTCCTGCATCTTCTTTAGTATTTCCTTTCAGATAATGGCTGAAGAACCTAGTTTCAACATTTTTTTGATAATAGGTAGCAATGCTGTCCCCAAAATATGTCTGGTGGTGGAAATGTTTTCCCTGTTCCTGCGACCAGCCTCCGTGTGAGAAAGGTCCCATTACAATGGTATTTTTGGCTTTCGGACTTGTCTTTTCAATCGTTTTATAAATATTTAAAGGACCTGCAAGATCTTCTGCATCAAACCAGCCTCCAACAGTCATTACCGCATGTTTTATATCTTTTAAATGTTGAAGCAGGCCTCTTTTCTGCCAGAATTCATCATAATTGGGATGGCTCATAATTTCAGTCATAAAGAAATTGTCTTTATAATACTTTTCATACCCATCCTTTAAAGTTCCCATGTCTCTGTAAAATTTAAGACCGTCTTCCGAAGTGGCTTTAATCATAGAATCTGTATACCATGCTTTATTTTCAGGCTTTGTTTTCTGTACTCCGAAAACAGGAAATGTTTTGAAATACCCCAGCATAAACTTTCCGTTATGAAGAAAATCATCATTCCAGAAATCAGAAATCGGAGCCTGAGGAGAAGAGGCAACCAAAGCAGGGTGTTGCGCCAGTGTTCCTACAGCAGTGTAAAAGCCAGGATAAGAAGTTCCGTATTGACCTGCCTTACCGTTATTGTCTTTTACATTTTTCAAAAGCCACTCAATAGTGTCGTAGGTATCTGTGCTTTCATCCACATCTTTCTTTGTCTTACGGTCTACCTGAGGGGTCATATTGGTGAATGTTCCTTCACTCATATATCTTCCGCGGACATCCTGATACACGAAAATATATTTGTCTTTCATCAGGTATGAGTTAGGTCCCACTTTAGCTTTATATTCATTTTCCCCGTATGGAGCAATACTATAGCAGGTTCTCTGCATCAGGAACGGATATTTATTTTTATTAGAAATATCTTTCGGAATATAGATGGCGGTGAAAAGCTTCGTTCCATCACGCATAGGGATGTAAACTTCCTTTTTAGTGAAATTATCTTTTACAAAAGTATCTTTCTGATCTTTGTTTTGGGCATTACCAAAAATGAAAAGAAAAATGAATAAAATTGAAACCGGAATCTTCATACATAAAATTTGCGGCTAATTTAGAAATAAAAATGCTTTTCTGATATTTTATCAGATAATTCTTCTTTGAAAATCAATTCATCGTAAAATATTTCCATATTTTGTTAATGTCTTTTGTTGGTTTAACGCAAAGTCGCAAAAATTTTAATGATTGAAATGTTTTCCATACAAATTGAATTTCCCACAGATTCCTCAGATCGCATAGATCTTGTGGATATTTTATTATCTCGCATATCAAGCAGATAGTGGAGATCTTTTATAAAATCGTAGATTTTTAAGAACCTTAAGTGAGCTTATATACGGAAGCATTTAACTTAAAAATAAGTGCAGAATCTTTCGTGCCTGTTGTGGTTAAAATAATTAAGGGCTCAATTCAAAAAAAATAGCCGGAAAAATTCCGGCCATTGAATGAATATGATAAGGGAGTTATTTTCCCTGTGCTTTTTTTCCTGCAAATTTATTCAGTTTCATGCTGATGGAAAACATCACATAGCGTTTCAGGATAAGATCTTCACGGTCCTCAAAATAAGCGTTGGAAATCGTTCTTCTTACACTCTGATTCTGGTTCAGAACATCATAAATCTTTACTTTTGCCGTAAACTGTTTATTGAAGAAAGAATATCCTAAACTCGTATTCCAGAAGTAGAAATCTCTTTTAAAACCGGGAGCGATATTAGAATTGGTGTTGTATTCAAAATCATTTCCTAAAACCAGCCTGCTCTTGAAAAGATAATTCGTCAGTTCCAGCTTCAGGGCCTGGCTGGTAGTATTTATCTGGTCGATACTGTAATTGGTGTATTTTGAAAAATTATATCCAAGTCTGTATGATGGTTTAATGGTCACCTTGTCTTTAATTTCATAAGTAAGATTCAGCCCCGGATTGATGCTGTATGAATCACTGGTAAAGAGCTGTCCGTTGATAAACCCTTTATTGAAGTTATACTGCATATTGAACCTTGGGCTGATGGTCACTTTATTCTCTTTCCATTTGAAGCTTTTGCTGAAACCGGCTCCCGCATTGATATTTTTATTACCACTTATATTATCGTACGTAACAAGCTGTTTCCCTGCACTGTCATACTTTGAATAATTAATAATATCATTATCCCTGTACGTAAACCCGATATTCAGATAATAACTCATATTTTTTACCATATTGTAATTATTGAAATACAGGTAGCTGTTATTGGTCCAGGTATTTTTAAGGTTGGGATTACCCGTATAAGTCACCAATGGATTAGAAGTATCTTCATAAGGGGTAAGCTGCTCTGCGCCGGGAATGTTGAAATCTGCATAATGATAGAAGCTTAACCTTTTATTTTGAGAAAGCTCATAATTAAGATTGACATTATAGCCCGGAAGAACAAAACTTTTCTGAAGATTGTACTGCTGTCCGTTGAAAACGGAATTAACATTCATATCCGAAACATCAAGGTTCAGAGAAGCCCAGATATTTACTTTCTTTTTATTGAGGCTGAAAGTAAGTTCAGGAGTTAGCTTGTTGATTTTCTGCCTCATGCTGTTGGAAAGGGAAGTATTATAGTCTGTATATTGCCCGGTAGCGGCATCAAAATCATTAACATCTCTCAGATCACGGGTTATTTTTGAGCTGTAGTTCAATTCAAAATTAACGGATAGTGAATCTGAAATCGGTTCAGAATATCCCAGTCCGAAATTATATTCATTGCTCTGGTTCCTGTTTTTTGCAAGCTGATTCCTGTTGTCATTCACCGGAGTGGTTACGTTACTGTTTTGAAAAAATACCGTTTCTGAACGGTTAAGGTTATCCCTTCTTGATTCAGAGATGGCACTGTTCATTTTAGCACTCAGGGAACGTCCTTTTTTACTGAATTTTCTGGAAAAATAAATATAAGGATTGAAGGAATTGTTTATCGTTTCAGTACTGGTATATGCGTCACTTTCGTTCAGAAGACTGTTGTTCTGGAAAGTAGATGATCTTGAATTATTAAAGCTGAAAGTTCTGGAGCTGTTAAATCTTGGTGAAATGTAAATACTGCTAAGAGAATCCAGCTTGATTTTCGCTGAAGTATCGAAGCTGTACTGCTTATTTTCACTTTCGCCGCTGTTTTCAGAATTGGTTTTCAGCGTAAATTCCGGAAGAAGGGTAGTTCTTGAAACCTTAGATCTTGTTTCCAGATCAGAATCTCCGTACATTAAGCTGAACGTATCCAGATCAGCATCTTTTCCAAGTTTGTCACTATAATTGAATCCTACCGTTGTTGACTTTTGTATCCCTTTAGTATTCCCACCAGAAGTGTAATAGGTGGTATTTCCTACGGTGGAAACAGATCCTCCCTGCATCAGCCATGAATTACGGCCGTGTCCCATACTGTCAAAAACTTCATCATTGGAAAATCCCTGGGAATTGATGTTGTTGGAAGCGGCAAGTAAACTTATTTTAGTGTCTTTTTTAAAGTAGCTTAAAAGAGCGCTGCCCTCGTACCGTTTATCGGAGCCGTATCCGACGGTAAGCCTTGATATCAGACCTTTGTTCTTCTTTTCGTCAATATTAAAATTAATAGTCGTGTTATTTGATTTTGCTGTCTTTCCGCTCAGTTCCTCTTCTTTGGATTTGGTAGTGGTAAACTGGATATTTTTAATAATATCTGCGGGAAGGTTCTGAAGGGCAATTTTACCGTCTTTATCAAAGAAAGGTTTTCCATTGATCATGATCTGATCTACTTCCTTTCCGTTTACCGTGATTTTTCCTTCGTTGTTAATTTCTACACCGGGAATCTGCTTCAGAAGCTCCTCAATTTTACTGTCGGGACGTACTTTGATGGCAGAAGCATTAAACTCAATAGTGTCTTTTTTTATTTTTACCGGAGAAGCGGTGATTTTTACTTCATCAATACTCGTTACTTTGCCTTTTTCCAGTTCTATATCTCCCAATGTCAGGGATTGACTTATTTTTTCAAGTTTTTTAGAATAGGGTTGAAGCTTATCAGCATCAATTTTTAAAAAAGAAGGCTCATTCACAGCATCAGTTTTCAGGGAAAACTTACCTTCTTTATTGGTAGACGTATAATTAATAATGGATGAATCTTTTTCTTTCAGGAGATAAACCGTTGCATTTTCTACGGCTTTTTTGTCGGGATCTGATACTTTTCCGTCAATATGCAGGCTCTGGGCATGTAACATCAGAACCGTACATGCCAGCATCAGCACCGATAATAATTTCTTCATGGTTAATCGCTTTTTTTTAAAGGCGTAAAAGTATAAAAAAACATCCCCTTTCGGAGATGTTTGGCAAATATTTGTTAAAGTTTAACTTTTTTTAAAAATTACGCTCTTAAATATCTTGAATAAGCATAGCCTTCCTGGCCGTCATCTGTTTTTACTTTCCACCAGTCATCAGAAGTCTGCTCAATAAGAGTTACTGAAGAACCTTTTGCAGCTTTTCCTACAACAGCAGCCTCTGTAGACGGCTCCTGTCTGATGTTTAGGTTAGATTCTTCTGTAGCTACCGTTAAAGATGCTCCTGAAGCCAGTCCTGCAACCTGTACGTCAATATTGATATCTGAAGCTGAATAGGTAGAATCAATAGCTCCTAAAGCATTCCATACCGCATCTTTTGCTGCTGTATTGGAAGCATTTCCCGAAACATAAAGGATACCGTCCTGCTCCTGAACCTGAAGGTTTGAAATTCCTGCAGACTGAGCTGCTGAAACTACGCTTGAATATTTATCTTGTAATGTACTCATCTTAAATTATTTTACAACTAGGTTATTGTTATACTTTCCGATTTTCAAAGCGTCGATTGATTCTTTGATTTTTCTTGCCTGAAGGCCTGAAACATTTCCTGTAAGAGTAAGTTCTCCGTTTACAACCTCTACTTTTACAGAAGGGAAATCTTTAACAGCATCCTGAACTTTTTTCTGAACCGCAGGATCTACAGCAGCAGTTGTTTCAACCGGTGCAGGAGGTGCTGCTACAGTTGCCATGTCCATTACTTCCTTGATTCCGTTGATGGCTTTTAATTTAGCAATCATGGCATCTTTAGACTGCGGGTCTGCGAAAGTTCCGCTTAAGTGGGCTACACCTTCTTTTACTTCTACAGAAGCATTGGGATTAGAAGTTACCACTGTTGTAGCTTGAGTCTGAAGATCAGCATCAGAAACTTTCTTTTTACATGAAACTGCGCCGAAAGATACAGCTATAGCCAAAGCAGCCATTGCGATAGTTTTTTTCATATTGTATATTTATTAATGTTATTAATACAATCAAATGTAATAATAAAATTTGTACCAAAAGAATAAAAACTCAATAAATGTTTTATTAATTTTTTGCAATATTTTCTAAACCAGGAATTTAATTTTAATGGATCATAAAATTAAAGCAAACTTAACCCGCATAGAACAAAATCTTGTGCCAATTCAAAAACTATTATATTTGTGGCAATTGAACAATATATATGAAAGGACAAAATAAACTTTTTATAGGCATTATTATTGCGCTTATCTTGGGAGTAGGAATCGGAGGTGTGGTACACATACAGTATCCTGAAAGTGCCGAACCTTTTTCCAAAAACATAAAACTGCTGGGAACGGTCTTCATCAGGCTGGTACAGATGATTATTGCACCATTGGTATTTACTACTCTTGTTGTAGGGATTGCCAAGATGAGTGATATCAAAATGATCGGAAGAGTAGGAACGAAAGCCATGCTGTGGTTTATTTCAGCATCACTGGTTTCCCTTTTTATAGGACTGGTCCTTGTGAACTGGCTGGAGCCGGGACACGTGACTAAACTGCCGATTCAGGATGCCGCAGCAGCAGAAGATCTTCTGAAAAGCAGTAAAAGTTTTTCTATGGAAGATTTTGTAAAGCATATGATTCCTAAAAGTTTATTTGAAGCCTTTGCTACCAATGAAGTGCTTCAGATTGTAGTATTCTCCATTATGTTCGGAGTTGCGCTTGCGAATCTGGGCGAAGAATATTCAAAGCCGGTGGTGAAGCTTTTTGATATTATTGCTCACGCCATCCTGAAAATGGTTGGATACATCATGTGGTTTGCACCGCTTGGGGTTTTGGGAGCGATTGCTGCTGTAGTAGCCGTGAATGGTTTTGAAATATTCAAGGTGTATGCAATTTATCTCAGAGACTTTTTCTTCGCATTAGCTGTTCTATGGATGGTACTTTTACTGGTAGGATACTTAATTCTTGGGAACCGTCTTTTTGAATTAATTAAAAGAATCAAGGCTCCGTTGCTAATCGCTTTCTCTACAACAAGTTCAGAAGCCGTTTTCCCGAAACTGGTGGAAGAGCTTGAAAAATTCGGATGTAACAACAGGGTGGTGTCTTTCATTCTGCCTTTAGGATATTCATTTAACCTGGACGGAAGTATGATGTATATGACGTTTGCCTCCATCTTTATTGCCCAGATCTACGGAATTGAAATGGAATTGGGACAGCAGATTACCATGCTTTTAGTATTAATGCTTACCTCAAAAGGGATTGCCGGAGTTCCGAGAGCTTCTCTGGTAATTATTGTGGCAACATGTTCCATGTTTGGAATCCCGCCTGAAGGAATTGCCCTTATCCTGCCTATCGACCATTTCTGTGATATGGGAAGAAGTATGACCAATGTATTAGGAAATGCATTAGCCACTTCTGCTGTTTCCAAATGGGAAGGACAGCTGGAAAATACACCGCAGGAAGTGTAATGGATATGATGGGGCTTCAACGCCATAAAGAAGATGTTCATGAAAAGGGTTTTACCGTAATCAATGATCTGTTTTCTGATGAGGAAATTGAAAAAATCAGCGAGAAAATTCTGAATACAGATACCTCCAATTCAAATTTTAGAAAATCGGATGATCTTTTTGCAGTACGTCAGTTTTTAAAAGAAGTTCCCGAAGTAAAGGATCTTATCTTCAATAACCGTATTAAAACCGTTATTAGAGAAATTTTCGGAGAAAAATATATTGCTGTGAAAAGCATTTATTTTGATAAACCTGAAACTTCAAACTGGTATGTAGCCTATCATCAGGATCTGACTATTTCGGTGGATAAAAAACTGGAGCTTGACGGATTTGGACCCTGGACCACAAAAAAGAATCAGTTTGCAGTACAGCCTCCTCTAAAGATTCTGGAAAACATCTTTACCATCAGAATTCATCTGGATGATACCGATGAAAATAACGGAGCTCTGAAAGTTGTTCCCAGATCACATGCCAAAGGAATTTACAGACCGGAAACCATTGACTGGGCTACAGAAACTGAAGAGATATGCAGCGTGAAAAAAGGTGGAATTATGATCATGAAACCCCTTATTCTTCACGGCTCCAACCGGACTAACGACGGCAGGAGGCGAAGAGTGATTCATATTGAATTTTCTGATATGGAACTTCCGGAAGAACTGCGTTGGTCGGAAAGACTGAATTAATAAAAAATAATGAACGATATTTTAAAATCATGGAAGCCATTTGAAATCATCTGGCTTCTTTCATTTTCACTGCTCAGTATCGGAATTGCCGTTATTAATAAAGATAACTGGCTTAATTTCTTTGTGCTGGTGTCCGGAATTTTATGTGTAGTACTGGCTGCAAAAGGAAGTATCTGGAACTATGTTATTGGAACTTTAAATACGGCCGCCTATGCTTTTGTAGCTTATCAGAACGGTTTGTTCGGAGAACTCGGGCTTTATCTGATATTTTTCCTACCGATGAATATTTTCGGTTATTTTATGTGGAAAAAGCATATAAAAAATGATATTGTGGAAATGAAATCCCTTCAGTTGAAATCTTTGCTGGCGGTTTTCGTTCTTACAGCTTTGGGCTGCGCTGTTCTGGGATATTTGCTGTCTGCGGTAAGAGGGCAGAACACTCCTTATCTGGACGGGATGTCTACCATCATTTCAATTACCGCTACCATTCTGATGATTCTCCGCTATAAAGAACAATGGTTATTGTACATTATTTTAAATATTGTTACTGTTATCATCTGGATTATAAGAACCCTGGACGGAAGTGAAAGCGGAATCATGATGATAGCCATGTGGTCGGCCTTTTTAATCAATGCAGTATACGGGTATTACAATTGGAATAAAGGGAGTAAAGAAGAAAAACAATGAAAAAAACAGGACTTACATTAGGAAAATATGCGCCGTTCCACAAAGGACATCAGTTTGTTTTTGATACTGCGTTAAGTGAAGTAGATGAACTGGTAGTACTGATCTATGATACCGATGTTATCGAAACTCCTTTGCACATCCGGGCAGGCTGGATCAGAAATCTCTATCCACAGGCTGAAGTAATCGAATGTTGGGACGGTCCGGACGGCTACTCCAATGAAAGGTGGTTTGAGATCATACAAGAGGAGTACATTATCAAAATGCTTAACGGCAGAAAAATCACCCATTTTTATTCCAGTGAATTTTACGGAGATCATGTAAGCAAAGCTCTGAATGCTGTAGACCGGAGGGTGGATGAAGCGAGAACAGTTGTTCCGGTTTCTGCAACGAAAATACGGGAAAATTGTTTTGCTTATAAAGACTATGTGAGCAGTATTGTATACAAAGATCTGATCACAAAAGCTGTTTTCCTGGGAGCCATGTCTTCAGGGAAATCTACCCTTACGGAAGCACTGGCTAAGAAATTCAATACTGCTTTCGCTCCCGAATACGGACGAGAATACTGGACGGAACATCATGTTGACCGGAGGATCGGTTTTGAAGATTTTGATGTGATTGCCAAAAGACATATCGAAATTGAAGACCGTGAAATAGCCAATGCCAATCAGTACTTTTTTGTAGATACCAATGCTATTACCACCTATATGTTTGCTCTGGATTATCATGGAAAAGCTCCTGATTTTTTAAGAAAAACCGCAGATCTGAATTATAAAAGATACGATCTTTTTTTCCTGTGTGATATTGATATTCCTTATGATGATACCTGGGACAGAAGCGGTGACCAGAAAAGGGAAATCTTTCAGAAGCAGATTATTGCGGACCTTAAAGAACGGAATATTCCTTATATCCTGTTATCAGGAAGCCTTGAAGAAAGAATCCGGAAGGTAGAGAATGTACTTTCGGAATTCAGAAAATACTCGAACTATTTTGGCTCCGGAATTTGATATTGTGTTGTTTAAACCTTATAGGTTTCAAAAACCTATAAGGTTTGATAGGGATCATTTTTAGAAGAGATTTTTATGGTCTCGCTCATCATGCGGATTGAGCAGATTTTTTTATTCTATGATAAATAGAAATCGTATATTTTTAAAGTGTTCTTATGTGAACTTTTATGCAGTAAACTTCATTCTACTAAAGTGTCAAAATCTTTTGTGTCTGTTGTGGTTTAAAAAGTTTGTCAAAAGATTCCTATGATTAACACAGGGAAAAGTCTGTGACTACTTTACTGAAATCTCATCAATAAAAATATAAGCTTCACCGCCTGCTCCCTGATGCCATTCCGGAAGTTTCCCGAAATAATAAGCTTTTACTTTGATGTATTGTGCTTCAGTAGGAAGAATCTCTGTTTCAAAATCTTTGGTCTGTACCTTTTCATCCTTTGGATCAATAGTGTTGTCTATCGTTTTCAGAAGAATAAAATCTTTATTGTTGATGGAGGCGTAATATTCTACTTTTTTAGGCATCAGAATCCATGATCTGCTGTCCTGCAGATAAGTTGAAGATAGTTTAGTAATTTGCTGTGGCGATTTCAGGTCGATAACAGCTTCAAAATCCTGTCCCTGATACCCGTGCCATTCGCCTTTTCTCCAGTTAACATCCCCTCTGATTCCGTCAATCAATGCCAGCTTTCCGCCGGCAGCGTATTGTGGGGTAGGTGTTGAACTGATTGAAATATCCCAATAATTAGGCCTTCTGTTAAAAACGGCAGTCGTTACCGAGCTTTTTTCTCCTTTTCTTTCCGCAAAGGCTTGAACTTGGGTGGTTTTACTTATGGTGAAAGGACCTTTGTAGGTTGAGAATGTTTTTCTTTTGTTGGCATCACTTTCATCAAGAGTCATATAATATACTTTGTCTTCAGGATTCAGCGGGGTGATTTCTACTTTTGCTGAAAAATCAAAGATCCTGTCTGAAGATATTACAGGAGAAGCGGTCTGCTGGGTATATTTAAAATCTTTTGTTTGCGGGATATTCTCAAATCCCAGCTTTTTAAGCTCAGCCTTTCCTGTGTTTTTATTGATAACCCTTGTACTTCCGTCTTCCAGATGAATGGTAACCTCGTCAAAATAAGGGGTAGTGGTCTGCCATTCCGGAAGACCCGGAGTAACAGAATAAATACCCATCGAGCTTAAGATATACCAGGCGCTCATCTGGCCGCAGTCTTCATTTCCGATCAGTCCGTCCGGGGTATTTTTATAAAAATGGTCAAGGATATATCGGATCTTTGCATCTGTTTTTTCAGGTTTATCTACATAATTGTACAGGTAGGCGATGTGGTGGCTAGGTTCATTTCCCTGGGCGTATTGCCCCATCAGTCCGGTAATATCCACCTGTTCTCTGCCTGTCGTTTTATCGGATGCTGCAAAAATAGCATCAATGAACTGTTCAAATTTTTCTTTTCCGCCATGGGCTGAAATCAGTCCCGGAATATCCTGCTGTACCGAATAGGAATAATGCCAGGAATTTCCTTCCGTATAATTGTTATTGACTTCCCTTGGGTCAAATGGTTCCAGCCAGTTTTCGTTCTTTCTTGGCTGCATAAAACCGGTTTTAGGATTATAAAGATTTTTCCAGTTCTGGGAACGTTTCATGAAATACTGGTAATCTTCTTTCTTACCTAAAATTTTAGCCATCTGGGCGATACACCAGTCGTCATAGGCATATTCCACCGTTTTGGAAACACTTTCATGTTCATCATCAATGCTGATATAATTGTTCTGTTTGTAAGCATTGAGGCCGAAAATATCCAGCATGGCAGAATTTTTAGAGGCTTCGAATGCTTTCTCGTAGTCAAATCCTTTAATTCCTTTAGCCATAGCATCGGCAATAACAGAAACAGCATGGTAGCCGATCATACATTCCGTTTCGTTGGAAGCCAGTTCCCATACCGGAAGCTTTCCGCCCTGTTCATATTGTTTAATGAAGGTATTGATGAAATCAGCAGTTCTTTTTCTGTCGATTAAAGTCATCAGCGGATGCGCGCCTCTGAAGGTATCCCAAAGTGAGAATACCGTGTAATAGCCGAAATCTTTTACTGTATACAGTTTGTTGTCCCTGCCCCTGTACTTTCCATCCACATCCATATTGATATTAGGTTGGGTGAAAACATGATACATGGCGGTGTAGAATACGGATAATTTACCTTTATCATCAGATTTTACTTCAATTTTTGAAAGTTCTTTATTCCAGTCTGTTTCTGCCTGTTTCTTTATGGCTTCAAAATCTGAGGATTTTCCTTCTGACAGCATATTTTTTCCTGCACCTTCATAGCCTGTGGGGGAAAGCGCAACTTTCACATTGATCTTTTCACCTTTTTTTACATCAGCAGAGAAGGCCAATGCCAGTTTTGTTCCTGTGAAAAGTTGATCTTCCTGTTTTCCGTTAACCTCTTTTTTTGAAATTTTCATGGGTTTTGAAAATTCAATTCTGGCATATACATATTGGTTAACTGCCCAGGCTTCACTTCTTCTGAAGACTTCAATGGTTTTATCATCAATGATCTTCACTTCACCCTCCAGAAGTTTGTCACGATGGTTGAGATCCAGAATGATATTAGCTTTACCTGAATTGTTGAAGGTATATTCGTGATAGCCGACTCTTTGGGTGGTGGTCAGGCGTACATCAATGTTGTTCTTATCTAATTTAACGGAGTAAAATCCTGTCGCCGCTTTTTCATTTTTATGAGAAAATTTTGAGGAATAGTCTTTATTGTTCAGGCTTGGATTTCCCATCGTAGGCATCAGCATAATATCCCCGTAATCTGAAACTCCGGTTCCGTTGAGGTGGGTATGAGAAAAGCCATAAATCACGGAATCTGAATAATGATAGCCGCTGCAGCCATCCCAGCTCCCATCTATTCTGGTATCCGGAGAAAGCTGAACCATTCCGAAAGGAACCGTCGCTCCGGGAAAAGTATGGCCATGTCCCCCCGTCCCTATGAATGGGTTGACATATTGCGCATAATTCTGAGAATAAATGATCTGTGCAATGAATAAAGACAATACAGCAAGGCTTTTTTTCATATCATAATTTTATGTCAGCGAATATATTGAAAAAACAGCAGAACAAAATGTAATAAAAGGAAGAGTAAGACTGTCTTACTAAAAATTACTACTATAGAATATATGAAAAAAATATTACTTTCGGCACTCATTCTTTTGCCGGTTTTTGCTTTCTCGCAGCAGATTACAGGAAAAATTACCCAGACAGGAAATACCGTTTCATATATTGAGATCATTGCTTCAAAAGGAGAACAGAAGCAAACCGCTATTTCAGATGAAAAAGGAAATTTTAAACTGAAGCTTCCCGAAAATGGAAATTATACGATCAGGCTTATACAGGATGGAGCAGAAATGTTATCATCTGATATTACGGTAAATGGTGATATGAAGAAGGACTTTTCTATTGATAAAAAGCAGGAAAAGCAGATTGAAGGAGTTACCCTCACCGCCAGAAAAAAAATGATCGAAAGAAAAGCGGACCGTCTGATCTTTAACGTATCAAATTCTGTGGCTTCACAGGGAATGGATGGTGCCGAAGCTTTGGCAACAACTCCTTTACTGAAGGTGGATGACAACTCAGGGATTTCGATTGTAGGAAAAAGTGGAGTAGCCGTGATGGTTAATGAACGAATGCTGAACCTTTCCGGAAGCGAACTGGTAACTTATCTTAAAAGCCTGAGATCTGAGAATATTGAAAAAATTGAGGTGATCACAACGCCTCCTGCTAAATATGAAGCACAGGGAAACAGCGGACTGATTAATATTGTTCTGAAGAAAAATCAGAATCTGGGCTGGAATGGAAGCCTTACTACAAGCCTTCAGCAGCAGACCTATACCGGAACTTCCAACAGTGCAACCCTTAATTATCAGAATGAAAAGCTTCGTTCATCACTAAAATTAAGACAATCCAAATATGAAAAACATTCCTTTGAAAATTACAGAATGGAAGGAGTGGAAGGGGTGAAAAGTTCCGATGACAGAAGAGATTTTGGAGATGGGTTGGGGGCGAATCTGAGCCTGGATTATCAGCTTAATACAAAGTCTAACATCGGGCTTATCTATGATTATGGAGTTGGGCATTCCAATATGGATATTGATAACCGTTCAGACTATTTTCAGAATGGAAATCATACTAACACTCTGACGACCTACGCGGAGCATCGTTCTAAAGGCAAGCAACAGACAGTAAGCGCTTATTATGATCTTAAATTCGGAAAACAGGATAATAAGCTGAGTTTCACAGGAAATTATTTTTCCAATATTCCGGAAAGTACAATAGATTTCATTACTACGGAAAGTTCAGGACAAAGTTTTGTTGTGAGAACACCTTCTACCGTGGATTATAAAATTTATTCAGGGCAGGCCGATCTTACGTTACCCTATAAGTTCGCTAAGACAGAAGCCGGAGTAAAGTTCACCAATTTTGATAACAATTCTGATATTGCCTATCTGGATCTGCTCAACGGGAACTATGTTGAAGATCCTGTAAAAAGTAATGTATTTGAATATAATGAAAAAAATTATGCTGCTTACCTCAGCTTTGAAAAAGAGTTCAGCGAAAAATGGTCTGCTAAAGCGGGGCTTCGTTATGAATATTCCACGATCAACGGGAATTCTTTGACCTCCGGACAACAGACTGAAAATTCTTACGGAAAGTTCTTTCCTACGGCGTATGTAACATATAAAAGCAACGAAAATAATACCTTTAGCCTGAATTATTCTAAAAGGATCAACAGACCGGGATTCCGTGCCATCAATCCTTATCGCTGGTATATTAATGTGAATTCTTATTTTACAGGCAACCCGCTTCTGAAACCGTCCGTGAATCACAACTTTGAGCTTTCATACGTTTATAAAGGGAAACTGTCTGCATCAGCTTATTATCAGAGAACGATAGATGCATTCGACCAGTTAGCTAATCTTCAGGGTGAAAACAGGATAAGCACTTTTGCTAATTTTTACAACCAGAACAGCATGGGAGTTTCTCTAAATTATTCTGATACCTTCTTTAAATTCTGGGAAGCCAATTATTCTGTAGATCTGTCTTATATGAATACAGAGGTTTATGCTACAGATGCTGCCTCCCGTAAAGGAACCAGTTATGATTTTAATGTTCAGAACAACCTGTCGCTTAATAAAAGTAAAACAATACAGCTTATTTTCAATTACTGGTTCCGCCTGCCTTCCAATTCCGGAAATGTATACATGGATTTTGCCGGGAATTTCACTTCAGGGCTTAAGCTGAGTCTTATGGAAAGAAGTCTGCAGATGAATTTGTTTGTTTCAGATATTTTTAAACAGTCAAGAAGCAGGGGAGAAATTTATTATACAACAGGAACTCATTATTACAATAATTATTATGATGCAAGAAGACTTACTTTATCAGTAACTTATACTTTCGGAAACAAGAAGGTAAAAGGAGCGGATCGTAATGTGAAGTTTGATGAGAAATACAGGGCGAATTAAAATGGATAGATTTTGGCTAAAGCCGAATGAATGTTTATTTATGAGGTTGTGTGGGGTGGACTAAAGTCTACCTCTATTGAATAAATTCTACGGGCTACATTGAACGGTTTTTAGTTGAAATTTTTGCTGGTATTTTTTGTCTCGCAGATTGTGCAGATTTATTTTCATTCCAATAAAAATCGGATATTTTCAGAAACTTAGGTGAACTTCTATGCGTAAAGTCTTTAACTTAAAAAATCACTAAAGTGTAAAATCTTTTGTGGTAAAAAAAGTTTCCCACAGATCCCTCAGATAGCACAGGCTTTTTTATTGTAAATATGGAATTTAACTGGCTGAAAATCTTTGATTTTCTCGTGCCTTAATACACATCGCAATATTCAAGAAAGCCTTGCGACTTTGCGTTTTCCAACATGAGGCAACTTTATGAATTTATACTTCTCCTTCAAAAAAATCATTCAAATAATCCTGTTTACTGTTTTCATTCCTGTCTGTTCCTAAAAAACTTTTCCATGCCCGGGATTCATGGTATACGATACCCATTTCCCAGACACAGTAGGTAGGGAGATGGGTTTTATTGCGGTCCCAGATCTCAAATTTTCCGGATCCGTCATAATAAACGCTTTCCCAGAGTTCGTTTTCACTTCTCCATGTACAGACGAGCAGAAGATAGTTTTGGCCGCATCGATGCATAATGACAAATCCCAGATCGTCGGTAGTCTGAAAATTTTCACCCGCCTTTTCAATGCATATCCGTGCATTTTGGAGGTCCTGTTGAGAGATGTCTGTCGGATTAGTGGCCAGATCATACCATTTAAAACGGGTGCTCCCAACTGTAAAAAGATCTTTTGGGGCAGCATATTTGGAAGGATAAGATGGTGAAGACATAGATTGTGATTTTGTAATGATGAGGTTTTCTGTTTTCAGGATGAAGTTAACGAAATGGAGTGGAATAATATGATACTTATCTTATTTATCACATTGGGTTATAGATTTTATTGATTCTAAATTATCGAAAAAATGCGTAAATTTGTGAACAATTTATATTTAGTATGTTGACGAAAGAAAAGGTTCAAGATTTCCTTAAAGAGATAGAAGTAGACGATTTGGTGAATAACCTTCAGATCATGGGTAACGATGTTTACATTGATATGACGGCTCATTCACCTGCGATGCACGAAAAGAAAAAGCTGGAAGCAGCCATGAAACAGGCTTTTGCCAGTGAATTTGGAGAAGAGGTTCATTTAAAACTTAAAATTGTTTCTCCGGAGCCGAGTGAGATCCAGCAAAGTCAGATCAAAGGCAAGCAGATCCCGGGAATTCAGAATATTATTGCTATTGCTTCCGGAAAAGGAGGAGTAGGAAAATCTACGGTTTCAGCTAATATGGCAGTTACTTTGGCCAAAATGGGCTTTAAAGTAGGACTATTGGATGCTGATATTTACGGTCCGTCCGTTCCGACGATGTTTGACACTGAAGGTGAAAAACCGATTTCTGTAGAAGTCAATGGAAAGAATCTGATGAAACCTGTAGAAAACTACGGAGTAAAGATGCTTTCTATCGGATATTTCTCAGGAGCAAACCAGGCCGTGGTATGGAGAGGCCCGATGGCTTCCAAGGCCCTCAATCAGATGATCAGAGATGCTGCATGGGGAGAACTTGACTTCTTACTGATTGACCTTCCTCCGGGAACAGGAGATATTCACCTTTCCATTATTCAGGAAGTACCGGTAACGGGAGCTGTAATCGTAAGTACACCTCAGCATGTAGCCCTTGCAGACGTAAGAAAAGGAATTGCGATGTTCCAGATGGAAAGTATTAACATTCCGGTGCTTGGATTAATCGAAAATATGGCGTATTTTACGCCGGAAGAACTTCCTGACAATAAATATTATATCTTTGGAAACCAGGGAGCACAATATCTGGCAGAAGATCTTGGAATTCCGGTATTAGGAGAGATTCCTTTGATCCAGAGCATCAGAGAAGCTGGAGATGTAGGAAGACCCGCAGCCCTTCAGGAAGGTTCTAAAATTGCTGATATCTACACAGATACAGCAAGAAAAATGGTAGAAAGCTTAGTGGAAAGAAATAAAAGTCTTCCTCCTACAGAAGCGGTGAAAATCACCACAATGGCAGGATGCTCGCCGAAAGCAAAAAAATAATTATTTTCAGGACACCTGAAAAACCGAATTGAATCAAAAAATATGGAAACAAACATAACACACGAAGATACAGTAACAAGAGTAATGGAAGCTCTGGAAAGCATCAGGCCGTTTTTGAATAAAGACGGAGGTGATATTGAGCTTATTGACGTGAAGGATAATCAGGTTTTTGTAAAGCTTTTGGGTAACTGTTCCGGATGTTCACTGAATTTTTCAACCCTGAAATTAGGCGTGGAAAATACCATCAAACAACATGCTCCGGAAATTGAAAAAGTAATCAATGTAGAGTAAAAATCATATCTGATATATTGCTAAGACAGGCTTTTTAAAAGTCTGTCTTTTTTATTGAGCTGTATAATAAGGAGGTTCCGGGCGTCGCAGACGCCCGGAACCGAAAAATAATCAGAAAAGATAACTATGAATGCTGTTCTAAAAACTTCTGATAATTGTCTTCACTCTCAAAATAAGCTACCTCACCTTCATCACTAACCATTACGATGTAAGCATTGGCTTTATCCACTGTTTTTCCACTATAAGGATCTATGGCTTCTCTTACGCTTTTATCCTTCGGAATACGTTCTACACACATTTCGCAGCAGCCGTAATAGATTTTTCCGTCATGGGGAACTTCAATCTGCTTTTTACCCATATAAGCATTGTTCACCATACAGACTGTCTCATTGGGAACCTGACTTCCTTTTACATACTTTCCGGAAGCAGCAGGTTGGGCTTTCTGAACTCTTTCAGGCTGGCTCTCTTGAACCTTGTTTTGAGATTTTTCATTGGTGCAGGCGTATAGAACAGCCGTGCTGAAAAAAATAATGCATGTGCTTCTTAATACTGTTTTCATTTTTGATCTTATTTAATGGATATTCCTTCTACAATTTCTTCGCTTCCTTTTTTAATGATTTTATCCCCTTCCGACAGTTCGCCGAAAACCTCAACGGTATCATTCAGAACTCTTCCTTTCTTTACAGGAATGAATTTGGCCTTTCCGTTTTCATTTTTAATCACATAAACCCCCATATTACTTTCTACCACGGCAGATCTTGGGATAAAAAATGTAGCCTCCTTATTTTGTAAAGGAATCAATGATTCAGCGATCATAAACGGTTTCAGCTCCTTGGAATGATTGATAAAGTCTGCCTCAATTTTCTCTGAACGAAGCTTAAGATCTAAAGAACCTGACTTTCGGGAGATCCTGGCTTTAAAGTTTTTTTCAGGAATAGCATTCACCCTGAATGAAATGGTATCGCCCACATTCAGATAAGGAACATTGGCTTCCGATACTGAAAGACTTAATCGCAATTTAGAGGTATTCTGTATCACCATCAGCGGAGTTCCGCCCATAGGCCCTACATAAGCTCCAAGATCCACATTTCTCTCGGTAATGACCCCGCTGAAAGGGGCACGGATCACCAGATACCGGTTAATATCCTGAATTTCATGATAAGCCGATCTTGCTGCGTTCAGCTGGGCTTCATCTGAAAGTTTTCGGGCAGTGATCTGATCAAGGGCATCTTTGGCGATAGCTCCCTTGGTTTCATTGGCTCTGAACATTCTGTCGTAGCTTGACCTTGTGGCAGCATAAATCGCTTCCTGTGCCTGCCATTTTGCTTTGGCACTGGCGGCCTGAGATTGTATTTCAGGAGCTTCAAGAACCATAAGAACCTGCCCGGCATTCACATATGTTCCGATATCAGCATTGATCTTCTTTACATAGCTCTGTACTTTTGCAAATAAGGCAGTTTCCTGATCAGGAACCAGTTCTCCTGCAAGCTTCAGTTCCACTTTGGGATTAGTTTTTTTGATTTCTACTGTTTCCAGGTTCTGCATCATCATCGGCTTCATTTCTTCAGTTTTAGTCATTGCTTTCTCTTCTTTACAGGAAACAGAGACACTACTTAAACTTAGGGTGATGGCTATATATAAAATGTTTTTCATTGATGTAAAAATTAAGATTGGGAATTAGAATAATAGATACTTTCTTCATCTTCAGGATCCAGTGAAGGTGAAACAGTTCCGGCGTTCTGCTGCATCCATCCGAAAACAAGCGGAAGGATTATCAATACCGAAAAAGTAGAGAAAATAAGCCCTCCGATCACGGCTCTGCCGAGTGGAGAAACCTGATCACCTCCTTCCCCGAAACCTATCGCCATCGGAAGCATTCCTGCAGCCATAGCCAGCGTGGTCATAATGATGGGGCGGATACGAAGTCTGGCAGCCTCAATAGCTGCTTCTAAGGCATTACCGGTAGATTTTCGGAGCGTTTCTGCATTGCTGATCAGTAAAACAGCATTGGCAATAGAAACCCCCACGGACATAATAAGCCCCATATACGACTGTAGATTCAGAGTAGATCCGGTGAGTTTAAGCAGCGCCAGAGATCCGGCAATCACAAATGGAACGGTTGTAAGGATCACCAGCGATACACGGAAAGACTGGAAAGTTGCCGCAAGCATCAGAAAAATAACAGCTGCAGCAATAAGCAGCCCGGAAGAAAGGCTGGACATGGTCTCATTCAATACAGGAACCATTCCTGAAACCTCAATATTGACTCCTTTCGGTAGCTCACCAAGTGATTCAATCGCTTTCTTGACATCTTTTGAAGCCTGTTCAAGGTCAGTTTTATGAATATTGGCACTAACAGTAGTATATCCCATCGTTCCCAGATTATAACTTTCCCCTAATTCTTTGGTTGAGGTAATGGAGGCAACGTCTCCTAAAACAGGTCTGTCTGAATTTTTAGTCAAAGGAAGATTAGCCAGTTCCTCTTTACTGTTGAGGATATTCTGAGGCGTCTGCACCTGTACGTCATAGGCAATGCCCATCATACCGCCAACCCAGAAATTCTTATTGGTGTATCGTGTCGATGCCGTGGCAGTAACCAGCGATTTGGCGATATCCTGTGCATCCAGTCCGAGTTGGGCAGCACGCGTTCTGTCGATATTGATCTGCAGAGCAGGGTAATTCATCGACTGCGGAATCTGCTGGTCACGCATATATTCAATCTTTTTCAGTTGAGCTAGAAGCTTATCGGCATACATTCTGTTCATCTTTTTCATCATTCCTGAAATCCTGATCTCAACCGGATTATTGGCTCCCTGGCTCAATATTTTTTCAGTCAGTTCAATAGGTTCAAAAGAAATCTGAAGATCCGGCATTTTTTCTTTGTAATAGCTGCGCAGTTCATCTTTAAGCTCATCAGAATTTCCGTTGAATTTCTTCAAAGCAACCTGCATTAAAGCTTCATGCGGACCTGCATTGTACAGGTAGATCGGGCTTACAGCAAAGGTTGATGGATGCTGTCCGATGAATACGGAAGAAATGGCAATATTATCTTTTCCTACTTTATTTTTCAGATGCTCCAGAAACTTCTTGACTTTAATTTCTGTAACTTCAATACGGGTTCCTTCAGCTGCTTTTATACGTACCTGAAACTGACGTGAATTGACCGACGGAAGCACATCTTTTCCTGTGATCTGGTAAAGCCCGGCTCCAATGGCTAAAATAATGACAAGGCTCAGGCTTACCACCATCTTTCTCCTTTTCATAAGAGAGGATAGAAACCCGGCAAAACGATCCCGGAAACGGGTAAACCAGTTCTCCTGATGATTTCCACAGGCCTTAGGATCATGTTTCATCATCCAGTTGGCCATTACCGGAACAAAGGTCTGGGATAAAATAAAAGAAACAATCATGGAGAAACCGATTGCCATGGCCAAAGGCATAAACAGCGATCCCGGAATACCGCTCATCATTAGAGCAGGAGCAAACACAGCGAGAATACAAAGCATAATCAGCAGTTTCGGAAATGCAATTTCCCGGCAGGCATCCCATACAGCCTGTGCTCTGCTTTTACCCATTGCGAAATGCTGGTGGATATTTTCAATGGTCACCGTACTTTCATCTACAAGAATTCCTATGGCGAGAGCAAGGCCGGATAAAGACATAATATTAATAGACTGCCCGAATAATTTTAAAAACAATACCCCTGAAATAATGGATATAGGAATTGTCATGATCACAATGAGGGCAGCCCGGCGGTCATTCAGAAAGAGCATGACCATAAGCCCGGTTAGTAAAGCTCCCAGAATACCTTCTACTGCTAAACTTTTCAAAGCACTTGAAATATAAACAGACTGGTCAAATTCGTAAGAGATCTTCACATCATCAGGCATATTCCGCTGGATCTTCGGAAGTGATTCTTTCAGTTTGTTGACAACTTCCAGGGTTGATGCATTACTGGCTTTTGCGATATTGATGTATACAGAACGTTTTCCGTCGATCAGAGCATAGCCTGTTGCAATATCGGCCCCGTCTTTTACAGTGGCAACATCACGGATATATACATTGTCTGCTGTTCCTTTAAAAAGGGGAATATCTCCCAGTTCCTCCACTTTTTTTACCGTGTTGTTGGTGGGAGTCAGATAATTGGTATCTCCAATGTATACATTCCCGGAAGGAGAGGTAATATTATTCCGGCTAATGGCTTCCACAACCTGTTCCGGAGATAAATTGTGAGCACGAAGCCTGTATGGATCTACATTTACTTCTATAGTTCTCGGGCTTCCTCCAAAAGGAGGGGCAGTAGTCAATCCTGGAATAGCAATCAGAAAAGGACGAGCGTTGAAATTGGCAATATCCTGAAGTTCATTATTGGTTTTGGTAGTGCTCCGGAAAACCAGCTGTCCTACCGGTTGTGAAGAAGAATCAAAACGGATGATAAATGGCGGTGGCGCTCCGGGCGGAAGAAATACCTGTGAACGGGTAGACAGCGCATTAATCTGTGCAATGGCTTCCCCCATATTGGTTCCTTCATAGAAATTGACTTTCATGAGGGTTAATCCCTGGGTATTTTTAGATTCTATACTTTTAATGCCGTTGGTAAATAACAGCATGTTCACATACATTTTCGTGAAATAACCTTCCATCTGCTGCGGAGTATAACCGTTGAAGGAGTGGGCAACATATACAACCGGCAGGTTCATTTCCGGAAGAATGTCTACTTTGACATCTTTGGCTGCTTTAATTCCGAAGAACAGCAGACCCAGTACCAATACCATAACAGATATCGGTCTGCGTAAGGCAAACTTTATAAGATTCATGTCTGATTTTTTGTTAGTGGGTAATTGCTTTTGTAATGACTGAAATATCACCTGCCGAAGCTGCGATAAGCACAACAGCCTGCCATGAATTGTTCTGTGCAATCTCAAAATTGATTTCGGCACGGTTCAGAATATACAAGGCTTGGGTGAAGTCTACAATGGTGGTTAAACCGTTTTCATATAAAGCTTTCTGCTGGCGGAAGGCATCTGAAGCGGCTTCCATCTGTACTTTAGCCTCTGTAACTTTTGCCAGTGCGTTGCTGTATTTTGTTTCGGCGAGACGCTGCTGGCTGGTCAGTTCCTGTTTCAGAAGCTGATGGTCATAATCCAGGGCTTTGGTCATCAGTTTCTGTTCATTAACCCTTGATGTATTTCTGTAAAAATCAGTAAGATTCCAGCTTAGGTTGAATCCGACAATATAATTCATCCGGTCAACTCCTGCGCCTTTTAAATAGGACGAAGAAAAAGCGGTGTTATCCTGAACATAGTTGGAACCGAAACCGGAACCACGTCCCTGAAATGTTCCGAAAAGCGAAAGCGACGGCAGCCCCATCGTATTCAAATGGGCTTCTTGGTGTCGGCTTTTATTGATCTTCTGATCGATGAATAAAATACTTGGGTGATCCTGCAGCGAGTAAGAATTTTCTTTTATGGAAGGAATATTTTTACTGAAATAATGATCCAGCTGATAATCGGTGAAATCTTCGGCCAAAAGATCGGCCAGTTTTTTATTGTACTCCAGAACATGATCATTGGCATTGATAATGGAAGTCTGGGCACTTGACATTTCTGCTTTTGCCAGGGAAGCATCCACTTCAGGAATCAGACCACTGCCCGCCCTTGCTTTTGCAATGGTATAAATGACTTCCGATCGTTTATGGTTTTCATGCTGTACGTTTTCGAGTCGCTGACTGACCAGAAGGTTAAAGTAGGCCGCAGCTGTTTTAATCTGATGCTGAAAAATTTCCTGCTGAAGGTCTGATTTTTGAACCTCAACATCAGCAATTTCCAGCTGTTCTTTTGTTTTGAGTTTCCCGAAAGTATAAACGTTCCAGTTGATATTGGCCAGATACAGGCTTCCGAATGCAGAATTCCAGTTCTGATCTGCCAAAGGCATTGAAGTTGATGCAATTCCCGGCCCTCCTGAATTATGCATAGGTCCGTTCAAAGCATTGATGGTTCCGAAACTTTGCTGAGCCATCAGAGTGACTTCCGGTAAATAATAGGTTTTTTGAAGTTTAAGCCTTTCGTTGGAAGCCTGAATATGCACTTCTTTTTTCTGAATAGACTGGTAATTTTTTTCAGCCCTGTGCAGGATTTCCTCTAAGCTCGTCTGCTGAGCAAAGGTAATAACAGGGCAGCCCAGCCACAGGATGAGTGCTCTAAATGATAAATTCATAAGATAGATTTAGAATGAATATTGAAAAATAGTTTCCCGGTAAGGGGATGATACCATATGATTCAATCTATTCTAAATTCTGTAAACGCAGTGAAGGATGAAAAGGGAAGGGTAGTTGAGATGGTATTTTGAAGGATCAAAATAAAAAGTGTGGTTTTCCGGATCAAGAGCAGAAACATTATCAAATACAGTTCCTAAATTATAATACGGAATGGAATCTGATAAAAACTTTACAGGAGCATTTTTATAAGAATGGGGAAGGTTATCTTCTTTACAGATTTTTTTTACCTCCAGTTTACAGCATCCGGTGTGATTTTTTTCTTTATTGGCACTACATTTCGGACAGTCCAGATCAGAAAGGTTTTTCAGTCCTACATGTATTTCACTGGAATTTCCTTTGCAGACATGCTTGCTTGTAGTAAATCCTGAAGACACCACAATATAAAGGAGAAGAAATAGTATGTGAAAAACTCTTTTCATTTCGCGGGATAAAATTAGCCTGAATATCATCCGCGGTGTTATAGAATTATGGAAGAAGTTTATACTTATCAGGAAAAGAACACGTTATAGCTCCTTTAAATAATAAAGGCTCAGATGATCAGTCCAAGCCTTGTTTTTAATTATATTTTATTGTTTTACTACCTTATTTCCTACGCCTGTAAGAGAGGCATCCGGTTTTCCTGATTTTGTTCCTGAAGTTTTATAATAAACGGTATTATTGCCTCCTTCCAGGGCTACTTTATCTACCCTGTCAATGTATACAGTGTTTCCTGTTCCGGAAACGGAGATCTTTCTGGCACTTCCTTTCACCGTTACCGTATTGTCAGCTCCTTCCACTTCTACTGTTCCGTCCTTAAGGGTATAGTTGAGTTTATGTCCGACACCTTCTACCTGGATCTTTTTATCATTGTCTGACTGTTCCATGCCTTTTGAAGATTCTGTTTTTCTGGACTGTGAAAAAGCGGTTCCTGTTCCTATCAGCAAAAAAGCCAGAACACTTAATGTTTTCATATTTTTCATTTTCATTTTGAATTTGGTATGGGTAAATATAAGCATTAAATTATTGGGCCTGTGTCAAGGAAAAGTTAAATTTTATACAGCTTACAGGTTAATATTTTTAAGGATTTCTTTGATAACTTTTAAAACATCGGTTGATTTTTCCCTGATGATTACTGCGTTTTTCTTATTCCGGATCAATTCAGTGAAATTATTGTCTTCGGTATTAATGTCTACAATAAAGGCTCCGTATTTCAAAGCTGTTTCAGCGATGGCTATCGGAAGGTTGGTGGCCCCGGAAGTTCCTACGATAAAAAGAATGGCACTATTTTTTGCTTTTTTCAGAGCACTGAATCTTTTGTTGGTCTTTTCATCATAATATTCATCAAACCACAGGATATTGGGGCGCATCCAGTGACCGCAATCCGGGCAGGTCAGCAGTTCTTTATCCCTTTCCGTAAGGTCTTCATCAATATCTTTACCTTTAATTTCTTCAGGAAGATTCACAATTGTTTTACATCCGTTGGAACATTTAATTTCCCTGTTGTTTCCATGAATCTCATAAATTCTCTGGCTTCCGGCACGGCGGTGAAGATTGTCAATATTCTGGGTAATCAGGTGAAATCTATCCTGAAGCATATTTTCTATGGCAGCAAGTTCGAAATGACTCTCATTGGGCTCCACATTTTCAAACATCTTTTTTCTGAACAGGGAATACTGCAATACTTCTTCCGGATGTTGTCTGAAATATCTCAATGTCCCAAATTCTTCTGGCTTATGAAAACGGGTTCCCTTCACCCAGATTCCGTCTGATCCGCGGTAGGTAGGAATTCCGCTGTCTGAAGAAATGCCCGCACCGGTCAGGAAGGTGAAAAGATTACGTCTCTCTTTATGATAAGACTGATGAATAATATGCTCTAACTGTTCTTTCATGGAAATGATAAAAGCCTAAAACTAATGAATTTAACAACAATAAAAAAATCCCGGACTATTCCGGGACTTTTACGGTATCTGGTGAACGGATATTTTACCTCAATCCGGATCAGGATAACGATCATAATTTCACAGGCTCAATTGCGACTTCCTTCTTCCAGCTTCCATTAATTACTTTACAATAACCCTTTTCACATGTCCCTCAGAAGTTTTTATCAGGTAAACTCCTGTAGAAAGGTTAGAGGTTTCTATGGTGAGAGCATTTTTTTCATTACCTATCATTTTTCCGGACATATCAAACAACTCGTAATCCTGTTTTCTGTTGAAATATAATGTATTTCCTTTATTCACAGGGTTCGGAAACACGTTGAACGTTGCTTTTTCCGTTTTAATTTCTCCGGTTCCTAAAGTAGGAGAGGTGGCTACCTCATACATGGACAGTGTTCCGCTGATTTCATTGGCAATGATGACATAACCTTTTCCGGTTGTAGTATTTTCAGGAGCAATATAGATAATCCCTTCAGGGCCGTTATCGCCTCCGTAAGCAGAAGTCAGACGGGAATGTTTATAATCTGTAAATACGGGACTGCCAGGGTTGGTGATATTATAGACCATCACTCCTCCGGTTCTTTCCAGCGTAATAAAAGCGTAAGTTTGCCCGTTGATCGTTCCTAATGCTACACCTTCCGGCTCGGGACCTTTGGCGCGGCTTCTGTTCTTGGCTCCGTTGGATTCATTATCCGCATTAAAAATCAATGGATGATTGACGGCAATATACCTTTCAAACTGGTCGCCACTATCATAAACCAGTTGTCTGGTATCTGTATTGAAAATGGAGAAAGAACGTGCCCCCAATGCGGCCATTTCTTCAAAATCTGAATCTCCGTCTGTATTTCCTGTTGCACTGGACACTCTGAGTCTTCCTAAATTATGAGAAGCTTTTAAAACCGATGCCTGCGGGAACAATATCGGATCCAGGGTGTAATTATTGGCTCCTACTGTTGTTCTTTCGCTATATCCGGAAAGATCTTTCTCATCTCCTTCATTGGCGGTTACAATATAATGGGTATTTCCAACTTTGTAATTCTGAATGGCATCAGGTGTGTAATAGGCTTTTACAGGCCAGTTGGCAATCAGGACTTCTCCGTTATTATCGGAAGCGTCAAAACCGTTGCCCGGAAGGCTCATATCTTTTTTACCCAGTCCCCAGATTCCTGTGATGGTTTTTGTGGTAAGATTAACCTCAGCCATGGCATTGTTTTCCTGAAGAGAAACCCAGGCTTTCTGGCTGTCGCTGCTTACCGTCACATATTCCGGTTCCAGATCCTGAGAAAGGGTGTTGTTGGTTCTTACTTTTCTGAGACCAGTGGCTGTTAAAGCTGAGGTTTGGGAATCAAAACTGTTAAAGTTAAGAGTGGTCACATTGCTCTGTGTAAGATTTCCGATACCTCCTGAAATATCAATGATGCTGATGGTTCCTTCCGGATCTATCGTATAAGCGTCATTAGGTTCACCTTCATTGGCTGTAATTACTTTTGTCCCATCGGGAGTGAAGGTAATCATATCCGGAAGTGCGCCTACCGTGACCTGTTTCAGGAAATTTCCATTAATATCGAAGAAAACAACAGAACCATTCTGCTGAGGATTGGTATTAGGAGAGGCGGCTGCAATAATTCCGTTTTTTACAGCGATGCTGGTGATACCTCCGTAGGGTGCCATATTCACTGTTCTGATTACGGAAGGGGTAGTTGGTGTACTGAAATCAAGAATGTCAAACACATCCGTAATAGAACTGATTGTAAATAATCTTTGTGTGGAAGGATCGTGGACAACAATTTCCGTAGAGCTGTTATTGTTTCCGGAAGGATCAAAGCTTCCGATATAGTTCAGCTGGATCTGTCCGGAAGGAACCGGAGCAGGTTTGTCATTATCTACAATATAAATCGTTGCAGAATTATCCCCTGAAATTGACGCACCGGAAGGATTTTCAAGGCTTACGACAAAGTATTCTGCCTGCTGTTCTTCCACGGTATCATCGATAATTGGGATATTGACGGTATAATTGGTCATTCCCGGTGTAATATTGATGGTCTGGCTGGCTAATGTAAAATCATTGCTGTCTGCCGTACTGAACGGAGCAGGCTTTACCACGAGGTTTACAGATGCTGCCGAAGGATTGTTTATATTGATTTTGAAAGCAAGATTTCCTGCATTTTCATTAACTTTTATAAAATTTTTATCCAAGGAAACGGAGGTTCCTGCTGTCGTAAACGTGCTGGCAGTAGTTGTTATAACAGCATTATCACTGAAATCTTCTACAGTATTGGGTTTAAGAGCCAGGTAGTAAGTCTGACCCGGTATAAGTCCGGATGAAGGGATAACGGTAATGATGTTATTGCTGAAAGCTGTTGTAAAGGGAACGAATGTACCTGAAGCACTTCCTAAACGGAATTCTATCAGATTTTGTGCATTAGAATCGTTGATTACGGAGTTATCTTTCAGTCTTACATTTTCGTTAAAAGATAGGGTAGGATTGACTGTTGTTGATGCATTATTGGTATTATTTGTGGGAAGATAAGTAACCGTTGGTGGAGTAGTATCAATACCTCCAACCGGGGATGCATCTACGGTGAAATTGTCAAAGCGGTTATTTCCTCCTGTTCCGCCTCCGGTGGCAGAGAACTCTACTTTTAATTTAAAGTTCGGATTATTGGAAACTCCTGAAATGGTAGAAAAATCAAAAGTAACCAGCTGCGGATTGGTATCCTGAGGATTAATATTCTGATACGGAATAAAAGTTGTCCCGTCTGTTGAATAGGACCAGATTTGTGTGCCAGCTCCCTGTCCGGATCTTCTGGTTGTAAATTTTACAATGATGTTATTGTATCCTGTTGTGGGAAGATTAAACTGTAATGCTCCTCCAATGGGATTGTTAAATCTCAGGTGGGTTCCTGAAGGATCTCCGTTTCTGGCATTCAGATTTTCTGTATTGAAATTTTGCCCTGTTCCGTTGGCAAAGTCTATCAGACTGGTTCCTCCGGTAATAGCAGCGAGGGATCCTCCTGTTAAAGAGGAAGATGGTGTTGTAATGGATGTTTCTGTAGTACTGTTATTAAAGTTCCAGTAATGAACAAGTGTCTGTCCTGAAAGTCCGCTCTGTAGGAAGAATGCGGCAATAACAGAACCTTTTAATAGGTAGTTGTTGATCATTTTTTACTTGCATTAGATGTATGCAAAAATGAACTTTATACGCTGCAGTTGTTTTAAGGGAACTTTAAGAAATGTTTAATAAATGGTTTCCTTAAATGCAAAAAATGAAATCATTATTTGTCTTCCCGGTTTTTGGTTTATTTTGTTTGCTTTCCTGAGAAATTAAAAGTTTTCTGTGTTGGTGTTTTGCCCTCCAAAGGGTGTTTCTGCATATAGAAGAATCCTGAAACTGCAGTCAGAACCAAGAGTACAAAAATAACCAGAACTATTCTTTTTAACATTTCTCTCATATAGCTAAATTTTTAATGTCCCTAATTTCCAAAGTTGATGTAGGATACCCTCTGTGTACGGCATTGATCATTGCTCTACCTACTTCGTGTAAAGTTAATGATTTTGACGGTAAAAAAATAGGAAAAAACCAAATAAAAGGCTTAAAAAACCATTTTATGTTAATTTGTCCCTGAACAGGCTTCATAAATCCGGGACGAAAGTTGAATTCATTCCTGAATCCTAGCTTTTTTAATGCATTTTCGGTTCTGCCTTTTACCCGTGCCCACATGATCTTTCCGCTTTCGGTCTGGTCGGTGCTGGCTCCTGAGACATAGTTGAAAACCATTTCAGGATTCTGGTTCAGCACAGCCTGAGCAAAATGAAGGGTGGTATCATACGTAATTTTGGTATATTCTTCTTCATTCATTCCTACACTGCTGATTCCGGCACAGAAAAAACAGGCGTCATAACCTCTCAGGGTTTCATCATGAAGATCGATAGCTAAAAAGTCTGGGATAATATATTCCTTAAGTTTTGCGTGCTTTTTGCCGGACGGTTTTCTGCTTACACTTAAAATTTCAGAAACATGAGGATTTTCAAGACATTCCATTAAAACACCTTCTCCTACCATTCCTGTAACACCTGTGATAATTATTTTGATTGGGTTCATTTCTAGCTGTTGATATTATGTTGACGTTTTACAATCTGTTTTTACTTTAAAGAATATCAAAAATTATACTCTTTTAAATATGTTTCACTGAATATGATTGTTTTGTAGCATAAAAAATATTAAAAAGGAAGCGCTGCTATGGATGCGCGAATTTTTAGTATTAATTTTCCCGCAGATCTCACAAATTTCACTGATGATTGTGTATTTTTTCTTTCACAGATTGGCAGATTTTTTTACTGATAACAAAAATAAAAACCAGCCGAAACAAGACTGGTTTTCAATATAATGGTATGGGTGAAAATTATTTTTTATCGTGCAGCTGACTGTAGATATTGTGAATAAGTCCGTCTGCTACTGAAATTTTAGGAACAAAAATCCTGCTGATATCTGCCCATGACATTACATTATTGAAGATTCTTAATGCATGAACGAGAACATCTGCCCGGTCTTCTCTGAGGTTGTACTTGGTCATTCTTTCTTCTACAGAAAGTTCATTAAGCTCTTTGTAGGTTTTTTTAAGATGAGAAAGAGACATTGGCTTACCGTCTTTGGTTTTACTCATGGAGAAAACTTTATTGATGTTTCCTCCCGAACCGATGGCTACAATGGGCTTTTTACTGGTAATATTTTCTTTGATTGCTTCTTTCATTTCCGTCCAGTTATCAGCAGTAACCAGATTGTTGAGAAGGCGGATTGTTCCTATATTGAAGGATCTTTCATAGATCATTTTACCGTTTTCATAAAAAGTGAGCTCTGTAGAACCTCCTCCAACATCAATGTAAAGATAGGCGAATTCTTTGTCAAGCCCTTCTGCTACATGATTTTCGTAGATCAGGGTGGCTTCTTCGTCTCCGGAAATGATTTCTATATTGATGCCTGAAGTTTCTTTCACCTGCTTGATAATTTCGTTGCCGTTGGAGGCATCGCGCATGGCGCTGGTAGCACAGGCTCTGTAATGGTCTACTTTATAGATTTTCATCAGGTCGCTGAAAATCTTCATAGAATCGATGACCATTTTTTCTCTTTCACTTCCTATTTTTCCTAAAGTGAAAACATCCATTCCCAGCCTTAGAGGGATTCTCAGGAGGTTTAATTTTATAAATTCAGGTTTTTTATTGTTGATCTTTACTTCATTGATCAAAAGTCTTGCGGCGTTACTTCCTATGTCTATCGCGGCGATCTTCATTTTTTGCTTGTTTTAGCTTTTAAATATTTATAGGTTTCTATTTGAGAACGGCATTCTTTCTTATCATTCCTTACATACTCGTTGCTCAATTTTTTGTCTAAAATACGAGCTTTTACGTTATCTCTCAACTGAATGTCCAGAATATCTTTTAATTCCTTCTTCAGACCTTTGTCTGTGATCTTTGCAGCGGCTTCTATCCTGTAGTCGAGGTTTCTGGTCATCCAGTCGGCAGAGGAGATGTATATATCTTCCATTCCTTTATTATAGAAATACATGACTCTGGCGTGTTCAAGATATTCGTCTACGATGCTGATCGCTTTTATTTTTTCTTTAAAATCTTTTTGATTAACAGCACAATAGATTCCTCTTACGATCATTCTAACCACAACACCTGCTTTTGCGGCATCGTAGAGTTTTTCAATTAAAAAACGGTCGCTAACCGAGTTGGCTTTAACGATAATTTCGGTACGTCTTCCGGCTTTGGCTTCTTCAATCTCTTTGTCTATATGATGAATGATTTTTTCCCTCATAAATTGAGGACAGACCAATAAACTTTTGCAGGTTTTCAGGACAGGAAGATAATCTTCTTTTGGTTTTTTCAGAACATTGAAAACTTTGTTGATATCTGCCATGATACCACGGTCGGAGGTCAATAATAAATGATCACCATAAATCCTTGCTGTTTTTTCGTTGAAGTTTCCGGTGCTTATAAAGCCATACTGGATGGTTTTGTTGTGGGCTCTTTTCTTGATGACACAAAGCTTGGCATGTACTTTTTTATTCGGAAGACCTACCAGAACGGTTATTCCTTCCGGTTCCAGCATGCTTTTCCATTCCAGATTAGATTCTTCATCGAACCTTGCCTGTAGTTCCAGCATTACCGTTACTTCTTTGCCGTTTCTTGCTGCGTAGATCAGCGCATTGATGATTTTGGAGCTGCTGGCCATACGGTAAGCGGTAATTTGTATGGATTTTACGTCTGGGTCCATGGCAGCTTCACGGAGGAGATCAATTACCGGGTTGTATTTATGGTAAGGAAAGGAAAGAAGTACATCTTGTTTTAAAATGACGTCTGTCACCCTTTCGCCATGTTCAAAGGCCTGATGGGTAAATGAAGTTCTTTCTTCCGGTTTTTCATACTTTTCAAAGACATCAGGAAAATCCATAAAATGTTTGAAATTGTGAATTTTTCCCCCCGGAATAATGCTGTCTTTTTTGGAAAGGCTCAGTTTTCTGATCAGAAGTTCAAGCAGAGCTTTATCCATATCTTTATCAAAGACAAAACGGGTAGGCTTTCCTTTTCTTCTGTTTTTCAGTCCTTTTTCTATTTTTTCTGCAAAATTGGTGCGGATGTCATTATCCAGATCCAGTTCGGCATCTTTTGTCACTTTAAAAGCGTTGGCAGAAAATTCATCATACCCGAAATAGGAGAAAATATGCGGAAGGTTGAAGGTAATCACATCTTCAAGCAGCATGACATTTTTTTCTTCCGGATCTTCTGTAGGTAACAGCACAAATCGTCCTACAAATCGGGAAGGAATCTCAATAATAGCATAATTACTGGAATACTGCCAGTCTTTTTTTCTCATGGCAACCCCCAGATAGAGACTTTTATCTCTTAAATAGGGCATAGGTGTATTTTCATGAAGAAGAATCGGGATCACATTGGATTCCACAACTTCATCAAAGTAGGTTCTGACGAATTCTTTTTGTTTAGCTGTCAGGTTTTTGGCGTTTTTGATATATACTTTATGTTCAGCCATTTCAGACTGGATATTTTTCCAGGTTTTGTCAAAATTCTGCTGCTGGCTGATGACAATGTCATTGATCCGCTGTAAAATTTTGGACGGCGGTTGGTAAAATGATTCGGCAATCACTTTTTCCTTGAAATCCATGGCCCGCTTTAATCCGGCAACACGCACTCTGAAGAATTCATCCAGGTTGTTGGAAAAGATTCCGAGGAAACGTATTCTTAAATGTAAAGGGACCTTTTCGTCCATGGCTTCCTGTAAAACCCTTTCATTAAAGGCAAGCCATGTAATATCTCGTGGATTAAAGTGTACTGACATTCTGAATGTGTATATTTTATCAAAAATAATAAATCGTTAAGTTTCAATCCCTATGGATTAGATTAAACTTTGGTTAATTTTTATATGATAGTGAATTAATTCAGTCGGGATGTTGCAATCGTGTTGATAGTCAGAGGTTTTTTGTATATTTAATATGAATAAAATCCTTTCATATGACAGAAAATATTTTACGGAATATCGTGTTGATGATTATGATCTGCATCAGCTGTACAGCAAGAGGGCAACGGAAAACCATTTTATGCAATGACAGCTCTACCTATAAGCTGATAGACACTTCTGCTGTTTATCACCTGATCGCAATAGATGGAAAATCTTACTGGCTCAACTCCAGATCAGATACAGTTGGGGTAAAGTCTCTGAAAAAGGGATTGAAATTTTACAAAAACGGCCGGGTGGTTGAATTGAATAAAAAATCGGGCAAAGATGCATTGGAAGGAGCTTACTGTATCAATAATGAAAAATCAGAAATGAGATGGAAGTTGAAACATGTACAGGCCGGAAAGTTTCTGTCCCGGGAAAAGTTATCTATAAAGAATGATACTATAATAGGGGAGGTTCTTCCTTCGCCCCAGACAAAGGGATACATCAAAACATACGTTAAATCTAAAGACTATTAATATCATGATAAAACAGAAAATTGTCATTGTGTTTCTTACCTTCTTTTCTCTTTTTTCCTGTCAATCGTCGGAACATATTCATAACAAGCTTTTAAAAAAGGTAGAAAATTTCATAACCATAAATTTTCCAGGGATCTATTTTGATAAACTGTATATTATGGAAGGAACTTATATAACAAAAGGCAAATTTAATATTATCCCTCCCAAGCTTGAGATAAGCCGGGGTTCAGATACTAAACATTATGAAGATTATCTTGTTTTTAATGGAAATGGCACCGTGGAAAAATTTTATGCTGAGAATGAGGTGAAAGCAAAGCAGCTGCTGGCAAAACAATCTACTTCCACCATTTATGGAGTATTGTATCTACAGAGATCGCGCCTTATTATTGAAGTTATACAGGCGTTCAAAATGGGAGGGGGATATGGAAGCTATAAACAGGAAGTGAAAATTGAAGGTAGTAAGATATTGGTTCAGGATGGAGAGCAATGTTCTGTTTATCTGCTTGCTGTAGAGCCTTAGGATCATAAGAGGCTATACCATAAAGCATAGCTAAGAGAATAATTATTGATAAGTCGGAATGATATAAAAGCCAAGAATAAAATATATTTTATTAATCTATTATTAAAAGGTAAGTTTATATTTTTACTTGTTACATCAATATTTTATTGTTGCTTTTTTGTTAAAAGTGTATATTTGTTGATTATATTTTAAATTACATGAAAAAACTTTTACTCTTGTCAGTCAGTATTTTAATGGCTAACATATACGCTCAGAGAACGTGTGCGACTAGTGCTAAAATGAAGGAATTTTTCGCTCAAAATCCAGAAGCTTTGGCAAAGAAAGCCGATTTGAGAAATTATCTTACAAGTAAAAATACAACAGTAGGAAAGAACGGGCAGACAGTTATTACCATTCCAGTTGTAGTGCATGTTCTGTATAAAAATGAAACTCAGAATATTACTGCTGAACAGATTGCATCTCAAATTGCTGTACTTAACAACGACTTCAGAAAAATGAATGCTGACTTTAACTCAGTAGTTCCGGCTGCTTTCAAACCTTTTGCTGCAGATATGGAACTGGCATTCTGTATGGCAACAAAAACCCCAACTGGAGCAGCTACAAATGGTATTGAAAGAAAGTCTGTTGCTTCAAATTTTAATTTCGGTAATAACTATTATAAGGCAGCAGGACTTTTAGCCTGGGACCCTACAAAGTACCTGAATATTTGGGTAGGAGATATGGCGAACCCTTATCTTGGGTGGGCATATTTACCAGATGCAGCCGGTCAACCGCTTGATGGGCTTGCCATAGGATATAAGTACTTTGGAACTACAGGAACCGCTGAAGCACCTTATAACGGTGGTAGAACAGCTACTCATGAAATCGGACATTATTTTGGACTACTGCATCCATGGGGTGAAGATGACAGTGCTTGCGGGACACCTGATAACGATGATGGATGTGCTGATACACCAGCTACAAACGGACCTTATTTTACAGAGGATTTTCCTTCTTTTCCAGATAACCAGTATACCTGTACGACGTCTGCGAATGGAGCAATGTTTATGAATTATATGGATTATGTATCAGATTTTGAAATGGCGATGTTTTCCAATGATCAGAAAACAATTGCATCCAATACCATGTTAGGCCCAAGAGCGAGTCTATTAAATTCTAATGCCTGTTCATTCTTATCTGTAAATGATGTAGAAAAAGCAAATTCAATTAACCTTTTCCCTAACCCTACTACTCAGTATATTTCAATTGCATCGCCATTGGCTCCTATCAATGAGGTTGAAATTTTCAACGCTGAAGGACGATTGGTAAAAAAAGCTTTCATTAAAAATGAAACTGATAAGATTGATGTAAAAGATTTTGTTAACGGAGTATATTACGTAAGAACTTATAATAACAAGGACTTTGTTAAGTCTATGAAATTTATCAAAAAATAAATAAAAGTTCATCCCAAAAAAGCAATAGCCTGTTTCGTTTTTGAAACAGGCTATTTTGTTTTGAATGGTTCATTGTTGCTTATTCTATAACGCAAACCAAGTAAAGATTAAACCGTTGTTAGGGTGGTTTTTATTTTTATCAGCTCAAAGTCAGAGACTTTGCGCAACGAGGTGGGAAATGAACTGTGGCACTTGTTCCCTTATATTATGCAAGGATTAACACCCTTCATAATTACTATGTTTTTGTGCGCTATAAGGTGATTATATCTTTACCATAATAAAGTATCTTACTATTATCTTTGTGAAAATACCCACTTTTAGTGTTTCTTACAGAATTTAATACTTACCACCGAGTCATTAAACCTTTTTTCAGGACTAGTCACAATCCCTCATTAATAAACAAACTTGATTTCGTTTTTAATTTTATATACCCCTAATAAACCTTTCGGAGATTTTTCTATAAATTCTTTTTTTAAAGTAGATAAATCGATTCTATTTAAATTAAAACTTAAATCCTGAAAATAAAGGAAATTATCTAATGGATAGATTTGACTTCCACTTATATCATCTTCTTTACTGAAACTATAGATAATCTTAGATGTTCTATTTTCAATATCAAATTCATTCAGTCTAGAGTCATATGTATAATAGTATATTTTATTTTTATAATGAATAGGATTACACATTATTTCAAATTTAGATTCATGTTGATAGACTAATTTTCCTGTTTTAGCCTCTAACAGTATAATTTCTCCAGTTTTGTAATTATCGTTACTTCCGACAAAAATATACTTTCCTGCTACAATTAAATTTGATAAGGCTGCTGAATTTCTATTAACACTCCAAACTTTCTTCCCAGACAAAATATCATAAGCAGCAACTGAATTACAATTAAAATCTGCAAGATAAAAATGATTATCATCATAAGTAATAGGACGTGGTGCATTATCTATACTACAATTTTGATCTGCATGTAATAATAGTTCATACATTACTTTTCCTGAATTTGAATTTATGGCCACTATCCCATATGAATCTATACTGGCTATAATCATATCATCATTTACATACTGAAACTCTCTGACTCTGCCTTTAGTTTGTATTTTCCAGAGTATGATATTTCTTTTATAATCCATACAAATGAAACTTTCATTTGATTCAGGGAAACATATTTTATTATTATGTATTTTAGGTTCTGTAAAAGAATTGTCTTTGATTTTAAAAGAATAAAGTATTTTATCTGTTTTTAAATCTTCGATTTTTATTGCATAGTCCGTATCTTTCCAATAAGAGTAAATAAGGAAATTATTCTTAGGGTCAATATTTGCAATAAGAGCATGACGCTCTAAATGGTGATTAATATTTGTTTCTTTGCAAGAAAATAAAAACATTAATATTATTGTGATTTTATTTATCATGGATAACGTTGTATTTGAGGTACTGTTACAGAGCTTTTTTTGAAATTTTCCCAGGCTGGAACGGATTTAATTAAAATAACCTCCCAATCATCTTTTAGTTGTCTGTGTTTCAATATGGTTCAAGCCCAAAAGATAATAGTTGTTTACATCCGTTATTTCAAGAGCGCCTTCGCTGTTTTTGGTATAACTCATCCTTGCGTTGCCTAGATGGTCTCTGTACTGGTAAATATAGAGGTTTTCCCTAAACCTGTATATAAAAACCACCACGGATGCTGTGGTTTTATTATTCCATCATGGCACAAGCGTGACGCTTGCGCCAGCTGGGGGACAACACGTCTACACTCTTCTGGATGCGTTCCTTAAACAAACTAAACTGCAAAGCATTTTATAAATGTAAAACCCGCTCATTGAGCGGGTTTGTTGTTGGATATTTCTTTTAATAATTTAGTCATAAGATATTTATTCAAATTTTTATCTATGGGTATAGGGTCTACAATTACAGACAGATTAAATTCTCCATAATATTTTTCTTTATCAATAACACAAAAATATGTTTTATTGCCTTGTGCTAATTTATAATCTTTATACCCCTCTGAAGAAAAATCTATATAATCATATTTATAATTAGATAAATCAAAAGCATTATCTAACATTGAATTAGGCTTATTGATTTTGTCTAATTTTTCTTTGATAATTTTATTCCCATCAGATTTTATATAAAATTCTTCATAATAAGAATCTTTATCATTAATAATCAAATACCACTTATCATCAACAGCATATACTAAAATCTTATTATTGCCTTCATTAGAAAACTCCTTATCTATTATTTTTTGAAGATATTCTCTACTTGTATTTTTTAATGATTGTGTTTGTGAAGCACAATTAGTAAATAGAAATAGAAGAGAGTAAAAAAATATTTTATTCATAATAATTAATTTATCGACTTATTGGTAAATCATTTTCATTAGTTACTTTTCCTCCTGCATGAGGTGGGTTAGTTCCATCTCTTGGTGGTTCAGTACTTCCTGTAATCCTTCGCACTAAATTAGACATTCTAATTGCATTTGTATTATTTACAGTATGAGATAACCCTTTTGCTGATGGTATACCATGTCCTAAAACTTCATGGCTTGATGTTTCAGCCCTTGATTCTGAAGTAGTAGATGCAGTTTCCACAATAATTGAATGTGAACCTTTTGCAGTAGGAACATTAAATCCTGCCCCAGCTATACCATTTATAAGGTCTGCTTTAACATTACTTACATCTGGAACTAATTTATCTCCAACTCCAGCTTGTGCTTTATTCATGTGATCTTTAAGAGCTGTTCCTCCAGCAGAAGATACAGTATCTCCCAATGATAAATATTCAACTGTATGAACTTTGGAATCATTAATTGCCCCTACAATTGTATCAATGTATGCCTGTTCATCTTTTGAAATATTAACTCCACTTAAAGCAGTAGATAATGCAGTTGCATCTACTTTGTTAAATGATTTTCCTTTTACATCTATTAATGCTATAACTCCTGCAAACTTACTATCTGATAAAACTTTATGAATATCTGCTTTAAATTTTTGGGCATCTTGTTTAGTAACTCCAATAATGTCATATACACTCATTCCATCCGGATCAGTAAATCTAACAGGATTATTTACTGCATAATTGTATGGCGACCATCTTCTATATTCTTCACTCAAAGGATCTGGCGATATCCAACGACCTATGTCAGGCATAAGAAAACGAGCGCCATAATCATACATCCCCGTCTCCTGCAGCTCTTTGCCATTGTACTTATACTGATAAGCATTCTGCGTTGTTGCTGTATAATTATGCAGCAATCCAAAAGGATAATAATTATTCACTTCCACAATCTCGCCCGGTTTCCAACCATCAATACAATTGGGTGGATTTAAAGGGTTCCAAGGTCCGTCACATTGCACCCAACGGTATTGTCTTGGCTGTATGAATCCGTCCTTATTGGTATCCGTGTAGCTTAATCTTACATTACCCAAATGATCGGTATAATTATAAATGTACTGACCGTTAAGTGCATCATAATAACCTTCTGAGGTAGGAATGATTCTGAGTTTCATCTCCGCAACTTCATTTGGATCAGGTAATATAATTCCACCTGTTCCTGCTTCTGATGGCTTGGTACTTTTATACTGGAATCCATCCAGATAATTGGTTTCTATATCTCCAAAGAACTTCTTTACTTTTACTCCATCTGCCCTGTAGATGAAGTTGGTCACCTGAGCATTCTGGGTAATCTGTTTGGGTAAATTTAAATAATTATACTGAATTGAAGAAATGCCTTTATCCGGATGACTGGTCATATTCCCATTTCCGTCGCCATTATCATTGTCATACCCAATTGTTCCGGGGCTGGCAAGGTATGGATAGCCTGATGAATTCTGCTGAGCATCGGTCACCTTAGTCAGCTTATTGCCTGTATAATCATATCTTAAATCATCAATCACAACAGCAGCTGTATTTCCTGTCTGGAGAGCAGCTGATCTTTTCAGTCGGGTGATATTTCCGTTCAGGTCATATTCCGGGATTTCAAAATATTCTTTGGCCGTTTCATTACCCTGTTTCTGGTAAAAACCTGCTGAAAGACGGTTTAATCCATCATAAACATAGCCGTATCTTTTCAATGGTTCATTTTCTTCCGTTAAAGTTTTCCAAGATACTTCCGTAATATTTCCGTTGAATTTAGGTCTTACTTTTAAGGTGCTATAGTTACTGTTCGGGGTTTCCATTCCTTCAACTTGGTTGTAATTGATTTTATAACCAAACAGATCATTTCCCAAATTCGCAGGATCGTTAATTTGTGTCATCCAGCCCCTGATGTTATACTGATAGTTGATGGTTTGTAATGGTGATCCCGCACTAGTTCCTCCAACCTTCTTGGTTTCCAATTGGGAGAGTTCATTGTAGCTGTTTTGCGACAGAATCTCTTCCGGATTACTGTCTACTTGATGCTTATGAACGAGTAACCTGTTCTGGTGGTCATACGTGAAATTTTCTGTAATTACTCTTTCGGTATCGGTGCTTAGCCTTTTGTGCCGTGTTACACCTTTTTGAACAGCTCCTGCAAAATCAAGCTTAGATTCTGTTTTGGTGTAGCCTCCTAAATGATTAATCGAGTGGGTTCCGATCACTCTTCCTTTGGTATCATAATAAGAGTAATTTGTGGTCCAGTTATCATCTTCAATATTCTTCACCAGGCTCATCACAGCAAGACCTTTGGTACTTCTTCCATCTAAGGAAGGGGTATCAGTCAGAACAGTTTCTCCTTCAATAGATGTTGGAAAAGAAGGATTGAAGCTGTACTGGGGATATGTATCATAATAATTAACACTCAGAACTTTTTTAAGAGCATTAAAATAATCATTGGTATATTGCACCTGCATCCCGTCCTGAGTAAATCCTGTGGTATGCCTCTTTTCCACAATTAAATTAGGACCTGCCTGAGCCTGCATGCTGCTTCTGCTGCCTCCTGCAATAATTGCGGTATAAGCAACCCTGCCATAAGAATCATATTTGGTAAGCAGCCATTCGTTTTTCTGCTCTAAACTCGCATCCTGGGTAAGGACCAGACGGTCTGATTTATCATACACCATGTATTCCCAGCCTTTACCCGGAAGTTTCTTTTCTACCAAACGGTTTCTACCGTCATAACGGTACTGATAGCAAAGATTTTTGAGCGTGGCTTCATCCAGCGATGCCGCTCCGGAAGCTAATGGCGGGAGAACAAAAGCCAACTGATCATATTCATTATAAACATAGTAGGTGTCTGTATTTTTGATTTTGTTGAGTATTTTTCTGACTAAAATAACCTGGCCTTTTCCATTCTTGAATTCGATGGTCTTATTACCGTCTTCATCAATAATTGTGTTTTTATACAGCTGTGCAGCACCATAGCTTTCTACAGAACTAAACTCTGATTGGGTAGCTCCGTTTACCCAGGTCGTGGTGACGGTATATTTCCTTACGTCCCCGTCTTCAGAAGCATCATACTCAAATTTCACAGGTTTTCCTGCCCATGCTGTTCCTACCTGCTTCTGTTCAAGAATACGGTCTAAAGGTGAGTTTTCCAGGACTTTCTCAGCATAGATCTTTTCTGAGCCATAAGGTGTACTTGAAGCATTAGCCAGTGGATTGGGAACAATAGCACCGTTTAAGGTTCCTGCCTGGGGAATGGGAAGGTATTCTTTAATCTGCCTTCCAAACTCATCATACGTGATATGGGTAACCACATCTCTTCCCAGAGGAGAAGCTTTTACATTAACAACCTGTTTGGGCCTTCCAAGACCATCAACATACTGAACGGTTTCTAATGTTTTGGAAGGCTGGGTTCCGTTATAATCAAGGTAGGTCTTGGACTGGACGTAATTTTCTGTATCGGTAAGCTGAGCCTGGGCTATACCTGAGAGCAGCAGGGTACCTATCGGGATGATGTATTTTTTCATGTTTGTGTTTATTTTTGATATTGGAAATTAAAATTTAATGGACTCTGTGAAGACGGATCAACCGTGCCTGAAATCAGACTTGCTGTACAATTTCCGGAAGTATCAATATAAATTCGCCATTGTCGACCACCTTCGTTATACATAATTATTCGATCAACTGAAGGAGCGCAAGCCGGTCCTACCTTTCCAATATTTATACCTCCAGACCAATTCTGCCAAATACCATATCCTGAGAACGAAAGATAAAATCTTACTGTTCCATTCACTGTTGTTGTAGCATTATAGCTGTATTGCGGACTGCCTAAAGTGGGTGAGAACGTGAAACTACAAGGTATTATAGGCATACATGGTCCATTTTGATCTGCCATATTTTGGCCATTTGCATTAATATCGTCCAGTGCTTTTTGATCAGCTGCTAATTGACTTATATTAGATGTATATACGCCACCTGGAACAGCATAAGTATAAGAGCCTCCTACCGTATTCCCCGTACACGTCGCCCTAGTAAATATTTTGCTTTTTTCGGAATTGGTATAGATGACAGCTGGGTTACTACCATATTTGTATTTAAACTCTTTCAATATCTTATTATTTACATCAACAATTTTCTCCAGCCTATTAGTTACATCATATTTATAATACTCCCTTACTCCAGATGGAGGAGTAATACTGGTTACACCAATCAGAGGGTCATAACTATATGTTGTGATTTGATAATTAGCTAGATTAGCATTTTTTCTCAGATTATCCAGTGCTGTTAATAAAGCGTTTTCCTTACTGGGATTTAAGGCATCATCATTAGATTTTGATATAATATCAATGACGTATGGAGCTACATCGCTATATTTTGCACCTTCGATCCTTGCAATTGGTAATCTGCCCTTATAGCCCCAAATAACTGAAACGGATATGCCGGCTTTGTTTGTGTATTGTACAAGATTACCAGAATCATATTTATCCATAGTTATTTCCGTTTCAGAGTTATTACTGTTTGCTAAATCATAGGAAATAATGGATTTTGGCAGAACAAAATTTCCTGTTTGAGAATCTGGTAATGAGAAGGTATAAATAGTCTCTAGTTTGGAAGTTGTTTTCGTAATTCCATTAAGACTCTTTGTCGTAATAGTCTCTAATGGAATCCCCACCATATTCTTACTAATCATCAGTTGATTTCCTTTCTCCTGAGCATAGTTGTAAGCTATTTCGCTTATTGAGGTATCAGGATAAACCGTCTTTTGAGTACTTGGCAAATATTTATTATTATAAGTATTGAAAGTTTTTGTTTCTGTGAAAGTGCCTGATCCTGCAGGAAAATATTCTTTTGTAGTTGTGGATTCTAATAAAGATTTATAAAGATTTATTGAATAACTATGTATAAGTCCTCCAAATGAAGGATAATTATCTTGTGCCCCACTAAATTCAGGTGTAAATTTAGTTACAGGCTCCAATACAGCTCCAGAAATGAAATAAGTATTCAGCTGATCCGGATAATTGAATCTATAATTATATATTACTTCTTTTATTAAAGAATTATTATCGTAATATCGTTCATTAATTTTATTTCCATTACCTATATTTAATGATAATCCTCTTGGAATCATACTTAAACAACTAGAATTATAATTATTAGTAAAAAAACTTTCCGTTTTTCCTTTCCCTATAATTTGTTCAGTTACTTTCGAATATCCGACAAGCCCTCCCTGAGGCAATGTAGATAATCCTTGAGATTGCCCTCCTTCATAGACAGAAAGTTTAAATGGGTGATCAGGAGAGCCTACATTTGGAGTATAAATATCTGGGCAACTTGTATTGGAGAGAATTTGTCTAGTAGACCCTCCCTTGACAATGTAGCATCTATTTTCTATTTCATAAAATTTAGGAAATTCGGATAAATTACCATTAGAAACAAATTTTGTCCCATTACTGTTCAATTCATCATAAATATAATTTTTAATTAAAGGGGGCACTCCTGGGCTATCTGTAGTTATGATATTTTTAATTCTTATCCCACCTCCATAACTGTAATCACGTGTTGTACCCGTAGCCTGGTTATCCAAAAGAGATTGTATAGGATAATTTGAAAAAGTATTAAGTTCATACTCAAACTCTGTTTTTCCTCCGGTCGGATAATTGATTTTTGTTAAAATACCTGCAAGTGCATGTACAGAGGCTCTTCTATCAGCTAAATAATGTTTTCCATCCACTGTAAAGTTAATATGACGCATATCTGGTTCAGGAAACGAAGAATAAGCACTAGCATTATACCAATATCCTGATTGATCTTGATTGAACGAATTAACTATAAAAGGGTTTTGCCCCTTTATATATTTATCAGGATCTGGTATATAACTATCACTATTATTCTGCCCATTATAATACCCCCAAAAATCAGAAGAAAAGCTTATCTTATTAGGCAAATTATATGTTGAATTATAGTCGAAGGTATATTTTTCATTAGTTAAAGACTCTGTTAACCCAAGTAATCGGAGCCTATGTGTAAATATTTTATTATTTGATGCTTCAAGCCAGCTTGCTAATGAGTTTGTATCAAGATTGTCGTTTGAAATAAAATAATCATAATTAAAATCATACTGTTTTACTAATCTATAATTATTATAAATTTTGATTGAAGATAATTTTTTCGATTTATTAACATCTTCTCTATCTTCCCAACTGAATTCAATCCATCCATTCGAAAATTCTATTTTTTTTATAAAGCTTTCACCAACTGTTTGTTTATTACATTGTGTCAAACCTGGAGAAGTGTTTGTAAAATGAGGATTGTTTGGGTCATTAGGTGGATAAGTATAATTATACCTTGTTGTTCTACATCCTGCCAATCTATCAGCATACATTTTCTCTGTATAATAAAAGTTGATTTTCCGACCTTTAGTATCTTCAATTTTAGATAAATATTGAGAGGCTCCAGTAATATACGTTCCAATCAATGGTGTTGTAATCTCTTGAACACTATCAAAAGAATAGTTTAAACCAGCTTCATCAATAACACTAAATTTATTATTTCCATTAGAACTGGGTGCATAACCTCCTGAAATTGGGATTAACTTAAAATCAATATTAGGTTGTTCTGCTATAGCAAATTTGGGATAGTCGGTTTGAGTAGTTTTTGTCATATCCAAATAAGCTTTATATGTCTTATTTGGAAGATTAATTAAAAATAAATCAGGTTGAAAATCATATTCAGTATAGAGTGTGTTATAATTAGGATCTGTTATTAATCGAAAATTGTTAGAGTAAAAAGATCGTACCGCAGTACTATTATTCCAAGGAGGAGTTGGACATCCGGATATTGATCCTATATAGCCAGTGGCACTTTTAGGATAAATATAATAATATCCGTATGAATTAAAATCATTATTTCCTGTGATAACTTGAGATACCCTTCCTCCGGCATTTAATGACCATCCAAGCCCCACGGATGAAGCTTCATCATTTACTTTTATTCCTCCTGCATGATAAGAGATTGATATAGGAATCTCTATATCGCCCTCTTTTATTGTATAAAGTGGAATATTAATGTCGGGAACTCCTGTATATAATGAAACTGGAATTTCTGAATATCTGAATAAAGCTGCTGCATTAGGGGATTGAGCAGCAGTATTATTGACAGCATTTTGTATGATAGGGGAATTAGCCTGAGCATATCCAGCAATAGTATATAAAGTTGCAATTAAAATGGTTACTTTTTTCATTTCTTTATCAGTTTTGCATTCGCTATTTTATTCGTATCCGTCTTGATCACCACCAAGTAAGCCCCTTGAACCAGTGGCTGGGTATTAATCTTAGTCACTTTATTCTTAGTTTTCACCGTCTGAAGCTGTCTTCCACCCATGTCATACACCAAAATATCTGCATTTTGGAATTGCATACCTATTTCTATGTAAGCATAATCGGAGACCGGATTCGGATAAATTTTGATGTCCTGTTTTTCGATGAGCTTATCCAGCTGACTGTCGCCCAGTTTCACTATCTTCCAGTTCTCTTTTCCGAGTTCCTCTGCACTAGTGCCGGCAAGAATGATAGAACCATCTCTATTGAGTTTAATATCTGAAAGTCTTTCTTCTTTCTTTCGGTTTTCTCCTACGATGTGTTTTCTCCACTGTTCGTTGCCCTCCTGATCCAGATACAGCATCCAGAACGTTTCATCATCTTTTTCTATTCTGCCTTCTGCCTGGGTGTAACCGCCAAGTAATATTCCTTTGGAAGTTTTATCATCCGCTGAATGAATCACACTCATCCCCATCAGAATATCCCGGTTTTTAAAGTTGTAGGATTTCTGCCACTGTTCTTCTCCTCTTTCGTTTAAAGCGACAAGCCAAAGATCGGTTCCTTCTTCTATGCCTACGGTTTTATTGCCTGATCTCTCTGATCTGGATTCTCCTCCAATAACATAGCCCGTGGATGTTAAAGCAAGAGTTCTTAAATGATCATCACCCTTGCCTCCATAGTTCTTTTCCCATTCTACTTTTCCCGTTTTATCAAGCTTCACCATCCAGTAATCACCTTCTCCCGAGTTTTCAGTTTTCTTGTTTCCTCCAACTGAGCTTCGTGAATAAATCCCTATTAGGACACCACCATCTTTTGTCGGGATCATTTTCTCTATTTCATCCAGTCCTTTTCCACCTAAAATGATCTGAGAAAGTTCTTTTCCATCTTTATCGAGTCTGATGATCCAGGCATCTTTAGAGCCATAACCTTTGGATGAGTTCTGAACGTTGCCTGCCACAAAGAACCCTAAGTCGGTAGTCTGAACGACCGCTCTGGCTTCTTCATCAGAGGCGGTGCCTAAAGTTTTCTGCCATAATTCATCCCCGAATTCATTCAATCTTACCAGCCAGAGGTCTGATCCGCCTTTGGATTCTTCTTTTTTATCCAGTCCTTTTCCGGAATAGGAGGTTCCTGCAATTAAAAATCCACCTTCTTGGGTAGAAACAGAAGCGGAAAGATAATCGTGGTTTTGTCCTGAAAGGTATTTTTCCCAGACCTGCTCTCCCTGCTGGTTGAGTTTAACCAAGTGGAAATCGTAGCCGTTGTTTTGCTTTTGGCTGTTAGCAACTGACTGTTGATCTTTCGTTTGAATGGAACTTCCGGTAATCAGGTACTGCTGATCGATAGTGGTGGTAATCTGGCTTAGGAAATCCTGAGTGGAGGATTTGAGGTCTTTCTGCCAGAGAATTTCTTGAGCTGATATACTCAGGACCGTGCATATCATTAATGTACTCATGTAGAGTTTTCTCATTTGGTTTTTATTTTTTTTATTACATGTTTACAAAATTAACATTTATTAGCATATATTAAATCCCTATTAATAAGAATTATTATGAATTTTGTCACTTCATGGTGTTTTTTATGCAATCATAAGTGTCTGTTTTGTAAATGTATTTCTATGAAACGACAAAACTTGTCGTGTTTTTTTCTGAAAAAAATATTTTTTAATTAATAATAGAATATAGATCAGGAAATTTTGTTGAAATTGACTGAATCTGCATAATAAATATATTAAAGAAAGATTATTCTCTGATTATATAGGGAAAGAAAGACAGATGTTGTAAAAAATAAAATGAAAATATTTCCAGTATTAATTCAAATAAACCCCGATTGTATCGGGGTTTTATTTTTATTGTGTCATTTTGTCATATTTTTTTGAATGGTATGGATATTGAGAAATTGAGAGTGTAAATTAAAAAATAAAAATTAGAAAAATTAAAAATATTATGAGTAAAATAATTGGAATTGACCTAGGAACAACCAACTCTTGTGTTGCTGTAATGGAGGGTAAAGACCCTGTTGTTATTCCTAATGCTGAAGGTAAAAGAACAACACCTTCTATCGTAGCATTTACAGAAGATGGTGAAAGAAAAGTAGGAGATCCTGCCAAAAGACAGGCTGTAACGAATCCAAAGAAAACTGTATACTCTATCAAAAGATTTATCGGAACTCATTTTAAAGAAGATGCTAAGGAAATTTCAAGAGTACCTTACGAAGTAGTAGCAGGACCGAATGATACCGTAAAAGTAAAAATTGACGACAGAGAATATACTCCACAGGAAATTTCTGCAATGACTCTTCAGAAAATGAAGAAAACGGCTGAAGATTATCTTGGACAGGAAGTAACGAGAGCGGTAATCACTGTTCCAGCTTACTTTAATGATGCACAGAGACAGGCTACTAAAGAAGCTGGTGAAATCGCTGGTCTTAAAGTAGAAAGAATCATCAACGAACCTACAGCTGCAGCGTTAGCTTACGGTCTTGATAAAAACCATAAAGATCAGAAAATCGCGGTATATGACCTTGGAGGTGGTACTTTTGATATCTCTATCCTTGATTTAGGAGACGGTGTATTTGAAGTATTGTCTACAAACGGTGATACTCACCTTGGAGGTGACGACTTTGATGATGTGATCATCAACTGGATGGCTGATGAGTTCAAAGCTGAAGAAGGAGTAGATTTAAAAACTGATGCCATTGCTCTTCAAAGATTGAAAGAAGCGGCTGAAAAAGCAAAAATCGAATTGTCTTCTTCTCCACAGACTGAGATCAACCTTCCTTATATCACAGCTACAGCTACAGGTCCTAAACACTTAGTGAAGACTTTAACTAAAGCTAAATTCGAGCAATTATCTGCAGATCTTGTAAGAAGATCTATGGAGCCGGTTGCTAAAGCATTAAAAGATGCAGGTTTATCTACTTCAGATATCGACGAAGTAATCCTGGTAGGAGGTTCTACAAGAATCCCGATCATTCAGGAAGAAGTTGAAAAATTCTTCGGTAAAAAACCTTCTAAAGGAGTGAACCCGGATGAGGTTGTAGCAATTGGTGCAGCTATTCAGGGTGGTGTATTAACAGGTGATGTAAAAGACGTATTACTTCTTGACGTTACCCCGCTTTCTTTAGGTATCGAAACAATGGGATCTGTATTCACTAAATTAATTGAAGCGAATACTACCATTCCAACGAAGAAATCTGAAGTATTCTCTACTGCTTCTGACAACCAGCCGGCAGTAAGCATCAGAGTAGGACAGGGAGAAAGATCCATGTTCAACGATAACAAAGAAATTGGTAGATTTGATCTTACAGATATCCCGCCAGCACCAAGAGGAGTTCCTCAGATTGAAGTAACTTTCGATATTGATGCTAACGGTATCCTAAGCGTATCAGCTAAAGATAAAGGAACAGGTAAAGAGCAGACGATTAAAATTCAGGCGTCTTCAGGTCTTTCTGACGAAGAAATTGAAAGAATGAAGAAAGAAGCTCAGGAAAACTCTGCAGCTGATGCTAAGAAGAAAGAAGAAGTTGAGATCTTCAATAAAGCTGACGGATTGATCTTCCAGACTGAAAAGCAATTGAAAGAATTCGGTGAAAAACTTTCTGCTGACAAAAAAGCAGCTATTGAAGCAGCTCACGCAGAATTGAAAACAGCTTTCGAAGCTAAAAATGCTGACGACGTAAAAGCTAAAACTGAAGCGTTAGATGCAGCTTGGATGGCCGCTTCTGAAGAATTGTACGCAGCTGGTCAACAGCCAGGTGCTGATGCGGGTGCAGGAGCTCAAAACCCTGGAGGTAACAATGCTGGAGGTGAGGATGTACAAGATGCAGACTTCGAAGAGGTGAAATAATGATTGATTAAAATCAATTTACAATAAATAGCAAACCGCCGTATAAATGAGTTATACGGCGGTTTTTTGTATTTTATTGTTCTTCAAGAACCCCGATAGCATAAGGAACTTTACTTTCTTTTTGTTCAAAAATATAAAACCTGTAAGCGGTTGGAGACACTTCATCTTTCACTAAAGAAATAAAGCTGGTTGGAATGCATTTATCTAATCCCTCTTCAATTACTTCCTTGAATAGGATTTTTTTAGCTTCTTCCTTAATCAGAACCCATTTACCGGAGCATCCCAGTATTGGATAAGAAACGGAAACATTCTGTTTTGAGGAGAGATCAACCTGAATAGCCCAGGATTCATTTTCATCCTTTTGAAATCCTACACCCGTAAGCTGCTGGGAAAATGATAAAGAGGAAAATAATAAAGCTGAAAGTAAAATAATTTTATTCATAGCGTAAAATATTTGATTGATTCCGCGAATGTATGGCATTTTTTTTAATATCTAAATTGGATATAAATAACTATAATGATTATGAGTCTTAAAAAACCATTTTCAACTTTTTTTCCCGATCTTTATCAAAATATTGATATGATGAAATTGAATTTTAGCAGAATGCTTGCAGGTTTGATGATGTTTTACTGTACTCTGATCTACGCTCAGAAAAATGCTGAAAATATCGACGGGGTTTATAAGGCTAAAGGGGCCGCTTTTGTCATCAACAAAAACAAAACCTTTCTGGTCATGGCTTACGGAACACTGATAAAAGGAACTTGGAGTATTGAAAAAGATCATCTTTATTTAAAACCCCAAAATCCGGATGCCAAATTTTATGTCTATGCAAGGAAAAACCCTTCTATTAAAGCAGGAATGCGCATCAGTTTCATGGGAGATGGTATCGGTAATGGAATTGTAGTAGGTGAGTTTCCCAATAAAATGCAGCCGCTTTTTAATGAAAATGCCAATTGTTTTGACTATCCTAATGTTCATGTTTTCAAAGAAAAACCTACAGCCATTACATTACTGGAAGAGCAAAACAATGAGAATGGACGAGGTGTTGATATACCGAAGCTGATGTACAGTTTCCCAACAGAAGATTATAATGACTTTATCGTTCAGCATATGCAGGACAGTCTGTACCACAATGATTTTATTTTTAAAATAACAAAAAATGGTTTATCTGATCCGGATGATGATTCAGGAAAGCCTTTCAAAAAATCTACAATCAAAGAAGCATTTCCTAATGAAGAAGAACTGAAATTTATAGAAGGGGCTTTCAACCGGGCTTTTGCTGCAGATTATAAATTAGTCAACAACGCTTATAATACCCATGATGATATGGACAGGGAAATTAGTCTGGAAAGCTATAAGTATGACAAAGTAAAAAATGTATATGTAAATCCGTCTGTCCCGGCAAAACAACTGAACTATAACAGTAAAGATTACCATAACAATGATGTTCTGATGAAATTTGACAGAATCGCAGGAACTTCACAGCCACAGACAACCGTGAAAAAGCTACCCAATCCTGTATTTACGGCTAATTGTGACAGATAAATTTAGTCCAGTACAGAATAATTTCTACAAAAAAAGACACCCGGATAACCAGGTGTCTTTATTATGAAATGTTAATGTGTATTAATAACCGTCGTTCTGTTTCAGATTTGGGTTGGCGGTAATATCAGCGGAAGGCAGCGGGAAGATGTTATACTTTTCTGCAATTCCTTTTCCTGTCTGGGTATTTCCTTTCCAGCTCCAGGTATAATCAGCTCCGGTAAACTTATTGAAACGGATCAGGTCAGTTCTTCTGACAAGCTCCCATGAAAGTTCTCTTGATCTTTCATCCAGAATAAAATTCAGGTTCAGGTCAGATGAGGTAATCGCTCCGTTTCCGTTGTTATAGGCTCTGTTTCTTACTATGTTCACGTAATTAAGGGCAGTAGAAGTATTTCCTGTTCTTAAATAGGCTTCAGCTGCTGTCAGGTAAGCTTCAGAAAGACGGAACATCGGGAAATCGGTGTCTACATAGGCCGCATCAGAACCTGCAGTTCCGGTTTTGGTAACGTTTCTCCATTTGGTAAAAGCATACCCGTCTTGGAAGGTTCCGGGAAGAGCAGCAATATCTTTTTTGTGACCAATATTAAAGAACAATGCTCTGCTGTCATTTTTAGTGAAAGCATTAGGATCTGAAGTACTGAAATTTTGATCTGCTGCCTGAAACTTGTTGACAAATTCCGGACGAACACGGATATTTCCCCATCCTCCGGCAATACCCATATTCAGGTAAGTAAGCATGGTTCCTCCGGTTTGTGCCAGTACAAAGAACGTTGTTCCTCCATAGGTTTTGGAGTGGATACCATCCATATTCAGGGACCAGATGATCTCAGGAGATGTATTATTATCTGCCAGGAAGTTGTAAAGATATTTCGGTGAAAGGCTGTAGTGGCTTCCAATCACTTTTTCCGAATATTCAGCAGCTTTTGTCCATTGAGGAGAACCTGTATACACCTGGGCATTCAGGTAAAGTCTTGACAAAAGGAAATCAGCAGCGGTTTTGTCCACTCTCCCGTATTCATTGGATGTGGGAAGGGTGGTTTCAATTTCTTTAAGTTCATTTTCAACATAAGCATACAGATCCGTTCTGGAAATCTGTTTAGGCAGAAACTGGGGATCCAGTTTATCAGCATCGGTTACAAAAGGGACTTTTCCATAGGTATCCAGAAGAACCCAGTAAGAGTAAGCTCTCAGGAAACGGGCTTCAGCACGGAAATAGTTCACCTGCTGTTTAAAATCCGGATCAGTGTGGCCTCTTTCCGCAAGTTTGCTTTCGGTAGTCTGTCTTAAAAACTCATTGGTATATCCGATGATCTGGTACAATCTTGCGTAATATCCGTTCAAAATAGCCGTATTGGGATCCCAGGTATTGGTGGCAAGCTGTCTTAGACCGTTGGTTTGTGAACCCATAATCGCTTCATCGGTTGTAAGGATCTGGATATAAAATGCAAGACGGATGAATGAACTGTAGCCTTCATCAAAATTACCCATATCTGGATCTCCGGTAGGACCTTCCTGCCCGCTCAGGCATAATGCAGCATAACATTTGGCAAGAACACCTTTGTAATTTGCAGGATTGGAGTAGATCTGCTCCCCGGTTACCATATTAGGATCAATAGGAGCGGTGTCTAAGTCATTAACACATGAGCCTGCTGTAAAAAGAAGGAGTATAAACGGTAGTATATATAAACGTTTCATCATGATATTATTTAAAGTTAACATTAAGCCCGAAAAGGAACGAGCGTGGTCTTGAATAGATATTATTGTCAATTCCCAGATAGACTTCAGGATCCAGTCCGCTGTATTTGGTGATGACGAATACGTTCTGCATGGATAAATTCACTCCCAGATCAAACTTGTTGCTGATGTTTTTAAAATTGTGTCCCAAAGTGATATTGTCCATCCTGAAGAACGATGCTTTTTCAAGGAAGAAGTCCGAGTAGAGCTGCAGGTTGTCAAATCCCTGTTCTGCTGTATAGCTCAAAAGATTGCTGTACGTTCCGTTTCCTGAATAAGCTTTTGTTTTATAATCCTTAGATTTCACATTGTTGTAAACATAATTTCCAAAATTAGCATGACCGTTGAATCCTAAATACCAGTTTTTATAGCTTACTTTTGAGGAAATACCAAGGTAAGACTTCGGCATCGGGCTCTTATCTTTTACAAGGCCACCTTTATACTTTCCTTCAATGGGTTTTCCGTTGGCATCATATTCCTGCTGATACAGATAAAACGTGTAAGGAGAGTATCCGATTGAATGAACCTGGATGGTTCCTGCGGTAGCCCCCGAAACGTTCCCGATATTCACTCCATAATCAGGACTGTCCACTAGGGTAAGTTTAGTGATCTCTGATTTATTGAAAGAAAGATTCATATCCAGATTCCACTGCCAGTTATCCGTTTTTACAGGAATGGTATTTAAAGTAAGCTCAACCCCTTTATTCTCCATTGAGCCGATGTTGGTATAGATCATATTGGTAAGATTGGAACCTGCAGCCACAGAAATTTTGTTCAGAAGGTCATCCGTTGTTCTTTTATAGACTTCCACCGTTCCGGAAACCCTGTTTTTGAGGATTCCGAAATCTAGACCGATGTTGTAGGTAGAGGTGGTTTCCCATTTCAGATTGGGATCGTAACCATTTGGACGAATCGTCTGGTAAAACTGGTTCCCAAACTGATACATCGCATTGGACTGGCTGAAAGTGTAGGTCTGCATCCATTCATAATCACCACCAATATCCTGCTGGCCGGTCTTTCCGTAGCTTAATCTCAGTTTTAAATCAGAGAAAATATTCTTGTCTTTCAGGAAACTTTCTTCATTGATCTTCCATGCAAAAGCGGCCGAAGGGAAGAGCCCCCAATGATTTTCTTTAGAAAAACGGGAAGAACCGTCATTCCTTAGTGTCGCTGTGAAAAGATAACGGTCTTTGAAGCTGTAATTCAGACGTCCATAAAACGAAACCAGATAATACTCAGATTTGGTAACAATATCCCGGTAAATTTTGGATCCCGTAAGATTCGTCTGGTTGTCATCATAGCTTTTCCAGAATTTCTGCCAGGAATAACCTCCCATCACATTAATTTTATGGCTTCCGATACTTTTGTTATAATCGGCATAAAGATCCAGCTGAAGGTTTTTCTTTTTCTGGGTATACGCTTCTATAAGCCCCTGACCATCATTTCCGATAGAAGTCCATGAAAGCGGGGAATTGTCCGGAACAAATACGTCCCCGTCACTTTTCAGCATATCAAAACCCGCGTTGACGTTCAGTTTTAAATCTTCAAATCCATGAATTTTGTAATCCATCTGGATATTACCGATGTGACGGATCACTTTAGATTCATCTTTTCGCAGATCAAGAACAGAAACAGGATTCGCTCCGGCCTGAGTGATCGGTTTCCCTGAAGCATCTGTCCAGATAAAATAGCCTAATCCATATGGAGAAGAATTGCTGTACACAGGACGGGTAGGGTCAAAAGACGCTGCACCACTTGCCGGATTGGAAATAAAATCATTATTCTCAATACTTGGCTTATAATTCAGGTTAACGTTCAGGTGTTTATTGAAGAAAGAAGGATTCAGGGCAAGGCTCATATTCATTCTTTCATAGGCATTTTTACGGATAATCCCTTCCTGATTGGTATAGCCTAAAGATAAACGATATGGAATTTCTTTAACAGCACCCGTCATACTGAAATTCTGATCATTACTCACCGCGGTACGGTAGATTTCATCCTGCCAATTAGTGTTGGAAGCACCAAGGCCATTAATAATTGTACTGTTGCCTGCATATTGATTTTTGATGAAGCTTCTGTATTCATCAGCGCTCAGAACATCCAGCATTTTGGGATTGTAGCTCACCTTGGTGTTTGATGAATACTGATATCTGGTCTTTTTACTTCCTTTTTTGGTGGTAATAATGATCACTCCGTTGGAAGCACGGGAACCGTAGATGGCTGTGGAAGAAGCATCTTTAAGAACGGTATAGCTTTCTATATCATTCGGATTGATCATTCCCAGGATGTTGCTGGAACCTGAAGTCGAGGAATTATCGATGGCAATTCCATCAATAACGATCAACGGGTCATTACTGGCCGAAAGGGAAGAACCTCCTCTGATTCTGATGGTAGAGCCGGCACCGGGAGCTCCTCCGGGAGAAATGATATTCACCCCGGCAGCTTTTCCTGCCAGTGCATCCTGTGCAGAAACTGGGCTTCCGTTGTTTTCACTGTCAATTTTTACCGTAGTCAGTGAACCTGTGGCATCCGATTTCTTTACCTTTCCGTATCCGATGATGACTACTTCATCAATTTTTTTCTCCTTTATAGCCAAAGTATCGGACGCAGAAAAGTTTTCTGAATTTTGAGCGATTGCCTTTCGGGCCGCTGTTTTGCGGAGAATAACTGTATTGTTCTTTATTTCGTATTCCAGCGGATAATGTTTCTTAAGGTAAGTAAGAGACTGCTCCAGAGATGAGTAATTGATGTTGCTCTCATCAATAAGAACATCCCTGAAATCTGAACTGGAATACAGGAACTGAACTTTTGATGTTTTGCTGAGTTTGTCAAGAACTTTGGAAATGGGTACCCGGTTTACTTTTTGCTGAGTAGCCGGAGAGGTCCTGTTTTGCCCGTAATGAAGAGCAGGTGTCCCGATTGAAACCAGTAAAACAATGGATATTATTGTTTTTTTCATAAATTTGGGAGTTAAACTTAATTAGACTTTCGCGAGTTTAAGAGTTAATCCGGCATCGATAACGCCAATTATCGGTGCTTTTTTTATTGTAATTCTATTTCTTTATCTGATATTTTTACCGTTTTAAGGTTGAAAGGATAGCATACGGCAGATAAAACTTCATCCAGATTTCCGGAGAAAGAGCCTCTTATCTTTTTGGTTTCATATTCTTTCGGATAACGGATTTTTATATGATATACCTGTTCCAGTTCCGAGATAATCGTTCCGAAATTATCGTCCTCAAAAGAAAAATCCCGTTTAGAATCAGCAGCATAATAGGTCTGCTTTTTATTTTCAGCTTTCTGATTCCAGCTTTCATTAGGCAGTAAATAGGTGGTCTTTCCATGATGGCTGATCATTACTTTTCCTTCAAACAATTCCACTTTCTGGCTGCCGGTTGTCTGATCCAGGAAAAATTTCGTTCCTAAAACCTGAACTTCAAAATCTTTAGCATTAATACGGAATGGTCTGGCTTTATCCTTGGCAATATCAAAAGTAGCCTTACCGATAAAAGTGATTTTTCTGTCTTCTTTACCAAATTCATTGGAAAGAACAAGCGTACTGTGAGGTTCCAGCACAATATGGCTCCCATCCGGCAGATGGATTGTTTTGGTATAATCAGAGCTGGAATAGTATTGTGTTTTGACCGTTTCTTTAGATACAGGAGACGGGTTATTCCACGTCATGAAGATTCCGATGAGTACAGCTGCAGCGGCGGCAGTCCAGTATAATTTTCTGTAATTATTTCTACGGGATTTTAATTTACGCTCAATACCTGCCCTGATACGAGCATCCGTAAGGTTATCGATCTTCTGGTTTTCCCTGGAGGTTTCTTCCCAGTTATGTCTGAAATTTTGGTCTTCCATAATAGTCTTATTTAGTATTACGCGGAAATCTTAAATCGTCAACCTGAAAAATTAATTTTGAGAATATTATTTTTTAAAACACTGATATTCAATTTGATAATTTTTTATAGAGACTTAGTAAGTGTTTCCAGATACGTTCTCACATCCTGCCAATGATAATATGGAAAGCTGTCAGTCTGAACCGGAATATGCACTTCCTTTTCATTATGAAGCAGTTTTATCAGAATATCATCTTTTTTATTTCTGTAGAATATCATTTGTAAATTGGCGGCCATTGGAGCTGCCTGAAAAGTATTCCAGACTTTATAAACATTTTTGGGATCTGCTTCCTCTCTGTTCATTCCCTCAATATTCAGGAAAGCTAGCAGTGGAATAATGTTCCCATCATGGCCAAATCGTAAAGAAGCTCCTTTTTTATTGTTTTTAATATAATCATCAGCTTCAGCAAGGATATTTTTAACCAATGGAGCGGCATTGTTCTTTACCAGGCCTTTGCTCAATGGTGAAGGGCCGTCATTCACATACGTCTGATAATTGACGCTTTGGTAAATATTGAAAATTTCGTCTTTGGTGAACAGGTCATAAAAAGAAATATCAGTTTCCAGATTCTGCATGTCACTCGCTATCCAGTAAAATGCTTCCATTACCTTTTCAGGATTTATATTTTTATAGATATAGTCCTCATTATTGAAGAGATTTTTGATGAATCTTCCGGTCTGGAAATGATCCTGTCTGAATTTTCTCTTTTCCTCCTGCCAGAAATTATCTCCTGCACGAAAATCAATAGATTCTTTCGTATGATGATTAAGATATTTCATATACTTATCCGAAGATTCCATGGTGAGGTTCACTTTAGGATTGTAGGCCATAATTTCATTGGAGAAATAAGCCATGCTGAGAATACATCTCGGTACCACCGTGGATTTGGCGGTCACAATGGCATTGCCTTCAAAAGCCTGCGGATTATTTTTGATCATTCTCTGTGAAATCTGCTTATGCTGTAATGCGCCGAGTTCGGTAAGATCTCCGTTGTGTCCTTCAGCCTGTATCCAGATCTTTTCAAGCCTTTGAAGAGCTGATTTTCCGGTTTCCGTTAATGCATTATTGGTTGCTGCTTTTTTCAGGATACCCATTACCCCGGAAAAATCTTTTTCATTGATCAGCCATCTGGAACCATGCCTGCCGTAATGACTGATGTAAAACGGCTGATATCCGGAAGGAACTGCCGTCAATTTTTGAGTAGGAGTAGGGTAGGCCAGATAAACTCCGCCTGTGTTTCTCAGATCGGAAGTGATCTCTTCTTTAGTAGTTTGTGCATTATAGAAAACAGCAGCTGAAAGTAAAAAAAGAAAGGATAACGTTTTTCTCATGATGAATTATTTTTCGGATTCTTCAAGCGGCAAAAAAATTGCCTGCTGTATAGTATTACGCAGAAATCCGGAATCGTCAACCCTAAAAAAACTTTTTTATGAGAATTAATAACGAAAAAAAGAAATGGAGGTGAGTTTTGATGAGGTTCAGTACCTTATTCACGTGCTTGGCAACAGCGTTTTTAGAAATGCTGTGTTCTTCGGCAATCTGGGAATAGCTCTGTCCTTCAATTTTATGTTTCAGGAAGAATGATTTGCTTTTATCAGGAACCTGATCCAGTAAATTTTTAATCTGTTCCAGATGTTTTCCGGATTCCTCCTCATCATATTCTTCTTTTTCGGTATCCGGAACAGATGCTTCGTTGAGGTCGGTAAAAGAAAGCTTATTTTTTCTGTAAAAATTGGCAATTTCCTGCTTGGCTGTTTTGTAAACAATGGCATCTGTATTCGTACCTAAAGAATCTCTGTGTTTCCATAAATGAACAAAAATATCCTGAACAATATCCTCAATGTCATCCTGCCCGTGAACATATTTTTTCACGAAAAAAAAGACCTGATGCTTATAGCCGGTATATAATTTTTCAAATAAAGAATCCAAGTTAAAAAACGGTACTTATTTAACAGGTAACGTTTTCAAATATAACAAAAATGACCAAATTTGATTAAAATCGTCTAAAGTATTTAATGATTGTACATTATGGAATGAATATTTTATTTTTTTTGAATTTATTTATGCTGATAATGCTTCCTGGAGTTAAAAGTGAATTAATAACCGGAAAATAACTACATTCGTAGGGTGTAAATCAAAAACTAATTCCATGAAATTTTTACAAACTATTCCTATAGTTTTACGTTTACTGTTCGGGTTTCAATTATTATCTGTTTTCTGTATTGTACTTTCAGTGATTTCATGTGCTCAGAAAGAAAAAGAAACCATTATCCAGGGCAAAATTCCCAATCTGCCAGACGGAATGTTATATATCTATAAAGGCAACCCCTCTCAAAGAATTGATAGCGTAAAAACGAAAGGAGGTAATTTTAAGTTAACCCATCAGTGGAAAGCAGAGGAAGTTCCCAGTTATATTGGGCTGGATCATATAGACCAGAAAGGAGTTTTAAGAGCTTTTAGTTTTCCCACCCATGCAAAATACAGGAACGGAAAATGGGAATCCCAGTTTTTTATGAATGATCCGCAAATCACAATTAATGGTAAATTCAAAGACTTTGTTCCCAAAAATATCAAGCTTTCGGAAAGCTATAAACTGGTAACCGTCCCTGAAATTGCTGCCGGAAAACAGACGGAGGCTCTGTTTAATGTGGATGCTGATCTGTTTGAAGAGATTAAAGAAAGAGCCGCTCAGACGGTGAAGGAAAAAATAATCAAATATCCTTATTCGTTTCATTTATTGAATAAAATCAACGAAAATAAGAACAGCTTTTCTGCACAGCAGGTAGACGATTTTCTGAAATCTTTTAAGGGGGAAATTACACAAAGTAAAATGTATAAGGAACTTCAAACCTATAACAAAAAAAGATTTAACGAAAACAATATTCCTCTTCCTCTGCTTGAAGATCATACCGGAGTAAAAAGAGAAATTGCCGATAAGAGCTACAAAAAACATTTAATCATTTTCTGGGCAAGCTGGTGCGGACCCTGCAGACAGGAAATCCCGATGCTGAAGAAAATCTATTCCTTATACGGACAGGAAATTGAATTGATTTCCGTTTCTATTGATACAGACAAAGCAGCCTGGCAAAAAGCCTTGAAAGAAGAAAAAATGAACTGGAAACAGCTGATCATAAGCAATAACAGTGCTGAGAAGGAAGCTCTTCAAATTCATTTTAGACTCAATCAGGCCATTCCGTATACTGTTCTGGTTGATCATAATCTTAAAATACTATCAGCTTCTACCGGATTATCGGATGAAAAAGAATTAAAAAAGCTGATTGGGAAGTAATTTTCAAAATTGTAATGAAATAAGAAACAAATTATCATGAAAATAGGCAGAACATTATTTTGGTTCAGAGACGGATCTGAACGGATTCAGCATCTTTCCGGACAGTTTTTCGGATTAGGAACGTTATTGAATCGTCTTCTCAATGAAAAATATAATGGAAAAAAGATTCCATTCATCAATCTTGAATTCAATACAGAAAAAACATATGAATTATTTCCTGTAATACCTAAAAATACACCCTATTATTCTGGCGGCGACTTACAGTATTATGGATTGTTTGATCAGGATGAGTTCATGAAACTTAGCTGGTCCGGACAAAGTGTCTTTCTTTGGGAACGCGGATGTCAGTATTTGAAGGATTCGGCTCAACTGATGAAGAATAAAGATTTGACTGAAGCTGTTGATTATGCTTACCACAAAGGACTTGCAATGGAACTTAACCCTGATTTCAGAGTAGTAGATACCGAAATCGTTTTATCAGGACAAAAGATCAGAGCTTCTGTCTGGATTGTTTTTAAAGAAGAGGGAATGTATTCAAAACTTACCCTGGAGCAGGATGGTACTGTTATTTTTGAAAAGAATATAGATCAAACGGCGCATGGAATAGAATTTTTCCTTGAAATCTATAAATCCATAAATCTGGAAGGTGAGAATATGGTAATCAAAGGACGTAAAGATGTTGAATACCTGCCTTTAAAAATTTCATTAGCTGAACTGCGGATATAAAGCTTCCATGCATCAGATTGCCCTCTTTTTTTAGCAGTAGGCTCTTAGTAAAATAATCTCGGTTCGGGATAAGAACTTTTGATTTATAGAGCTTGGAAGCAGGGAGATGGAAGAGGGAGGTTCTGAAGGTCATCAATAATAGATTGCCCTTTTTTTAGCTAATTTGATTTTACAGAGGTTTTCGCTATCTATAACTAAAAGTAACTTCCAGTCTCCTTCTTCCATCTTCCAGCCTCTAAAAAAAACTCCCCTGGTAAAAATACCAGAGGAGTTCTATTGACAAATTAAATTATTTCTTAAAGAATAGTTCATCCTGCTTCTGCTGCTCATTATAAATGATCTGGAAGCTTACCGGCATATATTGGTACAGAAGTTTCCAGTGGGCAATTTTAGCATGCTTTTTAAAGCTTTCAAATGATCTTACGAACAGGTTTTCAATCATCGTTCTTACATAGGAATTCCCATTCTTATAGATCATGTCCATCAGTTTGATATGATGGGCGATGATATTGATTTTCGATTCCTGAAGCAGATTTTTCAGGTAATTGATTGTTGCCTGAATCACCCCTGCAAAATTATCCTGAAGGGATAACTGAGTGATCTCGTTTCGGAGTGGAGGATAGAAAAATTTTAAGTATTCAACAGCTGTTTTTTGATTAATAGTTTGCATTGGTACTTTCATCATAATTAAGATTTTTCAAACACTTATTATTGCAGCGAAATGTATACCAAAATTTACAGACAGGCCGCAAAAATAAAGACCCCGACAATCACTGCGATGTGAGTGAGTAATATCTCGGAATTATGCCTGTTGGTCGTGGTTTTCCATGTTTTCCAATCTGAAATTTTTCTGATTTTGTTTTTCATAATCTATTGATTGTGAGTTGTTTTAATTTTTGTTTAATTTAAACACTTTGTAATGAAACGGATGAAAAATGTAATAAAATGCTATACTCCGTGACTGTAAATTTGTCTGGTATAGCACTTTTGAAGGTCCTGTGAAATGTGACTAAAGATCACATTTCTGTATTCCCCGGTACAGAATGCTGTAAAATTGTCCAGAGAATAGATGAAAATATTTTCAACTGCATTTTTTAATGCGGCATCTCCGTCTGTGTAAATTCTGCTCATCTTCCGGAGGCATTCCGGTATAAGATTCCTGTCATCCTGTCTGATCATGTTTTTGATGCATTCGGTAAAAGTGCGGATAACACTGTGGGAGTTCTGAGGCATAAAACCTGCAAGTTGATTTTCAAAATCAGGAAGAATCTCTGTAATCTCCTGGGCGGCATCTGAATAATTCATATTACTAATGATTTTGTTCTATTAATTTAAGGACTGCACCCATGATGAAAACAGCAAGGAAAGCCATGAAAAGGAGATGGTAAGGTTTCAGCCACTCCGGAGTTTTTGGTCCCCTGCTTTTTAATCTTCTTAGTTTGTCAATCCGGTTTAAAGTCTTTAAGTCCATAGGTTTATGTTTTGAAAACCATGATGCCAACGCTGTACCTTTGAATAGGTTTTTAATGTAATTATTTGATTTTTAATAATATGTGTTGTTTTTGATGAGGTGTTTAATCAGGAAAATACTGTCAAAATGATAAGGTTTTTATCGAAATGAGACGAATGAAAGCTATACACCGTAAATTTTGCTGTCTTCTCATTAGTCTTTTGCTTTTCGCTTCAAACCATCTATCTTTGCAGTCCAAAATATTCAGGACATGTTTTCAAAAATAATAGTACACAGAGTAGGAAATAAAATCAACGGAGATTCGTTAACGCTTTCCCAGGAAGAGCTGAAGCTTGAGGAAGGAATGGCAGAACTGCTGGAAAATTACTTTTTAGGATCTTTTAAATCAGAAGAAACTTTCCACTTTTACAGCGATACCTATTTAGTCAATAACCCGGTTTACAGTGCGGTGTCTGAAATCTTTGAAGACAAAGCCAAATTTCTTTGGGAATCTGAGAATATTGCCAAACATCTTTTCGAGGCAGCGGAAAACCCTAGAGTACAGAGCGGGGAACTGTTCATTGTTTACTTTGAAGAGGAGAGCGACCGTCCGGATAAAGTGGATAAGATCGGAATCTTTAAAACAGAGAAAAGAGAATCTTTCCTGAAAATTAATCCTCTGGAAGAAACTTTCGACATTGAAAAAGACCAGGGAATCGGTCTGTCTAAAATTGATAAGGCTGCCCTGATCTACAATAATCATAAAGATACCGGATATGTACTTTCTGTGGTAGACAACAATAAAAACGGAGATATGTATTACTGGTTTGAAGACTTTCTGAAAGTAAAACAACGTGACGATGAGTATTTCCACACCCAGGAAGCCCTAATGGTCTACAAAGATTATATCACGAAACAGCTTCCGCAGGAATTTGAAGTTTCTAAAGCCGACCAGGCCGATTTCCTTAATAAATCAATTAATTTCTTTAAAGAGAAAGAAGAGTTCAAACTGGACGATTTTGCCAATGAAGTACTGGGTGATGAGCATGTAATTGAAAGTTTTGTCAACTTCAAAACAGATTACGAACAGGATATGCAGATCAATATTGCTGAAGAATTTCCAATCAGTGAAGCTGCAGTAAAAAAAACACAGCGCCATTTCAAAAGCATTATCAAACTGGACAAAAATTTCCACATCTATATCCACGGAGACCGTCAGAAAATAGAAACTGGAGAAGATGACAAAGGGAAATATTATAGACTTTACTTTGATAAAGAAGTATAAGTTAAAATGGAAACCTGTAGTCAGGAAGAATTACATATAATTTGCAGAATTTATTCAATAGAGGCGGACTTTAGTCCGCCTAAATAATGAAACCAATCCATTGGCTTTAGCCTAAACCTATACAGCCCATCTGTAAAACCGCAATAAATAAAAAATCTGCCCAATCCGCGGAATCTGCGAGAGAAAAATACTCACAAAGATCTGTACTATCTGAGAAATTTATGGGAAACTATTACAGCAAACCATAAAGGCAACCGTTGCAGAAAATAGAGCTCTTTCTAATTTCGTATTTTAATTAAAGTTCCAGTCTGTCTTTTTTGTAATTTCGCGATAATATCATACGATGAAAACAACTATAATAGACCTTTCAAAACCCATTCAGTACAACGCAGGTGATCCCTGGTTTATGAGAGTGAAGATCAAACATAAGTCTCATAAAAAATCACATTGGCTGATCCGTCTGGCTTTAAACCTTCCGTTTAAGCTCTTTCCTAAAAACTGGACAGGATGGGCAGATGATAAGATAAAAAACATGGGACTTCATTCAACCACTCATATTGATGCTCCATGGCATTACGGACCCGAAGTGGAAGGAAAACCGGCTAAAACTATTGATCAGATCCCATTGGACTGGTGCTATGGCGATGGAATTGTGATCGACTGCAGCCATAAAGAGGATTTCGTTGCCATTACCGTGGACGATCTTAAAAAAGATCTCGATAAAAACAGAATTACCATTCAGCAGGGCAATATTGTCCTGATCAGAACTGACTGTGATCAACTGATGGGAACTCCGGAGTTTGCCGAAAAAGGAACCGGAATGAGCCGTGAAGCTACCGAATGGTTGATTGATCAGGGAGTCAAAGTAATGGGAATAGACCAATGGGGATGGGATCTTCCTCTAAAATACATGGCCAGAAAAGCAAAAGAAATGAACGATCCCGAATTTTTCTGGGAAGCTCATCGCGTAGGCATCAAAAAAGAATACCTTCATATGGAGCAGCTGACCAATCTTAGTGCATTGCCCCCTTCCGGATTCAAAGTCTGCGTATTTCCGTTAAAAATTGTAGGTGGATCTGCCGCTCCGGCTAGAGTAGTGGCTATGATCAATCCGTAGTTAAAAGATAAAAAAACAAAGGGTAAAACTGCAAATTTATAATCCACAATTTTACCCTTTATCTTTCTCTTAATTAACCTTAACTCTTAGCAGAACCTTAATGGTTCAGATAAATACTATCAGCATGATCATTTTTTCCTGAAAAACAGAGCTCTGCTGTATTCATAATTCATTCTGGCAATATTCAGGACAGAAATTCCCTGTGGACATTCCATTTCGCAGGCTTCCGTATTGGAACAATGTCCAAACATCTCACTGTCCATCTGGGCAACCATATTCATCACACGGTTGTTTCTTTCCTCTTTACCTTGAGGAAGCAATACCATATGCGTGATTTTTGCTGAGGTGAAAAGAGCAGCGCTTCCGTTTTTACAGGTCGCTACACAGGCACCACATCCGATACATGCCGCGGAATCAAAAGCTTCTTCAGCAGTCTGGTGCGTAACCGGAATGGCAGTGGCGTCTGGAGCCTGTCCCGTGTTTACAGACACAAATCCGCCTGAGGAAATAATCCGGTCAAAAGCAGAACGGTCTACCTTCAGATCTTTTTTTACAGGAAAAGCTTCAGCACGAAAAGGTTCAATCAGAATCGTTTCCCCGTCTTTGAAAGAACGTAAATGAAGCTGGCAGGTGGTCGTATTTTTTAAAGGACCGTGGGCGATTCCGTTAATCATCATACCGCACTGTCCACAGATTCCTTCCCGGCAGTCATGATCAAATTCTACAGGTTCATTGCCTTCAGTGATCAGCTTTTCATTTAAAGTATCCAGCATTTCCAGGAAAGACATGTGGGGATTTAATCCTTTAAGGTCGTAGCTGACCAGTTTTCCCTCACTTTGTTTGTCTTTCTGTCTCCATATCTTAAGATGTAAATCCATAATTTTTTGTTTTTATTTGTAGCTTCTTACCGTTGGCTGGATCTCTTCAAAAACCAGCGGTTCTTTAATCAGTTCAGGTTCACTGTTTTCACCTGTCCAGGCCCATGCTGAGATAAACTGGTACTCAGTATCGTTTCTCAGGGCTTCTCCGTCCGGAGTTTGAAATTCTTCCCGGAAATGGGCTCCACAGGATTCATTACGGGTTAAGGCATCATAACACATCAGTTCCCCGATTTCAAAATAATCCGCCACACGGCCGGCTTTTTCCAGCTCACTGTTCATGCTATCTCCCTGTCCGGAAACCCTTACATCCCTGTAAAATTCCTGTTTCAGCTTTCTGATTTTTTCAATGGCGTATTTCAGGCCTGCTTCATTTCGGGCCAGTCCGCAATAATCGTACAGAAGTTTTCCCAATGTTTTATGAAAATAGTCAACCGTTTTGGTTCCGTTAATATTCATAAAATTCTGGATCTGATTTTTAACAGCCTGTTCTGCAGCTTCAAATTCCGGTGTCTCAGAAGAAATTTTTCCGGTGTGAATCTCATCGGCCAGATAGTTGGCAATCGTGTAAGGAGCAATAAAATAACCATCCACAGAAGCCTGAAGAAGAGAGTTGGCACCTAGTCTGTTCGCACCATGATCTGCAAAATTAGCTTCTCCCAGTGCAAAAAGCCCGGGAATAGTAGTCATCAGCTCATAATCTACCCAAAGTCCGCCCATAGAGAAGTGGGCAGAAGGAGAGATCATCATCGGTTCCTTATAGGCGTCATATCCGGTAATTTTAAGATACATATCAAATAAATTTCCGTATTTCTCCATAATCTTGTCCTTTCCCTGTTCCCTTATTGCTTTTGAAAAATCAAGATAAACGGCATTTTTCAAAGGTCCTATCCCGAAGCCTGCATCAATTCTTTCTTTGGCAGCACGGGATGAAATATCTCTAGGGGCTAAATTCCCAAAAGCAGGATATCTGCGTTCCAAATAATAATCTCTTTCATCCTCCGGGATATCATTAGGCTGCCTGTTATCATCTTTTTTCAAAGGAACCCAGATTCTCCCGTCATTACGGAGAGATTCAGACATCAACGTTAATTTAGACTGATAATCTCCGGATTGTGGCAGAGAAGTAGGATGCACCTGAATCCAGCTTGGTGAAGCCATTAATGCTCCTTTTTTGTGGGCTCTCCAGATGGCAGAACCGTTACATCCCATCGCTAAAGTCGACAGATAGTAAATCTTGCCGTAACCTCCCGTTGCTAATATGACAGAATGGGCAGCGTGTCTTTCAATTTCCCCGGTATCTAAATTCCGTACAATAATTCCTCTTGCTTTGCCATCAATAACGACTAAGTCAAGCATTTCATGTCTGGAATACAGTTGTACGCTTCCTTTTCCGACTTGTCTCATCAATGCCTGGTAAGCTCCCAACAGCAATTGCTGTCCGGTTTGTCCTCTCGCATAAAACGTTCTGCTTACCTGTACCCCTCCGAAAGAACGGTTGTTAAGATAACCACCGTACTCCCTTCCGAAAGGAACACCTTGGGCAACAGCCTGATCGATGAGATTCAAAGAACATTCTGCCATACGGTAGACATTGGCTTCACGGGCTCGGAAGTCGCCGCCTTTTAAAGTATCAACGAACATTCTGTAAACACTGTCGCCATCGTTTTTATAGTTTTTAGCTGCGTTTACACCACCTTGTGCTGCAACGGAATGGGCTCTTCTCGGACTGTCCTGAAAACAGAATGCCTTCACATTATAACCCATTTCACCAAGAGATGCAGCCACAGAACTTCCGGCAAGACCAGTTCCCACGACAATGACATCCAGTTTCTTGCGATTGGCAGGGTTAACAAGTTTTGCTTTCTTTTTATAATAAGCCCATTTCTGTTCCAGCGGGCCTTCTGGTATTTTTGAATTTAAAATCATGATTGGTCTGTTTTAGTGAGCAGTAAAAAATACATATACCGGCATCAGGGCAAATCCCAGGCAGATAATAACCGAATAAACTGTTCCTGCTGTCTGAAACCATTTAACAAACTTAGGATGGTACAGACCCAGAGTTCTTGCAGCACTGTAAATTCCGTGGATAAGATGGTAGCAGAGTGCAATCATCGATAACACATAGATGATGACATACCACCATTCCTTGAAAACAGTAACCACCAGAATGTACAGGTCTTTATTTCCATTGGCATCCAATGGTGTATTCCCAAACTTGTACACGTACCAGAAATTCTGAAAATGAATTACCAGGAAAATCAGAACAAAAGTTCCTAAAATTCCCATATTGCGGGAATACCACTTACTGGCTCTTCCCCGGTTTTCAGAACGGTAATTTCCACCGGATTTTTTATTTTTTAAAGTAATGATCAGTCCATCCACGGCATGCAGAATAATACTCACATACAAAACATAGGAAACGATTTTGATCAGGATATTTCCCGACAGAAAATGTGAATAAGCATTGAATTGCAGATGCGCCCGCTCGGCCGGAAGAAAGAGCTGAAGATTTCCAAGAAAATGAATCAGCAGGAAAAAACACAGGAAAAGTCCTGTAAGACACATCAGCATTTTTCTTAACAATGTTGACAGCATATTTTTGATTTAATGATTAATAATATCCTAAAACTTTCATCCACAGACCACCAACGGCCATATAGATAATAAGCAGAACAATTCCTATTTCAAGGCCTCTCAGCCACCAGACTTTAAGGTCTACATAGCCGCTTCCGAAGAATACCGGAGCCGGGCCGTGGCCGTAATGGGTAAGAACCCCGTACACAGATCCCATGAAACCAAGCATCATAGCTAAAAGCATTGGCGGAATTCCCAGAGAAACACCTACGCCTAATAAAGCGGCATACATCGCTGCCACGTGGGCTGTAGCACTGGCAAAAATATAATGGCTGAAAAAATACACCACAATGATCACCGGAAAGGCAACCTGCCAGCTTAATCCGCCGATTTTAACCTTAATCAGGTCACTGAACCAGCCGATGAAGCCTAACTCATTCAAAGAGCTTGCCATCATCACCAAAACGGCAAACCAAACGATGGTATCCCATGCTCCTTTTTCACCTTTTACATCTTCCCAGGTCAGTACTGAAGTGAGTAGCAATAAAGTAAGTCCGATGAATGCTGTTGTGGTAGCATCAATAGAAAGGGATGCACCAAATATCCATAGGGCAAGAAGAATGAAGAAGGCAAGAAGCATCAACCATTCATTTCTGGAGATCGGTCCCATTTCTTTTAATTTCTGAGCCGCCATTTTAGGGGCGTCCCCAGTTTTTTTAAGTTCAGGCGGATATAATTTATATAGAACCAACGGAACCACAAAGAATGCCACCAATCCGGGAAGGAACCCTGCCGCGGCCCACGACATCCAAGTAATGTTAATTCCGAGATTGGCTGCAAATTTCTGACACATCGGGTTACTTGCAGTTCCCGTCAGGAACATGGAAGAGGCGATGAGGTTCATATAATAGCTGTTCAGTGTTAAAAAAGAGCCTAGTTTTCTGTGGGTTTCCGGTTTTTCCGGAACAGAATCAAAGCTGATGGCCATAGATTTCATGATCGGGTAGATGATCCCGCCGCCTCTTGCCGTATTACTCGGAATGGCAGGGGCAAGACATACATCTGCCAATCCCAGTCCGTAAGCTAATCCCAATGAACTTTTCCCAAAAATCCGGATGAACAGGAAGGCAATTCTGTTCCCCAGTCCGGTTTTGATAAATCCCCGGGCAATAAAAAAGGAAATCCCGATCAGCCAGATCACTTTATCTCCAAATCCGGAAAGTGCTTTGGTAATTGATTTTCCGGCATCTCCGGGGGCTACCACCTGTGTTAGGGCTGTAAAGGCTATAGCCATCATACACATGGTTCCCATTGGGGCTGCTTTAAGAATGATTCCTAGGATAGTTGCCGCAAAAATGGCAAAAAGGTGCCAGGCATCCTGGGTAACACCTTCCGGTACAGGAATAAACCATATAATCAATGCAACGATAAACGTTATGGCTACATTTCTGATATTAATTTCTTTCATGATGCTGAATATTTAAGTGGTTAAAATCTACTCTGTACCTGAACAATGAATAGATTGTTGTTGTATTGCGAAGTGTTGTCCACCTGATGTTTGTAACGGTCAAACTGTACCCCCAGTTGGATTCTTGCTCCATAGTTTTTCAGGAATTCCAGTCCGGCCATCGGGGTAATCGTCTGTCTCGGGTTTGAATTCATCCTGAAATTGGTATCAAGGTATTCATACCGGCAGGAAAGTTCAAAAGCGCTGAGGTTTTTATGATTGATCTCATACCTAAGATTGGGAAGAAAATAAGCGCCGCGGATCAGGTATTGGTCCGGGTTGGAGGGTCTGGTTTCAGGATCCAGCGTGTTGTACAGAACATGATTGGTAGCCTGTTTGGCTTCAAGCTGCATATCAAGGCTCCATCTTGGATCAAATTGAATCATGGAGCTTAGATCAACGCCTAAAGCATATACTTTCTGACTGAAAACTTCCCCGATACCACCGTTTAGTCCGACATTGAAGTTGTATTTTTTTGAAAGCCCGAAAACCAGTCTTGTAGAATACTGTTTGCCGTTGTCATTATCATTGATCTGGTTTTTTCCGTTTCCGTTCACGACAGACACAGCATATTGGAAGGGTATTTCACCAAGTTTCAGCTGCCCGGTGGCAGAAAGCCCGATCTGGAAACTTGTCCATCCCAGTTTTCCGAATTCGCTGTATTGATTGGACCAGTCTAAAGACTTGATGATGTCAATAGGGTAGGTCTCTTCAATACCGAACCACGGTCTGAACTGTCCTACAGTAAATGCTAATTTGGGACTGAAAGTGTATTTCAGGTAGGCATTTTCAAGCACTCTGCTTTTGGGATCGTTTTTAAAATCTGCAAGATTGGCAAGTGCTACGACTTCTGTCCGTTTGCTGATCTGAGCACGTACCTGAACCCTCATATACTTCAGCATAAAATTGTTGCTGGTTCCCGATCCGTCGGCATGGTGCAGCCCGTTTACATCGACATCTTTGGTCATTCCTACCAGGTAACGGGCCTGGAAAAGTCCTTTGATCTGCAGCTGCGGATACTTTACATTATCTTCCTGCTGGGCAGTCTGCAGAGAGTCCGGGATTTGTGCGCAGGCTGATAAACCGGCCAATAGAGCACAAAACACCAGGCTTCTTTTTTGTGTTGAAAAAAAGGTCATAGTATTTGTGTTTAATGAATATAATTATTGAAGTCCTAAGAATTTGAAAGGCTTGGATTCCTTAAAATCTTTATTGGCTTTACCGTTGTAGGTCTGGAAATTACCCAAGTCAAGTTTCATCACTTTGCCTTTTGAGCTTAGATCGAAATCTTTGAGGTTTACCCAGAATGTGTTAGGGGTAAATACCGTTTCGAAATAATAGACCAGGTTTTTCTGATCGGAAACGGAACGCCATCTTGTGGATGAAATATTAGGCTCTGTTTCTGAAGTGATGCCATAAGGAACAGAACAGTTTCTGATGACACTGAACACGCTGGCTACGGCTGTCCTTGGATCACTTGTTTTCGGAATTGCATTGATGTAATAAGAAGCTCTTACAAAACGGTCTGCGGCCCGGTTGGTTCCCGGAAGCATAACTGTTCCCGGAATTCCCTGCCAGTAGTTGTTTAAAGCCAATTGTTCCTCAAATACAGGAGAGTTGGTCATCACGGTATATTTCGGATCGTGATGTACGACCAGTTTTCCTTTGATATATTCGAAGACAGCATTATCTCCGGAAGCATCAGACAGAGAAAGGTGTACGGTTGCAAATCTTTCGGTTCCGGGAATATAATCACTAACAATGATGAAAGGATTGGTATTCATATGGGTTACCGCTTCTTTTACTGTTGCAAAATTATCAAGGAAGTATTGGGCCCAGAGGGAAATCGCCAGACCTTTCTGTTTTCCTTTGGGGTCAAAGGTCGGGTACTGGGATTCTCCAAGCCAGAGCAGATTAGCCACAAGGCCTTTTTCATTCATACCGTCTGATGAGGTGATGTCCCAGGAAGAACTGATAACGCTTCCATATTTCGAGGTCCATTGCAAGGATAGAGGCCCGACTTCACCGCTGCGTTGGATTCCTTTTGGGAATACCCACAGATTGCCGGGAATCTCATCGCGCCAGTCCATGGAACGGGCGGTAATGACTGTGTTATCGGGTCCTTTATAGACAACTCTGGTGCAGGCTTCGTATCCGCTCCAGGTTCCTGATAAAAGAATCAGGGTAAGAATAATGAAAGGGAACTTTTTCATAGTAATATTATTTGAAGTTAAATGAAGTTTTTATTGAGAATATGATAAAAAATTCAATTATTTTTAAGTGTAATGGTTATTTGGTGATATAAATTTAATAAATTTTGTTTAATTAACTTAATTATTTCACTTATTAATGTAAAATTCATGTGATGAATCATAGTTCTTGGAATTCCGAGAAATTTTCCGTATTTTTTAATTAATTCCTTTTATAAATGGTAAAATCAAAAGGTATCTGAGTGGCAATTCAATGCACTGAATGGGTTGTGTTTATGGGAGTTGGTGTATTTGTGCTCATGTTGAGATTTGATACCACAAAAATAATATGTCTTTAAAAAAAACGTTATATTTGATAGATCAAAAATATATATGAATTTTGTAGAGTGTCATGAGGAACCCATCCATATCCCTGGGTATATACAAAGTTTTGGATATCTGATTGGCATTGACGCAGGATCTCATTCCATCACTTTTTTCAGTAACAATATTGCGGATATATTCAGGATCGAAAACGCAGAAGAGCTTTTTGACAGGCAACTTATTGACCTTCCGGAAATCTTCGGACCTGTTATAGAATCGGATATTTATGTTTCATTGCAGGACTTTACAAGACGAGAGAATGAAACTCATTTTGACAAAGTATTCATCAACGGAAAGGAATATCATTGTTCTGTTTTCAGAAACGGGGAAAACATTTTTTTTGAATTTGAAGCAGTATTGGATAACCCGAATAAACGCATTTCAAACAAGTACGATAATTTCTATGTGATTGACAATGAACAGGAACTTTGGGATCAGCTGCTGAGCACTCTTTCTAAGATTGTGAACTATGACCGTATGATGGTGTATAAATTCATGATGGATGGTTCAGGAAAGGTCATTGCGGAAAGGGAAACCGGAAATATGGAGAGTTATCTTGGTCTCCATTATCCGGAATCTGATATTCCGAAACAGGCAAGAGAACTCTATTTAAAGAAACGGAAGAGGATTTTCAGCAATGTATATGCAGAAACGGTCCCTTTGTTGAGCAGAACCCAGGAACATATTGATCTGACCTATGCTGCTTCAAGAGGGATGTCGCCAATTCACGGACAGTATATTAAAAACTCCGGTGCCTCCTCTAGTTTCAGTGTTTCCATTATTATTGATGACCATCTTTGGGGGCTTGTAACCTGTCAGAATTCGGAGCCTAAACATATTGATCTTGAAGACCGTGTGCAGGCAGGAATTTTCACGGCACTGGCATCTAATGCCTATTCATCATTTAAATCTAAAAATGAACTGAACTATCGCCTTGAGCTGAATGAGAAGTCATCGCAGCTGAAAGCAGAGTTTTTAAAGCATAATCATTTGTTTGACTCTCTGATTGACAATAAAACAGAGATCAGAAATCTTCCTGAAGCTGATGGACTTGCTATTACTTCAGAAGGAGAAACGGTAACTTCTGGAACAGTTCCCGGCCGTAGTACGATTGAAAATATTGTTGACTGGGCGTTGGAGAACACAGAAGGAAGCATGTATGTCAGCAGAAGCTTTCTGAAAGACCACGGGAATGACCTGGAGCTGGATGGAAATGCTGCCGGAATTATTATTTATTTTATTGAAAGGAGTAAAAGAGAGATGCTGATATGGTTTCGGAAAGAGTTTGATGAACATATCAACTGGGCAGGAAATCCTGAGAAAAATGTCAGTGTGTTTACACAGAACGGAGAAGAACGGCAGATGGTTTCTCCAAGAACTTCTTTCCATATTTTTACGGAAAACATTAAAGGAAATTCGAAAAGATGGAATTCCAGGGATGTTATCGCGGTAAAGGCCGTACGTGATGTGATTCTTGAAACCTCCCATAAGCAATACAACGCTATCAAGGAACTGAATAATCAGCTTAGAAAAGTAAACGAAGAGCTGGACAGCTTTTCTTATACCATTTCTCATGACCTGGGAACCCCTTTGACGGTGATGAAACTAAATGCCCAAATGCTGCTTTCCAATTTTGAGAAAACAGAGAAGAATAAAAGTAAACTGAACTCCATTATTGAGGAAATCGACAATATGGCGGAGATGATGCATGATGTCCTTCAGCTGAGCCGTGCCAAGCACAGTGAAATCCAGCTGGAAAAACTTCAGCCTGCCCGTACGATAGAAAAGATCTCTGAAAATGCTAAGATCACTTTTGACAGCCCGAACAGTGAGATCATTATCGGGGAATGTCCCGATGTGCTTGCTGATAAAACCATGCTTCATCAGGTGTTCCTTAATATCATCAATAATGCTGTAAAATATTCTTCCCACAAAGATCATCCTAAAGTGGAAATCGCAGGAACGGAAGATGAGCAAACTGTGGTATACCGGATTTCTGATAACGGTATCGGAATTCCTGAAGAGGAAAAGCATAAAATGTTCAAGATTTTCAACAGAATGGATAACGCCAAAAAGTTCAAAGGAAACGGGGTAGGACTTTCCATTGTACACCGTATTATGAACCGTATCGGAGGAAATATAGATTATAAAAGCAATAAAGAGGGTACTTCTTTCATTTTAACGTTCAAAAAACCTTAAATTTGAGAAACCCTAAAAACTTTATGGATGGTATCAGAATATCTTAAACAAAATACAGCGGAATACCACGATGCTGCGGAGAAACTTTTCAATTCTGAAAAAATTTTTAATAAAACCTTTACACTGGAAGATTATAAAAAGATCATCAGCTCCAATTACCTGATGCTTCTTCACAGTGAAGATAAAATATTCAGCAGCCTTTCTGATAAGTATGCTGACAAGCTTCAGTTAAGCAATAGAAAGAAGCTCCCTCTTATTGAAAAGGATCTTGAAAGTCTTTCTCTGGAAAATAAAACAGCGTTCCACGATCTCCATTTTGATAATGAACACGAAGCATTAGGAGCAATGTATGTTATTGAAGGTTCTACGCTGGGAGGCAATGTAATTGCTAAACAGCTTTCCAAAACGGAAGGTTTTGATGAGGTTACTTTCAATTTCTTCGGATGTTATCAGGAAAATACCGGACCGATGTGGAAAAATTTCAAAGAGGTTCTTGACACGGAAGTTGCTGAAGAAAACTATAATGAAGTGCTTTCTGGAGCCAAAAAACTCTATACGTTTTTACTAAACGTGAATTAATGATATTGAAGCCTAATTAAATTCCTGAAAAATTGCCCATTTTTTCAGGAATTGTTAAATTTGGGAGTTTCAATTTTTAAACTTAACTAAAAAAATAATTTAAAAAAAGTATACAATATGAAAGTAACTGTAGTAGGTGCAGGCGCTGTAGGAGCAAGCTGTGCGGAATACATCGCAATGAAGAACTTCTGTTCAGAAGTAGTTTTAGTAGACATTAAAGAAGGATTTGCTGAAGGTAAGGCAATGGATTTGATGCAGACTGCATCGCTTAACGGATTCGATACGAAAATTACCGGAACAACAGGAGATTACAGCAAAACTGCAGGTTCGCATGTAGCCGTAATTACTTCAGGTATTCCAAGAAAACCGGGAATGACAAGAGAAGAGCTTATCGGTATCAACGCTGGTATTGTGAAAGAAGTTACTGAAAACTTAGTAAAACATTCTCCCGAAGTAATCATCATCGTAGTTTCTAATCCAATGGATACTATGGCTTATTTGGTACACAAAACTTCAGGTCTTCCTAAGCACAAAATCATCGGAATGGGTGGTGCATTAGATTCTGCAAGATTCAAGTACAGATTAGCTGAAGCTTTAGAAGCTCCAATCTCTGATGTTGACGGTATGGTAATTGCGGCACACAGTGATACAGGAATGCTTCCATTATTAAGCAAAGCAACAAGAAACGGAGTTCCTGTAACTGAATTCCTAGATGATGAGCAGCAGAAATATGTAATTGAAGAAACTAAAGTAGGAGGAGCTACCCTTACTAAATTATTAGGAACTTCAGCTTGGTACGCGCCAGGTGCAGCTGTTTCTGTAATGGTTCAGGCTATCGCTTGCGATCAGAAGAAAATGATCCCTTGTTCTTTAATGCTTGAAGGAGAGTACGGACAAAACGATATCTGCTTAGGAGTTCCTGCTATCATTGGAGCTAACGGAGTTGAAAAAATCGTTAACGTAACCCTTACTGCTGAAGAGCAATTGAAATTCGCTGAGGCTGCTAATGCGGTGAGAGAGGTGAATGGAGATTTGAAATTTTAATTTACAAACCAGCTTTATGCTGAGGTTTAAATATAAAAACAGACTGTTTCGATGAGAGACAGTCTGTTTTGTTTTGAAAACTAAGAGTCAGAAAAAAGAATCAAGTGTAAAGCTTAGGCTTGAAAGAAAAAAATAGAGTTAGTAGAGAATCGAGAACTATTTTTTTGTATACTTTTTTTCAAGAAAAAGTATACAAAATTCAAGACTGGAATCATCTGCTAGAAATTGAAATTGACTCCTAAAATTTCCAAACTCGCATGGATCAAACGGTTTTTCTTCAGGGCCAAATCTCAGCTATGCTCAGACAGTGGAAATTTTTTAACGGATTCAATCTCAATTTTTTTGACGCTCCTGCTTCCTAGGTCAATTGATCATTCCCTGTTATTCCATTTTGTCTTTAATTTAGATTTTTTTCAATGGTGTAGATCTGGTTTACCAAATAGTTGGGATTCGGCGCGGCCGCAGGCCGCGCCGAATCCCAACTATAAAAACTATTATTTCAATGCTTTTAAAATTCTTTCCAGTTCCAGATCCCGTTTCTGAATAACATCATCATCAGTATACCGAATCAATTCATTGATTTTTATTCCTACTTTCTGAGTCTGGGTATGGTCATAATAAAATATACCGTTTCCTGTAAATACGAGATTGTATCCTGCATAGAGCGGTACTGTTACAATGTCTCCATCGGCTCCGGCGGTTTTCTGGCCAATGGTAATGGCCTGAGGAAAGATATTTTGCAGATTCATCGTGTTCCATTCACTCATGCTCAGGGTGTCAGGATTTACGATCAGAAAAACTTTTCCCTGATAAGGATGAACTGTTTTATTTTTAATGTCGTTGTAATAGTGACCAAATTCTTTATAGCTGATGGGAATATATGTTCCGATGTTGTTGATATTGGGTTTGTAGTATAGTCCAAAATGGTTCTCTATCGGGGAGAAATATTGATAAACGTAATTGAATACAAATCCACCCCAGTCCGGATAGCCTCTCATATCAAAGACCATGATTTTTTTGGATGAGGCTTCTTTAAAAATATTTTCCATGTGCTCATCAAGCTTATCATCAGGAATGTCGTTTGTAAGAGAGAATACATCATTGATTTTAAAATAGGCAATATCCTTATGATTGATTTTATAATGGTCTTTTGTCTGGATTTTTCTTTTTATATATTCTGTGGCTTTAGCGAGATCTTCCTTGTTTTTGAAATTGATAAAATCAGTATTTGAAATAAATGTTTTATGTTTTTGTTTTGATTGGATCCTCAGTTCTTTCTGTTGATGATCATTCGGCCATATCAGATTTCTTTGATAATCAGATAGCATATACAAAAGGGTTTCTGTATTGGATGTGGAAAGCAGTTCCTGTTTTTCTTTAATGATTTGACGGATGGTTTTGCCATTAATTTCTGTTATTTTATCGCCAGTATGAATATTAGCCATGGAGCAGGCTTCAGGGAAAATAAGATCAGTGACAAGAATATGGTCATCAAAAATTGCATAATCAAAAGGAGGATAATATAGACGGTGGTAGATTTCATTTTTATAATTCAGCTGCTCATAAAACTGGAAGGAATGAGTGTCTTCCATTCTAGCGGCTGCACGGGCCATAATGATCTCAAAATCTTTTCGCGTTGCACATTGAACAGTCTGATCTACCAGATTGGTAAAATAAACCTCAGAATTTTTAGGCATCAGATATTTATGCGGATAAAGATAGTCAATGGAACCTTGTATCTTAGCCATGATCAGCAAACGGTAAGGAAGAGGAAGGTTTTCGTCCTTGGCAAATGAGTAGGTGCTTTTATCTTCAGCTGTTTTTTCTTTTTGTGAAGGATCAGCGATAAACCGACGACTGTAAGCATTGTTAAGAAATAATCTGTTTTCAGCACTGATTTTTTTACTTTTCTGAAACCATCCAAAATCCTGATTAACAGACAATATATTTTTTTCATGGTCAGAGACAGGAACTTTGGAGAAAGTATGATTTAAATTTTCCGATAAAAGATGGATAATGGTGTTGATATCGGATTGGGAATTCACTTTTCCAACGGTTGCCAGAAATAAGCTGTCTGCATTAATTTTGCCGCCTGCAATGTCTGAGTGATAATATTTTAAGAAATTCCATGTTTTGAAGAAAAAATGATACTGATCTTTTTGACCATAAACTAATGAATGAATAATAACCAGAAAAAGAATAGTGAATTTTTTCATACCTAACTAATTTACAGATGGAAAAGATAAGCTTTTTCTGTAAATAGAATTTCAGATATTACGCAAAATAAAAACATACGGAAGATATTATTTCTGCTGGTTGACGAAATTCCAAATGGCTTGCGTAAACTCCCTGTTCTTCTCATAATACAAAAGATGCCCTCCTTTTATGGAAACCGTCTTCTGATTCGGGAAATGAAAGGTTTTATAATGCTGTGTTCCGACAGCTTTATCCTCTTTTCCGGTAATAACAAGTACAGGAATAGTAATCTCTTTGGTAAGCATTGTATAATCCGAGTAATATTCCGGGAATTCTTTGGGTTTTGAGATGACAGCCATTCCAAAATCGATGATCCTGGGATGAAGAGAATCTATTTTGTCCGTCTGTCTGATGGTTTCGATATCATCGGTGAGGAATTTATATCCGATTCTTTTCTTTCTCAGCTGGCTGCTTATTTTTGAAAGCTCAGAGGAAAGGCTGTCTTTCGGAACTGTTGTATTCTGCAGTCCAAGGAGACTGTTTCCATATTCAATCTGTTCTTTTAAAGATTCATCATTGAGAAAATGAAGGGTAATATTGGACAGGATCAGGCCTTTGATATGCTGTGGATATTTTTTAGCATAATTAACTGCGATAATTCCTCCGAAAGAATGGGCAAGAAGGTAAACCTTATCGAGTTTCAGATGCTTTCTGAGTTCCTCAATATCCTGTACCATAACATCCAGATGATAATTCCCGGACGGATCAGACTTTCCGGAACCGCGCTGATCCATATAGACCATTTTCATATTTTTTTCAAGACTGTTTCCGCCCAGAAGCTCAAAAGAGCTGTAGCCCTGTCCCGGACCTCCCGGAATATAAATACAGGTTTCCCCTTTTCCGGAAACTTTATAGTTGATCCTGATATGATCTGAGGTCTCGAAAAAGCCTTCAGCACTACGGTTCTGCGCTGGAATTGTAGTGTTAAATGCAACCAGGAAGAAGAGTAAATAAATAGTTCTCATAAAGTAATAACAATCTGGAATAGACATTTATTACTGAAATGCTGAAGATTTTAAAAATAAAATAACCTTAATTCGGAATAAGAATATCTGATTGATGCAGGTTTGAAGCTGGGAGATGGAAGAGGGAAGTTCTGAAGGCCATCCATAATATGAGTGTTAATTTGATTTTACAGCAGTTTTCAGTGCCTATATAACTAAAAATAACATCCAGCCTCTTTTCTTTCATTTTCCAGCCTTTTATCTTATTTTCTTAACCCAAGGTTAAAATAACAGATTTAATAGAGAGGATTAATAAAAATCATAATACAAACTCCATTCACCGGTTTTGCTGTTTTTTGCAAACATCAGGCTTCCGCTGTCAATGACATTAAGTCCCGCCTTTCCGTCTGATGAAATCTGGAAAACATATTCAAACCCTTTTCCGAAACCATCTTTAATTCCGATGCCTGGCTGGCAGAAAGAAGGATAACCTCCCAATTTTGTGCTGTAGCAATGTTCAATGATATCAAAATAACTTCCAATAACACCTTCTTTTTCGAGGTTAATGATTTGCTGCTGTATATCATCGGGAAGATCTTCAAGGCCGCCGCCATCCCATAGCGGAGCATCTTTGGGGACCAGTTGTGAACGAAGTGGGAAAGGTTTCAGGTAAGATTCAGGATTTTTAAGATCTTTAATAACGAATTCCTCTGAATTTTTATATTCCCGGATTATCCAGTTAACGCCCATTTTTTCAAGAGGTTCAGGAAAGTCATAAGTGATAAAGACCGTGAGCAGTTTAGTATCTCTGATAGGTTCAGGAACGAATGGCTGGTCGGGAAGGTATAGCTGAAGCAGGGGCATCATCTGATCCCCGTTTTGGTCTAAAGGAATTTCTTCGTGCTCTGCATAAGCGGTGACACGCCCTATCCAGCATTCTTCTATGGTATTTTCCGGTCTGAACCCTCCGGTGATAAATTCTGTGGCGGGTATTTCAATTTTGTCTTTTATTTCCTGAATTCGTCTATCCATATTTTGGTAGTTGATTATAGGTTAATCTTCTTCCTGAAATTCCCTCATCATCAGATCATGGTAACCCTCTATTTCTGCTTTTTCATTTTCAGTCCAGAGATCCAGCTCAAGAGTTTTTTTTCTTGCTTCTGAGAGTGAAAGCTGTTGGTTGTGCTGAATGAAATAAACCAAGCCCAAAAACGATACTTCTTTATCTTTGAGTTCCTTTATTTTATCCGAAAGTTCAGATATATTCCGTGCTTTGAACAGAAGAGCTTCCTGCTTAATGTCATCCAGTTTCATAAAATTTGTATTTGTTCCATAGCAGAGCAGCTTACAGAAGAGCCTAAAAATAAAGAATATTTACCGGAATTACAAAATAAAGCCTTGATAGAGATGAGTTTTTCATGGTATTGGTAGGAAGCTAAAGCAATAAACTAATGAAGTCCCCGTCTTTCTTTCTCCTTTTTCAGATTTTTCAGATTCATGATATTGACGATCAACAAAGGAAGTAAGCCTATCGGGATAATCATGATCGGATTAAAGCCTTTTTTTATCACCAGAACGATAAAGGTGAAAAATAAAACCATCATGGAGGAAGCGAGCATAATGGTAAGAACCTTGATTTTCTTTTCATTACTGATCAGTTCTTCATCCGTATATTCGGTAAAGTGTTTATTTTTCATATTATTTTTTCTTAATAATTTCCAGATTATTGATAGTGCTAACCGGTGCTATTCTGATCTGCTTTTCTCCTTTTTTAACGTAAAAGTAATAGCTGCTGTTAATATCAATCATATAAATTTCGGCAGGAGCATCCGAACCGGTGGTTAATTTATAATTATAGCGCAGATTCTGGGTGTCCAGCCTTTTTTTGATACGGTTTCCACCACCAATTCCCAGGCCTACAAATAATGAAAGCAGTTCCAGAGCTACAAGTAATACAAATGCAGGGATCATAGCTTTTCTGAGCTCTTTTTTCTCCGGATCTACATTGATCCTGTAACCTTTCAATAATTTCTGGACCCAGTTTTTGTGGCTGTTTTTAATCAGAAGAACCTGAAAGCCAAAGAAAAGAAGGATCATCAGAAGGATCATCACAATCAGAATAGGATTGGTCACCATATCGGCTACAGGACTTATCAGAATATCTGTGAGCGATGAATATTTCAGAATATTAATATCCAGCTGGTAAAACATTACGCTTTCCTTTAAAAGACCCAGTACGATCAGATATAAATAACCAAGGGGAAGAAGGCCCTGAATTTTTTCTAAATATCTCATGCTGTTAATAGATGTATTGATTACTCTGCCCTTCTCTAAAGCTAAAAGATAATTTGTTTATAGTGATAAAAAAGGAAATAAATTTCATGAAGTTAGTTTTTTACTTTTCCAAAGATGCATTTTTTATTGATGGTAAACAAAAAAGAGCGGTAAAAACCGCCCCCTTGTATTTATCTAACAATACTTTATATATTAATATACACATCCACAGCCTGTTTCCCATGGCATACACAGGCGTTGAGGCTCACTGCAGCCACCTCCGCCACCGCCCCCTCCAGGATTGCTGCCCGGATTAAAGCTGTAGCAAACACCATCACTGCAATAATAAATTCCTGCTGTAGGCGGACATTCACCGTTTATATCACAAAATGCATACGGATTATCGCCTCCTTTAATGAATTCCAGTTGCTTTCTTGTTAATTTTTTTCGATTTTTCATGGTCATTAATATTTTTAGTTTGCTGATTACTAATATACAAAAAAAATATTTAATACACATGTGTGGGATTTAATAGAATGTGATCATTAAATTTTGATACAGTGGATTTTAATTCATGTCTGTTCTTCTTATTATTTTTCAGAATAGGGCTTTATTATAAATCGAGGGTCATAAATACAGCAGTTTCATCCGTATTTTCATACAGCCTGGTATTCAGTCCTGTAATGCTGAAGCCCAGTCTTCTGTAAAACTGGATAGCAGCATAATTGGTATTCTGGGTTTCCAGTTCAATAATTCTGCAGTTGAGGTTTCGGGCTTCCTTAACAATGTTTTTAATCAGCAAGATTCCGGTTCCGGATCTTCTGTGCTTTTCACTAACCAGAATATTTTCGATGTAAAAACTGTTGTTCCAGATTCTGTGTTCGCCAATAATCCAGCCTGTTAATTTTCCATCTGTATAAGCTCCGAAAGAATGTCCTTTTTCAATAATTTCGTTAAGCTCTTCTATATCACCGGAGCTGGTTTCCCAGATTTTGGTATAGGGAATTGTTTTTTCTTTCAAAATAAATTCAAAAGAACCAGCATGTTCAATGGAAGAAACGGAAAGAATTTTATCTGTGGTATAACCATTATGTCCCCAGTCTAATGTTGGATTGTCAGTCAGTTGTTCCAGTCTTTTTATTTCCATACTCTTGTTATTGAATTTCTGTGCAGATTTCCACCAGATAATGATCCGGATCTTTGATGTAAGCAGTGGTCTGTCCCCAAGGTTTTACAGTAACATCTTCATAAAGTATGGCACCGTTATCTATAGCCTTTTTTACAAGAGAATCCACATCATCGGTTACAAATCCCAGTTCAATTCCGAAAGGTTTTTCTGAAGCTCTGGAAGTTAAAAATCCTTGCTTAATATTAGATCCGGCCAGTGCAACAGAAGCAAAGGAAAGACTAGTCGTTCCGGTAATCAGTTCTCCGTAATCTTTTTCCGGGGTGATGAATTTTATTTCAGTATCAAAGGTGTCTTTGTAGAAATTCATTGATTTTTCAACGTCTTCCACGTATAAAATAACGTATTTAAATTGGATCATATTGAGGATGATTTTTGTTAATGATATGGAAATTATTCATCTGATTAAAACTTTAAAAAACTGAATAATCCTGATAACTTTGATTGAGATTTTACCAGATCTGTCTCAGGATTGAAAACTTTAATATCAACCTTATCCCGATCTTTTACTACAGTTCCGGAATAGTGTTCAATATTGGAATGGATTTTCTCAAGATACCCCAGACTGAGCATGACATCAAGAATCTTTTTCCCATCATCAAAGTCATCAAAAATCTCTATAGGTAAAGGTTGATATTCGGGAGTTGATTTAATAAAAATGCTAAAAAAATAAGGATCCAAGTCTCCGAATTCCATTCCAAACATATAAGGAACTTCTATTTTCTGCTTTGTTTTTTTATGTTGAAAACCACAGTGATAGCCGTGAAAAAAATAATCCCAATCATCAACTTTTCCGGAATAGTTTCTCCGGATGTTTTTAAATTTATTCAGGCTAAGAAAAGGGAAATCAGTATTTAATGTTATTCTCTTTGTTTCTATAAGCCGGGTGATTAATGCTGTCCCGAGACTTCTGTAATCCTTGGCACATTGCAGGAAGAATAGTTGATTTTTTTCAATTTCTTCATAGGTAATAAGTTTACATATATTTATTTCATGTTCTGTATTATGGATGGCTATCTGAAAATCGGGGAGTAATTTCTCTAAATCTTCACCATAGCTTTTTCTTAAATGGCGAACGGATTCTTCAAAAACTATTTTAAGTTTTCTCTGCCGGGGAATATTGGAAATCTCATCAAGACCAGGAAGTTGGTCTGGCGCTGCAGCGGATATTATATGAATTGTCCTTTCCAAAGTATTTAATTCGGTGATGAGGTCAAATTTAAATAAAATTTCACACTCCAAAACTTTCAAAACCTGTAAATTTGTGCTCAATAAAAATTTTACCGGATGTTTAGGAAAATTTCAATTGCGGCGGCAGCTTTTTTGTCCGTAATTACAATCAATGCTCAGAAGAACAATTCTCAGGTACCAAGACCCAAATTAGTAGTAGGAATGGTGGTAGACCAGATGCGATGGGACTATCTTTACCGCTATTACAGTAAATACGGAAAAGACGGCTTTAAAAGGCTGTTGAATACAGGATATTCATTAAATAATGTTCATATCAACTATGTTCCAACCATTACTGCTTTAGGGCATACCTGTATTTTTACCGGTTCTGTTCCGGCCATCCACGGTATTGCAGGAAATGACTGGACAGATAAGGAAACCGGAAAAGGAGTATATTGTACTGCAGATGACAGCGTTCAACCGGTGGGAACAACCAATACAAGAATAGGAAGTCATTCACCCAAAAATCTTTGGTCTACTACGGTAACGGATGAATTAAGGCTGGCAACCAACTTTCAGGGAAAAGTAATCGGTGTTTCACTGAAAGACCGAGCTTCCATTCTGCCCGCAGGCCACACTCCGAACGGAGCTTTCTGGTTTGATGACAGTACCGGGAACTTTATAACCAGTACATGGTATATGAATGATCTGCCTCAATGGCTGAAGTCTTTCAACGCACAGAATTTACCTGCAAAACTTGTAGCAAATGGTTGGAATACACTGCTTCCGATTAATCAGTATACAGAAAGTTCACCGGATAATTCTTCCTGGGAAGGACTTCTGGGAAGCTCAAAAACACCTGTTTTCCCGTACACTAATCTTGCCAAAGATTATGAAACTAAAAAAGATAATATCCGGTATACACCATTTGGAAATACACTAACCCTGAAGCTTGCTGAAGCTTCTGTGGAAGGAGAAAAGCTGGGTGCTGACAATATCACGGATTTCCTGACGGTGAATCTTGCTTCTACAGATTATGCGGGGCACAAATTCGGGCCAAACTCTATTGAAGTAGAAGATGTTTATTTAAGACTGGATCAGGATCTGGCACAGTTCTTCAATTACCTGGATTCAAAAGTAGGGAAGGGCGAATATACCGTTTTCCTTTCTGCAGACCATGGTGGAGCACATTCAGTAGGATTCCTGAAAGAACATAAAATCCCGACAGGTTTCTTCGGGGAAGGAATGGAGAAGGATGTGAACCAAAAGCTGAAGGATAAATTCGGAGTAGATAAACTGATCAATGCTGTAGATAACTACCAGGTTTATTTCGACAGAAAATTGTTGAGTGATAATAAGCTGGAGCTGGATGATGTAAGAGATTTCGCGATCAAAGAAATCCAGAAAGACCCAAGTGTTTTATATGCCGTTTCTGTAGAAGAAGTTCAGGAGTCAAGTATCCCGGAGCCGATTAAACAGAGAATTATCAACGGAATCAACAGGCAGAGAAGCGGTGATGTTCAGCTGATCTCCCGTGATTCTATGCTGCCTCCGTATTCTAAAACAGGAACAACACACAGCGTATGGAATTCTTATGATTCCCATATTCCGCTGATCTTTATGGGTTGGGGAATCCAACATGGAGAAAGTAATAAAGCATATAACATGACGGATATTGCGCCTACGGTTTCTTCTTTACTGAAGATCCAGTTCCCAAGCGGAAACATAGGAAATCCAATTACGGAAGTTATTAGTAAATAAAATAAAGAAGAGGCTGTTTCAAAAATGAGACAGCCTTTTTCAATGTATGCGTTAAATAAAGGGGCTGCCTTATCTTCGAAATAAAAAATATCTACAAAAATCCATGAAATCTGAGCGATCTGTGGGAAACTTTTTTAACCACAAAGGAAAAGAAATTTAGTACTTAAGAATTATTTTAGGTTTAAAACTTTGTAAATAGAAGTTCACTTAAGCTCTTTAAAAATCTACGATTTTTATTAGGTTAATTAAAAAGATCTGCTCAATCTGCAAAATCCGCGAGATAAAAAAAATACCAAAGAGTTTTAAAGAAAACCTTTATGTTAGACTGTAGAATTTATTCCGCCTAAATAATAAAAACAATCCATTGGCTTTAGCCAAAGTCTAAATTTTCTCAATATTTTAAAACAAAAAAATGTCAGTAAGCTTTTACCTTGTTGTAAAATACTCACCGACACTATAATTTTTTCAGTTTAAATACTGCTGAATTTATTCTTCATCTTCCGTATCCTCATCTTCATACTGCTCCAGATAATAGGTGAAGCTGAAATCCTCTACCTCATCTTCGGCATCTTCCAAAGTAGTCAGAAGATCTTCAAAGATCTCAAGCTGATCTACAGTCATATTAACGAATTCGATGTGGAGAGGCATTTCCAGTTCTCCGGTAATAACATCAGAAAGAGCATCAAGGTTATCTCCAAAATATTCCGGAAGGGTGATTTTTTCTTTCAGCTGAGCATAAAAATCCTCATAATCACCGATGTCTGTAAAATCTATATATATTGTCTTCATATTGAATTGAATTTCCAGTTTTTATGGATTAAAAAAGTTTTGCAGGATGGGCAGAAATCCGTTTCTTCATCTGTGGGATTTCCTCCTTTTGCATCTCTCATGAAGCAGGTTTTTTCAGGGCAGTGCTTCAGTCCCTGAGTGTGGCCGAGTTCGTGAATGGCTATTTTAAAGAACTGTTCGTCTGCATTCTTTTTATTCAGTCTGAATTTTGAGGCGATACAGGCTTTTCCCGGTCTGTAGCCGAGTCCCATAATTCCGTAATCTTTTACTTTTCCTTTGGTTGCACTGATATCTTTGGTAGTCAAACCAATTGTTACAAAACCTTCCTTCGTTTGGGTATTCAGAAACTTAATCGTAGAGTCAGCTCTGTAGCGGTTTCTTTCTTTATAGTAAGCATTTTCAGGAAAATCAATGGGGTCCAGAACCTTGATATTAGGATAGATCTTTCTGATTCCTTCTGCGGCAATGGTCACTTCTTTTGAACTGATGTCTCTGAAAGGCTGTATCAGAATAGTCATGGGCGATCTATCTGTCTGTGCTGGGGAGTTTTTTTCCGAACATGAAAATATCAGGAAAAACAAAAGGCCCAGGCTGTAAATCTTACTGCTTTTCAAAACTTTTATAATGGTTTTTGGTGAGATAAACATCACCATTTTTTGTAAAGATAATCCTGTCTGCATTCCTGCTTCCACAATGGTAATTCACATCAGCTTCGTAATATTTTTCACCTTCCGGCAGTCTTTTTTCGCGGTTACCAAACTTGTCTCCGCCAATAGCTTTTCCGGGAAGCACATCGCAGAGATTTCCTTTGGATGGATCCCAGCCCTGCTGTCTGGCTTCATTTTTAGTGATATAATAATCCGGCAGCCTGTGATTTTGCTTCACATAGCTGATGACTGTTTTTTCTTCCGTAAGCTGGTCAATGGAAACCTGTTCCGTTGAATTTCCTGCATTATATTGCTCTTCTGTTGCAGCACTTCCATAATTTACCGTTTCAGTTTTATTCTCTTTCTTGCCTTCAATAAAGTTCTTATAAATGTACATCACAGACATTCCGAAAAGAAGTCCGAGACACATGAATAATACCGATCTTATTTTACTGTTCATAATATGATTAATGTAACAATGTACCAGTCTGGCAATATAATAATATATTGGTAAACTGGTACATTGTTATATTGGTAAATACAATTAGCTGTTTCTCCATTCCTCCGGAATATCACACACCGGAATAGGATCAATTTTATGTCTTGCTGCTTTGTGCATCCTGTCGAATATTAAGAACACTTCCTTGTCACGTCCTTCATAATCGTCAGCTGTTTTCGTTCCGTATTCTTTCTGGATTTTTTCCAGTTCAGGATAGGTAGCGCCAATCTGCTGTTCGTCTGTTCTGTCTACATCCCAAAGTCCGTCTGTAGGAATTGCTTCCTGGATATTTTTAACCAGGTTCAGTGCTCTGGCAAGGGTATACACTTCGGTTTTATAAAGATCAGCAATAGGAGAGACATCTACACCGCCGTCCCCGTATTTGGTATAAAACCCGATTCCGAAATCTTCCACTTTATTTCCTGTTCCGCATACCAGAAGCCCGTTCAGCTGTCCGTAATAATACAGGGTAAGCATTCTCAGACGGGATCTTGTATTGGCGAAAGCAAGCTTTTCATTCGGATACAGATCATCTTTTACATCGAATGTTTTATAAAGTTCTTCAAAAGCAGGTGTAAGATTAACAGACATGGCCTCTACATTCGGAAATTTTGATTTCAGATCATTCATATGCTCCCAGGCACGGTCTATCTGATCAGGTTTCTGGCGTATCGGCATTTCAATCAGAAGGGTTTTTAAACCTGTCATGGCTGCCAGCGTTGATACCACTCCTGAATCCACACCACCTGAAACTCCTATTACATACCCGTTTACTTTTGCTTTTACGGCATAATCTTTCAGCCAGCCTACAATATGATCTATTACTTTTTGTGTCTGCATTAATTTATTTTTTTAGTCTATTCCAAATTCTTTAGGGTATTTTACTACACCTGTTACATTTTTTAATCCGTCTTCTATCAGTTCTATGGCCATGCCATTTTCTTCAGGAATATCAAACGGAAAAGAAATTCCAAAATTACTGGTTTTTTCGTAACCAAACCTAGGATAATAATCTTCATGTCCGATGAGGATAACAGATTGATGCCCCAGTTCTTTGGCAATAAGGTGGCCAAAAAGAATAAGCTGCCCTCCAATACCCTGGTTCTGGAATTCAGGCTTTACCGAAACAGGTGCCAGCGCCAGTGAATCAAAGGACCCTGTATTATTTTCTATTTTGATTTTGGTGAATAAGATATGCCCGGCAATCACTCCGTTTTCATTTTCTGCAACCAGGGAAAGTTCCGGGATAAAGGCATCAGATTTCCTTAATCGTTCAACAAGAAAGTGCTCCTGATGATCACTTTGTTCCATCGTGCGGAAAGCTTCTTCCGTAAGTTCAAACACTTTCCTATAGTCTTTTTCCTCTTCCTGTCTTATGGTTAACATGATTTAAATATATTTTTCGCGTTTTAATTCATACCAGTTACAGACTCCATCAGGTTCTGTGAATTCTCCTGTTTTTTCAAAGCCTAATTTTTTCAGAATGTGATTGGAAGCTTCATTTCCTGAATGGGCATGAGCGTAGATAATCTCAGCATTCATCTCATTAAATCCCAGATCCAGAGATGCCTTTGCAGCTTCTACGGCATAGCCTTTTCCCCATGTTTCAGGAAGAAAACGATAACCGAGATCCAGAACATTACTGTAACCGTTGATAGGTTCGGTCAGCAGTTTAAGACCGCTCCATCCGATCAGAAGTCCGGATTTTTTTTCAATCACAGCCAGCCGTCCGGTGCCGTTCTCAGTATATTGATTTCTGATGAATCTGATAACGTCTATGGTTTCGCTCACTTCTGTAAGTACCGGTACACCGATATATTTCATGACTTCCGGGCTGGAATCAAGCAGAAACATTCGTTCTGCATCAGTCTCTTCCAGTGGCCTTAAGATCAATCGTTGGGTTTCTATTTTCATGGTATTTTGTTTATTCCTCAGTTCCGAAAATGGTTACATCTGTTTTAATTCCTTTCCTGATACCCGTTTCTTTCATTCCGTTTCCTCCAACGTTAAGCGTTTGCAGTAAAGAATTTCCGGAGATATCAAGCTTCTGGATCCTGTTGTGTTCGATGTTCAGTTTTCTCAGATTCCTGAGGGGTGTTATATCTATTGTTTTTAGCTGATTTAAAGATAAAGTTAATTGATCAATTTTCGGGGTTTCTTTTAACGAAATATTCTCCAGAAGATTGTTGTCAAGGTATAAGGCGGTTAGTTTTTTAAGATTTTCAGCTTTGAATAATGATACTTTGCATCCCGTACATGAAAACAGCTCAAGATGCTCCATTCCGCTTATAGAAATGGCAGGAATTGCATTATCGTCAAGAACAATCATTTTAGCATTCTTAAAAAGAGCCAGGTCATCGGTTGAGGTGATATTCTTCTGAGCCAGAAACAGATTGACGATTTGGTCGGCTTCAGGCTGTTCCAGACTTCCGTTTTTATTCAGATCAAAATTTTCCAGCACTGCTTTTTCCAGATTGGGATCCTTACAATGCAGTTTTTGGCTGTTATAAAAAGAAAATCCTGAAATAATCAGGCCGAGGGTTGCAAATATTTTAAAATTCATCACCAATTGTCTTTTTAATCCTTATTTTTGTGTCCTTAAATTTCATGTAAAAATAATGAAGATTTTCAGATTTATTGCGCTTTCTTCTATTTTAATTCTGTCATTGGATTCCTGCAAAAAAGAATCCGGAGATCTGTGGAAGGTAGAAATAAAAGAAACTGCTGAGAAAGTAGACATCACAGATATTTCCAAAGAATTTTATGATGTAAAAATTCCGTTGGACCAGTTTAAAACCAAATTTCCATGGTTCCAGGGGACTGTTTCCGATGCTGATTTTGAGAAGAGAAGAGCCGATGCAGAGGAAATAAAGATCTATAAAGAAGCTGCTGGAAAAATAGATCAGGCTAAGCTTCAGAAAGAGCTTCAGGATTTGTTTTCCCATATCAAATATTATTTCCCGCAGTTCAAAAGTCCTAAAGTATATCTGTTTTCATCCGCTCTGCAGATGGTTCAGGATCCTATTATTTATGATACAAAAGGAAATCAGCTGTTCATTGATATTACAGGCTTCATGGGCGATGGAAATCCAAATTATAAAGGATTGGAATTGTATTTTCAGAAATCGATGAACCCGCAGAATATTGTTCCTAAAGTTTCACAGATCTTTGCTGAAAATATTGTGACAGAATCTCCTGATCACCAGAAATTCATTGATCAGGTGATCCTGAACGGTAAAATAATGATGATTCAGGACGCTTTTCTTCCAGATACTCCTGATTATCTGAAAATGAATTACACCCAGAAACAATACGAGTGGGCAGTAGCCAATGAAGCCAATATCTGGAATTATTTCGTGGAAGGAAATCTGATCTTTGGTGATGATCCGAGATTAGTTGAACGTTTTATTACACCGGGCCCGTTCTCGAAATTTTATACAGAGATTGATAATGTTTCTTCGCCACAGATCGGAATATTTACCGGATGGCAGATCTGTAAATCCTACTTTAAACAGAAACCTGAAACTAAACTTGCTGATTTCCTAAAGCTTGATGCTACCAAAATATTTAACGAATCAGGATATAAGCCTAAATAAAGTAATCACAATAAAAATCAGAAGCCTTCAGAACTATTCTGGAGGCTTTTTCATATTTAAATTTTAAAAAACATACTACTTTGTATTGCATAATACCGTTTTAATTGTATTTTTGTTACAAACGAAATACACCCATGGACAACATGATACAGATTCAAAATCTGAGTTTTGAATTCTCTAAAAACAAACCGGTGCTTAAAAATATTAACCTTTCGGTTCCGAAAGGAAGCATTTTTGGCTTTTTAGGAGCCAACGGAGCCGGTAAATCCACCACTATGAAAATGCTGATCGGCAGCATTCCTGATGAAAACGGAGCGATCAGAATCTTTGATCAGAAATTATCAGACCTTTATCCTGATGGATTCAATAAAATAGGGAGTCTGATTGACACGGCAGCCTTTTATGACCATCTTTCGGGATGGGAAAACCTTCTTGTGATCTCCAGATTAAGAGAACTGCCGGAAGCAGAATGTGAAAGAGTTCTACGCCTTGTAGACCTCTGGGACAGCCGGAACATGAAAATGAAACGGTATTCTCTGGGAATGAAACAAAGACTTTCTATCGCCATGACCCTCCTGGGGAAACCCGAACTTCTCATCCTTGATGAACCGGTAAACGGACTTGATCCAAATGGAATGCTGGAAATGCGGGAACTTCTGATCAAACTGAACAGGGAAGAAGGCGTAACCATTTTTATTTCAAGCCACCTGCTTCAGGAAATTGAAAAAATGATCACCCATCTTGCGATTATTTCACATGGCGAAATACGCTTCACAGGCAGCATTAAAGATCTGAATGAACTTTACCGCTACGATCATATCAGAATAGGGCTGAATCATGCATCACAGTTCATCAGTGAAATTCCGGAAAATTATTCACCTCAGAAAATTGATGAAAATACCATAGAAATCACAGCCGGATCAAAAGAAGACATTGCTGCTCTTGTCAGAATGCTGGTGCAGAAAAATGCTGAAATTTTTGAAATTAAAAACAGTGCAGGCCTTGAGGACTGGTTCATGGAAATAACTAAAAACTAATAACAGATGAAAAAATTAATAACCGCGATCAATATCGAATGGCTGAAAACAAAAGGACTGGGACTTACTTATATTGCCATCATCTTAGGAGGTCTGATTCCTTTACTGGGATTCATTCCAGGATTTTTTGAGTCAGAATTTGTGGTGGAAGGAGAGCTTCCGTATTCTGTTTTTGAAGACGCTATCACCGGAGATGCCATTAAATCTTTTACCTTTTTTATATTGCTTGTATTTGTGATCATTGCCGCCAATAGAATTGCCCAGACTGATCATAAAAACAATGGCTGGCAGCTGATGGAAACCCAACCGGTAAGCAGATTTCAGCTTTATTTTGCCAAATATATCGTGTTGATTCTGATGAGTCTCATCTGTATTCTCTCTTATTTTGGTTTCAGCATCATCATGTCAACCATAGATTACTATATTCACCCGAATCCTGCAAAACTGTTGAATCTGGATTGGGTATGGATGATTAAGACTATCATCAGGGTTTTCATAACTGTTTTAGGGATTGCAGCATTACAGCTTTGTGTTTCGGTGGTATTTCCGGGGTTTATCTGGTCGTTTCTGATCGGTTGTCTGGGACTGGCTTCGAACATCGCTTCATTGATACAGAAACAGTCTTTTTTCTTTAATCCTTACAGTTCTTTGTATATCTTCTCAAAATCTGTGGAAGTGAGAGAACTGAACAGTTTTATTTCCTATTCGGAATATCTTAGCCTTTTCTGGATGGTGGTCTTCCTTATATTGGGGTACTTCTGGTACAGCAAGAAAGGATTCAAAAATGCCTTTCTTAGAAATAAAAAACAGATTATTGTTTCATCTGTATTTCTGATTATTACAGGAGGATTTCTGTATGTTTTCCAGAAACCAAGAGCCTATCAAAGGAGTGACAAAGGAGTGGTGATCAATGGAAAACTGCAGACTGATCTGAAGATCGATTCTGTACGTATCTATTCTAAAGATTTCCATAAAAAGATAGGGGCTGCGGCAGTGAAGAATAATACCTTCAGCTGGACTACTTCACAAGAGCTTCCATTAGGCGAATATATTCTGGAAATAGGAAATAAAAAGACCAATATTTTCATGGGCAGCGGAGACTGGTTTGATTTTGATATCAGACTTAACAGTACCAAAATGGTGTCCTACGTTAATTCCAACAGAAAAGCAGATCAGAAGTATCAGAATACAGAGAATTCTTTCGGGTATGAATTTGGATATTCACTGGAAAAGCAGAATTATAATAATGATCCTGAGAAGTTTTATGAACTGGCAGAATCCGACTGGAAGGAAAACAAAAGAATTCTGGATGTTTTTGCAGACCCGGAAAATAATGCCCTTTCGGATGATTATAAAACCTACAGAAAACAGCTGATGGCCATTGAATACCTCAATGAAATCAATAATTACAGAAAAATGACTTCATGGAATGATCCTAAGTTTGCCCCTCCGAAACCTTTCCTTGATGAATTGAATAATAATATTCAGAAGCCAAGCCCGCTTTTAAGCAAAAACGATAATTATCTTCAGTATAAGCTGGATATGATGCTTACCGATGCTGATCAGGCTTCCAATGCGGACAGTATTCTTTTTGTCAAAATAGACCGGCTTCCTGCAGGAATTTCAAAAGATCAGCTTTTATCAAAACATCTTTCAAAAAATATTGAACTTCAGTCTGACAGCCTGGCAAGAAATAAACTTTTTGCTGCTGAGATCAATAAAATACAGAATACGGATTATAAGCACATGCTTTATTCAAAACTTGACGGAATTAACAGGTCGCAGAAAGGCGCCATATTTCCTGATCTTGTTCTTGAAAACGATAAAGGGAAAACCCAGAATCTTTCAAAATATAAAGGAAAGTATGTGGTGATTGATTTTTGGGCTACATGGTGCGGGCCGTGTAAGCAGATCCGTCCGGTGTTTGAAACCAGAAGCCATCAGTACAGATATGCTGATAACATCCAGTTTATTTCCATCAGTCTTGATGAGGATAAATCAAAATGGGTGAATTATCTTAAAACCAAGAAATCCAATAATCCGCAGTTCTGGCTTACCAATGCTGAGAAATTTATGGGTCAGTATAAAATTCAGTCTATTCCAAGGTTTATCATTGTAGATCCGGAAGGAAAGATTTTTAATTTTAATACGCCTTTTCCTGATGAAGATAATTTCGTAGAAATTTTAGATAAGCTAAAGAAGTATTAACTTTGCAGAAAAATTTTAGATTGATATGAGAAAAACTCAGATTACGATAGATGTAGAGCTGGATGAAAACCACATTCCTGAAAATATTACATGGAACGCTCAGGATGGAGGTGTGGAAAAGGAAGAAACTAAGGCTACCATGATCTCTGTATGGGATGATAAAGCAATGGAAGCGTTAAGAATCGATCTTTGGACTAAAGAAATGCCGGTAGACCAGATGAAGATGTTTATTCACCAGATCTTAGTTTCTTTAGGAAATACCTATCAGAGAGCAACTGGTGAAGAAGATGTTGCCCAATGGATAGAGCAGATCGCAGAAGAATTCGCAGTAAAATCAGCTATCAAAATGTAAAACAATTTGAAAACGAGTTAATTTTACGATAGAATAAATTGATTATTTAAAATGCTGATCAGTATCTGCTTTATTTCAAATTAACTCATTTTCAGATTTTCAAATTATATACATATGAACTTTAATACAAAAGTAATTCACGGAGGGCAGCATCATGAGTCTGCTACAGGTTCTGTTAATGTACCTGTATTTTTAACCTCTACATTTGCACAGAAAAGCCCGGGAGTACATTCCGGATACGAATATTCAAGAGCTGCCAACCCTACAAGACAGGCTTTGGAAGACTCTCTGGCAAGCATTGAAAACGGAGCGAGAGGTCTTGCTTTCGGTTCTGGTCTTGCAGCTATTGATTGTGTTCTGAAACTGTTAAACCCCGGTGATGAGGTGATTGCTGTAGACGACCTTTACGGAGGTACTTACAGAATGTTTACCAGACTTTTTGAGAAATACCAACTGAAATTTACGTTTGTGAATTTTGATGATGTTTCTAAAATTGCTGATGTCATTACCGATAAAACAAAACTGATCTGGGTGGAAACACCTACCAATCCGCTGATGAAGCTAGTAGATATTAAAGCGGTTGTTGACATGGCAAAAGGAAAAGACATTCTGGTTGCCGTTGACAATACTTTTGCTACTCCTTACATTCAGAGACCGATTGATTTAGGAGCAGATATCGTCATGCATTCCGCTACAAAATATCTGGGTGGACATTCGGATGTAATCGCCGGAGCACTTATTGCCAAAGATGCTGAACTGGGAGAAAAACTTCACTTCATTCAGTTTGCAAGCGGTGGTATTTTAGGACCTCACGACTCTTATCTGGTTTTAAGAGGAATCAAAACACTGGCATTAAGAATGCAGAGACATTCTGATAACGGACTTGCTGTAGCGAAATATCTGGAAACCCATCCTGCAGTAGATAAAGTAATTTATCCGGGATTGGAATCTCACCCTCAGTATGAACTGGCAAAATCCCAGATGAAAGAATCCGGAGGGATGGTTTCTTTTACATTTAAATCAGGTAAAAAAGAAGATGCCATTAAATTCCTTGAAAAAGTAAGAGTGTTTACACTGGCAGAGTCTTTAGGAGGAGTAGAGTCTCTTGCGAACCACCCTGCTTTGATGACACACGCTTCCATTCCAGCTGAAAAACGTGCAGAATTGGGAATCACAGATGACCTTGTTCGTTTAAGCGTAGGAATTGAAGATGCAGAAGATCTGATTGCAGATTTAGAAAAAGCTTTTTCTTAAAATAGATATCAAAAAAGAGAGGATCAGTTCGCTGAAACTCTCTTTTTGCTATTAAACACCATCACAGAATAAATATGAAAAATACAAGAAAAGCTACCCTTGAAGATCTTGAACAGTTGTCAGCACTATTTGACCAGTACAGGATTTTTTATCATAAAGAATCTGATATTCCTGCCGCTGAAAACTTCCTGAAAGAAAGAATTCAAAACGAAGATTCTGAAATTTTTGTAGTCGGAGATAATGGAATATTAACCGGATTTGTTCAGTTGTATCCTATATTTTCATCGACAAGAATGCAGCGTTACTGGTTGCTGAACGATCTTTATGTAAATGAAAACCATAGAGGGAAAGGCTATTCCAAAGAATTGATAGAAGCCGCCAAAGATCTTTGCAGATCATCAAATGCCTGTGGTATGCTCCTTGAAACCGGAAAGTCAAACGATGTAGGAAACCGGCTTTATCCGTCGTGCGGTTTTGAACGATATGATTCTGTAAATTTCTACGAATGGACCAATACCATGAGGAATAGGTAATGAGTAATAATTGTATGCTTATTAATTTGTAACTCAATTTCAAAACACTTTTTATATAAAAATCAAAAGCAAAATATGACAGATTTTCAAAAATACATTCAACGATATTTAGATCAGATTCCTGCGGGAGACTGGCTGGAAGAATTAAAAAAATCAGGAGAAGAAACCATTGCATTATATTCAGACCTTACTGAAGAGCAATCCCATTTTGCCTATGCCGAAGGAAAATGGTCTTTAAAAGAACTCTTACTGCACTTATCAGATTGCGAAAGAGTATTTCAATACAGAATGTTAGCTTTTGCAAGAGGAGAAAAAGCATCACTTCCGGGTTTTGATGAAGAATTGTATGCCGGTAATTCTTACGCGGATAAAAGAACTCTGGAATCTCTAATGGAAGAATATAAATTGGTAAGGAAATCCTCACAGATCATGATGGAAACCTTCGAACCATCTGTTTTAAACAATACAGGTATTGCCAACGGAAACGAAATTTCCGTAGAAACAATCGGAAAACTGGTTGTCGGACACAACTACCATCACCTGAAGATTATTAAGGAAAGATATTTACCGGGATTGAAATAGAGATTAAAATAAACGGTAAATAATAAATCAATTTGAAACGGGCTGAAGCCCGTTTTATTTTTTTTGAATATCAACAAGAATAATTAAATTAGATTAAAGGATACCACGTAAATATATGCATCCAATAGAATGGCTTTAATTTGTTTTATTTTTAACAGAATAAATGAAATAGGTTAAAACAAATAATAAAAATTAGATTTGTAAAATGACTTCCTTATTCAATAGAAACGGGCTTCAGCCTGCTTAAATAAAAAATAAATAAAAAACACCCATCCAACCAATTTCCCAAATTAAATTTGGCCCGAAACCACCAGATTCTCTACCTTTATCATCAGTTTGAATTTTACAGAATTATGGAACATATTATAGACGTATTAAAATCCGGCGGAACCATTCTTTATCCTACCGATACCATTTGGGGGATTGGCTGTGATGCTACCAATATAGAGGCGGTTAACAAAATTTTTGATATTAAGAAACGGGAGAAAAACAAATCCATGATTATTCTGGTGGAATCCGAAAAGAGGCTTCAGGACCTAGTGGATGTTCCGGAAATGGCCTGGGAAATTATTGACCTGAGTGAAAAGCCGGTAACCATTGTTTATGAAAAGCCAAGGGGACTGCCGAAAGAATTACTCGCGGAGGATGGTAGTATCGGAATCAGGCTGGTAAAAAATGACTTCTGTAAAAAACTGATTACAAAACTGAATAAACCTTTGGTGTCTACTTCGGCTAATTTCAGTGGAGATAAGAGCCCTTTGAAATTTTCAGATATTTCACCGGAGATTATCAGTATGGTGGATTATGCAGTGGAAGAGGATCGTGAGAAAGTTTCAAAATACTCGGGATCTTCTGTCATCAAGATCTGGAGCGATAACAGGATAAAAGTGTTACGCGAATAAACCCGCACAAAACAATAAGAGTTTTAAAGTCTTGCCAATCCGGATTGGCAGGATTTCTTTTTTTAATTCTATCTTTGCAAAACTTCAACTGATAAAAGTTACGCAATGAACCACCAAAAATTTGCTAAAGAATGGATCAGTGCCTGGAATTCTCACGATCTGGATGATATATTGTCTCATTATTCTGAAGACATCGAAATCAGTACACCAATGATTGCTATGGCTACAGGAGGAAAAGAAAGTACACTCAAAGGAAAAGAAGCAGTCCGTGAATACTGGAAAAAGGCACGGGATAAATTTCCGGATCTTCATTTTGAGCTAATACAGCCTACGGCGGGTGTCAATTCAGTAGCATTGTTCTATAAATCTATTATGGATAAACATGCAGTTGAGGTCATGTTTTTTAATGAAGAAGGAAAAATTAACAAAATGTATGCTCATTATGACTAACAGAACGAAAGTTGGGTTAGGACACAGATGATCTATTATATAAACGATGAAAATTAATCTTACTCAAAATAAAAATTTAAAATTATTTAAAATAATTTCTGATGCTGCGGAAAAAAATAACCAGTCGGTGTACATCGTTGGGGGATATGTCCGTGATCTTTTAATGAAAAGAAAAGCATCTACCGATATTGATTTTGTAACAGAGCAGAGCGGTATTGAGCTGGCTCAGACGGTTGCTCAGGATCTGGATCCTAAATTAAAAGTTTCTGTTTTCAAAACCTATGGAACAGCCATGATCAAATACAAGGATCTTGAACTGGAATTTGTAGGAGCCCGGAAAGAAAGCTACACCGAAAACAGCCGCAAACCGGAAGTAGAAGGAGGTACCCTTGAAGATGACCAAAAGAGAAGGGACTTTACCATCAATGCCATGGCGATTTCTTTAAACAAGGATAATTTTGGTGAATTGGTAGATCCTTTTGATGGAATTGGTGATCTGGAAAGAGAAACCTTGAGAACACCTTTGGAACCTGCACAGACTTACTCAGACGATCCTTTAAGAATGATGAGAGCAGTACGTTTTGCTTCCACCCTTAATTTCAAAATTGAAGGAAATTCTTTAGAAGCGATAAAGCAGGAAGCCGAAAGGATCAAAATTGTTTCTATGGAGAGGGTTATGGTGGAATTCAATAAGATCATGATGTCTCAAAAACCGTCTGTAGGATTAAGATTAATGGAGCAGACAGGCCTTTTAAAGCTCATTATTCCCGAACTTATCGAACTGAAAGGAGTGGAAGAAGTTGAGGGGCAGACCCACAAAGACAATTTTTACCACACCCTGGAAGTGGTAGACAATATCTCTGAAAATACGGATAATCTCTGGTTACGCTGGTCGGCACTTCTGCATGATGTAGGAAAAGCGCCCACTAAGAAATTTGTAGAAGGAACAGGCTGGACCTTTCACGGACATGAATTTTTAGGCTCGAAAATGGTGAAAACTCTTTTTCAAAGACTGAAGCTGCCATTAGGAAGTGATATGAAATATGTTCAGAAAATGGTTAAGCTTTCGTCCCGCCCTATTGCATTAATCACGGATGATGCTTCGGATTCTGCATTAAGAAGGCTGTTGTTTGATGCCGGAGAAAATCTGGAAGACCTTTTCACACTTTGCAAAGCTGATATCACCACCAAGAATTCTAAAAAGCAGGAGAGATTCAAGAGAAACTTTGAATATGTAGCAGTTAAGATCAAAGAAGTGGAAGAAAAAGATCAGGTAAGAAACTTCCAGCCGCCGATTACCGGAGAAGAGATTATGAAAATGTTTAATCTTAAACCCGGCCGCGAAATTGGTATTCTTAAAGAAAAAGTAAAAGAAGCTATTCTGGAAGGTGAAATTCTGAACGACAAGGAAGAAGCTGAAAAATTTGTCATCGCTGAAGCTGAAAAACTGGGACTTCAGATCAATTGAAAATAAATTCTTAAAAAATCTTAATTTTTTATCAATTATAGATTGAAATAATACACTGTTGAATTGATTTTGTAATTACATTTGTAAAAACATTTCAATTCAACAGTGTATTATTTTTAAAACAATCTATTGGTGAAAAATATATTCTTATTCCTATCTCTGGTTCTTTTCCTGATTTCTTGTGAAAACAAAGTAGAATCCGTTGAAAAGGCTTTCTACTACTGGAAATCCGATAGCTATTCCCTGTCTGAAAAAGAAAAAGATATTCTGAAAAATCAGGACATCAAAAAACTGTATGTAAAATTCTTTGAGGTAGATTATAGTGAAGCGATGGGAAACTTTCCGGTTTCCAAAACCAGTTATAGTTATTATACCTGCTGCAACGGAGAAAAAGCAGGCTACGAGGTTATTCCGGTAGTCTATATTAAAAATATTGTTTTTCAGAAAAGCAGTGAAAAAGAGCTAGATCAGCTGGCAGATAATGTCAACTATCTTGTCGATAAATATGCGCAGGAAAAAATGGATTCACTACAGGTTTCAGAAATTCAGATTGATTGCGACTGGACAGAATCCACAAAGAATAATTATTTCTATTTCCTGAAAAAGCTTAAGCCTCTCTCTAAAAAACAGATCTCTGCCACCCTTCGTCTTTATCCATACAAATACCCTGATAAAATGGGAGTTCCTCCGGTAGATAAAGTAACGTTAATGTGTTATAATCTTATCAATCCGCTTGAAGACAAATCAAAAAACTCAATCCTTGACCTGAAAGAGCTGGAAAGTTATCTGGACGGTACCCAAAAGTATCCTCTGCATCTGGACATTGCCCTGCCTGTGTATTCATGGATGCAGATTTATCAGAATAACCGTTTTACAGGTATCATATACAACGGAAATCAGCTGAAGAAAAGCCTGAAATCTGTAAAACCGATGTGGTATGAAGTGACTAAAGATACCGCGATGGATTACCAGACTTATCTTAGGATTGGCGACAAAATAAAATATGAAGAAATAACCACAGATAAGATCAATCAGGCTATAGAACTGATTAAAAAGCATGTGAAATTCGATAAGAATATCACGGTAACCCTGTTCCATTTAGACGAAAACCAGTTGAAAAATTACACCGATGAAGAAATTAGCAGTTTTTATAGCCGTTTTGCTAAGTAGCATCATCACGGCCTGCGGGTATTATCCTTACGGTGAGGATTTGCGGTTTTCCTTTTTAAATCCGAAGAACTTTCCTTACCGGAACTATGCTTCATTTTATTATTCGGCGTTAGGTTTTACAGCAGAACCTGAAGTAGGAGCAGACACTCGTGATAACGAAGAATTGTGGAGGAAATACTGCGGAAATAAAGCTTCTCTGGAAGATATAGAAGACGTTCTTAATAATTACAGCTATTCTGATATCCGTCCGGACAGGAAGAATACTTTTCTGAAATACCTTTACATCCAGAAAGATACGGAGGCCCTGAATTATCTGAAGTTCGCAAAAAACTGTGAATATTTCAATACCTGGCAGGATGATCCTTGGGAAAGGAATGATAAAACAGCCAATATCAAGAGAAAAGATCTGATTCAAAAAGCGGTGTCCTTTGCCAAAAGCAGCCGGAATATGGAAATCAGGAAGAGATATGCTTTCCTGGCTGTAAGACTCTCATTTTATCAGGGAGAAATGAAAACCCTTAATCAAATTTACGATCAATATTTCTCTGTAGATAAAACAGATACGGTTATTGATGTCTGGGCTCTTTACTTTAAAGCAGTCTCAGAAGACAATCCGGGATTAAAGAACCTTTATCTAGCAAAAGTGTTTGCGCTGTCTCCTGCAAAACGTTTCGTGGCATGGCAGCTTTTTATTTCCAAACTTTCTCAGGAAGAAACCCTGAAATATGCAAAAAATAATGCTGAAAAATCTGCAGTTCTTCTCATGTATGGGATTTACAATCCGGAAAAAAATCTGGAGAACCTGAAAAAAATGTATGCTGTAGACGCCGGAGCTGAAGGACTGAGTTTTCTGCTTCTAAGAGAAACCAGCAAATTGGAAGACTGGATTTATACCCCTTATTACTCCCTGTTTGAGCCGGCTATAAGACAAAATTACTTTACCAGCGATAATGATCCTGAAAGTCAATCTATACAAAGGATCTTAAAGAGAACTGAAACAGATCGTGAATATGCCGGAAAAGTCCTGGAGTTTATCAACGCTGCAGACCTTTCCAAAGTAGAAAACCCGGAATTCTGGAAATTTGTAAAAGCTGAACTCATGCTTATGACCCGGGATTACTCAGGCAGCCTTAATGAAATTGCGGGACTTGAAAAAATCCTTCCGGTAAACAGTGAAATATGGGGAAATCTGGAACTGATCAAAACCCTTAACCTTTTTGCCTGGCAGGAGCCCGGAAAAGCTATAATCCCTGAAAAAACAAAAAAGATCCTGCTTAGAAATAAGCACAACAAATATTTTATTTTTGCTTTGGGCCGAGAACTGGAATATCTGGGAAATACCGATGATGCCGCCTTTTTATACGTTTCATTGGACACCAGCCATCAGAATGACTATTTTTCTGTTTTCTATAAATCTCTCAAAAATACCAAAAAGACCTTTACAGATTATTATGCAGATTATTTTGATTACTTTGATGCGGTGTATACCTCCGGAGAGTTGAAGAGTTTTCTCAGCAAAGCAGAAACACTCAATAAAAGTGAAGATCCCTTTTACCGGGAATATCATCCTTTAAAACAAACCCAGATGAATGAGCTTTATGATCTGCTGGGAACCAAATACATTAGAGAAAATCAACTTCAGCCTGCCCTCACTGTTTTCCAGAAATTAGGTGAGGATTATTTTGACGGACAGTTTGCGCTCTGGGAAAGAGAAAAAGAAGATAATAAGGAGGCCGGTAAAATATTTGCCAAAAATCCTTTCTATGAACTGAAATACACCCCGGATTTTATTGATAAAAAAGAAAAATTCAGACTTAATAAAATCAGTATTACCAAAAAGCTGATAGAATATATAGGCAAAGCAGAAAATATCAATGAAAAAGACCGTGATTACTATTACTTTTTAATCGCCAACTGCTATTATAATATGTCACAATACGGAAATGCCTGGATGATGACAAGGTACAGCCTGAGTTCATCAGGAAACATTTCCGTTCGTGAAGATAATGAAGAGTTCAATACCGCAAATCTGGCCAAATTTTATTACGGAAAAGCATTGGAACAGGCTAAAACAGAAAAGTTCAAAGCACTCTGCCTGAGGATGCAGGGCCGATGTGAAAACTATAAACTGGATTTTAAACAGGAGGAAGCCGTAGACTATTTTTACGCTCCTGAAGGATATGAAGAGGAAAGACTTCAGAAAAATAAATATTATCAGGATCTGGCCCATAATTATGGTGATTACTATTCCGATATGATAAGCGGTTGTGATTCCTTTGCAGAGTATTTTAAAGCCAGAAGATAAAAAATCCGGCCGCTTCGAAGAAGCGGCCGGAAAAAAAACACAAATGATGAAAAAAAATAAAATTTATAGTAATACCGAAGTATTATTTTCTTAGTTCCAATATAGTGCGTTAGAACCTAACCCACCAGTCAGTGTCTTAATAATTGTTCCTGAAGTAGCAGAGTAAATAACGATTTTACTACCCGCCGTAAACCCGTTGGAGTCAGAAGTGAAAATCTTATCATTGATTACACTGAATCCGTAAAGATCAGAATAAGGATCAACACTGCTGGCAACAGTAAACAATGGTGAAGTAGGAGCTGTGGTAGCTGCCATATCCATGGTATAAACTTTAGTTCCGGAGCTGAAATAAAACTTACCATTTGAGATCTCAAGGTTCTTTGCGTCTGCAATACCTGTTAAAGTGGTAGTCTTCGTTACAGATCCTGTATTGGAGATCTGATAGATATAAGAATCTGTAGTACCTGCAGCAACAGCATAAACGTTTTGGTCGTTGGCAATCATTTTAGTGATATTTCCGTTAGGAAGTTCAATAACATCCTGAACTTCATTCGTGAAAGTATTGATATAAGTGATCTTATTTCCGTATCCGTACGAAGCATTTTGTACAAAAATCTTATTCCCAGCCTCTACAATTCTTTCAGCAGCACCCGCAGTAACAGGGATTTTTTTGATGAAAGCGTGGTCTGATATCCTATAAACACTTACATATTTATCACCTCCGAACTTATCATTGGTTACATAAATACTGTTATTGGCAAAAGCCATATAACGAGGGGCAACAAGTTCTGTGGTAATTTCACCTTTTGCTTTAAAACTCCCCCGGTTAACTATTTGTATTCTGTTGGAGTTATTTAACAAAAGATAAGCGTTGTCACCATTGAAAGTAATGCTCTGAAGAACATCACCAAGCTTTACTCCATTACTGGAAGAGAAAATATTGTCCTTTTGAGTACTAAGGTCTGCACTTAAAAACGTTACTTCTGCTGTAGGAGACTGAAATTTACCTTCATTAGCAATCAGAAAGCCGTTTCCGTAGAATGCTTCAGGCTCATCATTGTCACTGCTACAGGAAGAGATACCCAAAAGCAGGGTAAAAGCAAAAAAGAGGGATAAAAGTTTGTGTAGTTTCATAATATTTTCAGTTTTAAAAATTAATGGTTGCGTAAATACTGTAGTTTCTCTTAGGCATAGGATAATAGTATACCGTCTGGTACACAGTATCGGTAAGATTATTGACTTTAACCCCTAAAGTATATTTTTTCAGGAAGGTTGCGGAAACTCCGGTATTTAGGATGAAATAAGGATCAAGCGATGTTGCTTTACTTTCATCCGTACTCGTGTAGGTAAGACCGTTGAAAAGCCCCTGAACATACACCTTAAGGAAATCATATTGATATTCCGCTGTTCCGTTAGCTTTGTGTAAAGGAACATACATCATCTGTTTCTGGGTTTCTTTATTCACCGATTTAGAATAGGTATATCCTGCATTCAGTCTTAGCCCGTGCTTGCCCCAGTTTTTATGGAATGAAGCCTGTGTTTCCAGACCATAAGATTCAACTTTGTAGGTATTGAAAGCTCCCCAGTATCCGTAAGGAGTCGGAAGCCAGTTGATATAATCCTTAATATCCATATAATAGGGACTCAAGGTAACTTTAAAATTACCAAAGAGGAACTCATGGTTCATATCGAGGTTGATGGAAGTTTCCGGTTTTAAATCACGGTTTCCGCCGGGCTGCCAGTAAAGATCATTAAATGATGGGAATCTGAAGTTTTTGGAAACACTTATCCCGGCATGATACCATTTCAAAGCATTCCATTTTCCTGAAAAGGAATACAGAAGCGGAGAAGAAATATCCTCAATGAAATTCTGCTTTACACCGGCTTCAAAACGGAGATCCTTTGTTGTAAAATACCTGATAATACCTGCTATAGATCCCACATTTCGACTGACCTTATCCAATCCCGATTCATAACCTTCCCCTTTATTGATCTGGAATTCCCCAATCGCATTGATATTGATCTTTGGAGTGATAAAATAATTGAAATCGTTCTTGAATATATAATTTTTTCCTTCGGCTCCGCTCGTTTTCGGACGGGTAATATCCCCGAAATACTGGAAATTATCCTCCGTATAAGAAGCCTTTAAACTATTGGAAAGATTCGTTGTATTAATATCCCAGGAGATAAGACTTCTTAAAGTCTGAGCGTTGTATTTGGTCTTATTTCCGTTAGGTTCAAAAATAGGGTAGTGCTGGGACGCATCGAAGATCTGGTTCTGCCATGAAATGGTCTGATGGTCCGCAATCTTATAGGAAGCCCCAATATTAAAGGCCGTATTGTAATATTTTCCGTTGAGATTATTATAGGGAGAACTTCCTGTTACAAATTCTGGAACCTTATAATCATTTTCACTGATCACATAGCTGCCCGATGCTTTGAAACTGAATTTTTCATTGCTGTAAGAAGCTTTGACAAAATTATTATAAGTCCCGAAAGAAGCAGCCTCCGAATATAAGGAAGCCCCAAATCCTCTGTTGAATTCCAGATTATTATTAAGATGGATACTGCCGCCAATGGCAGAACTTCCATACTGTACACTTCCTCCTCCTGCTTTCACTTCAAGCTGGTCATAGCCATAAAGCGGAATATTATTCACATCCCCTTGTCCTAAAAAAACAGAGTTGATGTTGATTCCGTTCCATACAAAAGCTGTGTGGCCGGCACTCGTTCCCCGAAAAGACGGTGAAGAAACAGCACCACGGCCATTCTCCTTCATATAAATCTGTGACTGGAACCGTAAAAGCTCAGAAAGACTAGTGGAATTCTTCTCAATATCTTTTGGAGTAATCGTATTGACGTGATGAAACAGTTTAACTTTGCTCATCTGGTTGTCAAATACATAAATGGTATCAATGGCCTTCTCCTGTCCTAAAAGAAAGCTGCCATATGACGAACAAAGCAGTAATAAAGATCTTTTTATATCCATACTAATTTCACTTTTCCTCCGAAAGCAATCTGTTTTTAGTTAGTATTCTGGCAGGTCTCCTGACTTTCGCGTTCTGCACCTTCCCGTATAAACAGTGGTTTGTTGCAGAAACTCTCATTGCGATTTACAGTTGCGGGGACAGTTTGGGTTTTTCACCCAATTCCCTATTATTTCCAATATGCTGGAAACCAAAATTTTTGCAAAGATAAGTTTTTAAATGTATTGGACAACAGGACAGAAAGATGAAACGATAAATGGGAAAACAGGCAGAATTCTATCAGATCCCATAGATTACGTAAATTTTTTGTTGGTTTGATATAATATCGTAATAAATTTAATTATTATCGTGTTTTAAGGTGTAAGAAAATCAAATATTTTCATCCGTTTTACAATCAAATATTTTAAGAGCTAACACAGCCGAAGGCTAATCCACCACTTCATCGAGTCAACGGAGTTGATTCCATCCTTAGCTCCCTAAAATCAAAAGGATCCAGAATAAGGCTTTGCGTGACAAAAAAATATCAAAAGAAGTAATACAAATTAGATTTCCCACAGATTGCACAGATTTTCCAGAAAAAGATCTGCGTCATCTGTGAGATTTGTGGGAACAATATGTATGAAGGTTTTGAAAAGCGATACTTTAAAAATCTGCAAAACCAGATGATCTACGAGCGTGAAATTTTCTCGGATTGATCAGGTTTTTCACCAAGAATTTAAATGAATTTCTATAGGTAAAGCTTTAAACTTTCATATGAAAGCGGTAAAATCTTTTGTGGTTAAAAAAGTTTTATTGCCACAGATACAGATACTTTATTAGTGAATTCGTGGCAAAAAACAACAGATCTTCCATCCAGATTTTGAAATTCTTATCAGCTTTTACAAAAACGATGAATCAAAATAAAACGGAAGCAAATCTTTAATCGCATGTACTTTAAAAACTTCCTCGTTCATACTTGAAAAATAAAGTTCTATATTTTCGTTCTGTTTGGTTTCAAATTCTATTAAACTCTGACGGCAGGCTCCACATGGTGGGATCGGAGGATTTTTCTCATGAAATTCCTTAGGTCCGCCCACTACAAAAATCTTTTCTATTTTAACATCCGGAAAATTGGCGGCTACCCAGAAAAGTGCTGTTCTTTCTGCACACAATCCTGATGGGAAGGCTGCATTTTCCTGGTTGTTACCCGAATAGATTTCTCCGTTTTCAAGAAGTACGGAACAGCCTACCAGAAACTGGGAGTAAGGTGCGTAGGCATTTTCGCGGGCCTGCTTGGCTCTTTCGAATAATTTTTTTTCAATATCGCTCAGTTCGCTGCTGTTTTTAAAATACTCGTAACTGATCTGTAGGTCTTTTTTCATATATTGTACGACTAAAAAAGGGGGGCTAAAATTAGTTCTTTTTAATCAGGTGGGCAATATTTTTTGCTCATTAGATCATTAACCTGAAATTCAAAAGATTAAAATGCTTTATACACCAATAAAATTCAGAAACGTTGAAGTAAAAAACCGTTGGGTGATGTCACCAATGTGCATGTATTCCTGTGAAAACGGACTGGCCAATGACTTTCATTTTGTACATTACGGAAGCAGGGCGCAGGGCGGAACAGGACTGCTCATGGTAGAAGCTACCGGAGTAGAGCCACAGGGAAGGATCACCAATAAATGTATAGGAATATGGAATGATGAACAGGTAGACCAGCTTAAAAAGATCGTTGATTTTGTTCATACCCATTCAGAAAGTAAAATAGGAATCCAGCTGGCCCATGCAGGAAGAAAAGGTTCAACATGGAATAATCAGCAGATTTCTCTTGAAGAAGGTTGGGAAACGCTGGCTCCGAGCCCGATTCCTTATCATCCTTCAGAAAGAATTCCTCATGTTCTGACTACTGATGAGGTTAAACAGCAGGTACAGAATTTTAAAGAGGCTGCCAAAAGAGCGGTAAAAGCAGGTTTTGATATCATAGAAATCCATGGAGCGCATGGATATCTGATCCATCAGTTTCTGTCACCGCTTTCCAATATAAGAACAGATGAATATGGCGGAAGTTTTGAAAACAGAATCCGGTTTTTAGTAGACATCGTAGACGCTGTGAATGAAGAACTGGGCGCAAATACGGCTCTTTTTGTCAGGATTTCCGGAACCGAATACGCAGAAAATGGCTGGAATATTGAAGACAGCGTTCAATTGGCTAAAGTGTTAAAAGAACATTCTGTTGATCTTGTTGATGTTTCCAGCGGAGGAAATATCCATGGAGCGAAAATCTCTGTTTTTAACGGGTATCAGGTTCCGTTTTCTTCCCAGGTAAGAAATGAAGCTGAAGTAAAAACTGGTGCTGTCGGATTAATTACCACACCGGATCAGGCTGAAGAAATTCTTCAGAAAGGAGAAGCAGACCTCATATTTGTAGCCAGGGAGATCTTGAGGAACCCTTACATCGCAGTACAGGGAGCTTTTGAAATGAAAGAAGAATGTTTTTTTCCGCATCAATATTCCAGAGCAAAAATTTCTTCCTGATAGGAGATGAAAAACCGATGGAAAACTTTTCAACAGAAGCTCGGTATATATTAAAATCAGCAGATCAGCGAGAGATTTTTTACGCTCGCTGATTGGGCAGATTACGCAGATTTTTTTAATTACTATGGAAATGATATGAACATAGAAGACTTTATGCTGACCTGTCCCATCAAAAAATATCTGGGGTTTGAATGTTTGGGCTGTGGGGCCCAGAGAGCAGCCGCATTGGTATTTCAGGGAGAATTTTCTGAAGCTTTTCACACCTATCCAGCAATATATACTTTGCTGATGTTCTTTTTTACGCTAGGTCTGAGTTTTATTGACCGGAAAAGAAAATACGGTACCACCTTAATGAGCATGGCAGCCGTTAATCTGGTTATTATCATTGCTGCGTATGTTTATAAGCATCATTAATTGTATTGCTGAGGTTTTAATTACATCATTATGAAAATTCTTCTTGTATTAATTCTGTTTCCGGCATTATTATTTTCACAAATCGGGAACATGATGAAAGGGTTGGATGATACCCAAAAGAAAATAGTTTTGAATCTGATAAAAGAAGATGCTAAGGTGGCTTTGTTTTCTGTTCAGCATCAACTGTATCTGGATTCTATTCTCGTTTTTCTGCCCAAAGAAGCCTTTTTATGGCAGCAGAAAGCAATGCCTCTATTCAAACAGAGAAAATATGAACTGGGAATGACCTATCTGGATAAAGCTGTTGAGTTGGATACAACAAACCATTATAGAGAATACAGGGCATTTATAAAATGTATATTCCAAAAAAGTTACTTGGAAGCTTTACATGAATTTGAAGAACTGTCTAAAGTCAATCAGGACGGTGTTGTTATGGATCATACCTATTCCTTTTGGATGGCTTTATGCTGTCTGCAGCTCAATAAATTCGGCTTATCTAAACAATATATGGAAAAGGGAGCTGCTTTCGGAAAAAAGCATAATATTGTAAATCCCTATGAAATGTTTTATCTGGGAATTATAGAATATGAGACCGGAAACTATTCAAAAGCAATAGAATATCTCAATGCGTCACTATTGCATTACAAAAATTTTGCAGATGCTAAATATTATAAAGCATTGGCATTGGCTAAAATGAATAAACAAGAAGAAGCGGAAAAATTATTTAGGGAGTCAGAGAAAAATTTTAAAGAAGGATATTCTTTCAATGAAGGAAACTCTTTGTATGAAATGTTCCCTTATCAGGTCTCAGAGGTTACTTATGAATATACTGAGGCATTTTTTAGTAAATAGCCGGGTCTTCATCTTTCGGTTTTTCCAGCCAAAACCAAGGGAAAAATCGTAGAATTACTACAATTTACGAAACTCTCACTTAAAAACTTTTCAGATTAGAACCTGAATTTTATCTTTGCTTCCGAATCTGATGAATACAGCATCATCAGGAGAAAGATAAAAATTTAAGAATATGGCAGGAAATTCAAGAGGAATCTTAAAATTCAATGGTGGCGAGGGTCAAAAATTGTTAAAACTAAACTACAGTGTATCAAGATCTACGGATGTTTCAGGCCGTGTAGCTTCTGATCCGTCTAATGCTCTTATTAAAGTAACGATAGAGGCAACAGAAAAATCTGATATTCTGGAAAGTTTGCTGAACAGCAAATACAAACCTACAAACGGAGAAATTACATTCAATAAATCTCATGAAGAAGGAACACTGATCTCATTGAAGTGGGAAAACGGATATGTGATCCAGCATGAAGTAGATTTTGATGCACTGGACAGCAATAATATGCTGATCAACTTTATCGTAAGTGCAGAAAGCATTATTTACGGTAGTGCATATTATGAAGGATTCTGGCCTTTAAGCTAGTCCTGAGTATCCCAAAATATAAAGAGACTGTCCCTGAAAAGACGGTCTTTTTTCCCCTGATACAAAGATCTCTTTTATGGTATTTTAGGAAATCATGTCCAAAGCTGGGTAAGCAGAATGCTACAGGAATCTATATTTAAGAAATAGACGGAACCGTTTTGTTCGTATTAAAAATACCATGTTATTATTAATTCTCATTTATCTTTGAGATTAATGATAAAAAAAATTAGCCCTTTTTTCGGGTTTGGTCCGTTTTATGGACTTGCAGGAATTCCAGTATAATTGAAAAATTATCAAATTAAAAAAAACAAATCACCGATAGAAAACAAAATATGTCAATTACACCTGAAAAATCAAGAGGATCATCATTCCGTCCCGCTCAAAATGCAGACGGAGTATCCGAAAATCATCATATAGGTATTAATCGTCTGGTAAAGCTTTCTCTTGTGATAGAAGGTAAGATCATTAAATATTACAAGCATTTTAAGCTTAAACAAAGCACCAGACGCCATCACGAATTTACCCTTACACTAGCCCACGATACTTTGGGAGACCGGCAGACCCATTCTCTGGAAGATGCCAATAAATTCCTTGGAAAACGCCTTACAGCGGTTATTTCCTATAAAGATATAGACAACAGTCCTGAAAGAACCTTTGTAGGTGTAATTACCGGAGTAGGATTCAGCCAGGAAAAAATGAGCCTCGGAAATATCGTACTTACAGGATACAGTCCGACTGTTTTGTTAGACGGTGCTCCCCATATTCAGAGTTTCGGAGGAAGCCAGCCTGTGAATATGGGAATTATTGCTGAAGAAATCATCAGGCAGGGGATTGATAAAAGCCGTTTTGACATCAGAATAGAGGCTAACAATTTCTCTCAGATCATTTATAGCAGCCAGTACGATGAAACCCATTATAATTACTTGGCAAGAATGGCAGAAGCCTATGGCGAACAGTTTTATTATGACGGAGAAGTTCTTCATTTTGGGAAACTTCCGCCTCAGAATAAGCCGATCATGCTGACCTATGGAAGCAATGCCAATGATATTAAAGTAGATCTGAAAGCAGTACACACCAAACCTCAGTTCTACGGCTATAACAGTAACAGAGATGAAAAGCTTACCTCCGGTGCAACACCTGTACAGCATGTGGGCGACCTGGCAAAGACTGCCTATGAACACAACAACAGCATTTATAAAACACCGGCACTTAGGGTGGCTCCAATCAAAGCGAGCACTCATCTCGATGTTGAATACTCTCAGAAAAGTGCCTCAGGAAGTGAAGCTGTAAACGTTTTTTCCATATCAGGAAATACCACAGTGCCTTTCCTGCACCCAGGCTGTGTGGCTGATGTACAGATGCGGAAGCCTGATTCCAATGAAACATCCTATTTTACAAGAATCATGATCACAGAATCTGAACATGAAATTGATACCATAGGACATTACCACGGAAGTTTTTCAGGAATTGCAGCCGATACAGGATTCCTTCCAAGACCTGAATTTAATACTCCAAAAGCAGAACCACAGACGGCTGTTGTCATCTCCAATACCGACCCTGAAGGACAGGGAAGAATACAGGTGAGATTTGACTGGCAGACGAATGATACCACCCATTTTATCAGAATGATGAGCCCTGATGCAGGAGGAACCGATCAGATTACCCAGAACAGAGGCTATGTTGCCATTCCGGAAGTGGGAGATCAGGTGATGGTGAATTTCGTTCACAGCCATCCGGACAGGCCGTTCGTGATGGGAGGAATGTTCCACGGTGGTATAGGCTTAGGAGGCGGAATCAATAACCACCTGAAATCGATACAGACCAGAAGCGGAATCAGAATTCTGATGAATGATGAAGAAGGAAGTGTAAAGATCCTGGATCCCAGCGGAAATACCTTCTTTATGGACGGACAGGGAAACATCAGCGTAAAAGCTCCTAAAAATTTTACTCTGAATGCCGGAGAAAATGTAAGCATCACAGCAGGAAAAGAAATTTCAATTGATGCTGGCGCAAGCATTACCAGCACAGCCAATGAAAATATCCGCTCTACGGCAGGAAAAGATATAGAACAGACTGCTTCAGGCGATATCAGGGAATCTTCAGATACAAGGACAGAACTTGTAGAAAAAGAATTCAAGAGAGAATCCGAGACTTCCAATGAGATAGCAGGTGAAATATCCATGTTCAGCGAGCTTGAAAATATGACCATGCAGAGTGGGAAGATCGTAGAATTCAACAGCGCTGAAAAATCAAAACTTTTCTGATATGGCGATCATCAAAACAGCAACCAACATCAAGGTAACCGTTAAAGATACCTATCATCTGAATGTTGGAAAAAAGGTTGAAAAAATTGCAAAAAAAATTAATGTAGAGGCACGAAAAGCAAACCTTGTTCTGGCAAGCAACAAGAAAATCATGTCTCATGGAAACAAATAAATTACAGAATCTATGTCGAATGTAGTTTTTGGAAATTACGAACCTTCACCACCGGGAAAAGGGCAGATTGATATCCGCATCGGGATTTTTTTTGATGGTACCCAGAATAACCGGACCAATACAAGAGCTGGAGGAAATGAACCAGGCCATACACCTACAGCCAGCGAAAAAGAAGTCTATAAAAAACAGTCTAATAAAGAAGATGACAGCTACACCAATGATCTGTCTAATGTAGCCAGAAAAGAAACCTGCTATAAAGAAGACCGGAAAAACAATGTTGCCAAGATTTATATCGAAGGAATCGGAACAGAGGACCTGGGATCAGACAGTGATAAAAAACTGAACCATAAAGGAGTCGCTTATGGCGCCGGAAGTACAGGGATCAGGGCAAAAGTTGAAAAAGGATGCCGGAGAGTTGCTGAAAAGGTCAATGAGCTGAAGAGCAGATATGAAGTAAACACCATTACTCTTGATGTGTTCGGTTTCAGCAGAGGAGCCGCCGCAGCAAGAAACTTCGTATTTGAAGTAACGCAGACTAAACCCAAAAACGGAATCCTTGGAAACCTTCTCGATAGAAGCCAAATAGAATATAACGCTATAATAATAAGATTTTTAGGGATTTATGATACTGTTTCGTCCTATGATCCCAATGCAAAAGAAACAACCATAGATCCGGATTTTACCAATGACGTGGGAGAACTGAACCTGAACACGCTTAAAGCCAGAAAGATTATTCATCTGGCAGCATCGGACGAGCACAGAGAAAACTTTATGCTTACCAGAACACAGCTGGCTGGAGGAACAGATTACTATCTGCCGGGGGTACACTCTGATATCGGAGGCTGCTATACCCATGAAATGAGGGAGGAAAGGCAGATCATGGATTTTGACAATACTCCGGGAGACGGATTGGACAATGATAAATACAAAAAGATCCTGAATAATGATCTGAATAATCTTATTGCACAGGGATGGTTTAAAAAAGAGGAGGTGACACGCCCTAACTACTGGCTTGAAACCTATATCACCAGAGAAAAGATCAGCAACCGGTACAGCTTTATTCCACTGCACATCATGTGTGAGCTGGTGAATAAAAATTATGCGGATACCATTGATCTTGTTAATCTCAGCATTAATTATAAAATTCCTGACGGGAAAGAAGATCCTTATTATCCTCTTGATCTGACCAAAGTGAAACAAAGACTGGATGAATATATCAATGGAACTGCTCCACAAATGGTTTACTATACCAACAGTCAGATTGAAGATATGAGGAAACAGTTAGCCCTGAAGAAGATCAGTGTGGCAAATTTCAACAGGATTGTTGCAGATCATAACATACTGATGGATCTTAGGAACAGGTATCTGCACTGGAATTCAAAATTCGGAGCTGTTGGATACAAACCCAATTATACACTGGATAAAAATAAGCTGCAGGTAAGACGGTGGCGTAGAATGGCTCCCCACTCATGAAAACACCTATAAAACATATCGCTTTCAGACTTATCCTTTTGCTGATCCCTTATCTGGCATTCTATTTCATGTTTGCCGAAAGCGGATTTAAAGGACAGACTTATGACATAGACGAAATTCCGTTGTATGTCTTTTTTGCCGTATGGGTTTACATTTTTCTGGAAACCTTTTTCTGGCTGTATAAAAAGAACAGAGCTAAAGTAATAAGTAATATTGTGATATTGCTGTTTATGTTGGCTTTATATTTTATATTACCTCATCGAAATTATTTTAACTGAACCAACAATGAACGTGAAAACAGGTATTATTAGTTTATTGATTTTTATAAGTTCATTCATTTCATGCCAAAATAAAATGGAAAAATATCAATGGCTTCCTACGGAAAGCTCACCTTTACTATACCCGATGAACATTTATCAGGGCCATCTTTTTCTTGAAGACGGAAACAACGTATACATTCCCTGTTCCGGAGTGTCACATACAGGTTGGGGCTACAGTGGATCTCTTCATACCCAGGGAGAAGACCTTAAAGCAGTTCCGGTGAGACTGGAAGTAACCTGGGCATCATTTCTGGAAAATAAATTTTATAAAGGAAACTGGGACCTTCCCGTAGACAAGATTAAAAAACTCTTTAAAGAAGGTACAGTCAACTGGAGAACCAATGAGAAAGAAAGTTATTCATCCGTTGTGGTTGGGCTGGCTCCGGGAGGCGTGGCTGTTGTATGGCTGTACGGAAACGATCAGCAGGTAGAAATAGGCAGATTCCAGGCGAAAGAAACTACTGTTGCCATGAAAGATTACGTTCCGGGAAATCCTACCATTTCACAGGAGGAATATTTTAATGTGAGCAGTTCTGTACCCGAAGCGTATGAAAATATGAAAGCCAAAGGCATCCCTTTCGGAATCTGGGATACGTACAGGAAAAAATACAACTGGAAAACAAAAACAGAGATTCCGGGACATGTTCTGAAAAATGTGACCATGGAAATGTATAACGGGGAAGAAGAAACATTGTTCAATCAGTCCGTTATTGAAAATCCTATTAAAGAAAGAGCCGTTCCCCGCCTTATTTCTTACCAGTTTGAAGCTAAAGACGGGACGCAAACTGTTTTTGAAGTCAAATATTTTGATGAAGATGAAATTTTCTCTCTGTTTAAAAATGCAGATGAAAATCAGCCCATTGAAATTATCCTTAAAATGAATGAAGATTTGAATGACAGAAAGCTGGTGTTCAGGCAGAATGGTAAAGATATCCAGATCAGGAAGATTGATATGGAGAATATGTGGAAGACTAAAAAATATGAACCAAAATAAAAGAATACCCGTCTGATTCAGGGAATTTATGCAGAAGTTTAACAGACATACCATTCAGAAAAATGAAACCTTACAGAGTATCGCGTCGCTTTACGGCATGGATGCAGATGCTTTGAAGCTGTTTCACAACAATCAGTGTGAGGTAAAAGATATGATCCTGATCGGGCTTACCAGTCAGAAAGAACTTTTCCTTCCCAGAACAGCCGTTGCTGATAAAAACAGCCTTGTGAAGTTTGGTCCGGGAAATACACTCTTATTTCAGCCTGAGCATTCATTCCAGAGATATGCAGCTGCCATTACCATTGATAACGGCAGCCGTAGAAGTGAATTAAAATATGAAACTTCTGTACGATGGCTGAAAACTGAGAACAAGCTGCATTTTTTTGAAATTGACAGAACTTCCGCTCTGTATCTGAATGAAGAAGAAGTGAATGAAATTGCAGACCTGCTGGCTTATAAAACATCCAAAGTGCTTTATCCGCTGCAAATCAGTACAGACAGACAGGGAAAATTCAATGCAGTGGAAAACCTCTCCGTATTCAAAGAAAGATGGCCCGCCGTGAAAGAAGAGGTATACCAATTATTTGAAGGAGAAACAGTAGACCAGTATTGTCAAAAGATAGAATATATTGTTGATGAACCTGATGCCATCGGCTTGTATCTGAAAAATGATTATTTCCTGAGAACTTTATTCTTCGGGATCTATCAGCGCTTCGGAGAAGAATATGAAACAGAAATAACAGAAACGTTTCCGGTAGTTGATAATGTGATGGAACCTGTTTTCGGAATAAAGCTTGAAACAGATCCTCTGAAAGACGAATATGATCTCATCCAGATAAAAGGAGGAGGGATTTTGAATGATGAACGGTCTGTCAATGATTTTATAGCCGGAACACCATTTTCATTAATCATTGATGACGAGGGAGAAATGAATCATGACGGAAGTATCACACTCCATTATTTCCTGAACGGAAAGACAACACTGGCAGAATCCATTTACCTGGAATGTGATATAAAACTTGAACAGGAAAAGAAAATAGCCGTAGAAATAGCCGCCATAACAGAATAAAAAATAAACAAAATAATATGAAAACAAAATTCAACAATAGATTACTTACACTGGTTTCAATCCTGTGTTTCAGTTTGTATTTCGGGCAGAAAACAGAGTTTACAGTGCCTAAAAATATTGAGACCTTACAAAACTTCATTTTTAATTTCAGCAATGACTTTACAAAAGATGATGTTAAAGGAGCAGCTGCATCAGATACCGATTTCTCCACCTCAGTTGACCTCTACAATCTTAAAGATGAAGCAGGAAAAAAGAATCCTTATCTGATTCTTGCTCTGAAAAGCGGGGCAAAACCCAAACAATTCATTAGTCATGCTGCCTGGAATATAACGATGAAAAAGCTGTCTTCCAAAAGTACGAAAGTCAGTATTTCCCTTCAGGAAGTTGTTCCGGACAACTGGTCGAAGAAAGAGGTGGATGTAAAGCAGACCAAATCAACAGGCCTTCTGGAAAAAGAGATCAAAGCATTCCTGTTAAGTGATAAAACAGCTCAGGAATCAGCAGCATATGTTGCTGATTCCGTCGTTGCTGCAACAGAACCCGTAGCAGCAGACGATTCGGATTTTGTTATAGAAGAAAGCACACCAAAAAAGAAAATAGCATCCAAAAAACTGCAGAATCTGTTCAATAAAAAACAGTTCATCTCCCTGCCGGCATCAGAAGCTGTATTTACCAAACTTTTACAGATAAAATCCAGCCAGATGTCTTGCGAAAGCTGTAAAAACGGAACGCAGAGTAGCTGGGACTTCGATGATTTTAACCTGATCTACGGACATATGACCGATGGAACTGAATATTATGGACTGCAATATTTTGGGGATAAAGCGGTTTCTGGATTACCATACGGACTGGTGTTCAACAGCAGTTCGCCCACAGAATGCAGGGATAAGTTTGCAAGATATAATGCCAGTCTTTACCAGACTTCGGTAGAAGTAGACGAAAACACCTCCAGTGCCCTTACTGTGGTTACCTTTAAGATGAATTCCTCATTTGTCCGTCTGGAATTCGGAAACAGCTATTTGACCCGGGTTTTAATTTCCACTAAAGAATTTTAAGCATGGCAGAACAACATATTGTAGTACAGGGCGCTATGTGCAAATGCCAGTTCGGGCAGGCTCCCGATAAGCTCAAAGTACTTACCCATCAGAAAGAATACGCCAATGATAAAGACGGGTCCAAAAAGCTTATTGTAACCACCAAAGAGATTGGAGGAGCTACTTTCGAAAAAAATACCTTCGGAAACTGTACCAAAAACGGAGGTCCGCCGCCACCATGTAAGATCATGGTCACCGAATGGCAGGATTTCTACGATAAAGTACAACTCAGCAATGGAGGACACATTATTTTAGAAAAAAGTAAAGCCATTTGTGCGGTTGCCGGAACACCCTGTATCGAAATCATTGATCATGGCCAAAGGGCAGAAGCCAGCCAGCAGAACTTTAAAAATGCAGATAAAGACGTACAGCAACAGATCAATCCGCTTGTAAGTTCCGATGAAATGTATAAAGAAGAACCTACCCACGAAGGAGTGGAAGCAGGAGAGTCCCCAAAATTATAAGCGATGGCGAAAGGAATAAAAAAAATAAAATTTGTACCGATGCCCAATGAGGCGAATAATTCGAACTCCCGGTTCGGACCGGATAAATGGGTATGTGTTCCTGCGGATAAAAAGGCACATTTCTATATCAAAGAATGGCATAAAGACACTACAGAAGACCAGAAGAAAGGAAAACTCTACTGGATGGTGCTGGATAAGGACCGGAAAAATATTGTGGAACGTCTTCACTGCATGACTGATAAATATTTTTCATACAAAATTCCCAAGCGTCTCTGCGGATATACTTATTATGTGGAAGCCAGTATGACAGGGAAACCGGATGTGGCTTTTACAGGATTGATGATTGCCGGATTCTGCAATCCGCTTATTACCTCCAGCAAATGGAGTAAAACCAGAGGAGGAACGAATATCAGGAATACCGACAGCAAGAATTTTGGAGTGTCCTACGGAGAGATTGTTCATTTTCATGCTGATACAGAGGGGATTAATGGGGAAGTAGTAACCGTAGAGGTTCACAATGAAATGTGGAGCGGCGATTATAAAATGCGTACCATATACAATGTGGAAGTAAAGGACGGACAGATCAATCTTGAAATTCCCAATACATCACAATGGAAAGCATACATCAAATATATTCAGGAAAATGAGGAGTTTTATGTGAAAATTAAAAGAAAGAACGGAACCTACCTCAAAGATAAAGCAGGAAACGACAGGCACGGAAAATACCTGAACATTAAAAATGCGGTAAAAGCGGTTGTTAAAACACCACCGTCCAATCAGACCCCTTTAATCATCGGGCAGCCAAATACAGATATTTCAAGGGTAGGAACCTGTAAATTCAAACAAATAAAAATCAATGAGACCGATGAGTTTATCGTGTTTGAAGATGGAAAATCCAAGATCAAAGCAGTAGGAACAACACCCTTGGAACAGAAACATTTTGTGTTTTTCGATTTTAACAAGAGCGCTGTAAGAGCAGATGCACAGAAAACGCTAAACTCTCTGGTTGCCCTTTTGAAGTCCAACCCGCATTCCCAGATCATTATTGACGGTCATGCGGATGAAAGAGGTCCCGGGGATTACAACCTGAAACTGTCGCAGGACAGATCAGAAGCCGTCATGAATTTCATGAAAAGCAACGGGCTGGGATCTTCCAAATTTAAATGCCACGGACATGGGGAAAGCCAGTTAATTCATAAAGGAACAAAACTTACCGAAGCACAGCATCAGCAAAACAGAAGAGCAATGATCCGTTTCAATTATTATGAAAATAATTATGCCCCTATTATTTTCGAAACCATAGCTCCGTTTGCAGGTAAAACAAAAAATCTTACCGTAAGTGCGGTAAATAAAGAAAGAAAAGGCTGCAGAAGTACCCATAAAGACGAAATCATTATTCAGGAGGCCGGACTTCCTAAAAAAACTGAAGCTAAAAATACAGTCGTTTATCCGGTAAACGCTGATATAGGAAGTGATTTTATCCCAAACTATCTTAAGTATTTTGGAAAATACATCAATTATTTTTCCTCAATGCATAAAAGCTATTATTTCTATATCAACAGCTGTACTTATTTTCCTCAGAAAGACAAACCTACCCTTCAGGTAAAAACCTACCCGGATATTGTCTGGCTGGCCCACGGAAAATACGATTTCGAGGAAGACTATTTCTTCCACAACCACAGCGTAGACCTGCAGAAAGGATTTGTAACAGAGTTTGAATCCTTCATCGAAAGGGTTTATTTAGGAACCTCCGTAACGCTTGTGGATTATATGGCAAAACAGGTTCTTCTGGACTATATAAAATCCGAAGCCCAAAAGCTGGAAGCGGGATTACACGCTATTCACAACCGTACCCAGGAAAAAAAAGGAACAGCACTCAGCCTGACAGGAACCACCGTGAATTTTATAACCCAGACCAAATACACCAAATATGCCACCAGTATAGCCATGTTCGGTTTCGTATGTCTGCAGATCGTTATCGAAATTCTCATCCTGATTCTTACCAGAGGAAGAAGTGGTATCAGTAAGCTGAAGAAAATTAAAAAACTGGCGAAAGGCGTACAGAAAGCAATGAAAGCCATAGAAAGCCTGCCCGACTCCATTGAACTGGTAGGCCCATCCATGGCATACAAAAGCGGACTGTATTATTACAAACAGGCTGACGGAAGAGTAGCCATGATCTTTGAAGCAGGAATCAAAATAGATCCTCTGATCGGAGTAAAATATGAACTTGTAGGTAAAGACCTTCTGGATTATGTAACGGATAAAACCTTAAAAGATAAGCTCCCTGAAACAAAACATAAAGACTTTGAAGAAATCAGAGACAAAGTTAAAGGAACCTATGAAGATAAAACAACCAATATTTCATTCTCAGTAAGCATCATTGGAGCGATAAGTATTGAACAAAATATAAAATACAACTTCCTTACGAAAACCTATTCCTTCTCCAAACAGGCAGGCAACTACTACGATGAGGCGAAGGGAATCGTTGCTTTTGGCCAGTATGTAAGAGGAAAAGCAGAAGTGAAAAGTATTTTCTATAAAGAATTGTTTAGCTTTACCCCTTTAAAAACACAGGTAAAACTGGAGGCGAAATTAGAGATAGACTGTTCCTTTGGAATTGTACAGCAGTACGGGAAAGATGAAGGAGGTTTCTTTGTAGACAACAGCCTGTATTTTTCCGGACTGAAAGGAAAATATAAGTTTAAATCTGAGGTGAAAAACCAACAGCTGGGTATTGATTGGGAAACCTCTACAGATACGGATAAAGACAAAGAAGATAAATCATTCACTATTTTTAAAGAAAAGACCATCACCTTATACAAGATATACCTGCTTAAAACTTAATGCGATGAAGTATTCAAGACTGATATTTTTAATGCTGATGCTTACCTTCAGCCTGAATTGCTCACAAAAAAAAGATAACATGCAAAACAAGATAGAAATTAATTCAAAAAATATAGTAGAAGAGATCACCAGAAAAGTAAAACACTATGACTATGAGCCTAGATATTTTATAGAGATCGGTCAGAATATGGGCAATGCCGAAATCTTTGTAAACGGGCTGCCGGTTTACAGAAATTTTGAAGAAGAATCAGTTAGTACTTCGGTAAGTATTAATCACTGTATTTTCAGATCGGGAGTGCAGAAAATTACCTATAAAATATATAGCGACAGTCCTGATCATGCATTCCTGGAAATCAATGTTAAAGAATTTGATAACAAAAAACATGACGCTCCGGGAAAAGAAGTAATCATGCACAGAAGCCAGGCATTGGTGAAGAATACTGATTATAACATCAAACCTTACGAATATACTTTTGAATTTAAAGCGGCTGTTCCCTATCAGCTGGATCAGCCCAAAGAATATAAGAGTCTGAAAAAACTAGGGAATGAGGTGCTTAACGAAGAATTAAAAGAAAGATACAGCAAGATTAAAAGCTTATACGAAAATAAAGATATTGACGGGCTAGCCAGAGCTGTTTATCCAAGCATGAGCAACCAGTATATTTCAGAATACAATGACAGTACTGTAAATATTGGCTGGAACGAGCTGACCGAGGTTTATAAAAACTCCACCCTCAAAATGCAGGATGCAGAATCTTACGATACAGAGATCAGTGAAGACGGAAAATTTGCAAGATTCATCCAGAAAAGTACAGATCCAAGGCTCAAGCACAGAAGTGTGCTCTGGGGACTGTATAAAGTAGGAGGGAAAACAAAAGCCATGTTCAACAGCAGTTCTTTTTATCTTACGGAAGGAAAGACAAAACTTGAGATTTATTAAACAAAATACCCATAGAAAACCCAATGAAGCAGATCCTGATTATTTTTAGCTGTCTGATTACCTTAACCTGCTGTTCTCAAAAGAAAGAGGATACAGAACTTACTGGCAAATGGGTAGGAAAGGTTAAAGAATCCACAACCCAAAATGCAGTGGAGAAAATCGTACTTGAATTTACCAAAGACGGAAAATATATTCAGCATACCGGAGAAGGAAAGATGAAGCATACCACAGAGTCATCTTACAAAACAGAAAACGGGAAAGTGATCATTACGGAAACAGAAACCGGTGAAAAAACAGAAGTAAAATATGCTGTTAAAAATGATACGCTGACCATTGTATTCGAAGGAGTGGAAAATAAATTCGTAAAACAGAAATAAAGAGAAAGTAAAATCCTATGACTTTTTTCGGATATTTTGTTGTCATAATCACCCTATTTTCTGTATACGCAGGATATAGAATTTTCAGTAAGGTAATCCGGGTCAGAAATAGAGATAAGAAAGAGGGAAGTATCCTGGAAAAAGGATTTCTTCTTTTTTTTGTATGCCTGATCATGGTTGTGATCAATAGCCTTACTTTCGTGTTGTCGTACAGCTTTTTCTGGGAAAAGGGCTACAGAACTTTAAGCGAAAACAGATATGAAGCAGTTGTTACCGGCTATAAAAAGGAGATGGTCAAAAGCCAGAACTTCCGTAATTCTTCCTATTCCGATAAACCGGTATATTTTCCTGAAGTAGAATTTACCAATGGAGAAGGGAATAAAGTAACCAAAACATTGGATATTGCAGAGAATAATCCACCGAAGATCGGGCAGCACCTTCAGATCACTGATAAGAGCTCTGAAAACAGCGCCAATGCCATCGATCTCAACTGGATCATGTTCTTTTTTGGAAGTATTTTTACAGGAATATCGGCATTTTTCGCCTGTTTACTGTTCTCTTATACCACAGAACAAACCATGAAAAAGAGAATATCTGTATCTGCATACTTCGGATTGCTGATTCTGCTGATTAATATAGGCTGTGTGGTCATTATTTATCTGAAACAGTAATAAAACCAGACTTTTCCTGTTGTTTTTTAATGAAAATTCAGAATCTTTTAATTTGAAATAAAACGTATTTTTAAACTTTCTGTCTGTGGTATAAAATATTCAGCGGATAATGATAACATAACCATGAGAAACAAAAGAAAAGTATCATATATAGGATGGGCAATTTTTGCAGTCCTTCTGCTCTGTCTGATCTATTTTATTTTATGGGTTGTAGTTTTTAAAGAGAAGATGCCTTTACATCACGTAATGCTTAACATAGCCCAGAATTATGATGCCTACGCAGAACAGCTGTTTGTATTTTTTCCTCTGGCATTTTTTGTTTTCATCGCACTGGTTTTGATGAAGCCTACACCTGCCAAACGTTTTCTCAGGCTTCAGGCTTCTCTGCCTACGTCAAAAATAAAATCGCTGGCTAAGGGTCTTGTGGAAATTGAAGGAACACTGATGATGGATAAACCACTTATTTCTCCGGTAGATGGTGAAGAATGTATAGGATATTATTATACTATAGAAGACATTGAAAGAGATTCGGACGGGAAAGATTCATACAGAACCATTCACCGCGAAACCCAATGTAATCCTTTCCGGATACAGGATGATACCGGAATGATAGACATAAAACCGGAAGGCATAGAGCTCATCCTTCTGGCAGAAACCAATGTAAGCCGAGGCAATAATAAAAGATACACAGAAACCCTTCTGAAAAACGGGCAGAAAATGCTTTTGGTAGGATATGCCGATGCTGAAGACGGAACGACTTTCATCAAAAAAGATGATCATTACAAAATATTAGGGATCACTTCCGCATCAGGAATTACCATCTGGAATAAATATCAGCCCCTGTTGAGGTCTTTCATGTTTACCTGTACAGCCGTGATCATAATGATTATTTATATACTTTTACAATAATGAATCAGACTACCGCAATAGCATTTTCAATACTCCTGGTGATCGCCGTGATCAGCTTTTTTATCAATATTTATAATAAGCTGGTTCTGCTCAGATTTAATATCGAAAAAGCTTACAGTAATATAGATGTCGTTCTGAAACAGAGAGCAGATGAAATCCCCAATCTGGTCAATGTAGCCAAAAGCTATATGAATTATGAAAAAGAAATTCTTACCCACCTGACAGAGCTCCGATCTTCTTACAGAAATGCTACAGATTCCGATCAGAAGACAGGATTGGCCAATGAAACTTCAAGAGCTCTTCAATCTTTCTTCGCGGTATCTGAAAACTATCCGGAATTGAAGTCCAACAATAATTTTCTGGAGCTGCAGAAAAGAATCACCGAACTTGAAAATAAAATTGCAGACCGCAGAGAATTCTTTAACGACAGCGTTAACCTATACAATATCGGGATTCATGAATTTCCCAATGTGATCTTTGCTAAACTGTTCGGATACAAAAATAAAACCCTGCTGGAAATCCCTGATTCAGAAAAACACTATGAAAATGTTCAGTTTTAATACCTTCTTCGGGCTGGAACAGGAACTGACAGAGCATCCCGAAACTGTAATTTTTGCCGCTATGTTCCTGCCATTGATATTGGCCGTACTCCTGATACCCATAGCCTGGATATTCAGAAAATTGAAAGTGAATATGTACCTCATTCAGGCATTGTATTACACGCTGCTTTTTACCTTTATATTGGGAGCTGTTGCCATATTTGTTCTTTTCCTCACCACTGATAAGAACGGTATTAAACTCGCCTACTGCTGGCTGGTCATTTTCATAGGAATGCTCACCTTTTCACTAGTAAATACATCTACGCTTAATAAAATGTTTACGGATTGGGGGAAAACAATCAAGACAAAAAAATGAATTAAAAATTGTGTGACAAACAGAAAAAGGAATGAACATTTCAAGGTGATCTCATTTGAAAGAAGGCAATCTTTATTGAATAAAGATGGGCTTTAGCCCATCATATATCCATCCCTCTTTATGAATCAAAGATTTTGTGGAAAAACCAAAAACAAGGAATGAATCTGTTAGGGTAATCTCATTTGAAAGAAGGTAATCTTTATTCAATAGGAACGGGCTTCAGCCCGTTCACAACCAAAACATTCCATAATCATTAAAACAAAAAGACCGGCTTAACCGGTCTCATTATAATATGGTATTCAAAATTATTTTACTAAAAATTTCAATGTTGATTGATCCAGTTTCAATAAATAAACCCCTTGTCCGAGGTTTTTGATTCTAATAGAATTCCCGTTTTTAAAAGGCTGGTCAATAGTCTGAAGAGGTCTTCCCTGAAGATTATAGATTTCTGCTTTTTTGATATTCTGAACATTTCCTTTCACAAAGATTTCCTGTCCTGAAATTGGATTAGGGTAAACCTGAAGCTCCTGAATAGGGACATCAGAAGAAGACGTTCTGCTTTGTTTGGAAGTTCCTGAATAGCAGGTCCATTTCAGATCATCAATAGCAATTCTGTTGCCTGAAGAATTATTAACCAGGCTCACCGTTACATTTCCGGAAATATTAATATTACTGATTGTTGTTGTAGTTGCGGTTGTGCTGTAAGGAACTGTTCCAACAGTGGTTCCGTTTACTTTTACGTCTAAGTTTCCGTTGCTTCCTGAAAATTTCAATTGGGTAGTTACCGTTAATGATCCGATTCCATTGGCTGAGCTGCCTGAAGTTAAAGAACCATTTCTCACCGTAATAGCTTTATTGCTAATCGTTTGATCCGTTCTGGCATCTGTGGCGGTCCAGGAAATACCTCCGTTTGTCCATGTTCTTGTTGTGTAAGAGGCATTGGCTGCCGGGATTGATTCAAATGTTTCGTTGATACAGTCTGTTCCCGGATTAGGATTAGGATTAGGATTAGGATTAGGTGTTCCCGGATTGGAAGATCCCCAGATCAGGTTCACATAATTCGGATTGTCAATAAACGGATTTCTGTTTCCCTGATATTTATAGGATGCATTATTTCGGTTAACTTCTGCCGGAGAAACGGGATCCTGATTATGCCATGCGAGAAGAACATTCAGCTCCCAGGTCTGAAGCCCCGGAAATGTGGTGTTTCCAAGCATATTCCCTGAAGAAAATGAAGAAAGCTTGCTTTGGTAGCGGGTTACAAAATAGAAAATCATACGGGCTACATCCCCTTTAAACTCATCAATCGGTTCAAATACAGTACCCGAATAGCCTGAAGAAGCAGAACTGCCGAGTTTAGAACCGTTTTTCGAAGTAAATGTTGCCGTTCCTACTTTCCCGAAAGGATAATTGCTTCTCATTCCGTTCACTTTTCCGTCAGTGGCACGAATGAAATGAATATCTGAAACCATTGGCGCCGATTGATTGAATAAGCTTTGAGGAACAATATGTTCACGGTTGTAGCAGTCGCCTTCCGTTCCGTAAGTTCCGCATTGGTTAGTTCCCGGAGTATACTTGTAAGGATCGGTTCCGGCTGGCTTCTCTGAATAAATATCCATGATAGAGCCGTCATTTTCATAATTTTTATCAACATCAGTGGTTTTGTAGCCGGTCCACAAACCGTTATAACCTTTGTCCTGATGCCCGTTGGTAATGATGGTGCTTAATGCCGTTTTCAGCGATGCTCCACTCAATCCGCTGGCTGAATTGTAATACCCTGCAGGAGCCTGGGCATTGGCAAACCCCGCTATTACAGTGAATAAGATGATTTTTTTCATATCAATAAAATTTCCGTAAGATTACTACATTTCATTGAATAAAAAATGACATTACCGTTAATTTTGAATGAACAGCCTTCTTATTTTATATGCTGAGAATAATACGTAAAATCTAGCAGGTTTCAAAGACCTGTTAGGTTTAGAAATAACAACAATAACAAACAAAAAACCGGTACAAAAAAATGTACCGGCTATATATCATAATAAATTGAAACTTATTTTTTCTGTGGCGGATAATTCTTCATAATCTCAGCCATAATTTCCGGGATTTGTCTCTGTTTAGCTTTTGGAGAATCTACAGAAATTCCGCTTCCGATTCCCTGCCATACCAGTTTGTTACTTCTTGAATCAATAAGATCTACAATGATTGCCCCTTCGTTATAGTTGCTGGTCCATGTTCTGCTCATGCCAACACCCCATCCGAAAGGTCCGCCCCATCCATACATCCCGTAAGGAGTATTATTGGTAATATCAGTGACTTTTTTGTGGTTGGCTTTTACATTAACAATCAGATCAGGATTTTCTCCGGATTGAAGACCTTTGCTCTGAAGTTGTCTCGACAGTTCATTCAGAACCCTGTCTTTATCAATGTCATTTAATTTCAGGTCGTCAATTCTTATTTTATACGTTTTATACGTAGTAAAATTTGCAGTCTCAGCATAATCTGAACGTACCTGGAAAGGACTACACGATGTAAGGGCTAATGAAGCCGATGCTAACAAAATAAAAATATATTTTTTCATTTTATTTATTTTTTTTATCGTTTTTTATGAATGTATCAGTCTTTTTATCGTACCCGTAAGGACAGTGTCTGCAGCCGCTTTTACAGCAATATCCTCTTTTCAGATGGAATTTCTCTGTAAAAACCTTGTACCCCTGTTCATTATAGTAAAAGTCTTCACCTTCTTTGATGTCATAATGGGCCATAAGTTAAATCTCTAAGTCAAAAAAACTTTATATTTGTTATATGATAATTGTATGCCAAAAGCCATTAAAAAAACTTAAAATTAACGGCATTGCTCTTTTTCCCTTTATCTTCATTAGGAAACCCGAAGATAAGGAAAATAAAATACTTATCAATCACGAAAAAATCCATTTAAGACAGCAGATGGAGATGCTGATCATTTTCTTTTATATAGTCTATGTTATTGAATATTACTACTGGTTTTTCAGATTAAAAGACGGCTATCTTGCCTACAGAAGAATTTCATTTGAAAGAGAAGCTTATACTAATGAATGTGATTTAGGTTACCTTAAAAAAAGAAAGTTCTGGAATTTCAGAAAATACCTGTAACGGTTTATTTCTTGTTTTCCCATTCTTTGTCAAAATCCTGCTGCTTTTTTTCAGGGGCGAAATAGCTGTCCCGGTTTCTGCCCATATCATAAGAAATCGCTTTTTCTATCATGAGATTGAGATCCGGAATGATCCAATCCGGAGAACCTTTTTTCTCCTGTCCGTTGGTATACACTTTAATTGCTTTTCCATCACTCATTTCTACCTTCATCAACAGGCAAGGGCTCATATATCCCGAGCATGAATGCCCCGTATATACTTCCCGGGCTGCCGTACCATCATTAAATGTAATATTAAGTTCAAGATAGTTTCTGGGCTGGGTTGATTGTACGCCATAGCGGGCATAACTTTCAATAGTTTTGATGGTTTTTAAATAATTGATTGTATTTTGACGGCTTTCACTGATATATCCGGGATACATCGTACTTTGCGTATGATTTTCGATTTGCTGGTCAACCTGTGCATTGAACATACTGATGATCTTGTCATTGGATTGATCCACCTTATCAAATTCAGATTTTGAACCAAAAGGATTCCCTAAAAACGCATACAGGATACCGGCTGATAATCCTGCAATGATAAAAATAATGCCAATAGGATAGAACTTTTTCATGGTGGGTCATATTTTTGTTTACACTAATGTACAACAAAATAGTTCTGATTCCTGATCCCGCTAAAAAAGTTACTTTCAACGAATTAAAGCATCTGAAGTTCGGCTTTTATATTTTCTATAGCCTGAGTTTCATATAGGCTTTTGAATTCTTCTGTTTTAAAGATCCCGTCAAGTTCCAGAAAATGTTTCAGCACTTTTTTTCGTCCGGGCTTATAGAGAAAATCAGGATAGATAGAATATTCTTTACGGATTTTCCGGCTGTAATCGAGATAAGTTTCCAGATCTTTCCCCAAAACAGAAAGATCAGCATCCAGAAGATAGTTGGTATCATGATCATCAGATTTCTGATGGGTTTTTGTAGCAATGATCTGATTTTGAATTTTTAAAATTTTATCCTGAGAAAGTTGTAATTTCTCAAGCCTTAGTACAGCATATGCTGCGCTTTTTTCTTCATTGGACTTTGAAGAAGCATCATAAATAACATCATGATAGAATACAGAAAACAGAATCTCATCAAAACTGGAGATTTTGTCTCTTACAGTTTCAAGTTCATGAATCATATTTTCAAGATGAAGAAGATGATGATAATGTCTGCCTTTTTCAGAATACTGAACATCAATTTCCTGCCAGCAAGAGCTGATAAGGTTCTTATCTTTTGTAAAAGAAAGAGAGAGCTGTTCAAATGTTTTTTTCAGATCCATGATTCATTAAGATAAAAAAAGGAACTTTTAAAAAGTTCCCTGATTTGCTTCCAATACTGCTTTTAGCTCAGCCCAGCCTCCGCCGTTATGACCGTCTTTCAGGCCTTGGCCGTTAAGATATTCCAATGCTTTTCCGCTTCTGTTACCACTTCTGCAGAATAAGATCACCGGTTTTTCAATGGATAAGATTTCTTCTTTTCTATCTTCTACTTCACCAAGAGGAATATTTTTCGCTCCCTCAATATTCCCGTCCATTTCAAGTTCCATTGGCTCACGAACATCAATTAGTTCATAATTTCCTGATTGTATTACTTCTATTAAAGACATAACTGTTTAATTTTAAATATTAAAAATATGAACGAAAATACACAATTTTTTCTGAAAACTTTCTACTGCATCCAAATATTCATCCGCTTCATCGGATCAACGAAGTTGATTCTGTTCTTAGTCCCTTAAAAATCGATATTGCCTATAAATCATCTTTGCGTTTCCAAAAAAATCTGCATTTCCAACAGTTTCTTATTCAATTGAACATTGATAAAATAATATTAATTTTGCAAAGTGGAAATCCTGAACACCGGTGCCGAAAAATACTCACAGCTGATTAAATCTAAAGCAGAACGTTTTGGATTTCAGAACTGCGGTATTTCAAAAGCTGATTTCCTGGAAGAAGATGCACCCAATCTTGAAAAATGGCTCAAAAATAATTTTCATGGCGAGATGAAGTACATGGAGAATCATTTTGACAAAAGATTAGATCCAAGGCTGCTGGTGGAGGGCTCCAAATCCGTCATCTCACTTTCCTATAACTATTTCCCTGAAGAAAAAATCTCTGCACTGGAGAACTATAAGATCTCCAAATATGCTTATGCAGAAGATTATCATGAAGTGGTTAAAGAAATTCTTCGTGAAATGGTGGCAGAACTTCAGGAAGAAATAGGCGAGTTCGGATTCAGGGTTTTTGTGGATTCAGCACCTGTGTTGGAAAGAAGCTGGGCCAGAAAATCAGGAATAGGCTGGGTTGGTAAAAATGCAAACCTCATCACCAAACAGAACGGCTCTTTTTACTTTCTGGCAGAAATTATCTGTGATCTTGAACTTGTTCCGGATCATGCCGTGACGGATCACTGCGGAACATGCAGGAAATGTATTGATGCCTGCCCTACAGATGCCATTGTATCTGAAAAGATCATCGACGGAAGCCGCTGTATTTCCTATGCCACCATAGAACTGAAGAATGAAATTCCGGATCATTTTAAAAATAAAATGGAAGACTGGATGTTCGGATGTGATATCTGCCAGGATGTATGCCCGTGGAACCGGTTTTCTGCGCCTCATCAGCAGAACAGATTTGCTCCCAATGAAGCCTTGAAAAATTTCAAAAAAGAAGAATGGAAGGAAATTACCCAGGAAATATTCTCCGGAATCTTCAGAAAATCACCTGTGAAAAGGACCAAATTTGCCGGTCTCAAGCGAAATATTGAGTTCCTTGAAAAATATTCAGATAAAAATTAGCCTGGATTGCAGCGGACGTTCCCTCGTCTGGAATTTTGAGGTTCCAAAATCTAAAAGGATAATCGTCCATTCCTTAAGTTTTCAGTCTTAAAGAGGTTAGATTTAATACGGTAAGAATCTTTATAACATCTTTCCTAAAAAGAAAAATTGACTTTCAGGAGACTTAAGTCCCACAGAAAATCAACGTTTTTTTTGTACTCTTTTAGGAGCTGTTTTTACTCTTATTTTAAATCTTTTTTGTGATTTAGTGTTTTTACGCATATTTGTGAATATTTCGTAACTAAATATACTCATTTTTCGGATTAAAACAAATACTTTTACTGAAAATTATAGATTAAATTTTATTAAAACATGACTGTGAAAATGATATTAATGTATGTCCTGAAAACCATAGGCGTAATTTTGGGAATTATAATTGTATATGTTGCATTAGGCCTTGCGCTTCCGCTTATATCCGTTTCTGCCAAAAATGACGGACAGGAAAAGGTTATTCCCATCTATATTTATACCAACGGCGTGCACACCGATATTGTGATGCCTGTGAAAAATGATCTGCAGGACTGGAGCCAGAAAATTCCTTTCAATAATATTAAATCGAAAAAAACAGATTACAGCTATATTGGAATAGGCTGGGGGGATAAAGGATTTTACCTTGATACACCCACCTGGGCCGACCTTAAGTTCTCAACAGCCGTGAAAGCCGCCTTCTGGATGAGTGAGTCAGCCATGCATTGCACTTATTACAGAACGATGAAAGAAGGGGATGACTGCAAAATGATCATGATCAGCAGAAACCAGTATAAGGATCTGGTGAAATTCGTAGAAGATAAATTTGACAGAGATCAGAACGGAAACTTCATCCTGATTCCTACCAATGCGGTTTATGATGATAACGACGCATTCTACGATGCTAAAGGAACGTACAGCTTCCTGTATACCTGCAATACCTGGTCAAACGATGCTCTGAAAGCAGCCGGACAGAAAGCCGCCCTGTGGACCCCAACCGATTTTGGAATTTTCCGCCATTATAAATAACGGCAAATGAAGCTTCTGCTTGTAATTTTCAGTGTTTTTCTCCTGTTTTCCTGCGGTAATGAGCCTAAATTTATACCGGTAAAAAATGTTACAGATAAATCAACTGTTCAGACTGAAAAAAAGCCGGAAGCTGATCTGTCTGAAATAGCAGCCAAAGCAGAAGAAGCCCTGAGATTCTGCACCGCGACGAAGATGAATACAGATTTCTGTATCCTGATCGATATGAGCCTGCATTCCGGGATCAAAAGATTTTTTGTCTGGGATTTTAAAAATAAAACTATTTCAAAACAATATCTGGTTGGGCATGGATGTGGTACGAATTCCTGGAGTGCTGATGGGTCTAAAGCCAATCCACAGTTCAGTAATGAAGATGGAAGCCATCTTTCCGCATTGGGAAAATATAAGCTTGGAGAAAGAGGGTACAGCAATTGGGGAATTAATGTGAAATACCTGATGCACGGCCTTGAAAAAACCAACAACAATGCTCTGAGACGCTTCATTGTCTTTCATTCGTGGGATTTGATGAGTGATGAAGACGTATTTCCGAAAGGTTCTCCGGAGGGCTGGGGATGTCCCACCATTTCCAATAATGCCATGAAAGAAATTGACCCTATGCTGCAGAAAGCCGGAAAACCCGTTTTAATGTGGATTTATCAGTAAATAAAAAACAATGAAGCACCGCTTTTACAGAGAACAGCAGCTTAACTGCAGCCTGGAAACCGCCTGGAAATTTTTCTCTTCAGCCAATAACCTGTCAGAGATCACCCCGGAAGATATGAACTTTACGGTAATCACCACAATGGAAAATGATGAGATTTACGAAGGAATGCTCATTGACTATTACGTTTCCCCTTTATTGGGTATTAAAATGAAATGGCAGACCGAGATCATTCAGGTAGATCCTCAAAAAAGTTTTACCGATTTTCAGAAAAAAGGACCTTATAAACTATGGCATCATCATCATGAATTTATCCCGAATGAAAAAGGAGTATTGATGAAAGATACTATAGATTATGAATTGCCAATGGGATTTCTTGGAAATATAGCCCACCGTCTTATGGTAAGAAATAAACTGAAACAGATCTTTGATTACCGCTATCAGGTATTGGAGAAAATGTTTGGAGAAAAATAATTCTGAAATTAAATTCAGATAAGATGAAATGAATTCATGGTGTTCATTTTTTCAACTTTAAATAAATGGTGAAGTATTTTGTATGTTTAAAAGTTTCCCACGGATTCCACAAATTACGCTGATGTTTGTGGATATTTTAAAAGCCTGCAGATTGGGCAGATCACGCAGATTTTTTTAATCAGCCCAATAAAAATCGTAGATTTTTAAAGAGCTTATGTGAACTTGTTAAAAATCAAAGTGTTAAAATATTTTGTGCCTAAAAGATTTTTCCCATACACATAATCTCTTAAAATGAGACTTTTGAATACCCTCAAAGTTTTTTCTGGTAAAACTCTCATTGTTTAAGTTTTTTTAACATTTAAAAGACCGTGAACCTCGTCTGAAATCCATAATTTTGCAGAACTATTGTTTTTACTGAAAAACTAAGTATTCTTTTGACATGGCAGGCCTGAAGTCATTTATCTTTTTTTATTTCATGTTGGTTTTTACCCTTTTCAATTCGAAATGGGCAGAAAAATCATTGCAGAATGTTCCATGTGTACCTCAGGTAGGCAATGTTCATATCCTCGATTTTTACGAAGAAACGGATATGAATGCCCATGCCGTGTCTGCAGTTTCTAAAATTGTAAAAAATGCGGCCCGCAAAATTGATGAAGCATCCGGTGACTTCTCAGCAATTGAAAAAATCACTTCAAAAATTACGCTCCCGGATATTGCCGTTTCATCCATCTGCGGTGTCAAATCCTTTCTCCATCTTCTCCAGTTGTACTAGTTTAAGTTATTGAAAACCAATTTATTTTAACGAAATTTTATAACTTAAACAACTTAAGATGTATTCTAAAAACGTAATAATTTGCATTCTTGCAATATTATTCGCTGTGTCATGCAGTAAAGACAACAAAAAAAACAAAAATAAAGAGAAGGAAGTTCCCGTGCTGGAAATCAAAGAAAAAGATACTCTTGTGAATAACCAGTTCGTAACCGATATTCAGGCCAAGAAAAATGTGGATATCCGTTCCAGGATAGGAGGAATTATCCAGCATATCTATGTTAATGAAGGCCAGTTTGTGCATCAGGGGCAGCCATTATTCAAAATCAATGATGCCGAACTGCAGATGGAATTGCTGAAAGCAGATGCTGCTCTGAAGCAGGCAGATGCTGATGTACGCATTGTAGAGGTAGAACTGAAGCAGATTCAAAGCCTTCATGCTAAGAAATTTGTAGCCAATAATGAGCTGGAAATGGTAAAGGCTAAACTTTCATCAGCCAAAGCAAAATACGCCTATGCTGATGCTGAACGAAGAACCGTTTTACAAAAGATAAGCTTTACAAAAATTACAGCTCCTTTTGACGGCGTGATTGATGTAATTCCACACAAAGACGGAAGTCTTGTAGAAAACGGAATCCTGCTTACCACGCTTTCACAGCTTAACGAAGTTTATGCTTACTTTTCTATTCCGGAGAATTTATACTTTGAACTTTTGGCCAATGATAAGATCGGAAACCATCAGAAAATTGAGCTTACCCTTCCGAACGGAGTCAATTATCAGTTCAACGGAGCCTTAAAAACAGCTGAAGGAGAAATCGACAGAACTACAGGTTCCATCCGGTATAAAGTACTCTTCCCAAACCCGGACCGTCTCATCAAGCACGGTACTTCAGGGAGGCTTATTATTTCCGAACAGCAGGATAATGCCATCCTGATCCCACAGAAATCAACATTTTCTATTCAGGATAAAACCTATGTATTTGTCGTGGATAAGCAGAATAAAGTAAAAATGACCAGCATTAAGATCGGAACCACTTTAAGAGATTCTTATATGGTGGAAAGCGGTCTTAAAAAAGGAGACGTGATCATTTATGAAGGAACACAGTCTTTAAAAGACGGCGATATCATTAAAATCAAAAAGAAATATTAACCTTCATCTTTAAATCAACTTACCATGGTAGAAATGTTTATAAGACGAAAGGTTCTTTCGTTGGTTATTTCCATTGTATTCGTATTGTTGGGAATCATGGCATTGATGAAAATGCCGATCACTCAGTTTCCTGATATTGTACCACCTTCTGTAACGGTAACCGCAAAATATACAGGAGCCAATGCCGAAGTGTCGGCCAATGCGGTGGCGCTTCCTTTAGAACGGGCCATCAACGGGGTTCCCGGAATGACGTATATGTCAACGGTAACTTCCAATGACGGGCTTACCCTGATTCAGGTTTTCTTTGAAGTGGGAACGGATCCCGATGTAGCAGCAGTAAACGTCCAGAACAGGGTAACCACTATCCTCGATGAACTTCCGGAAGAAGTAATCCGGGCCGGGGTAACTACTGAAAAAGAGGTAAACAGTATGCTGATGTACCTTAATATTACCAGCACAGATCCCAGTCAGGATGAGCAGTTCATCTACAACTTTACAGATATCAACGTACTTCAGGAGCTGAAACGTATTGACGGAGTAGGAAGGGCAGAAATTATGGGTCAGAAAGAATACTCTATGAGGGTATGGCTGGATCCGCAGAAGATGGCTGCTTACAATATTTCGGCAGACGAAGTAATTGGTTCTTTGCAGAAACAGAATATTTCGGCAGCACCGGGAAAAGTAGGAGAGACCTCCGGAAAGACTTCCAGCCAGCTGCAATACGTTATTAAATACAAAGGAAAATTCTTTGAACCTAAGCAATACGAAGAGGTTCCGATCAGATCAGATGTCAACGGAACCATTCTCAAGCTTAAAGATATTGCAAAAGTAGAGTTTGGAGCGATGAATTACGGAATGGTTTCAAAAACAGACGGAAGACCCTCTGCCTCCATTATGATGAAGCAGCGTCCCGGTTCCAATGCATCCGAAGTGATTGAAAGCGTAAAGGCCAAAATGGAAGAACTGAAAGGAACTTCTTTTCCTCCCGGAATGGAATATAACATGGCTTATGATGTTTCCCGATTTCTTGATGCCTCTATCAGTGCGGTACTGATTACGCTTATCGAAGCGTTTATTCTGGTGGGAATTGTGGTATTTATCTTCCTGCAGGACTGGCGTTCCACTTTGATTCCGGTTCTTGCCGTACCTGTGGCACTGATAGGGACTTTTGCTTTTATGAGTATGCTGGATTTCTCAGTAAATTTATTGACCTTATTTGCTCTCGTTCTTGCCATCGGGATTGTGGTGGATAACGCGATTGTCGTTGTTGAAGCCGTTCACGTGAAGATGGAGGAAGGGATGATGCCGTTGGAAGCTACAATCAGTGCAACCAAAGAAATTGCAGGAGCAGTAGTGGCGATTACCATTGTGATGTCAGCAGTATTTATTCCGGTAGCATTTCTGGATGGTCCGGTAGGAGTATTTTACCGTCAGTTCTCACTGACACTGGCCATAAGTATTGTAATATCGGGGGTAAATGCATTAACCCTTACTCCTGCACTTTGTGCCATTATTTTGAAACCTCACAGCCACGATAAAAAGAAAACGGTTGTTGACAGGTTTTTCCAGAGTTTCAATAAAGGTTTTGAAAAACTAACGGACCGTTATGTAGGTATCCTTTCAAAATTTGCCACCCGTACAGTAGTTACCTTTGGATTACTCTTTTTATTTATGCTTCTGACAGGAATTACCAGCAGGTTTCTTCCCACCGGATTTATCCCGATGGAAGATCAGGGAATGGTGTATGTAAGCGTTACCACACCACAGGGAGCTACGGTTGAAAGAACAGAAAAGGTTCTGGACGAAGTAACAGTTATCGCCAAAAAAATTGAAGGCGTAGAAAACGTAACCACCCTTGCCGGATACAGTATTGTAACTGAAATTGCGGGATCTTCTTACGGAATGGCCATGATTAACCTTAAAGACTGGAAAGAAAGGAATATTTCAGTCAATGATCTCATCACAGAACTTTCTGACAAGACAAAAGGTATTGCTGATGCCCAGATTGAGATTTTTGCACCGCCTACCGTTCCGGGATTCGGAAATACGAGTGGTTTTGAACTTCGTTTGCTGGACAGAACCGGAGGAACTATTGAAAATACGGATAAAATCACCAAAGATTTTGTAAAAAAACTGAATGAAGCTCCTGAGCTGCAGAATAATTTCACCAGCTTTGATGCTACGTTTCCGCAATACATGATCAATATGGATTATGATATGGCGGCTAAAAAAGGAATCTCGGTAGATAATGCGATGTCTACTTTGCAGACGATGCTGGGGTCCTATTATGCCACCAACTTTATCCGTTTCAGTCAGATGTATAAAGTAATGGTACAGGCAAGTCCGGAACACAGAGATACTCCGGAAAGCATCCTGAATTTATACCTGAAAAATGACAAAGGTGAAATGGTCCCTTTTTCAACCTTCATTACCATTGAAAAAGTATATGGACCTGAAGTTCTGACGAGGTATAATATGTATATGTCAGCGATGATCAACGGAGAACCTGCTGATGGGTACAGCTCCGGTGATGCCATTGCAGCTGTAGAAAGAGTAGCCAAGGAAACGCTTCCGAGGGGTTTTGATATTGAATGGTCCGGAATGACGAGAGAAGAAATCCTCTCCGGAAATCAGACGGTTTACATTTTCCTGATCTGTCTTTTATTCGTATACCTTCTGCTGGCAGCACAATATGAAAGTTTCCTGCTTCCAATGCCGGTGCTTTTAAGCCTTCCGACTGGTATTTTCGGATCTTATATCGCGCTGGTCCTGACAGGGCTGGATAATAATATCTATGCACAGGTTGCCCTTGTCATGCTGATCGGACTTTTGGCAAAAAATGCCATTCTGATCGTAGAATTTGCCGTAGCCAGAAATAAAGAAGGGTATGATATTATTCCGGCAGCTATTGAAGGAGCGAAACAGCGTTTACGTCCGATCCTTATGACTTCCTTTGCTTTTGTAGCAGGGCTTATTCCGTTGTGTATTGCTTCGGGAGCCGGAGCGGTAGGAAACCGTTCCATCGGTACCGCTGCAGCAGGAGGAATGCTTATCGGAACCATCTTCGGACTGGTGATCATTCCGGGGTTATATATATTCTTTGCGAAACTTGAAAATAAGAAGAAAGATGAAAAGATTAAATCATAAACCTATAGTATATGGAATCACAATGTTGGCACTCACCTCATGTGCTGTTCCGAACGTTGCTGATATTAAAAAAGCCAGAACCCTGCCGGGTGAAGCTGTCCAGACTGAAAATAGTGAAGATAAGTTTCAACCGATCAATCTCAAGGCTTATTTTACAGATCCTCAATTGCAGGAACTTTTTGAAAAAGTAATAGAAGCCAACCCTGATTTTCAGATTGCTCAGCAGCGGGTAGATATTGCCAACAGCTTTCTCCGAAGATCAAAAATGGATCTTCTTCCTTCTCTTGAAATAGGAGCGGCAGCTTCAGGGGACCGTTATGGAAAATATACGATGGAAGGGGTTGGAAATTATGATACAAACCTTTCACCCAATATTGCGGAGGATCAGAAGATTAACCGTGATTTCACTCCGAATTACTGGCTGGGGGCAAGAAGCAGCTGGGAAATAGATGCATGGGGAAAGCTTAAAAATAAAAAGCTGTCTGCCCAGAAGAAATATCTGGCTTCTGCTGAAGGTTTAAGACTGCTGCAGGTAGAACTGTTTACCGATATTGCGAATCTCTATTATCAGTTGGTTGCTTTGGATAACCGGCTGGCTATTTATCAGAAGAACTATAAGCTTCAGCAAAGGGCGTTCGAGATTGTTCTTGCCCAAAGAGAAGTAGGAAAAGCAACGGAGCTGGCGGTGCAGCAGTTTAAGGCTCAGAATAACAACTGGCTTGCTGAGATTGAACATATCAAAGTAGAGATCGTTACAGTGGAGCAGGCGATTACAACGCTGACGGGAAGTTATGGGGGCGGCGTAAAAAGGGGAAAAACTTTGATGCCTACCAATATGGAAATCCTGAATAAAGATATCAATATAGAAGCTGTAATTCATTCAAGACCAGATGTAGCTGCGAATTATTATGTGTTGGAAGCTTCCCAGGCTGATGCAAAAGCGGCAAGAGCTGCCTTTTATCCTAAAATAGATCTGGGAGCAAGTTTTGGGTTGAATGCTTTTTCTGCCGGAACATTCTTCAGGCCTGCATCACTCGCGGGACAGCTGTTGGGAGGGCTTATGGTTCCTGTTTTTAATAAAGGCCAGCTAAAGCATGAATTTAATGTAGCCGGTAAAGAGCAGGAGATCGCTTTTTTAAATTATCAGAAAAGCATTACTACGGCATTTAACGAGCTGCAGTCGATTCTGAAACAAACGAAGATCTATGAGAAGGTATTACAATTGAAGTCTGAAGAAGTAGGATTTCTTGACCGTGGAGTAGAGGTTTCCAATGATTTGTATCTGACAGGCTATGCCAATTATTTTGAACTGATTAATTCTCAGAAAAGCAAACTGACTGCTGAACTGGACCTGCTTCAGTTTCAGCATCAGAATACCAGAAATAACGTTCTGCTGTTTAAGGCATTGGGCGGAAAGCTGGACTAATGCAGATTAATATCTAATCTGTTAATTTTTACTTTTTTTTACGATGCATGAAGCCACCTGAAAAGGTGGCTTCTGTAGTATATTAAAAACGGATTTGCCTGATAAGGCTGTCTGTTTTTGGTTAAAAGATTATTTAACAATCTGAATGTTAACGGCTGAAAAACCTTTTGGAGATTTTTCCTTTTCAAAAGAAACCTTGTTTCCTTTTTTTACCAGTTCTGTACAGCTGTTATTGTGAAAGAATATGTTTTCCTTCGTTTTATCTTCAGTAATAAAACCATATCCTTTCTCGCTGTGGAATGTGATGATTCCTGTTTTACGAGGATCTTCTTCAACAATAGGAGCAGCACCAAGCTGAATCTCATCAAGGTTCACCTCCTGTCTTCCTTCAGGTGGCGTAGAGGTAAGTCTTCCGAATTCATCTACATACATGTAAACATCTTCAAGTTCTTTACCTTTGTTGTTGTTCGTTTTACGTTCTTCGCGTCTTAGCGCCTTTTCTTTTTGTTTTTGAATTTTTTTCTTAAAATTTTCTTTTTTAGAAAAAGAGTCTGCCATAAATTATTTTTAGTATTTAGTTTCCGGGTTAATATAAGTTATTTTAGTCTGCCTAAACGTTGTTGATTCTGCCGCTAGCTTTTTGTTCCGTCTTTTGTATAAGATTCTTAATCATCCGGTTCAGTACTCTGAAATCCTATCATTCATACAAGAATCAAAAGCTAAAAATGCAGCTGCTGAAAAAGCAAAAACTGAAAGAAAAAAGAGGTATTTTAAACCACAACAGAAAGCGAAGGCAGTTTCCTGCTTACTAATTTGTACAAAGGTACGAATAATAAAATGAATGACACCGTTTTAAATATTTGATTATCAAAAATATATTTTCTGAATTAAACGGGCCTTGCTGGTCCTGATCCTGTGTTTCCCTGTATTTTACATCTTTAGAACCTGCTTTCAAAGGCTGAAGCGATGTTCTCAGTCCGAAAATAATAGATTTAGTTGTAGAAAAAATCCCCAGCATGCTGAGGATTGTGGAAAATAATATATTATAAAAATGAAGTGGTGTTATTCATAATATGTTTTTTCTAGCAGCAAATGTTATGCCTAAAGTTCACAAATACTGGAATTTTGTCCTTTGTTCAGTCTGGGAATATACTGTTTTTATAGTGTTTTATAAGTGTATCTTTCTGTGATGTAGTGGGATATAGGAGCATTTTTTAATTTCAAAAAAATGTGAATACTTTTTATTTTTTGACCAGTTTTATAGAGCGTTCACCATGAATTGTAGTTTCCGAAAGATTCACCATGATAGATTTATTTTCATTATCCATCTTTGTTCCAGTAACATAAAACAATATACAATGTCAACACAAGATGTTAAAGGAAAAGTAGTGTTAATTGCCGGAGGAGGCAAAAATTTAGGTGGACTGTTAAGCAGGGATTTTGCTGCAAAAGGAGCAAAACTGGCTATTCACTATAACAGTGAAAGTTCCAGGGCGGAAAGTGAGAAAACACTGGCTGAAGTTCAGGCTTTGGGGGCTGAGGCATTTTTATTTCAGGGAGATCTTACCCAGGTAGACAATATCGCAAAATTCTTTGATGAAACCGTTTCTCAATTCGGAGGAATAGATATTGCGATCAATACAGTAGGGATGGTGCTTAAAAAACCATTTGCGGAAACTACTGAAGCAGAATATGATACCATGTTCAATGTCAATTCAAAATCAGCCTATTTCTTTTTACAGGAAGCCGGAAAAAAATTGAATGATAATGGAAAGATCTGCACTATTGTGACTTCTTTGCTGGCAGCTTATACAGGATTGTATTCTACCTATGCAGGAGCAAAGGCACCGGTAGAGCATTTCACGAGAGCTGCTTCTAAAGAGTTTGGAAGTAGAGGAATTTCAGTAACAGCAGTTGCTCCTGGTCCAATGGATACTCCATTTTTCTATGGCCAGGAAACAGACGATGCCGTAGCCTATCATAAATCAGCTTCAGCATTGGGTGGGCTTACCGATATTAAGGATATTGCCCCTCTGGTTGAATTTCTGGTAACGGACGGGTGGTGGATCACTGGTCAGACTATTTTTGCCAACGGCGGCTATACAACCAGATAGTTTATTTTCGAAATAATGGATGGTGGATAACTGAGTGTTCGGTTATCCATTTTTTATATACACTTGTCAGCTGTTGATATACGCTGTCAGTCAGTTTTTTTCATGATTTTTCTAAATTGGTTTCATGAAAAAGTATTTCTTTCTCCGGTGTGGTCTTTCGGCTATTCTGCTGATGCATAGTGTTATTTCTATTTTTAGCGGTGATGTCAGTAATTTTGGACTTCTTTTTTTAGATACTATCGGTTTCAGTCCTTTTGGACTGTATTTGGCATGGATGATAAAGCTTGTTCATCTTGCTTCTGTAGCTTTAATCTGGGTAGATTCATTCATCAGGCCCGTAGCTGTATGTAATATATTGATCTTTATTTTCGGGATTTATTATGTTCACTGGCAGAATGGCTGGTTTGTAGTAGGAGGCGGAACCAACGGGATTGAATTCAATGTACTTCTTATATGCAGCTTTTTACAGTTAATGTTTTCTGAATGTCCGACTGAAAAGAAAAGACACCATTGATAGACGAATACGTTTCTTTGATAGCTATTCTATTTTTATTTTTCATTGAAAGATAGTATTTTGCATTATAAATCATCACAGATTTGAAACCCTACATAAAATCAAAATTATATGTCCATCTGCTTTTTTGGATTCTCTATTATATTCTGGAAGTGTATCTGGATTTCTATTGGTCAAGGTATCAGTTTCCTGGTTTAGAGTGGCAGGTAAGACTTCAGAATACACTGGTTCTGGAGCTGGGGTATCTTTTGGTTAAAATTCCGTTGGCTTATTCACTGCTTTATTTATATGAGAAGATAGAACTGAACAGGTTTTTGAAGCCGGTTCTGTATCTTCTTATGATTGTTTTGGCTGTACTTACTCACAGATTGTTTACCCATTATATCATTTATCCTCATATCTACGGAGCCATTGAAACACTAGACGGGAAACAACCGTCAGGATTTATCAATGGATTGGTGGCTTTCAATTCATTTATGGATCTTATTTTTATGGTAGGTCTGGTTTTCGGGGTTGAAATTACCAGACAGAAGAATCTTCTTAAAGAACAGCTATCCCAGTTGAAAACAGAAAAATTGGATCAGGAACTGACGATGTTGAAGGCTCAGATTAATCCTCATTTCTTATTCAATACCCTTAATAATATTTACGGAATGGCCCTTAAAAAGGCGGATGGCACCCCTGAAGTCATTCTGCAGCTCTCCAAAGTGATGAGGTATAATATTTATGAAGCAGCCAAAAAATCCATTTCTATTGAAAAAGAGGTAGATAATATCCGTGACTTTATCCAGATTCAGCAGATCCGGCATTATGACCTTGAAGTCAGTTTTCATGAAAATGTAGACCGCCCGTTACAGGAAATTTCGCCGCTTATTCTGATACAGTTTGTAGAAAATGCTTTTAAACATGGTGTTTCGGAGAGTATCGGACAGAAATTTATTCATATTGATATTCAATTGAAAGACGGGATCTTCCATTACCGTATTGAAAATTCAAAAGAGGAAAAACCTCATGGCAATTCTACTAAAATAGGGTTGAAAAATATCCGCAGACAGCTTGAACTGCTTTATCCAAAGCATATTCTGGTTGTTGAAGATAAAAAAGACCATTACATTGTACACCTAACTATTGATTTGAATGACACATCCGGCCACTAAAAAATACAATTGCATCATTGTTGAAGATGAACCGATTGCTTCTGATATTCTTGAAAGTTTCGTGAATAAAGACGAAGACCTCCACCTTATAGGAAAATGCGCAGATGCTGTATATGCAGGAACTCTGTTGGGAAGACATTCTATTGACCTGATGTTTCTTGATCTGCATCTTCCGGTAGTAAAAGGTTTCGATCTTCTGAAAAAACTGAAAGATCCACCCCTTGTCATTGTTACGACGGCCTATCATCAGTACGCAGTGGAAGGCTATGAGCTTGATATTGTAGATTATCTGATGAAACCTGTTCCGTATGACAGATTTGTGAAAGCGGTGGAAAAGTTCAAGTACCTGATCAGTGCTGAAGAAGCGCTTCTGGAAGCTGCAGACCGTGATCATATTTTTATCAGCAGCGGGAAAAAACAAATCAAAATCATTTTGAATGATATATTTTACATCGAAAGCTTACGGGAATATATCCATATTCATACAAAAGCGGGAACAATTACCGTGAAAATGCCGCTCAGCAGAATAGAAGAAAGCCTGGATCCGAAAACGTTCATCCGGATTCACAAATCTTATATTATTTCTAAGTCTAAAGTAGAAGTGAAAACTTCCGCCATGATGCAGGTAAATGGTAAAAAACTGCCGGTAGGAAGAACGTATAAGCCTTTTATTGATTTCAAATAAAATTGATTAAGATTCAGACTGATGAATTTGGTAGATGGCTAAGATCAATTGATAGATGTTTTTTTCAAAGCTTGTACAGAAGATCTACTTTTGGTTAAAGAAACAGAGTAAGTAACACCTTTGACCAGCAATAATTAGAAGATATGAATGTGGAGAGTTAGTATTCGACTGATGAATACACTTGGCTTAATGATCTGTAAGTTCTTAAGCCATTTTTTTTAAAAGTTATAACAGAAACCTCCGGAATATGTCATTCCGGAGGCTTTTTATAATGATGTTATTTTTTCATAAACGGATTATGAAACCTTTATTTCATCTTTATCCCGGATGCTTTTGATCACAAAAAACAGTCCCAGAAGAATAAAAGGAATACTTAGAAGCTGGCCCATATTCAGGCTCATTCCCTGTTCAAAACTCACCTGATCTACTTTGATGAACTCAATAAGCAGTCGCATAACGAAGATCAGTAGTGAACTTATTCCGAAATAAAAACCTTTTCCGACTTTGAACATTCCTTTTTTGTAAATAAAATAAACCAAAGAGAAAATCAAAAAGTAAGAAATGGCTTCATAAAGCTGGGCAGGATGCCTTGGAATATCATCTACTCTGCGGAAAATAAATGCCCAGGGAGCATTGGAAGGAGTTCCGATAATTTCAGAATTCATCAGGTTGGCCAGTCTGATAAAACCTCCGGCCAGAGGGGTGGCAATCGCAATAATATCCAGAATTTTCATAAACTTAATAGAATATTTTCTGGCATAAATAAGAAGCATGATGATCAGCCCGATTCCTCCGCCATGGCTTGCCAGTCCCGCATATCCGGAGAAGAAGTAAGCTCCGTCCGGTCCCTTTTGGATAGGCAGGATAATTTCAAGCGGATGCTGGGAATAGTAATCAAAATCATAAAACAGGCAGTGTCCCAATCTTGCCCCTGCCAGAATACCAATGACAGCGTAAGAAAAAAGGGCTTCATGAGCCTGATTGCTGAGTTTCTCCTCTTTATAAATCTTTTTTAAGATCATATAGCACAAAACAAGTCCTGCGAAAAATAATAAACCATAATATTTAAGAGGAAATCCAAATATGTTGATAATCTCGGGATCTACATCCCAGTTAATGTACAGTAAATTCATTGATAGTGATTGTTGAAATTTCAGGCAAAGATAGAAAGATATTTCTGCGTGGTTACAGTGAAAGAATATGAATTTTTGAATAGAAAAGGTTTTATCCACATCTAATTTATATTGATTCCGGAAGAATCATTTCTTATTTTTGATAGAACCTATATTATTTCCGGTTATGTATCATCAATTAGAAAAACATTACGTCAACAGAGTAGGGTGGCTTCGGGCTGCCGTTTTAGGGGCTAATGACGGACTTTTATCTACAACCAGCATCGTGATTGGTGTGGCAGCGGCACAACCTGAAAGGAATACCATTATTCTGGCTGCCTTAGCCGGGATGATTGCCGGAGCAATGTCTATGGCTGCCGGAGAATATGTATCGGTGAGTTCCCAGGAAGACACAGAAAAAGCAGATCTTCACAGAGAAAAGAAAGAACTGGAAGAGATGCCTGAAATTGAGCTTAAAGAACTGGCGAAGATCTACGAAAGAAGAGGGTTCAGTAGAGAAACAGCGATGAAAGTTGCCACAGAACTTACTGAGCATAATGCTCTGGAGGCCCATGCCAGAGATGAATTGGGAATCAACGAAATTACCAAAGCACAGCCTTTACACGCCGCAGGAGCTTCCTTTATTTCTTTTGCAGTAGGGGCTTTACTACCTTTTGCCGTCTCACTTTTGGCACCCATTAAACAGATGGTTTACTTCCAGTATGGATTTTCTATTGTATTCCTGATGCTTCTAGGTGCTGTTTCAGCCAGAACCGGAGGATCAAGAATAGCTCCCGCAATACTGAGGATTTGTTTCTGGGGAACGGTAGCAATGGGAATGACCGCATTGGTAGGACATTTTTTTGGAGTGAGTGTGTCGTGAAATGGCTGTCGGATTTTGTTAAAGGTTGAAAATCATACGCCGGAGGTAAAGTTTACGGCTAGGAAACAGATGAACAAGAGGTACGTCAATGAGAATATTTGTTATTTTTGACGGACAGTAAATTGATTATAATGAAAAACCTGGAAAACAAAAAGATTGAACAAATTAGATTAAAGACAATCAAAGGCGGGACTTTAGTGTATACTGAAGATCCGAAGCCTACTACTTCACCTGAAGGTGCTGGTGAAGTGATCAAGTAGTAGCCTTGTTAATTAATATAACAAATTAAACTTAGGAATAAATAATATTTCGTTTATTTCGTTTGTTTCGAATATTTTATTTGTTATATTTGTATGTGTTTTAAAATCAAAATGATAGGTGTTAAGAATATAATTACAAAAGAAGACCGGAAAAATGCAAGAACTTCTTTATCCGTTTTACGTACCAGTATCAAACAGGTAAGGAAACAGGATAAAAGAGGAACTGTAAAACTAAAATACAATGAAGAAGAGATTCAGATCCCTGAGCAGGCATTTGTCTTATTTAAAAGTATTTTGTCAAATATAGCAGAGGGCTTGGAGGTTGCAGTTATTCCTTCCCATAAAGGGCTGTCTACCCAAATGGCTGCTGACCTATTGAGAATATCACGTCCACATTTAATCAAACTTTTAGAAAGAGGTGATATCCCTTTTTTTAAAGTTGGAACCCATAGAAGAATTGAATTGGAAGATCTTGAAAATTATGAGGAAAAGCAAAAGGAAATACGTGAAAAGCAGTTAAAGTTTCTTACAAAACAGGCACAGGATCTGAATCTTGGGTATGAATAAAACAATTGCCTTACTGGATGCTAATGTACTCTATCCTGCTCCTGTGCGGGATATTTTACTTTATATTGCTTCTGAAGGTGGTTTTGAACCTAAATGGACATCGGCTATTCACGAAGAATGGGTAAGAAATCTTCTTAAAAACAGACCTGAGTTAAATAAAACCAGTTTGGAGAAAGCCATAAGTGCTATGAATCTTGCTTTTCCCGAAGCTGATGTAAATGATTATGGAGAATTAATTGATGCTTTGGAACTTCCAGATAAAGATGACCGCCATGTTTTAGCAGCCGCTCTGTATAGTGGAGCCAATTTTCTGTTAACTTTTAATTTAAAGGATTTTCCTTCCAAAAGTATTTTAAAATATCCTGTAAAAGTTATTCACCCTGATGATTTTATTGTTCAGATTTTATAGGAAGATACAGCATTAGTGAAATCTGCTTTCAAAAAACAGGTTTTAAACCTTAAAAATCCCAAAAAAACAAAAGAAGAAGTTTTAGAGATATTAATGAAGTGTGGTCTTAAAAAAGCAGCTGAGCTTCTTCAATAGCCTCAAATTTCTGATTTAGATAGGTTTGAAGCTGAAAGAGAAGTAATTAATAATAAGTGTCATTCTATTTTTATTTTTTTATGATAACCTGATTTTACTGTGGTGCCTATAACTAAAAATAACTTCCAGTCTCCTTCTTTTATCTTCCAGCCATTAATCTTAACTTCCTTAATCCGAATGATGTTTAAATTAATCTTTTACAAAGAGTTAAAGTAAACATCATTTAAAATGTGCAACAGATGTAATACTTGTATCTTTATACCTTTAAAAATTACTAGAAGCCAATGAAAATCAGTTTGTGTCTAATTGTTAAGAATGAGGAAGAAGTTTTGGGACTACTGGATTTTTCATTCAATTTTTTAAGATATTTTACTTGTGAAAAATATTTTTTACACGATTTAACTGGTTGATGAGGTTTTGTGAAACAAATTCACTATTTAGGGATAAATTTTAAGCGAAATCAGAGAAGCTTCCATTATACAATGGCATTAATAATATTTCTTTTTTAACCATAAACTTATTCTTACAAGCAATATCAAAACCGGAACTTCTACTAATGGTCCGATTACTCCAACAAATGCCTGTTGAGAGTGAATTCCAAAAACAGCAATCGCTACGGCAATCGCCAATTCAAAATTATTTCCTGTTGCTGTAAAGGCTATGGACGCATTTTTATCATAAGGAATATTAAAGGATTTGTTGATAAAGAAACTAACAAAGAACATGAGTACAAAATACACTATTAGTGGTACAGCTACTTTTAAAACATCTAATGGTAACTCTAAGATCTTATCACCTTTAAGGCTGAACATGAGGACAATCGTAAATAAAAGTGCATATAAAGTCAGCGGAGATATTTCAGGAATAAACTTCCTATTATACCATTCCAAACCTTTTAGCTTGGTTAAAAAGTAACGGGTTAAGAAGCCTGCTAAAAACGGTATACCTAAATATACCAGAACACTTTCTGTAACATCTCCCATTGATACCGTTACATTAAAATTAGCCAATCCTAGTTTCTCGGGTAAAACATTGATGAAGAGCCAAACCATAAAACTGTAACTTAATACCTGAAATATACTGTTTAGAGCGACTAGCAATGCTCCGTATTCGCGGTTTCCTTTAGCTAAATCATTCCATACCAATACCATTGCAATACACCTTGCTAAACCTATAAGAATCAAACCAATCATATAATCGGGTTCATCTTTCAGGAAAAGAATGGCTAATAAGAACATCAAAACTGGCCCGATAATCCAATTCAATACTAAAGAAATTCCAATTGCTTTTTTATCCTGGAAAACTTTGGGTAACAGTGAATAATCAACCTTTGCTAATGGTGGGTACATCATTACGATTAAACCAATCGCCAATGGAATATTTGTAGTTCCTACGGATAGAGAATTTGTGATTTCAGAAATGTTAGGAAAGAAATATCCCAGAGCTATCCCAAGGAACATCGCTAAAAATATCCAAAGAGTAAGGAATCTATCCAGAAATTTTAATTTGGGCTGCATTACGTTTATTTTATCAATTCTTATTTTTTTATCTGTGAAAAGACATAGAACATTTCAGTACCAATCTGTAAACTTCTCTCATGATATATCTTCGTCTGTTCAGGGGTACCATCAGAAATTTTTGGGTCTTCAAAAGTGATAGGAATACGTTTGTCAGCTCCTGCAATAAAAGGGCAGCCACCGTCTGCCTGAGAACAGGTCATAATTGCAGCAAAACCATGTGTTGGATTAAAAGAACTGTCATACTTTTTAGAGAAACCTATGATTGGGTGTCTGTCTTCATCAAATTTGATAGCATACACTGGATTTTCCGTATCGGAAATTTTTATAATTGAAAGTCCCTGTTCGTTCAAAGTTTCCACAACTTTAGGAAATAGGGCCGTTTCTTCTGTTCCTCCTGAATAACAGGTTACATTCGATATATCATAATAAACACTTGCAGCCTGTGCCCAAACTTGTGACAAATGGCTTCTTCTTGAATTATGCGTACAAATAAAGTTAAGGATTACTTCTTTTTGCTGTTCCAATCTTTTTTGAATAAAATCAACCAATGGTGCTAATGTGGATTTCCTATCTGCACTGATTTCCTGATTTTTTAGTATGTCTATTGTTTGTAATAGTTTCGGATACATAGTTTATATGATTTAGCAGCATCCGGAATTTGGAGTACAGCAAGAAGTTTGATGAGTAGAAAGTTCGGATAAGTTTACTTTTGGCTTTTCTGCAGGAATCCCGCAGGCATCCTGGGCTAAACAGGCTGTTGTTTTATTTTTAAGAACAAAATGTTTCCCGTTAAATTTTAAATCATATTTTCCAATTGTGGTATTTTGATATTCAACTTCAATGTCACCATCTTCAATACCTAATTTTTCTTCCGAGAGTCTGATAATATGTAAAAGCTTCCCAGGCTTTAACCTATGCTCAAAATCATCAGCATTCCATAATTGAAAATTAACCACTCTTTCATTGCGGATGGTACCACCACAATCAATAAAGTGTTTGGTCACAGTTCCTACTTCTGTAACATGAAAATGTTCAGGAACAAAAGCTCCGTTTTCTAATTGAAACTCAACATTTTCTAATGTTGGTAAAATTTCTTTGATTTCAGATAGTTTCATCAATTTTTATTTATTGGTTAAATGCAATATTGCGATATATGTATTTAAAAAAATGCCTTAACAGCATTTCTGATTTGTAGTCGTCAGAATTATATTTGAAAAATAATCTTTCAGGATTCCAAAAGTATTTTCATCAATACAGTAGCAAATGGCAGTTCCTTCGATATTCCCTTTGATAAGACCGGCATTCTTTAATTCTTTCAAATGTTGAGAGACGGTTGCCTGCGCTAAAGGAAGCTCATTAACAATGTCCCCACAAATGCAGGTATTTACTTTTAGCAGATATTCAATAATCGCTATTCTGGCAGGATGTCCTAATGCTTTTGCAATAACAGCAATCTTGTTTTGCTGATCTGTAAAGTGATCTGTTTTTGTTACTCCCATGATTAGAATAATTATATCGCAATATTACGATTAAATATTTGAAATGGAAAATTTATTTGGTTTTTTCTAATTTCAATATCATGCCTGTAATACAGGATTAGTTATAACCTTTCAACTTTATACAGTTACTTTAATTTTCTAAAACAAAAATATTTTCTTTTTTGTAATAGTGAATTACATTAAAAATGACAGAGATCTGTTATTTTCTGAAAGACTGATACCAGGTAAATTTGTAGCATAAATAAATACAATGATGCTATGAAAAAAATTATTAGAATAGGAATTCTTCTTGTCTCCTCTATTATGTATTCGCAAGTCGGGATTAATACTGAAAATTCTAATAGTACATTGACTGTAAATGGTTCATATGCTGGGAACTATAAGTCGGTAGCTGTGGATACTAACTTAACCATTACTGATCAATTTGTGAATGTAGTAGGTGCTTCTGGTACTGTTACCATTACCCTTCCTGATGCTGTGGTAGCAGATGTAGTAGAAAATTCATTTTATGGAAGAGTGTATCATATTAAAAATACATCTTCTTTTGATGTCACCATCAAAGGAAATGGTACACAGTTGATACAAACCGGTTCCGCTTCCACGGGCAACACCATTACTATTAAATCAGGACAATCGGTCATGGTTATTAAAAATTCAAATAATGTGACAACTGCTCCTTTATGGGATATTTTTCAACAAACTACCGTCTCCAATGATAATAATTTTGTGGCAGGTGCCATTAAATCGTTTAGGGTGGTGATACCTGCTAACATATTTACAGCCAATGGAGGAACAAGAAATATAATGACCGGGAGAGCAGTGACCAATACTGGTACTACCAATAGAAAATCTGCTTATGAACTTTCCAATGCTGTTGACCAGGCAAAATTTATTCATATCAACGGGTTAAGAATGGATTTTTTGGAAGCTGCGTTCGATGGAGATGTAGCTCCCAAATTCTGTAATGTTACTTCTGCTCCAATTACATATAGTGTTTCTTCTCTTTCAACAAACAACCGATATATTGATGGAGCTAATACCACTATTGCCGGACCTGGTTATTATTATAGTTATAACATTGATGGAGATGATGATTTCGGTGCAGATATGGATCGAGCAGAGTATGTGAATGCCATGATCACCTTTCCTAATGGAGAGTGGCACAACTGTACTTGGCATGCTACCAGAGATGCTGTCAACTATTATTTTTATTTTACTGCACAGCGTTTAAATTGATTATAAAAACTATTCAATATACATATAGGTTCAAGCACTTTTTTAACCACTCGAATCGAAAATATAAATTGATATTGTAGGTTGGGTAGTCCGGATGGAATTCAGATTTATCAATATGGAAAAATTTTTCCAAGGAATTTACAGCATAGCGGGTACTATAGTTACAATAAGGCGATGAAGAAAATATAACATGTACACTATGAAAATGTTCAAATAGATTGACGAAACTATGTAATATCAGTTTTAATTTTAAAGCTGATACTTTGTATATGTAAGATTAGAAAATAGAGGATGTATATTCAAATTATTTTCAATTTTTTATTACATTAAGTTGTGAATCATGACAAATGCAATGAGCTCAGATGATGTTTTTGTATTGGTTTTTTTTCGAAGATTTCTTTTGTGATTTTCTACTGTATGATAGGATATTGATAATTTTAAAACAATCTGAGGGGTATTGTAGCCTTGGCACATCAGATCTAAAATCTCTTTTTCTCTTGTGCTTATTTTGGGAACGTCAATCTCAATGCTTTGAATATTTTCTTCAATAAATTTATAATATCGTGTTTCTTTATTACTGTCATCAATGACGGAAAATAATGGAAGGTTAGGAATTTTAAAATGAGAGATGTCATAAATCACAACCAAAGAGGCTTCTATTTCATTTTTATCATTAATATATTGGCCTATTGATTTAATCATAACCATACGGTATTGATTATTCCGATCAATCATTCTTCCATAAAAATTAAATTTTAATGTTTCTTTTTTGGAATTATCTAAACTTAAACGTGTTCTCTCAGCAAACTGAAAAGCCGCATTTAAATAATCCCTGTCTTCAGGATGATACAACTCCATGTAGAAATGATTTTCAAAACTATGAATCCAGTCTTCCTTTTTAGTAGGAGTAAACTGTTCGATATTTTCACTTACCATTTCAATTTTCCTTTCCGATCGGTTAAGGAGAATCCAAAAATATATACTCATAGCATGGTCTGCAATACTCTTAATTTTTTCTTCAAAAAAATTATAATATTTCCCTTGTGTCTTAACTGATCAGTTCATCAGTACTAATAGGGCGAATTTTTTTCATATGATTTGTTGTTTTTTATAAAATAATGTACATTAAATTTAGTGAAATAATAAAAACAAATTTAGAAAATAGGGATGAATTTTTAGGTTAATTTAGTCTTTACAGTAATGCTCTTCAAATGTGTAATTTTCTAAAATGACAGATATCTGTTATTTCATGAAATACCTTATTGAAATATATTTGCGCATAGTATTTCTGTACTGTAAAAACACAAAATCGAGTATATATTAAAAACTAATAACTATGAATTACTCTATGAAAAAAATGACCTATGTGCCCTGATTATAAGAAGATTTATACGGATTTGATCTCAGAGAAATTCCCTTTAAAATTGAATGAATGCCAAGATTTTTTTAATAAAAAAACATTGAATAGCTTAGATATTATTCAATTGAATAATGTACTTTTTCCAAACAATAAATTTAATGATCAAAAACATAAATCTTACGATAAGCAAAGCATATTTGAAATGTTAAAGTATCAAAGAGAAGAAAAACTTAATAATTCACAATTAGCATTGCATTTTAAATTGAGTAGGAATACAGTAGCTGCCTGGAAGAAAAAATATAAGATTTAAGGAGAAGTGTAGATCTAACAAATTAAAAAAACATGATGAAAAAAATAAAAATAATATAGACACGATCAAGTATTATTTAGGTTACTTATTAGGATTGTATTCAAAAATAAATAATTAAGTCAATTTATGCCATGAACTTTAAAAATATACATATTGGTTCTTTGATTAAGAGTGAAATTGTGAAAAATGAAATAGAGTATTCCCGTATTTCAACATTTTTTAGTAAACCTGTTGTAGAAATAGAAGAAATGTTCAATCAAGAACATCTTTCTACAGAATTATTATTGAAGTGGAGTAAGCTATTGAAATACGATTTTTTTAGACTTTACTCTCAGCATCTTATTTTATTTTCCCCACAAAGGAATATGGGGAGCGATATCAAAAGAATAAACACGCCTGTCTTTAGAAAAAATATTTATACTAAAGAAATGATATTATTCATTTTAGAAAGGATAGACAGTGGCAAAATGTCAAAACCTGAAGTAGTAAGTACTTATAAGATACCTAAAACTACTCTTTATAAATGGATTCGTAAGTATTCAAATTTGGATTCTTAAACAATAAAGATGATCTCTTGATGCTATAATCTTAAATGAAATAATATACTAAGACTCTGGAATACAAATTTTTCTTTTAAAAAATTTAATCACCTTTTTGATCCCCTAAAAATCAAAAACCTCTGAGAATCAAAAGATTTCAGAGGTTTTTTGTACCCATAACCGAAGAGATAACGAAACATTTGGTAGAAGATTTGGAAAGAATTGTAGAATTACATAATCCTGTCAAGTGACCTTAACGAGCGTATCTTCAAACACTTTTATAGATGATTTGGTTAGATTAAGTCAAATTAAAAATGAATTATAGCCCACCATTTTATCAAGCAAATTCTGTTAAACTTTTTGTTTAATGTAATTTAATAAGCGAAAATTTTAGAAATTAGTATTTAAATAGTAAGTGTTTATTTGGCTGTTGCGGTCTTTTAATCATAACCAAATAAATATCGAAATATTTAATGGAAGATTTGGAAAAAGGCTTGAAAAAAGAAAAAAGGTGAATGGCTATCTATCAGTATCCTTATTTATTTTCACTTTCTTCGCACAACCTGTATTTAATATATTTGTTAATTTTATACCATAAAGTAAAATAAATTTTTGCTGTTTATACTATTTAATTAATAACAATGAAAACAAAATTATTCTTATTGTTTCTTATCTTTAGTACTGTTTTTTTTTATTCTCAGGAAAATCCCACAAAAAAACAAATCGACAGTATAACCACTGCTCTCCGCTAATCAAACTTCTGATTACATGACCGATTGGGCAACTGGAATTTTCGGAAAAGAACACGCTGCAGAAATTGCAGAGCTAGTATCAAAATATTCAAAATATAATTTGATGAGAAAGCCGGAAGTACAGGATCCGAGTATTTTCAGTTTTGTCAATTACCACGAAGCCGAAAAGGTACAAAAGAGGTGGCAGGATCTTACCGCAAGAGCAGAAGCTTTGGAAAAGGAAATGCCGAAAGAGGCTTTGGATGCTTATTATCAACTAGTGCTTTATCCTGTTAAAGCTTCAGCTGGTGTGGCAGAGATTTATCTGGCAGCAGGACGTAATAATCTTTATGCTAAGCAAGGTCGGGTAAGTGCTAATGATTATGCCAATCGTGCCCGCGAACTTTTTGAGCTGGATAAAAAACTGAGCACCCGTTACAATGATTCTATTGCTGGCGGCAAATGGAAAAATATGATGAGCGACGTACATTTGGGTTACCAACACTGGTCGATGCCGAAGGAGAATAGTTTGCCTCCACTTGATGAGGTTACCCTGTTGGCTTCACCTTCATTGGGTGTTGCAGTGGAAGGTAGTACAAATGCTTGGCCAGGAACAGAAGGAAAAGCAGAGCTGCCCCAATTTGACATTCTTGACAAGCAGCATTATTATATCGACATCTTTAACCGTGGAAAAGGGCTACTAAACTTTACAGCCAAAGCGGATAAACCGTGGATCAGATTAAGTAATGCTAAAGGAAGCACAGAAACCGAACAACGCCTATATGTAGATATCGACTGGAAAAAAGCTCCTGAAGGCAAAGGAAGCGGCTTGATTGAAATTAATCAGAATAATACTAAAGTACCGGTAGTTATAAATACGTTGAAAAAAGTGACACCAGCAGGCAAAACTGATTATTATGGTGGATTTTCCGGTGAGTTTTCTATTCCCGCGAATAAATTCAGTTTAAAGATAGCAGGTGATAATGCAGAATGGATCGTATTGCCTGGCTTGGGAAGAGCTGAAGCCTGTATGGGTATTTATCCTACAACAGCACCAAGCTCAACCCCTGAAAAGACACCTCGATTGGAGTATCAGATTTTTCTGCCTGAGTCCGGTTCCACAACAGTATTGCTTGGAATTCTACCAACTCAGGATATCAACCCGGGCGGCGGATTAAGAATAGCGGTTTCTATTGATAACGGTGACCCTGTTATACTCGATGCCAGAAAGGGATACCACGATGAATTTAAAGAGTATACAGCTGAGAATCTCAGCCGTTCAAAAAACCTCAAACCACTGCCGGATTTCGGTCATAATTACGCTCTAATTTCCCGTGAAAAGCCCCGCCGTACTGAAGTATTTGATAACCAGCGTTGCTGGATGCAGCACTGGATGTGAAAAAAGCGGGTATTCATACTTTGAAAATTTATATGATCGATCCTGAAGTCGTATTGGAGCGTATTATAGTTAACCCTAATGATAAGTACCCAAGTTATCTTGGAGCGCCCGAGAGAAATTGATTAACTGATGGTTTATTCTAATAGTTCAGAAACTTTCTAAGATTTAAGTTAAATGGCGCCATCCTTCTTCACTTGGCGCCGTTTGTCTATTTGTGCTCCCCATACGAGCATATCTTCCAACACTTTTATTTATGATTTCCTTCGTTTGAGCCAAATCAAAAAGGAATTAGTAATTCCGATTTTAATATTTAAATACTTCTAGTTGTAAAGTTTTTTGCAAATTACTTTTTTAGTAAATGTAATAATCCAATATAAACAAAAAAGATTTTATTGTTATGATTTGTTATATTTAAATACCGTACGGTACTTTTAATCAATTTACTACATTCGGGCTGCTTGAAAATTCTTTGTAAGTATACACATTGTAAGGATAGATTTTCTTTGCCAGTATTTTAGAAATAACACTACTGATGAATAAAGGAAACAGCAATAGATATCCAGACGGTACGATACTGGAAATAATAAACATGGCAGTAAGAGGGGCATGAATAGCTGCGGAAAGCATGGCAGCGGCTCCAAATAACGCAAAGTTAATAACCACAAGATGGGTACCTAAATAATGGTTGCAGAATTGGGCAAAAAATACCCCTAAAAATGCACCTGTAACAATACTCGGGGCAAATACACCGCCGTCACCGCCTGCGCCGAGAGTGAGGGAAGCCGCCAATGGCTTTATGAAGATGAGCAAAACCAGAGGAATTAAATATGCGAGATTAACAATGTCGTACGAACTACATTCGAGGATTTTACCAAGTCCGTGATAACTATCACCATATAAAGCCGGAAGAAAAAATATAAATACCCCAACAGTTATGGCACCTAAATTTACGCGGATGAAATTGTTGTTAATCCCACCAAAAAAAGTTTTTGCGTAGATGACAATTTTTGTAAAATAAAGGGCAAATATACCTCCGATTAAACTTAGTATCACAGCAAAAGGTATGGATTGCCACCGCCAGTCCTGTACCTTAAATGTAAATAGTGGATTTGAGTCATAAAAATGTACAAATAGATGAGCTACAATCATCGAACTTATTCCACTGATCAGTAAGGTTTTATTGTATTTACGTGCAATAACTTCAAATGCAAATAGAAAACCGCCCAACGCACTTCCAAAGAGTACGGTTACACCCGCTATAATACCTGCACATATCAGCTCCGTTTTGTAGGCCCATGCACTATGCAAATGTTTGTAGGCCTGATTACCAACTGTTGCGGTGGCAACTACTGTTGATACTTCGACTCCTGTAGATCCTCCAAAAATCACCGTTAAAAAGCCATTAATGCAATGAGAAGGTATTTTAAAAAAAGGAAGATGATCCTTTCTTGTTTCCAGGGTTGTATATATTTCTTTAATTCCTTTATTTTTTCTGTTCTGAAAGAAATATTTACGTAGGAAATAGATTGCTGTAATGCCTACACTTGGTAAAAAGATTAACAATTTGTTTTCCGTGGTTATAATTTCTTCAAAGAGGTATTCCTGTACCTGTCCTGTCAAATGTTTTAAGGTATAAGATATAAGACAACAGATAATACTAACGATAATAGATATCCCGATTAATTTGACATAGCTGGATCTTATTATTTTCTTTCTGTACGCTGTATTGCCTTGCATAACTATTTTAGTTTTAAAGAAGATGTAAAGGTAATGGTTATTTTTTGAAATAGTAAAAGTTGCTTGTTACTATATACTACCTGTTTTTATTATAGTTTAATCATGCTTTTATTTAAACAATCCAAATGAAATTTAAATAATTCATTGATTCATAAACTGAAGGTCCAACCGATCAAGGCAACGATATACTTAATTTTTTGTTTTAGTTATCAATTCTGTCTGTTTGCAACGTTGGAATTTTAGATAACTGTTAAAAATGGATGTTTTTTAATTTTGTGACGGATGTAAAATTGCACATTTAGTTAGCTTCTTTAATTTTAGTCTTGAATAATACACACTATTAAATAAAGAAAAACTAAATTAGTTGTACAAAGAAATTGTTATGCCTAAAAACGATTCAATTACATTAAATAGAATGGATTACAGCAGTGGGATTGCTGTTGGTATTTGGAACGGATCTACACCAGGTATTATAAAAGCACTTTCACCCCACAGGCACGACCATTATACTTGCATGCTAATTGAAGCTGATCAGCTTGAAGTTGTATTTGATTTTAAGCATTTAACAATGCCGGTGGGGACACTTTTTATCTCTCCTCCTGGACAAGTTCATCAGATTCTAGAGACTCTTAGCGCAACCGGTTGTTATTTGTCTTTTGAAAGCCGTCATATCGGTAGAACGGCACAAACCAGTTTGGATAATTTGTTAGAGGGAACCTTGATTATCGCTCTCTCCAATAATGAGCGTGATTGGTTTAGAACAATCTTTGATTCAATGATGAAATTACAAGATCTGAACGATAGCGCTTACAGGCAAGTTGAAGAACCATTGCTTTCAGCTTTTATTGAACAGGCAGTTTTATGCTACAAACGCCAATCATTCATTAATTCCGAAAGTATCAGTCTACGTTCTATCAGTCTCACGAAGGAATTCAGGAATCTTGTAAAATCACATTTCCGGAGTATAAAGCGTCCATCTGAATTTGCAGAAATGCTTAATATAACTGTTGGACATCTAAGCGATACAGTAAAAAAAGTAACCGGTTTATCCGCTTCCGAACATATACAAAAGGAAGTGATGAATGAAGCGCAAAGATTGCTCTACTATACGGAAATAAGCATCAAGGAAATTTCCTATCAGCTAGGATATCAAGATACCAAATATTTCATCAGGCTGTTTAGTAAAAAAGCAGGTTGCTCGCCAAGTGAATATCGGAAGAAATACGCTGAAAACTCAGACCAAACCTTAGATCATTAAGATTGTTCCTTATTTTGTCCACCTTTTACCTTAATTTGTGAGTGGCGTTGCATATGCCAATTGCTCAATTTTGTAAGACAAAAAAATTACTTCTAAAGAAAATTTAAGTCTTATGATTGGACAGAATTTTGTTGAAAGCTCATTATTCTCATTGTCAAAAACTCCCGAGGGAATAGTCGACTCTTTTCTTGCTCATATGAATTCTTTCCATACGGAGACTATGCTTCGTTTCTATGAGGAAGATGCAATCTTTATTAATGATAACGGTGAGCCTCGGAGAGGAAGATTGGAGATTGCGCGAGAATTGGACTGCTTCTTTAAATTCGGATTGCCAATCAAAATTACAACAAGGAATGTTTATGTAGATGGTAATCTAGCATCACTAATCTTGGACTGGAATATAGCAGGTATTGCGAATAATGGTGAAAAAATATGTATGCGAGGAACATCTAATGATTATGCTAAAAGAGGAACCGATGGATATTGGAGATATTGGTTTGAAAATCCCTTTGGTGTTCAAGTGCGTAGCTTATTTTAAAAACTTTACAATATTAAATAAATCAGATATGAAAATTTTAGTAGTAGGGGGTACAGGTCTAACAGGGAGGCTTGTAACTAACAAATTGGAAAAACTTGGTCATAAAGTAGTAATTGGTTCGTCATCACAAGGTGTAAATATCCTTACTAGTGAAGGGCTTCAGAAAGCATTGACCGGAACTGAAATAGTAATCGATCTATCAAATTCATCTTCTCCCGAAGGAGAAAATGCACTTCAATTTTTTGAGACTGCGGGAAAAAATCTTGTCAAAGCAGAATTGAATGCTAGTGTTAAGCATCATATCGTTCTATCAATTGTAGGAACAGATGATGCATTGGAAATCGGTTATCTTAGAGCAAAAAAACTTCAAGAGGATACTATTAAAAACTCAGGTATACCTTACACTATAATTAGGTCAACACAATTTCACGAACATGTGGAAGCCATCATCCAAGTTCAGGGAGAAGGGGATAAAGTTTTTGTTTCGAACTTAGACTATCAACCAATTGCACTTGATGATGTTGCCGAGTTCATAGTACAATTTTCTTTGGAAGAACCTAAAAATAACACCATTGAAATTGCAGGACCAAGACGAGGCAAAATGGAGGCTTTTGTCTCTGAGTATATTCAAATTACCGGTCAGGATAAAAAAGTGATTATAGACAATGAAAATAAGTATATGCATTTTGTTGTTCCTACTTCACTTTTAGTCCCCGCTGGTCAGTACTCCGCTGGTCAGGTACTTTTTGAGGATTGGGCACTTGAAACATTTAAAAGCTAAACCTTTAAGTATATACTTTAGCTTTCGATAATTCTAAAATTTAAATGCAGATCTAGTTGGTCTGCATTTTTAATTAAAATGGTAAGCTGAACTTTATGGAAAATATTTTCTAGGAAACTTTGATTAAGCTTGAAGAATTGTTTTGAGTTTTTAAGTCAAAAGCAAAGTTTCACCTTTGGAAATCAGGAAATGGTTTAATTAAGATTTTGAAAATTATTTTTGTTTTCGGATACGGCTCAAAGTTTCTTTTGTAATTCCCAGATACGATGCATGCAGGATGAGTTTTAAATAGATTATTGTAACGCTCAACTGCAGGCAGGCTAATTGCATTGTTAACGCGGTTTTGCATTGCAATTCCGTGGTTCATGTCCAGTCGTTTTGTCAATTCATTGAAAGCAGTAACTTTTGTCATTTCTTTAATGCCTTCTTGCGAAATCATCAGTATTTCGGTGTCTTCATAAGCTTCAATGTTATAAATAGTAGGTTTCATGATAAAGCAATAAGTTATTTAAGTTCCGCATATGACCTGCTGCAAAAGGAAAATCCGAAAAGTGAGAAAATATTTTATGCAAAGGCAAACGTCTTGAGCAGTTTTGCCAACATTTACTTAGACAAAAACGAACCCAGAAATGCTGCCAAAAAGGTATTTGAAGAAGTACAGAGTGGAAGCGAGATTAAGAATACTGAAGAGCAAAAGAGATTTCAATATTTAAACTATTCCAATCTCAGCAATATCTATTCTCAGCTGGATGTAGATTCGGCTTATCGTTATGCGATGGCATCGATGCGGTTAAAAGCTAAAAATTTTCTGGACGATCAGTCTATGATGATTAATTACTCAGTCATTGGACTTTATTTTAAGAAAAAGAAAAATTATCAAGCCGCCATTTCTAATTTTCACAAAGCTCTTTATGTCAATAAGATCAATGGTACCGATCTCAATAAGAATGCAGTTTATAAGTTAATATAAGCCGAAACAATTTCTCATTCTTTTATTTAAAATCATTCTTAATGAAATATTTCATAATTTTGATATTGTGAAAAAGCTGATTTCCATATTGTTATTATCATTCTATTTGGTTTCTACAACCGAACTGTATCAGCTTTTGAAAATGCCGCTTCTTATTGAGCATTATATTCAGCATAAAAATCTGAGTCCTGAAATGTCACTTACTGCATTTCTGAAGACTCATTATGATCATCCTGTGAAAGACAGTGACCACGATCAGGACCAGAAATTGCCTTTTGTTTCACATGCAAACCTGTTATCTGTGGTTTTCACTATTAATCCTTCCTTAGATTTTCATTGTATAGGGAAAGTATTTAGCCCTATCGAGATCAAAAAGGTCTTTTATAAGAGTGCTCTTTACAATAAAGAAATCCTCAATTCTATCTGGCAGCCGCCAAGATTCTGTCAATCTTAATCTGTTTTCTCAGTCATTTTTTGATTGGGAAGGTATTCTGTTTCCTTATAGGTGTTTACATGAAATGTAGATACTTGGGGTTACGTTTTAGGATACCAGAATTTCATTACAATAATTAAGATAATCAATCATTATGCTTACAAAAATCATTGAGTTTTCTGTAAAGAATAAACTCATTATTGCATTGTTGATGCTGGGTCTTATCGGAATAGGCTCCTATCAGGTCACCAAACTGCCTATAGATGCTGTTCCGGATATCACTAATAATCAGGTACAGATTATTACAATGGCCCCGTCTTTTGGTGCAACAGATATAGAACGGCTTGTTACTTTTCCTATAGAACAGGCCAACAATAATATTTCAGGATTAAAGGAAATCAGGAGCTTTTCCAGATTTGGACTATCGCTGGTCACCATTGTCTTTGAAGATGATGTTGATATCTACTGGGCCAGGCAGCAGGTTGCTGAAAGGCTCCAGCAGGTACAGGCTGTTATCCCACAGGGAATAGGAAATCCCCAGCTTGGTCCCATTTCTACAGGACTTGGCGAAATTTTCCAATATGTCGTAAGACCTGAAAAGGGATATGAAAAAAAATACAATATCACAGAGCTTCGTACTATCCAGGATTGGGTTGTAAGAAGACAGCTGCTGGGAGTAAAGGGAGTAGCGGAAGTCAGCAGTTTTGGCGGTAAGCTGAAACAGTATGAGATTGCCGTAAATCCAGACAAGCTTAATGCCTATGGAATAACGATCAATGATATATTTGATGCGTTACAGGCAAATAATCAGAATACCGGAGGTGCCTATATTGAAAAAGGGCCTACCGTTTTATACATCAGAAGTGAAGGCTTGGTAGGAAGTATTGAAGAAATCAACAATATTTCTATTGCAACAAAAACAAATACTGTTCCTCTGTTCATAAGAGATATTGCTGAAGTGAAACCAGGTTTTGCCACCCGTTATGGAGCCATGACCTTTAATGACCAGGGAGAAGTTTCAGGAGCTGTGGTGATGATGCTTAAAGGTGAAAACAGTAATCAGGTTATAAAAAATGTAAAAGAAAAAATTACCCAGATTCAGAAAACACTTCCTAAAGGAGTTGTCATAGAACCCTTTCTGGATCGTACCAAAATGGTAAATAATGCTATTGGAACGGTAGAAAAGAACCTTACTGAAGGAGCCCTGATCGTAGTCTTTGTACTGGTCCTGTTTTTAGGAAATGTCCGCGCCGGGCTTTTGGTAGCCTCAGTAATTCCACTGGCTATGCTGTTTGCGATCTGCATGATGAACCTTTTTGGAGTCAGCGGGAACCTTATGAGCCTTGGGGCTTTGGATTTCGGGCTTATTATTGATGGGGCAGTTATTATTGTGGAATCTGTTCTGCATCAGTTTACCCATAATTCAAAATTCAAAAGAGTATTTTCTGTGGGCAAAACAGAAATGGATGCTTTAGTTACTGATTCTGCCGGAAAGATGATGAACAGTGCTGTTTTTGGACAGATTATTATTCTGATTGTTTATCTGCCAATTCTTACCCTGCAGGGAATTGAAGGGAAAATGTTCAAACCCATGGCACAGACCGTAGCTTTTGCACTGCTTGGAGCATTTTTACTTTCATTGACCTATATTCCGATGATGAGTGCGGTATTGCTGAGAAAAAGAAGCAATAAACCTACTTTATCAGACAGAATGATGAAAAAGGTAGAGAAGATCTATCTTGCAGTTTTGCTCAAACTTCTCAGAGTACCTAAAATAGTTTTTGGGGTAGTGGCAGTCTTATTTATAACAGCCGTTTTCATTTTATCCAAAATGGGAGGTGAATTTATTCCTTCCCTTGAAGAAGGAGATTTTGCCGTAGACACAAGAGTGCTTCCGGGAAGTAATTTGACCACAACAATTGAGAGTACCCAAAAAGCGGCACACATTCTCAAATCCCGATTTCCTGAGGTGCAGAAGGTCGTTACAAAGATCGGAAGCGGGGAAGTGCCTACAGACCCAATGCCGATGGATGCTTCGGATATGATGGTTATCCTGAAAGATAAAAAAGAATGGACCTCTGCCTCTACTTTTCCCGAATTAGCGGATAAAATGGGGAAACAGCTTCAGGAAGTACCCGGAATTACAGCCAGCTTTCAATATCCTGTGCAGATGCGTTTTAATGAATTGATGACCGGAGCAAGACAGGATGTAGTAGTGAAAATTTTTGGTGATGATCTGGATGTTCTTGCCCAGAATGCTCAGAAACTTGGTGAAATTATAGAAACTGTTGAAGGAACACAGAATCTTTACATCGAACCTATTTCCGGGATGCCTCAAGTAATTATAGAATACAACCGCCCTTTAATTGCCCAGTACCACCTATCTGTTGCAGATATTAACAGAATTGTCAATACGGCATTTGCCGGACAAAGTACAGGGCTGGTGTTTGAAGGTGAAAAACGCTTCGATATGGTAGTACGCCTGGATACCAAAGACCGGAAAAATGTTACCGATATTAAGAATCTTTTGGTTCCCACACCTTTTGGAAATCAGATTCCGCTGTCTCAGCTTGCCAAAGTGGAAGTGAAGAATGGTCCCAACCAGATTCAGAGAGAAAATGCCCAAAGAAGAATTGTTGTAGGTTTTAATATAAAGGACAGGGATGTACAAAGCATTGTTGAAGAGCTGCAGGGAAAAGTAGATCAGAAAATGAAGCTCCCTACGGGTTACTATATGACCTATGGAGGATCTTTTGAGAACCTCAACAATGCCAAACAGCGCCTCATGATTGCGGTTCCTATTGCACTTGCACTTATTTTTGTAATGCTGTTTTTTGCATTTAAATCTGTAAAGGAAAGCTTACTTATTTATACTGCAATTCCTCTTTCCATCATTGGAGGAGTATTTTTTCTGGCTCTGAGAGGAATGCC